>NZ_JBLVPZ010000004.1:0-234644 GCF_048286555.1 Flavobacterium cryophilum | reverse complement strand
CTTTCAAGCTCAGAAATTAGCTCCTGTTCTGGCGTTTGCTTTAAATTGCCATTACCTGGAAAACTTCCTTGTCCAAACTCTTCGTACTCTTTTCTCCATTTATACAATTGTGGAGCTGTAACTCCTAATTCTCTGGCCAGTTCTGAGATGTTATGTCTCTCATAACTCAATTGAACGGCTTTCTCTTTAAAAGCTCGGTCATAAATTTTACGCACTTGTTTCATAAGTTAAAATTAAGGTTTTATTCTTAACTTTTTATGCAGGTAAAGTTAGCAAGTCCAGAGTTGTGGATCGTGTTTCACTGCCACTAAAGCACACATTTGTAATATTGATTTCATCTTTTTATCTGCCATATGATTTACTTTGGTTCTGCCTTTAATACTCGAACCCGAACTATATTCAAAAGGGGCAGTTCCAGCATAACAAGCAAATTTTCTAGCATTATCAAAAGCCGTAAATGCTCTGGTAGCAATTAGCATATAGATTGCTGTTTTGTCTCCAACACCAGGAACACTTTTTATTAACTCAAATTGTTTTTTTAATTCAATTTCAGTTGAAATTATTGCTTTCATTTCTTTTTCAATCGCTTTTAATGTCGTTTTTAGAAACTTTACAGTTTTATTATTTATTGCTGAAATTGATTTGTAAACTTGTTTTGGCATAAAATCAATATTCTCTTTTGTAGCTTCAAAAATCTTAAAGGATTTCATCACTTTTTCTCGCTCAGTATAAAGTAATTTTAGTTGTTGAATTGCGGTTTCGGGTAATGTTGAAAGTTTAAGTTTGTCAATATTTCGAATACTATACAAAGCAATATCCTTTGCGTCTGCTTTATCATTTTTACCTCTTGAAATACCTTTAGAACGCTTAATTTCTATAGCAGGAACAATCCAGTAATCCAGTTTTTCATCAGACAAATGACTACTCAAAGGAAATGTATAAACACCGGTGTTTTCACAACAAAACAAAACAGTAGTCAAATCAATTTTCTGTTTTATTAAGTTTTTTAAAATTTCCTTTATTCCTTTTAAATTATTCTCTACAATGAAATGATTAGATACATTGGGAGACTGTTTTTCTAAAATAACTACATCCAATTTTGATTTTGAAATGTCAATACCTACATAAAATAAATAGTTTTTCATAACTTTGAATTTAGGATAAACAAAAATGTTGAACTTCTTTAGAGCCTTTATTAGACCTCGATGTCTATCATTCTATTTGAAGCAATTCAACGGGATTCAAGGAGAAGACAGAGGACTAATGCGCGATATAAGTCATACTTAGCGGAATTGATAGTTCACCTCTGTTTTCCTTTGAATAAATTTAGTGTTTTTTATCTAATACAAAGTAAAGGCGGATTTGTAATCCGTGCCCGCAACAATAAGCCATAAAGTTAACACACAAAAAAAGCTACAAGAAAATAATTCCTGTAGCTTTTTATAAAATTGAAATTACTACTCTTTGTGGGCAAAGAATACTTCGTCAGTTCACTTCGTTCGTGTGCAATTCTACGCTATCGAGTAATTTATTTATTAGACCCGCGTTGGAAACGCTTTGTTTCTTTTGCACAAGTAAGTAGGTGCTCGTTGCAAACGAGACCAGAGGGGGTGTTAGTACTCTGTTCCCCATCCGCATTTTAATAGTTAGTCTGGTGGGAATTATATAACTTTTTGCTGAAATTAAACACATCTTAGTCTAATCTCCTTTGTATCTTTAGTATTGCATTAAAACTATTTTATAATCAAAAAAAATAAAGTCATGGCAGAAATTAAAATTGAGAAAAAAAAACCGGTATGGCCGTGGATTGTTGTAGGGCTGATAATCGCAGCACTGTTATACTTCCTCCTTTTGAGTAATACTGAAGCTCAAAGTGAAAGTAACGTAGAAATCGAAAACAGTACAAGTGTACGTTAGAAAGTAACAGATACAACGGGATAATAGTGTTATTTTACCTATTGATGAAATGCAATCTATATTTTCCCGCAGTGGTACGCAACAGAAAATGAAGATATAATAGTAAAAAAGAAATTATGGAAAATAAAGATAGAAATTTATACAAACTGGATGAGCTTGCGGATTATAAGATTGCTTCAAATTATTCTGATATAAGAGGATGGAAAATAGTGGACGCTGATAACCGGACTATAGGTAAAATTGATAATCTGTGGGTTAATAAAGATATGCAGCGCGTTGTCTATCTGGATGTAAATGTAGATAAAGCATTGATAGAGGACAGCAGTAATGAGGTGCATGATGCGATAGCGAACGACAATGGAAAGGAGTTCGTCTATAAAGACGGAGACAGCCATATTATTATACCCATTGGATCTGTAAGCATAAATAAAGACACGAAGATTGTCATGGCTAACAGTATAGGATATCATACTTTTAGAAACACGAGCCGATTTAACAGTGAGAACAATTTTGACAGAAATTATGAGCGAAGTGTAATGAAGTCGTACTACCCTGAAAATGATTCTAGTCATAATGATGACAGTGATGATGACAGCTTTTACAAACGCAGAGAATTTGACAATCACTAGCGTCACTCATAATAGAGATCTTTTAGAAGCAGAATAAGATATCCGATTTGGATAGGTAAAAAAAAGTTTCTTAGTAGAATTGCACACGAACGAAGTGAACTGACGCAGTAATCTGAGCCCACAGTAATAAGCCGTAAAATTAACAAAAAAAAAAAAGCTGCAAGGAAATAATTCCTGTAGCTTTTTTTATAAATTGAAATTACAAATCGTAGTGGGCCCTCGTTGGCAACGAGTGACAATTTTAATTTATAGCACAATTATAGCGTTTGCAACGCGGCTATTTTAACTTTAAGAATTCTTCCCTATCAATCATTTTCCCTACTCGCAAAGTCTTCACACAGCTATTGAGACTAGAAAATTACACTAAAAAACCACATTTACGGTTTCCCGTAAAATCCCTGAAGCAAAAAAAGTCACTTTGAAAAAAAGGTATAAAACCAAATGTTTTTATCAGTATTTTCGGTATTAATTTATATATTTGAGAAAATAAAAATCTTATCAAGTAGCTACAATTTGTTCAAATTTGGCTATTTATAGGATTTTTTAGTGCGGCTATACCAGTTATAAAATTCATTGATATTAAATAATCTTATGAAACACACTCTACCTTTTTTGTTTATCTTTTTATTATCCCAATTTGCTACTGCTCAAACTCTAAATGCAACTTTAGCAGAATTAAATTTTCATGAGGACAGCGACCCTCAAAATTTCATCTCATTTCAGTCTGGATTTTATTTTACAGCAACTGATGGAGATTATAATAATTTTGGGAGAGAATTATGGCATTCAAACGGAACACCGGAAGGAAACGTAATGGTTAAAGACATTAGAGCTGGAGTGAATTCTTCAAATCCAAGCTCGTTAACGCTTGTAAACGGAACTTTATTCTTTACTGCCAATGATGGTGTTCACGGAGTTGAATTATGGAAAAGTGATGGAACTGAATCTGGGACAAAAATGGTTAAAGACATAAAACCAAATAATAACAGTGAATATGATGAACCCAGAAAATTAATAAGTTACAATGGAAAATTATATTTTGCTGCTACCAATAATATCGACGGATATGAATTATGGACAAGTGATGGTACAGAAGCAGGAACTTTTATGATCAAAAATATAAATCCAATTGCTGGTAGAAGCAGTGATTTGAATGATTTTTTCGTTTTTAATAATGCGCTCTATTTTATAGCTGATGATGGAATAAATGGGACGGAATTATGGAAAAGTGATGGAACAGAAGTGGGGACAAAAATGTTTAAAAATATTAATCCCTACTCTTCCGGACTAAATAATGGAAATCAATTTTTAGTAGTGAATAATTACGTTTATTTTTTTGCAAATAATGGAGCAAATGGAGCTGAGTTATGGAAAAGTGATGGAACCGAATCCGGGACAGTTATCGTGAAGGATATAAGAATTGGAAATAATTCAAGTTCATATGTTTTAAAAGGAAGTCAGCTCAATAATTTAATAATTTTTGAAGCCAATGATGGAAATAATGGCATTGAAATTTGGAAAAGTGATGGAACTGAGGCTGGAACAACAATGATAAAAGATATAAACAAAAAGAGTGTTGGCAGTATTTATAATACCCCTAATTATGTAAAATTAAATAATGCAGTTTATTTTTTAGCGGATGATGGCATTAATGGAAATGAAATATGGAAAACGGATGGAACATCTGATAGAACCACATTAGTAAAAGACATTAATAATGGAAGTGCCTCTTCATGGTTAGAAAAATTACATGTTGATGAAGTTAACAACAAACTTTTATTTTTCACAACAACTGCAAACTCAACTGACAAAACATTATGGGCTAGCGACGGAACATCAATAGGTACTTTTGAATTATCAAAAATTAGGGATAATGACATTTCTGGATTACAACAGAATTTTGTCACTACCAACAATGCGACGATAATCACAGCTGAAGATGAAATCCATGGAAATGAATTATGGATTACTGACGGAACTATTTCTGGAACAAGATTTTTTGCAGATCTAAATTATTCAAATAATGGAAATCCATCGAAGTTCACTACTGTAAATAATACTTTATTTTTTAGAGCAAATGAAAAAAAATATGGTAATCAATTGTTTAAAAGCAATGGAACTGCAGTTGGAACTAAATTAATTAAAGATATTAATAACGGTAATAATTGTATAGATGATCTTTCAGAAATGAAAAGTATAAATGGTGTTTTATTCTTTAGTGCAATTGATGGTACTCACGGATATGAACTTTGGAAAAGTGACGGTACAGAAAACGGTACTGTCCTTGTTAAAGATATAAATCCCGGTAATAGCAGCAGCATGCAAAATTATAATCATACACAACAATTTACTGTGATAAACAGCATTCTTTATTTTTATGCAAATGACGGTGTACATGGTTTTGAACTGTGGAGAAGTGATGGTTCAGAAACAGGAACTTATATGATAAAAGACATCAACAGTGGGTCAAATTATAATTACAGCAGTTATCCCAGAGAATTTGTTTTGCTTAATGGTACAATTTATTTTATTGCAAACAGTACTGCAGGTTCCTCATTGTGGAAAACTAATGGCACAGAAGCGGGTACTATAAAAATAATTGATCTTTATGATATGCGCGTTTTGAAAGCAGTCAAAAATAAATTATTTATAATTGCTGAAACATCCGGAACTTCTTATGGACCGCATGATTTATGGGCTTCAGACGGCACAACCTATGGCACAGTTCATTTGAAAACTTTTGGAGATAATATAGATAGCGATATTCAATTCACAAGCGTTTTGAATGATGAATTATATTTTGTCGCTAAGAGTCCTGATAGTTATAGAAAAGCAATTTATAAATCAAATGGTACAATTGATGGAACTAAATTAGTATTTGATGGAGCATCCCACCCAATAATTCCAGACCTTGATATTGATACCATAACAACATGTGGAGACTACGTATATTTCCTAGTACAAACTTACGATGGTATTGACAAAGAGTTATGGAGAACCAACGGACTTACAACAGAAAAAATAGCTGGCCCAGATACAGCAAATTTTTTAAACATAAGAGACCTGACATGTTTTAACAGTAACTTACTATATTTAGCAGAATTTTTTCCTCATAAAATATGGATAACGAATAATACCCTTGCTAAGCCATTACAATTGGATATAAATGTTTTAAACGGTCAAAATTTAGAAGGATATAATGCTATTGAAAAACTGGCAACAACTGACACTAATTTATACTTTAGTGCTCATACTAACAATAGCGGAAAAGAATTATATATAACAACACCTAATTTTTCAACATTAAATATTGCTGATAATTCTAATTCAAATGAAAATACTATCAGGTCTATAATTGTTTATCACAACCGTACGAGTAATTCGGTAACCATCAAATCGCTTACTGATTCTCAGATTATGAGTTTTGAATTATTTGATATTACTGGAAAAAAAATTCACAGTCAACTAAATGAAAACCTATCAAAAGAACTTAAATTTAATACCATTTCAATACCTAAAGGCATCTATTTATTAAAGACATTTCTTTCGAACGACAATAAAGTCAGCACCAAATTAATTATCAATTAATTATTCTGAAGTTCTTGTCATAATATAACATACTTTTTGCAACGCATTTATTTTACTACTTTTATAAAACCAAACTTCCTTTATTTTAAAAATCTAATAAAATGAATCCCAAAGTTGATGCCTTTATAAACAATGCCACAAAATGGCAATCTGAAATAAAGCAATTGCGATTATTTCTGCTCGATTGCGGGCTAACCGAAGAATTCAAGTGGCGAAATCCTTGTTACACTTTTCAGGGAAATAATGTTGTTCTTATAGGCAGTTTTGCAGCGTTTTGTACGCTTAGCTTTTTTAAAGGAACTTTACTGCAAGACAGCAATGGAATTCTCACCAAACCCGGAGAAAACAGTCAGGCCGTGCGTTTTTTTAAGTTTACCAATCTGGAACAAATCATAGAACAGCAATCGATAATCAATGCCTATATTTATGAAGCCATTGAGGTAGAAAAAGCGGGCTTGAAAGTAATTTTTAAAAGCAATACTGAACTTGAATTGGTGGAAGAATTACATATTGCTTTAGACAAAAACCCTTCTTTAAAAACTGCTTTTCAAGCCTTAACACCGGGACGACAACGAGCCTACAACTTGTATTTTTGGGCTGCCAAACAATCCAAAACTCGGGAAACCAGAATAGAAAATTACATTCCGCGAATTCTTTCCGGAAAAGGAATAAACGATTGCACCTGCGGATTATCTAAAAAAATGCCCAACTGTGACGGCTCACACAAATACATTCGAGGAGAAAATAAATAACAATCTACAGAATCTGTTGCTTCGGTTATTATGAAAATCAAACGCAATAAATAGCCCTGATGGAAGCGGCATCCTCGCAGCGAAGCGAAGAGATACAGCGGACAGCAGGAAATTTCGTCCTCGAAAAAACCATTCGTTCTGCTCCTAAAAAGCGGCATACCCTACCCGTTCATAACTCCATACAATTTCTTTTTAATACCAATTTCTAAATTCCTAATTTGCACCCTTAAATCAACAGGGAAAAATGAAGGTCTGTATTGCCGAAAAACCAAGTGTAGCACGCGAAATTGCATCAGTTCTAGGAGCCAATACCAAACACGACGGGTATTACGAAGGCAACGGTTACCAGGTAACATACACCTTTGGACATTTATGCACCTTAAAAGAACCGAACGATTACAAACCCCACTGGAAAAGCTGGGATTTGAATAACCTGCCCATGCTTCCTGACAAATTCGAAATCAAAGTGGTCGAGAATTCGGGGATTCAAAAGCAATTCAAAATCATAAAAAGCCTGTTTGACAAAGCCGAGCTAGTCATTAACTGCGGGGATGCTGGGCAAGAGGGAGAACTCATTCAGCGCTGGGTGATGAACGAAGCCAATTACAAAGGCGAAGTGAAACGCTTGTGGATTTCATCCCTAACCACCGAAGCCATTAAAGAGGGCTTTGAAAACTTAAAACCATCTGCCAACTACGATAATTTATACTATGCAGGCTTTTCTAGAGCCATAGGCGACTGGTTACTGGGTATGAATGCTACCCGCTTGTATACCGTAAAACATGGCGGGTACAAACAAGTATTGTCTATCGGACGGGTACAAACGCCAACATTAGCGATGGTCGTGAACCGATTCAAAGAAATTGAGAATTTCAAGCCGCAACCGTATTGGGAGTTACAAACTTTATACAGAGAAACGCTTTTCAGCTATGAGGACGGGCGTTTTTTGAAAAAAGAAGAGGGCGAAATTTTGGCCAATAAAGTCAAGGAAAGTGAGTTTGAAATTGTTTCTGTCGAAAAAAAGAATGGCAATGAGTTTGCTCCTAAGCTTTTTGATTTAACAGGCTTACAAGTGTATTGCAATACCAAGTTTGGCTTTACTGCAGATGAAACGCTTAAAATTGTACAGACTTTATACGAACAAAAAGTAGTCACGTATCCTAGAGTCGACACCACGTTTTTGCCGAATGATATCTATCCAAAAGTGCCTGGTATTTTGCAAAAGTTGACCAATTATGCCGCGTTGACGCAACCGCTTTTAGGAAAAAAGATTAAAAAATCGACTAAAGTTTTCAATGATAAAAAAGTAACCGATCACCATGCGATTATTCCAACGGGGATACAAACCAATTTGCAATACAATCAGCAATTGGTGTATGACATAATTACCAAGCGTTTTATTGCGGTGTTTTATGACGATTGTTTGGTTGCCAATACCACCGTAATTGGGAAAGCGGCGGATGTACATTTTAAAACTACCGGAAAAGAAATCTTAAAAAAAGGATTTCGAATAGTTTTTGAAGACACAAACACCAATGAAAAAGAAGCCGATATATTACCAAGTTTTATTGTGGGCGAAAAAGGACCACACGAACCCTCGTTTTTAGAAAAGGAAACCAAGCCACCCAATCAGTTTACGGAAGCCACTCTATTGCGCGCCATGGAAACCGCGGGCAAACAGGTGGACGATGGAGATTTACGCGAATTGATGAAAGAAAACGGTATTGGTCGTCCATCCACACGAGCCAATATTATTGAAACCCTTTTTAAACGCCAATACATCGTTCGGAACAAGAAACAGGTATTGCCAACGCCAACGGGAATACAGCTTATTGATACTATTCAAAATGATTTGGTAAAGTCAGCTGAACTTACGGGTTCGTGGGAAAAGCAATTGAAAGATATTGAAAAAGGGACTTTTACCGCCGGTTCGTTTATTAGTAACATGAAACGCATGGTAGAAGCCTTGGTGTATGAAGTGCGAAGTGAAACCAGGCGCGCCAATATTTCGCATGCAGGAAGTGTCCAGAAAAAAGAAGCTGTTGTCGAGAAAAAGAAAGCGGCAGGAATTTTGGCGGAAGCCTGTCCGAAATGTAAAAAAGCGACGCTTATTAAAGGGAAATCAGCGTATGGTTGTGGCGATTATAAAGCCGGCTGCACGTTTTTATTGCCCTATACTTTTGCCGAGAAAAAAATATCAGAGAACCAATACTTGCGCTTGCTCCAAAAAGGGTCTACCGTTAACTTGAAAGACTTTAAAACCGATGCCGGCACTGTGGAAGGCTTGCTTCGCTTTGACGAAAATTTCAAACTGAAATTAGAACCTAAGAAAACTTTGGAGAAAGCCGTTCCAGACGAATTAGTTTGTCCAAAATGCCAAAAAGGAACTGTTTTGAAAGGAAAAACCGCTTATGGTTGCAGCGATTATAAATTGGGTTGTGATTTCAAAGTCACTTTTGATGTGGTCAGAACTAAACTAAAAGATCAAAAACCAACCAAAGAATTAGTATATGCTATTTTGAAAGAAAGTATTTAAGAACATTCAAAAAAAATATTTTTTTACCACATAGAAATAAAACTCCTAATTAGAGAAATAATAGAAAATAATACTGTTTTTTACATACTTTGACTGTGTGAAAAGTAAAATATCTATCAAACTCTTTTTTAAATACTATGCCTCTATGTGGTAAAAAACTCTACCCAACTGAATCTGATCACTATTTTAGCCTGATCACTTCATTATTCAAAATGAACCATTAATTCAATAGTTTACTCCTTTTGGATATTCCAAAACTAAAAAAGGTACACTATTCTATTTTTTCATACTTTAGCCTACTCGAAATAACATCATATATTTACACCAATGTTTCAAAAAATGACTCTTATTCTGTTTGTATTAGCAATTGTTTCTTGCAAAAAATCTGACGCAAATGAAGATAAAAAAATCAAAGCGGCAAATTGGCTTTTGGGTAATTGGGAGAATAAATCAGCTGACGGTAGCCTAACGGAAAATTGGGTGGAACTAAACGACAGCACCTTTCAAGCACAATCCTATTATATAAAAGAGAAAGACACCTTGCATTTTGAATCTATAACATTACAACAAAAAGGAAAATACTTAACTTATAATGCAGCTGTAAAGGGTCAAAATAATGACCAAGCGGTTGCTTTCAAATTGAAAACCGGAACAGCTAAACAACTGGTTTTTGAAAACTTAAAACACGATTATCCTCAAAAAATAAGCTATACCCAAATTACCTCTGACAGTTTGGTTGCTAAAATATCGGGAATTCAACAAGGAAAACCAAGCTCCGAGGAATTTTCGATGAAAAAAATAAAATAAAAATTTTAACATTTTATATTTAAATCAAAACCTTGCTGTTAAAGCAAGGTTTTTTTTACGTCCTTAAAATATTGAATTTCAACCAGCTGTAAATCTTTTTGTAAATTTATTTTTAATTAGTCTAAATAAGTTTTGTAAAAGTAAAAACCGCTGTTATATTTGCAAGATTATTTTTAATTAATCTAAATAAATGAAATTCATAAATACATTTTACTTGTCCGTTTTATTAATTGGTATCACAGCTGGCGCTCAAGAAAAGAAAGAGCAAGAAAAAGATTCAGTTACAACTCTGAAAGAAGTTATAATTAACACTAACAAATACAAGTACAAAAGAGAAAAAAGCACTACGGTTGCTAAAATGCCTTTGAACAATATTGAAAACCCTCAAGTTTACAATACCGTTACCAGCGAGTTACTGAAAGAGCAAGTGGTTACTAATTTCAGCGACGCGTTAAAAAATGCAACTGGCGTAACACGTCTTTGGGAATCGACGGGCCGCGGCGGGGATGGTGCAGAATATTTTTCCATGAGAGGTTTTGCAGTTCAACCTACCATGATTAATGGTCTTCCCGGAATCAATAATGGAAGTATCGATCCGGCGAATGTGGACAATATTGAAGTGATTAAAGGACCCTCAGGAACCTTATTTGGAAGCAGTTTGATTTCTTACGGAGGTTTAATAAACATCATAACTAAAAAGCCCTATTCGTCATTTGGAGGAGAAATCAGTTATAATGCCGGCTCTTATGGAATGGACCGCCTCACGGCCGACATCAATTTGCCTTTAAACTCCGATGTTTCCTTACGAATAAATACAGCCTACCAAAAAGAAAATTCGTTTCAAGATGCCGGTTTTGGCAAATCCTTTTTCTTTGCGCCTTCTTTGAGTTATAAAGTAAACGATAAACTTTCGTTTTTAATCAATACCGAATTTACCAATAGAAATTCGGCAAATGCACCCATGCTTTTCTTGAGCAGATACGCTACCTTGTCCTTTGATTCAATGGAATTATTCGAAAGAAATTATAAAAAATCGTTTACTTCAAACGAACTATCCATTAGCAATCCAACCTATAGTTTACAAGCACAAATGTTTTACAAATTGTCAGATCAATGGACTTCCCAAACGGTATTGTCCAGAAGCAACAGTAAAACCAGCGGTTATTATTCCTATTTATTTGACGCGTCAAACGGAAATGATTTTACACGATTCATTTCTAAAAGAAACGGGGAAACCTTAGCAACTGATCTTCAGCAGAATTTCATAGGAGACTTCAAAATAGGAAATTTAAGAAACCGATTAGTCGCTGGGTTTGATTATTATAAATCAAGTATTCAAAACGGAAGCACCGGTTGGGTTGGAAACGGAATTGTTTCATTGATCGATGGATCTGATACCGGAGATTTGACCCAAGCGGGAGTGGATAACCTTTTAGTAGGTTCGTTTGAAGGAAATACAACTGCGGAAACCGAAGTTATTAGTGCTTATGCTTCAAATGTGTTGAATATCACCGATAAATTATCTGCCATGGTAAGTTTGAGAATTGATAACTTCAAATCTACAACTGCGACCGAAGAAAACAGTCAAGCAGCTGTTTCACCAAAATTTGGTCTAGTTTATATGCTGGTTAAAGATAAAGTTTCTGTTTTTTCAAATTATATGAATGGTTTTGTAAACGTAACGCCACGAGAAGTTACTGAAATGGATGGTTCTAATCCAAGGATGAAATCTTTTGACCCGGAGCAAGCCAATCAATATGAATTTGGATTAAAAACAAACTTATACAAGGATATTATTTCGGCATCAATCAGTTATTACAACATTGATGTAAAAAACAGATTAATGACGGACCCCAATAATATCAACAATGCTGTTCAAGGTGGAGAAGTAAACAGTAAAGGTTTTGAGATCAGCTTCACGGCTAATCCAATGAAAGGATTTAACATTATTGCTGGATTCAGCAACAATAAAAGTGAAGTAACAAAAGACAATCCTGGAGATGGTTATTTAGGATTAAGACCCGAAGAAGCAGGACCGGAAACGCTAGTAAATTTTTGGGCAAATTACACGTTGACTTCTGGGAAATTGAAAGGTTTCGGAATAGGATTTGGTGGAAACTATGCCAGTGAATACAAAACTTTAAACAGAGCTAATATCGGCACTTTTGCCTTGCCAAATTATACCGTATTAAATTCGGCTTTGTCGTATTCGAGTGATAAATTCAACATCTCATTGAAATTAAATAATGTCTTAAACGAAAAATATTATTCAGGTTGGTCTACTGTAACACCTCAGCGATTGAGAAGTGTCACAGCTGGTTTAACCTATAAATTTTAAATTTCATAATTGGTTTTATTTAACTAAACTTCTCATTTCAGTGCGGCGTTTTATCCTTTATAAATGAAAAATAATAACTTCAAAAAAGCAATACGAAAAATTCATCTTTGGCTTGGCTTGTCCTCAGGTATCATTATTTTTATAATTGCCATCACGGGATGCGTGTATGCCTTCCAGCAGGAAATACAAGACGTCACAGAAGAATATCGCTTTGTGGAAACGCAAAATAAATCCTTTCTGCCTCCATCTCAGTTGGAAATCATCGCGAGAAAAGAAGTTCCTAATAAAGTGCTTCACGCCATCAAATACAACGAAAAAAACAATGCCGTAGAAGCGATATTTTTTTATTACGAACCCAGTTATCATTATACGACATACCTGAATCCCTATACAGGAAAAGTGCTAAAAACGATCAATAATAAGGAAGGTTTTTTTCCTTTTATACTCGACGGACATTTCTATCTTTGGCTGCCTCCTGCGATTGGACAACCTATTGCTGCTGCAGCAACATTGGTGTTTTTGATACTGTTGATTTCGGGTTTAATCCTTTGGTATCCGAAAAATAAAAGTGCCGCGAAACAACGTTTTTGGTTCAAATGGAAAAAAGGAACGCATTGGAAAAGAAAAAATTATGACGTACACAATGTCACGGGTTTTTACATCTTAATCATCGGAATTATTTTTGCCGTTACCGGATTAGTATGGGGATTTCAATGGTTTGCATATACCTACTATAAAGTGTCCGGTGGTGAAAAATCTCTATTATATGAAGAACCGCTTTCGAAAATAAACCTGAATAGGCCAGCCCATACCATCATAAAACCTCTAGACGCGGTTTGGCTTCAAATGCAGAGAGCGTATCCTTTGTCTAAATCCATTGAAATTCATCCGCCGGAAAACAATCGGTCCCCAATAGCCGCCAATGCTAATAGTGACAAAGGAACGTATTGGAAAATTGACTATCGGTATTTTGATCAATACAGCTTGCAAGAAATGACGGTTTCCCATATTTGGGGCAGGAAAAATGACGATAAAGTGGCAGATACCATTACGAAAATGAATTATGATATTCACACTGGAGCGGTATTGGGATTACCGGGGAAAATATTTGCCTGTTTCTTTAGTTTACTCATTGCAAGTCTTCCCATATCCGGCTGCTACATATGGTGGGGACGAAATAAAAAAGGGAAGCACTAATAACTCCAATTGTTACCGAAAATGGGTTTTTTCATAATTTAAAAAAAACATATTTTCTTTATCAGCCCTACATTCTACAAATACAAATGGAAACGCAGCCAAGCCACGATAACCTTTGCGAATTAAATATTTAGTGACAATTAGAAACATTTGAGATGGTGTAAATTTTAGTGATTTACGGAGCAAAGTACTAATAAAATATCCGACTTAGTGACATTCGCAAACTGGAACAATCAACGTCTCAAAAGGATTTTTTTTCTACTATTTCAAATCACATCATGCCGTTTGGCTCATTTCCTTTATTAACCTGAAATAACTAAAATAGTAATTCAGGCATTAGTTTCATTCTGAAATTAACTGAGTTTTGGAAGAAAGAAAATTAAAATTTTTTTATTTAAACGTCTTCATTTACGGTGACTTATTTTTTTTAATGGAGAGTCTCTATTTGAATTCCTAAATTCATTGATTGGTTTTAATTTTACAAAATGGCCAACAATAATTGAAAATAAAAAACAATTCGTAAAAAAGCACCGCTCTTTATCGATTAAAAATGCTTTACAACGACTATTTATGCTTTTTGTCGGGTTTTTTTGTCACATTATCGGTATTTTAATAATTTTATTTCGATTTTATCAAACCCATATAACTCATACCTACTTTGGACCAAAAATACTTATTCGAAAATACCTATAATTTTAAATTTACTTTTGTTATTGTTAATTCCCCGTTCATTGGTGTTGAAAAGAAACACATTAAAATCCAGCCAATAATTGCTTTTTTTAGCTTGTTTTTGATGTTTTTCTTCGGGAACACTATGAATGGACAGACAACTGCTGTATTTACGGCTAATGGAACTTGGACTTGTCCAGCTAACGTTACTTCGATAAAAGTAGAGGCTTGGGGAGCTGGTGCTGGAGGAAGAAACAATGGACCCGATAAAGGAATTACGGGTGGTGGCGGTGGTGGTGGTGCATATGCTAGATTTAACACAGTTACTGTAATACCCGGAATGCAATACATTATTACTGTTGGCGGTGTAAGTGCATATTCTACTTCAGGCGCTGCTTCAACTGCAACATTTGGATCAACTACTATTATTGCGGCAGGCGGTTCGGTTGGAAGTTTGCCTGGTACTAATGCAACTGGAGGTGTAGGAGGAACAGTAAAAGATAGTAAAGGAGATGTGCTGTTTGCTGGAGGGAATGGCGGTGGTAGTAAGGGCGATGGCGGTGGTAGTGGTAGTGGCGCTGGTGGTGGTGGTGGTGGTGGTGGTGGAAGCACTGGTGTTGGTAACAATGGACTAACTCCATCTACAACTTTTACTGGGGGAGATGGAGGCGCTTTAAAGAATAATTTTGGTGGCGCAGGAGGTAATGGTGGAGATAATGGATACAATGGTTTTAACGGATCTACCACAGGTTATGGCGGCGGTGGTGGGGGTGCTGGCGATCTCAACGGTAAAGGGTGGGTAATAATCGCTGGATCAGGTCAGCATGGAGCGATAATTATTACAATGTTATTACCAAATGGTCCCGGAGGAGTAACAAATAATTTACAGCTGTGGTTGCGCTCTGACTTGCTTGACGGTACCACAACAATGCCTGATCATAGTCCCGTAACAACATGGCAAACACAAGCTTTAGGTGACAATGCAACTAAGCCTGCCGCAACTGGCGCTCCAATATATAAAAATAATCCAACTGCTAATATTAATTTTAACTCCGTAGTAGATTTCACAAATTTAACTAGTTCTCCATCTCAAATATATACCGATACTGATGCATCAAGACAGTATTTAAAAGGCATATCAGGCTTTTACAGTCAGGATCTTTTTGTAGTGCTGATTCCCGATGTCGCTGTAACATCCACTTTGAAGAGCATGGATATCTTTTGTGGAGATAAAAATTCAGTAATTCAAGAAACTGATATAACAGGAATTGGCTATGGTGATTATACCCGTAGAATAAGTGATGAGGTTTTAACTTACGCATTAGGTACTTCTACCGGGCTCGGAATTGGGTACGGAATTGCAGATAAAACAACATCATCTTACAATTCTGCGGGAATAATAAGCGCAAGAAATAATGCTGCTGGAACGGCACAGGAACTCTTCTTCAACGCTAAAGACGTAGGTAACTTTACATCAGATATTGGATCGTTCGTTAATGTATCCAATAGCCAATACTGGATTGGGCGAAGTGAGGGATGGACAGGAAGCCTAGATGGAAGAGTTGCGGAAGTCATTACTTATAGTTCAAGAACCACGGACATACAAAGAAGTAACATTCGCAGTTATTTAGCTATAAAATATGGAATTACTTTGGGAGTTAACGGAACTTCAGTAAACTACACCAACTCTGAAGGAAGTATTATTTGGGACGCCGCAGCTATCGGCTATAATTTTGATATTGCGGGAATAGGTCGAGACGATTTATCTAAACTTAATCAAAAACAATCGAAAAGTGTCAATACAATTGATGAAATCACAATAGGTTTAGCTGATATTTATGCAACAAATACCGCAAATATCAACACCTTTGATTCAGGCACAAAATTCTTAGTTTGGGGTAATAATAGAGGTACGCTCGCTGCCCGAGATGCAGTAAATGTTAATCTAAGTTCGGGAATAACTTCACCATCGACATTAACAACAAATGTTAGTTTTGTTTCTGTAGGACGTACTTGGAAAGTAGTAGAAACTGGCGGAAATATTCCTACCGTTAAGGTATCTATTCCTCTGACAATGCTTACCGCAACTATTTCGACTCGTGGCGATTATTTAATGTTTATATCAGATACTCCCGTTTTTAATTCTACAGCTGAATACAGAATTATGACTGCTAACGGAAGTAATTTAGAAACTACTTATGACTTTAACGGTGCTAAATACATCACTTTTGGATATGCTCCAGAGAAAACCTTTGTGCGGAGCATCAAATTCAACGGTACTACAGATTATATGGACGCTGGGAAACAACTCAACTTAAGCCCTAACTTTACCGTTTCAGCTTGGATCAATACATATGATAAAAATAAAACCATTCTTTCAAAAAGAAATAGTACATTCTCTCAAGGTTATGATTTAAGCATTAATAGTGCAGGAAAAGCAGAAATGAGTTGGTATGTTGGAGCCAACAAACATACAATTATTTCTAATGCAGTTATTCCACTAGGAAAATGGCATCATGTAGGTGTAACATTTGACGGTACAACAGCCAAAATGTACATCGATGGTGTAAACAAGATAAGTAGTACTACAATGACAGGAATACCAACCGCTACAACCCAATCTTTCTTAATAGCTGCTGCGGATGGCACAAACCCAACATCATTTTTTAATGGTTTTATCGATGAGGTGCGGGTTTGGAAAGTAGCGCTAACTGAAGCACAGTTTCGTTATATTATGAATCAGGAAATTTTGCAAGACGCAACCAAAAGCAAAGGAGTTGTACTGCCAACCGGTATACCACTCAACGAGATTGGAATTGTGGACTGGACAAATTTGAGTGTATATTACCCTATGTCTACCTACACCTATACAAATACAAAAGATATTTCGAGTAACAATATTACGGCGGCATTAAAAAATTTAAGAACTGTAGACTTACAAACAGCACCATTACCTTACGAGTCTGTAAGTAGTAATAATTGGGAAACTTTAGGAACGTGGGCAAATAGTGCCGTACAAGATTTACCATATAGCATCTCGATAGAAGACCCAACAATTCCGGTAACAATAGATTGGAATATTGTAAAAATAAAGAGCAATAATACTATAACTTCTGTTGGAAACAAAAAGGTTTTAGGGTTATTTGTTGAACCAAACGCCAATTTAATTGTTACAACAACCGGAGGATTACAAACTGACGGAACTAAAATTGACGGAACTAAAATTGAAGTTTCACATTACTTAAAACTAGATGGAAAAATTGATTTAATAGGAAGGTCACAATTAATACAAAAACTTGGCAGCGACTTAGATGTAACCAGTTCAGGTTCATTAGAAAGAGACCAACAAGGGCAAGCGAACAAGTACAATTATAATTATTGGAGCTCACCTGTTGGAGCTATCAGTACCACCACAAACAACACTAACTTTACAGTTGCCGAAGTTTTAAAAGACGGAACAGATCCTGCAAATCCCGGATTGATAAAGTGGATTCCGGGATATGACGGATCAACAACTCCATTTAGTTTAGCAGGTTATTGGATTTATAAATTTGATAATTTAGGAAATAATTATGCCAATTGGACTCAAATAGGCGAAACAGGTTCATTATCCGCCAGTAAAGGATTTACTTTAAAAGGAAGTGCATCTCCTACTACTACTCCTGCAACACAAAATCTAACCTTTATAGGAAAACCTAATAATGGTACTATAACAAATACTATAGGAGCAGATCAATTGTTGTTAATAGGAAATCCATATCCATCTGCATTAGACTCTTATCAATTTATAAGTGATAACATTAATCCTATAAAAACAGCAACTACAAATCCGGCAATTGATGGCGCCTTATATTTCTGGGAACATTATGCAACTAATTCCTCCCATTATTTAGCAGCCTATCAGGGCGGCTATGGAATTAGAAATTTATCCGGCGGAGTTATCCCAAGTTCTACTGGTGTAGATTTCATAAGTGGATCTGGAACTTCATTAAAATCGGCTCCAGAAAGATACATTCCAGTAGGACAAGGTTTTTTTGTGATTGGAAAAACTGGGTCTGTAGGAGCAACCGTAACTTTTAATAATAGCCAAAGAGAGTTTATTACAGAAAGCAATGCTGCACTTTCGCAAGCAACGTATCGAATTCCGGTTAGTCCAAAAGGGTTCAGTCATTGGACAGACAACAGCAATGCTGCAATTGAAAATGATACCCATAAAAAAATACGTCTAGGATTTAATGTCATCAACAAAACCTTCCACAGACAAGTGCTCTTAGCTTTTATGGATGAAAAAGCAAATAATGAGATGAATGATGGTTACGATGCCTTCAATATTGATGATTCGCCAAGCGATATGTATTTATTGAATGGAGAAAACGAATTAGCAATACAAGGAGAAGGCTATTTTGATGAAAAAGCCTCCTTCCCTATCGCTATACGAACAGAAGCTGCTGGAAAAGTTTCCTTTGGTATTGATGCCTTAGAAAACTTCGATAAAAGTCAAAATGTTTTCATTTACGATAAAGAAACAGATACATATAATAACATAAAAAACAAATTTTATGAAGTAGCGCTTCCTAAAGGATACTTTACGGATCGTTTCTCATTGCGCTTCGCGGATAAAACACTTGGCGTTACTGATGAAATTTATCAGAATAGTATTCAAGTAGTGTTTACACGTTCTAATAATATTTTGAACATAAAAAATGATGCAAATGACACTACCATTCTTGACGTTTCACTTTTCAACATTCAGGGAAAATTAATGTCTACATGGGATGTATCCGAAAAGGAACAAACCAGCATTAAAATCCCAATTCAAAACAAAATATCAGGGGTTTACATTGTTAAATTGAAAACCTCAAAAGGAAGTATTAATAAAAAAATCATTATCAAATAATTTAATGTAAAGCAATTCAAAAAAGACTTCCCAATTATGGAGGCCACTGAAAAAGTTTTTTTAAGAATAATTCACTAATAAAAAAAGGAGTAGGAATCGAATTTTTCTACTCCTTTTTTTTGTGTCTTAAAATGTAACTTTAGGTCTCTTTAGAAGGTAGTTCCGCAACAAAATTTCATTTCAGTCCGTGTTCTTTCTTATGTGATTATATTAACAAACAGCGGCAATTGAAGTATTACGTGAATGAATCAAACTGCTACCAAAAGCAGTTTAAAATGTGCGAAAGTATGGTGTAAAAGCAATTTTCGCAGTTAGTCCTTTGTTTTTCCAAATATTCCCATTAAAAAATCTCAGTCAAATTAGTAATCACGTATTTAAAGCAGCAACCATTTATAATGACAATTTTTCTCTAATTAGAAATAACTCAAAATTTAGATCACAGTTATTTTATCCTTGTGCAAACATCATTAAAAATTTGACTATTTATATTAATTAACTTACATTATTTAAATAAAAATGTATTTTGCCGATTTTATACGTACTTAAGCCGATTTACTGCAATAATAAATTTAAATTTATAGCATTAGAAAAAAATTATTCAAATACATTCCTATCAAAAGGTAAAAAACTGAAGTTTAATTAAATGCAGTATTTAGATTATGGAGAAA
The DNA here is from genome assembly GCF_048286555.1 of Flavobacterium cryophilum. Classification (NCBI taxonomy): domain Bacteria; kingdom Pseudomonadati; phylum Bacteroidota; class Flavobacteriia; order Flavobacteriales; family Flavobacteriaceae; genus Flavobacterium; species Flavobacterium cryophilum. Next base: position 214,646 of record NZ_JBLVPZ010000004.1, on the reverse strand, counting down.
ATTACTTTAGTAAATAAAAAGTTAGTTTTTACGGTTAGCCTTCTTTTTATAACATTCTATGGAATTTCACAAACAAGTCAACCCTATAACTCCTCAGGGAATTTTATTATTCCTGCCGGCGTAACGTCCGTACAGGTGGAGGTTTGGGGAGGTGGTGGAAAAGGAGGTTCTAAATCTAATGGAAATGGCACTTATGGAGGTGGAGGGGGAGGTGCTTATTCAAAAAATACTGTAACGGTTACTGCCGGGGTATCATATCCTGTGACGGTAGGGATTGGAAGCAGTAGTAATACTTCGCCGGGTGGAGATTCATGGTTTTCCAGTGAAACTTCTGTAATAGCAAAAGGAGGAAATAGTGTCTCTAATAATAATAATAGCACTGGTGCTACTGGAGGCCTTTCTACATTAGGAATAGGTGCTGTCAAGCTCTCCGGAGGTGCTGGTGCAGATGCGGGAACAGATGGCGGTGGTGGTGGGTCTTCAGCAGGAACTGCTCAGAATGGAGTGACCGCAATTAATTTAAACGGAGCTTTAGCTCCCAGCGGTGGAGGAAATGGAGGAAATGGAGGAAATGGATCATCAGGTGCAGCAGCAGTTGCTGGTTCATCACCAGGTGGTGGTGGTGGTGGTGGAAAAAATAATGACAACGGAGCTAATGGAGCTAATGGAAAAGTTATAATTACTTGGACCTGCCCTACTGCATACAAATTAAGTTCCACAACAGTTGCTAGTACTGTATGCTCATCTAACAGTGCAAATGTTGCTGTTTCTGCTATAGGAACTGACTTGCCTATTGGTATTTATACAGTAACTTATAATTTATCTGCTCCAAATTCAGCAACAGGAAATACGGCAACCATGACCATAACAACTGCTGGCATGGGAAGTTTTACCACAATTACATTACCTAATAATGGTATAACAACCTTAACAATTACTAATTTAACTAGTGGAGGTACCTCTCCAAACAATTGTAGTTCTATCATTAGCATAAATAATACGGCAAACATAACGGTAAATGCTGTTCCAACTATTACGAGTACGGCTCCTAATTCTAGAACAGGTTCCGGAACAGTTCTGTTAGGAGCGACTGCTTCTGCAGGAACAATTTCTTGGTTTTCTACCTCAAATGGCGGAAGCGCCTTAGCTACAGGATCAAGTTTTACAACTCCCACGATTACAACAACAACAACTTATTATGTTGAAACTACCAATGCTTCTTGTACTTCTTCTCCAAGAATTGCCGTCACAGCAACTGTAAATTTCCCCGAAATAAATATTGTGGGAAATGCTACTTCAATTGTTGATGGTGACGCAACTCCAAGTATTACAGATTGGACAACTTTTGGGTCAATGGAAACCAGTACGGGAAACATCGCAAAAACATATACCATCCAAAATACTGGTCCCGCACCCCTATCCATCGGATCCATTACTATTTTAGGATCTTCTGCAAGTGACTTCACAGTTACAACAAATCCGAGTGCTTCAATTACTCCCGGAGGCAGTTCTACATTTTCAGTAAGCTTTAATCCTACGACTTTAGGTTTAAAAACGGCCTCACTTTCGATTGTGAACGATGACAGCAACGAGAACCCTTATGACTTCTCCATTCAGGGAACTGGAATCCAAACCTTTTTTGATAGCGACGAAGACGGAGTTTATGACAATTTTGATATTGATGATGATAACGACGGTATCCTTGATGCCACCGAAGAGGTAAATTGCAACAACTCAAATGGTCGTAAAGTAGATTATAAATTCTTGAACGAAACCTTTGGAACGGGCGGCAGAACTGGAGGATTTACTGAGGCCTACAAAGCAACAACAACCTATTGTTATGAAGACGGAATTGTTGGTACTAATACCGCCGAATGCCCTTCACAATCAACAAAAATACTGGACGACGGGGAATATACTGTAGTTTCTAAAATAACAGGAACAACAGCGGATGACCCTGATAACATTCACGGGGATTTAGCATGGTACAATGGAGAAGATCATACTATAGGAGATACAGCGGGAAGAATGGCGGTTTTTAATGCCAGTTATACTCCCGGTACATTTTATGAAACTACAATTACCGGAATTTTGTCAAATCTACCAATAACCTATAGTTTTTGGGTTTTAAATATTATGGCACAAAATACATTTCCAAATTCAATTTTACCCAATGTAACTGTAGAATTTTATGATTTGTCAAACAATCTTCTAAATTCTTTCAACACGGGTGATATCGGCAGATGTTCTGGAATTACTACAGATAACACTTGTGCTCAGGGCGTTTGGAAAAAATTTACCACTAGTGTCAACTTAGGAAATGTAAATGCCTTTACAATTCGTTTTAAAAATAATGCTCCTGGTGGTAACGGTAATGATCTCGCGTTGGATGACATCCTGATTTCACAAACTTTATGTGATTTAGACAATGATGGAGTTGCTGATATGTTCGATTTAGATGCTGATAATGATGGTATTGAAGATGTTATTGAAGTGGGGTTAGGAAATTTAAGTGATGGTAAAGGTAAAATTGCTACGGCTTGGGCCGATGCAAACGCAAATGGATTGCATAACAATGCCGAAACAAGCGCGGCATTACCCGCATTAGATTCCGATAGAGATGGCATTCCAAATTATATCGATTTAGATAGTGATAATGACAGTCTTTTTGATGTGGATGAGTCAGGATCCGGAAATACAAATGCCGTTTCTGGATATCAAAATGGAGATGGTGATATTACCGGAGACGGTGTTGGTGATGGACCGGAATCCGAAACATTTAGAAAAAAAGACATCAATGGAGACGGGAGTGCTGAAGGTTTTGGCGACGGAATATTAGACATTTATGACTATGGTACCGGAATCAATCAATATGGAAATTTAGGGCAAGGAACTGCAACTGCAAATCCCGCCACTACTTATCTCAAAGACACAGACGCAGATGGAATTCCCGATTACCTTGATGTGAAATCTAATGGAAGTACATTTGATATTGCAAACACAATAGTACTATATAATTATAAAACTTTCGACACCAACAATGATGGTATTGTTGACGGTACAACTGATATAGATAAAGACGGAATTTTGGACATATTTGATACTAATACGGCTTTATATGGTTCGCCAAGAGACATCCGCACCAAACTATTTCTAGATTTTGATGGACGAAATGATTATGGACAAAGCTCCGCTATTCTTGGTGGTTTAGCCAATGCATCACTCATGGCTTGGATTAATTTAAATCCCAACTTTATCTCGGAAGGAGTTATAGTCGGACAAAATAATTTCCAAATACGAATTACTGCTGCCAGAAAATTAGAAGCAGTCGTTAATGGAACTTCTACCCTTTTTGATACAGCTTTAAATGTATCACAATGGTACAACATCGGCGTAATTTATGATGGATCAAATATTAAATTATATTTGAACGGTACTTTGGCGAAAAGCCAAGCTAAAACAGGAAGTATTTCGACAGATGCCTCGTTGCTTACTTTAGGAAGAGATCCAAGCACTAATACAAAATATTTTAAGGGAAAAATCGACGAAGTACGAATATTCAATTTGGCTTTGACCGAATCCCAATTACAAAGAATGGTGTATCAGGAAATTCAAGATGTAAATTCCCAAATTAGAGGCTTTATTGTACCAAAAAATGTAGCCTCTGCTCCTTCCGCTTTGCCATTTAGTAATTTGATTCGGTATTATAGAATGGATACTTACAAAGATGATATCATTGATGACCTAACCACTCCTGCAATTGATATTATGGGGACAAAAATATACAACCATAAAAACATCTATGTTCAGCAAGCCCCTATGCCATTTTTAACAGAACGAAATGGAAGCTTCGCAACTGCGGTAAACAGCCCTACGAAAGAAATAAGAGGTGAAGATATCATGGAACAAAACTGGTCAATCGTACATGTAAAACATGACATTACAGAAACGGCGAACAATATTGACTTAGGGATGCTGGTAGATGCAGGGAAAAATATTATCATGAATGATGATACCAAGTTACAAAATGATTGGTACTTGAAATTAGACGGAAAAATAGATTTAGCAGGCATGGCACAATTAGTGCAAACAGCTGAAAGTGATTTAGACGTTACAAGCTCCGGATATATTGAAAGAGATCAAAAAGGACAATCTAATTTATACAATTATAATTATTGGAGCTCTCCGGTCAGTCCAATAAATACAACTACAAATAACACTAATTATACCGTTTCTGGCAGTTTAAAAGACGGAACCAATCCAGCAACACCGATAGCGATAAATTGGATCGGCGGGTACGACGGAGCTCCAACATCGCCTATTAGTCTGGCCAGATATTGGCTTTATAAATTTGACAATTATACCCATGATTATGCGAATTGGTTTCAAATTACTGAAAATAGTTTTATCCGTGTAGGTCAGGGATTTACTTTAAAAGGTAGCGGCAGTGCTTTAGGAACTCAAAATTACACCTTCATTGGAAAACCAAATAATGGATCTATAACAACAAATTATGTAGGTCCTGATCAATTATTATTAACCGGCAATCCTTATCCTTCAGCTTTGGATGCCGATGCTTTTATAAATGCCAACATAAATTCAAATCCTGCTACAGATGGCACTTTATATTTTTGGGAACATTATGCGAGCAATAAAACGCATATTTTGCGCGATTATCAAGGCGGATATGCAGTACGAAACTTAACTGGAGGACTTGCACCATCGGCGGCTGGCGTAGATTTTATTAGTCAGGCAGGAACTCCTTCTAGAGGCATTCCCAACCAATTTGTTCCAGTAGGCCAAGGCTTTTTTGTAAATGGAAAAATTGGGGCTGGCGGGACTATCGTTTTTAACAATAACCAAAGAGGATTTCATAAAGAAAATGATGCTTTGAACTCCAATGTGATGTACAAAACTACATCCACGAAAGAAAAAACCTGGGATAACAATAATAATGATCCTGTCATAAAGGACACGTATAAAAAAATTCGATTGGGATTTAATTCCCATGATAATCATCACAGACAGGTATTGCTAGGATTTATGGATGACAAAGCGACAAGCGCCATGGACTACGGTTATGATGGTTTAAATATCGATGACTTTCCTAATGATATGTATTTTTTGAATGGCGAAAATGAATTGGTAATTCAAGGAGAAGGTTTTTTTGACCGCAAAGCTTTTTATCCTATTGGAGTTAAAACGGATGCTGCAGGCAAAGTAAAATTCCTAATTGATGCTTTAGAAAATTTTGAAGCAGACCAGCCAATTTTTATATACGATGACGAGACTAAAATATACCATAACATCCAAAATGAAGCTTTTGAAATCGATCTTACCGCGGGCGAACATCATTCCCGTTTTTCATTACGATTCAAAGGCAAAACTTTGAATATTAAAGATAAAATTCATATTGATAATGAAATGAAAATCATTCATTCACAAAGTAAAAACCTACTGATAATTAATAATAATGCAATAGATACCAACGTTCAGGAAGTTACTTTATTTAATATTAGTGGACAATTAATCACCACTTGGCAGATTGAAAATCAAGGACAGCAGGATATACAGCTTCCAATAAAAAAAATAAGTTCAGGAGTGTATATTGTAAAACTTAAAACTTCAAAAGGAGAACTCAGTAAAAAAATAATCATCAAATAATCTTTGAATTATTACGCGTAAAAAAGAAGAAACTGTCTGAAAAGACAGTTTTTTTTATGTCTTCTTTTTTCTAAAAAAAGAAAAGAAAAACTTTTTAAGTTTAATTTTTTAAAATGAGTAGTTTGTCGGGAGATAAAATCCTTTTATCGAAAAAAAGATTATTTTCATCCAAACTCCCTTATAAATAACTAATTTTAAGTTTATTAACACAATCCATCAAAAAAAACAATATATATAATCCGAAGTCAATCACAGTTATTATCATTTTTTGAATATCATTTCTAATAAAGAAAATATAAAATGACAACAGCTTGGTTTGTTTTTTCATTGCAAATAATATCACTACAATAAACTTTATTTTACTTATGAACCAGTCATGGATTATACTGTGTCTAGTTTACAAAAATCATTAATTATTTGATTAAAAAGTGTGCCTATTATGAAAAAAAACTACTCTAGATTCAATGTTAATTCTTTTTTTGTATTAAAAAATTCGAAAACATATCTTTTTGTTTTTTTGATAGTTTTTCTATTCAGTGTGGATAGTTTTGCCCAATCAATATCGAGTTTTTCTCCAACTAGCGCTTGTACTGGTTCTGGCACTTCAGTTATCATAACTGGAACCGGTTTTAGCCTAGCGACTTCAGTTACCTTTAATGGTATAACAGCAACTTCTTTTACTATCGATAATAACTCCCAAATAACTGCAATACTAAGTGCAACTGCTACAACTGGATTTATTTCAGTAGTTACTCCTTTAGGAACTGCTTCCAGTTCAGGAATTTTTACAGTAGATTCCTTACCAACTGCTACTGCCGGAGGAACACAAACCATTTGTTCAAATGCAACGGCAACAGTAAGTGGAGCTTCCGCGACTAACGGAACAATCGTATGGACTGAAAACGGAGCAGGAAATATAACTGCAGGAGCAACAATGCTAACTCCTACTTATACTCCCACGGCTGCCGACGCTGGAACTTCTGTTACTTTGACAATGACAGTAACCAGTACCAATGCTTGTGCGCCACAAACTCAAACTGCAACATACACAATAATTGTTAATCCGTTACCAACTGCAACTGCCGGTGGAACACAAACCATTTGTTCCAATGCAACAGCAACCGTAAGTGGAGCTTCCGCTACAAACGGAACTATCTCATGGACTGAAAATGGTGCAGGAACTATTACTGCAGGGACTACAATGCTAACTCCTACTTATACACCAACTGCGGCCGACGCTGGAACTTCTGTTACTTTGACAATGAATGTAACCAGTAATAATGCTTGTGCGCCACAAACTCAAACTGCAACATACACGGTAATTGTTAATCCGTTACCAACTGCAACTGCTGGTGGAACACAAACCATTTGTTCCAATGCAACAGCAACCGTAAGTGGAGCTTCCGCTACAAACGGAACGATCTCATGGACTGAAAATGGTGTAGGAAATATAACCGCAGGGGCTACAACGCTAACTCCTACTTATACACCAACTGTGGCCGATGCTGGAACTTCTGTTACTTTGACAATGACTGTAACCAGTAATAATGCTTGTGCGCCACAAACTCAAACTGCGACCTATACAATAATTGTTAATCCGTTACCAACTGCAACTGCCGGTGGAACACAAACCATTTGCTCAAATGCAACAGCAACCGTAAGTGGTGCTTCCGCTACAAACGGAACTATCTCATGGACTGAAAATGGTGCAGGAAATATAACCGCAGGGGCTACAACCCTAACTCCCACGTATACTCCCACTGCTGCCGACGCTGGAACTTCTGTTACTTTGACAATGACTGTAACCAGTAATAATGCTTGTGCGCCACAAACTCAAACTGCGACCTATGCAATAATTGTTAACCCATTGCCAATCGCAACTGCCGGTGGAACACAAACCATTTGTTCCAATGCAACAGCAACCGTAAGTGGAGCTTCCGCTACAAACGGAACGATCTCATGGACTGAAAATGGTGCAGGAAATATAACCGCAGGGGCTACAACTCTAACTCCTACTTATACACCAACTGCGGCCGATGCCGGAACTTCTGTTACTTTGACAATGACCATAACCAGCACCAATGCTTGTGCGCCACAAACTCAAACTGTGACCTATACAATAATTGTTAATCCGTTACCAACTGCAACTGCCGGTGGAACACAAACCATTTGTTCAAATGCAACTGCAACCGTAAGTGGTGCTTCCGCTACAAACGGAACTATCTCATGGACTGAAAATGGTGCAGGAAATATAACCGCAGGGGCTACAACGCTAACTCCTACTTATACACCAACTGCGGCCGATGCTGGAACTTCTGTTTCTTTGACAATGACAGTAACCAGTACCAATGCTTGTGCGCCACAAACTCAAACTGCGACCTATGCAATAATTGTTAATCCGTTACCAACTGCAACTGCCGGTGGAACACAAACCATTTGCTCAAATGCAACAGCAACCGTAAGTGGTGCTTCCGCTACAAACGGAACGATCTCATGGACTGAAAATGGTGCAGGAAATATAACCGCAGGGGCTACAACGCTAACTCCTACTTATACACCAACTGCGGCCGATGCTGGAACTTCTGTTACTTTGACAATGACAGTAACCAGCACCAACGCTTGTGCGCCACAAACTCAAACTGCGACCTATGCAATAATTGTTAACCCATTGCCAACCTCAACGGCAGGAGGAAGTCAAACCATTTGTTCCAACGCAACTGCTACTGTAAGTGGAACTAATTCAACAAACGGAACAATTTCTTGGACAGAAAACGGAGCGGGATCCATAACAGCCGGAGCAACAACCTTAACACCAACTTATGCCCCAACAGCAGCAGATGCCGGAACTACTGTTACATTGACAATGACTGTGACCAGCAACAATGCGTGTACCCCACAAACAGCAACGGCAACGTATACAATTATAGTTAACCCATTGCCAACTCTTACTTTAACATCAATACCAGCAACCACAAGTCAAACACTTTGTATTAATACTGCAAGTACAGATATTAAATATGATGTAGGCGGAACTGGAACTGGTGCTTCTGTATCTGGATTACCTGCAGGGGTGATAGGGGTTTACAAAGCAAGTCAGAATTCTTTCATTATCAGTGGAACCCCAACGGTAGCAGGAACTTTTAACTATACCGTAACCACATCAGGCGGTTGTCCAGCGGCAACTATGGGAGGAACAATTACCGTTAATCCAACGCCAACGGTAACCATACCATCAAACATTACAGTTTGTAAAGGGGTTACTGTTCCTGTAACCAGTTTTGCAAGCACTCCAGCAGGAGGGACATTTACTTGGACAAATAGCAATACAGCTATAGGATTAGCCGCTTCAGGAACAGGAAACATCGCTGCTTTCCTAGCAACGAATGCTGGTGCAGCTCCTATATCAGCAACCATAACTGTAATTCCAACCGTAAATGGCTGCCCGGGAACAGCAAATACTTATACCATTACCGTTAATCCAACGCCAACGGTAACCGTACTATCAAACATTACAGTTTGTAATGGAGCTACTATTCCTGTAACCAGTTTTGCAAGCACTCCAGCAGGTGGGACATTTACTTGGACAAACAGCAATACAGCTATAGGATTAGCCGCTTCAGGAACAGGAAACATCGCTGCTTTCCTAGCAACGAATGCGGGTGCAGCTCCTATATCAGCAACCATAACTGTAATTCCAACCGTAAATGGCTGCCAGGGAACAGCAAATACTTATACCATTACCGTTAATCCAACGCCAACGGTAACCGTACCATCAAACATTACAGTTTGTAATGGAGCTACTATTCCTGTAACCAGTTTTGCAAGCACTCCAGCAGGAGGTACATTTACTTGGACAAATAGCAATACAGCTATAGGATTAGCTGCTTCAGGAACAGGAAACATCGCTGCTTTCCTAGCAAAGAATGCTGGTACAACTCCTATATCAGCAATCATAAATGTAATTCCAACCGTAAATGGCTGCCCGGGAACAGCAAACACTTATACCATTACCGTTAATCCAACGCCAACGGTAACCGTACCATCAAACATTACAGTTTGTAATGGAGCTACTATTCCTGCAACCAGTTTTGCAAGCACTCCCGCAGGAGGCACATTTACTTGGACAAACAGCAATACAGCTATAGGATTAGCCGCTTCAGGAACAGGAAACATCGCCGCTTTCCTAGCAACGAATGCTGGTGCAACTCCTATATCAGCAACCATAACTGTAATTCCAACCGTAAATGGCTGCCCGGGAACAGCAAACACTTATACCATTACCGTTAATCCAACGCCAACGGTAACCGTACCATCAAACATTACAGTTTGTAATGGAACTACTATTCCCGCAACCAGTTTTGCAAGCACTCCAGCAGGAGGTACATTTACTTGGACAAACAGCAATACAGCTATAGGATTAGCCGCTTCAGGAACAGGAAACATCGCTGCTTTCCTAGCAAAGAATGCTGGTACAACTCCTATATCAGCAACCATAACTGTAATTCCAACCGTAAATGGCTGCCCGGGAACAGCAAACACTTATACCATTACCGTTAATCCAACGCCGACGGTAACCGTACCATCAAGCATTACAGTTTGTAAAGGGGTTACTGTTCCTGTAACCAGTTTTGCAAGCACTCCCGCAGGAGGCACATTTACTTGGACAAACAGCAATACAGCTATAGGTTTAGCTGCTATAGGAACAGGAAACATCGCTGCTTTCCTAGCAACGAATTCGGGTGCAACTCCTATATCAGCAACCATAACTGTAATTCCAACCGTAAATGGCTGCCCAGGAACAGCAAACACTTATACCATTACCGTTAATCCAACGCCAACGGTAACCGTACCATCAAACATTACAGTTTGTAATGGAGCTACTATTCCTGTAACCAGTTTTGCAAGCACTCCAGCAGGAGGTACATTTACTTGGACAAACAGCAATACAGCTATAGGATTAGCCGCTTCAGGAACAGGAAACATTGCTGCTTTCCTAGCAACGAATGCGGGTGCAGCTCCTATATCAGCAACCATAACTGTAATTCCAACCGTAAATGGCTGCCCGGGAACAGCAAACACTTATACCATTACCGCTAATCCAACGCCAACGGTAACCGTACCATCAAACATTACAGTTTGTAAAGGGGTTACTGTTCCTGTAACCAGTTTTGCAAGTACTCCGGCAGGTGGGACATTTACTTGGACAAACAGCAATACAGCTATAGGATTAGCCGCTTCAGGAACAGGAAACATCGCTGCTTTCCTAGCAACGAATGCGGGTGCAACTCCTATATCAGCAACCATAACTGTAATTCCAACCGTAAATGGCTGCCCGGGAACAGCAAACATTTATACCATTACCGTTAATCCAACGCCAACGGTAACCGTACCATCAAACATTACAGTTTGTAATGGAGCTACTATTCCCGCAACCAGTTTTGCAAGCACTCCCGCAGGAGGCACATTTACGTGGACAAATAGCAATACAGCTATAGGATTAGCCGCTTCAGGAACAGGAAACATTGCTGCTTTCCTAGCAATGAATGCGGGTGCAGCTCCTATATCAGCAACCATAACTGTAATTCCAACCGTAAATGGCTGCCCGGGAACAGCAAACACTTATACCATTACCGTTAATCCAACGCCAACGGTAACCGTACCGTCAAACATTACAGTTTGTAAAGGGGTTACTGTTCCTGTAACCAGTTTTACAAGTACTCCGGCAGGAGGTACATTTACTTGGACAAACAGCAATACAGCTATAGGATTAGCCGCTTCAGGAACAGGAAACATCGCTGCTTTCCTAGCAACGAATGCGGGTGCAACTCCTATATCAGCAACCATAACTGTAATTCCAATCGTAAATGGCTGCCCGGGAACAGCAAACACTTATACCATTACCGTTAATCCAACGCCAACGGTAACCGTACCATCAAGCATTACAGTTTGTAAAGGGGTTACTGTTCCTGTAACCAGTTTTACAAGCACTCCAGCAGGTGGGACATTTACTTGGACAAACAGCAATACAGCTATAGGATTAGCCGCTTCAGGAACAGGAAACATCGCTGCTTTCCTAGCAACGAATGCGGGTGCAGCTCCTATATCAGCAACCATAACTGTAATTCCAACCGTAAATGGCTGCCCGGGAACAGCAAACACTTATATCATTACCGTTAATCCACCACCAACGGTAACCGTGCCATCAAACATTACCGTTTGCAAAGGGGTTACTGTTCCTGTAACCAGTTTTACAAGCACTCCCGCAGGAGGCACATTTACTTGGACAAACAGCAATACAGCTATAGGACTAGCTGCTTCAGGAACAGGAAACATCGCTGCTTTCCTAGCAACGAATGCGGGTGCAACTCCTATATCAGCAACCATAACTGTAATTCCAACCGTAAATGGCTGCCCGGGAACAGCACACACTTATACGATAACTGTAACTCCAACACCTGTAGCCTCTGCAACACCAGCATCACAATCCATATGTTCAGGAAGTTCAATTACACCGATGACTCTTTCCAGTAGTATAGCCTCAACCACTTTTAATTGAACCAGAGATAACATAGGAATCGTAACCGGAATTGCAGCTAGCGGAAGCGGAAATATAAGCGGAGCCTTAACCAATACCACCAATGCCCCAGTAACGATAACTTTTACCATAACTCCAACCGCAAATGGCTGTATTGGTTCATCAATAACAGCGACGGTCGTAGTTGAAGTAGCTTATCAAGCAGGTGAAGTTACTATTTTTCCTCTTCCAGTAAATCCCCCTTTCAATATTACCACTGTTTGTCACCTTGCTGAAGGTGATTTATCCTTAAATGGTTATAAGGGTAACGTTATTAGATGGGAATCATCTACAACAACAGGTGCGACATGGACCTCAATAGCAAACACTACTGCAACATATCATTATGTAGATATAGCAACAACCACAATATTTAGAGCTGTAATAGATAACGGATCATTATTATGTCCGGAAGTATATTCCGCCTCATCAATAGTTAACGTGATTCCAAATATCAAACCTTCTCCAGTAACAGCCACACCATCAACAATATGTGCAGGTGACTCAACAACTCTGTCTTCACAAAGCGGTTATGCCACCAGCCAAAATTTAGCTTCTGGCGGTGCTTTTGATACTGCTAATCCGAAAGACTGGTTGGTGGATGGTTGTGGAAATTGTTTATCTGCTGGTGGCAGTAATACAAATCCCGGTCCATTTCAAGAAAGTGCTACCAATGGAGGTACGTATTCCGGCATAAATTATACTTCAACTGGAAAATTTGTCATTGCAAATGGCAATTTTAACTCCATATTACAAACGCCCGTTTTTAATACATTAGGGCTGACATCAGCAAGTTTACATTTTGATCATGCCTATAATTTATTGGCAGGTGCATCGGCAAAAGTTGAAATTTCTATAGATGATGGTGCCACATACAACACTATTTTGGCTCAATATAATGGGCCAAGTACTCAACTTCCATATAATATTAGCACTAATATGAGTATCGACTTGAGTGCTTATTTGGGGCAAACCAACTTAAAAATTCGATTTAACTACCAAGGCACAGTAGGAAGTTCATGGGCAATTGATAACATAGAAATCCCTGAAGCACCTGTAGGAGTGCTAACATCGCAATGGGTTAATACCACTACAGGTGCTATTATAAGTAATACCAATGCAACAAATGCAACCGTCTCACCAACTGCAACAACTACCTACGCAGTAACATCTTATCTTAATGGCTGTACTAGTTTTGGCCCTGACGGAACAACTTATGTGACAGTAACAGTAAATCAAATACCTGTAGTAACCGCTCCTCCTGGGATAATTTGCTCAGATTTCACCACTAATATTCCACTGACAAGTACTGAACTAGCAACTACATTTGCATGGACAGTACTTCAAACGAATGTAACTGGAGCTAGTGCAGGAAGCGGAAATACAATTGCACAAATATTGACAGCAACAGGTGCAAATTCCGGAACAGCAGTTTATAGCATTACACCAACAGCGAAAGGATGTGTTGGAACGGTAAAAACCGTAACGATAACAGTAAATCCGAGACCTACGGCAAACATAGGACCATCACAAACCATCTGTTATGATGGTACCGCCACCTGCTCCGTCGCTTTAACAGGAACTGCCCCTTGGAGTGTAACTTATAGTGATGGCACAACAGCAACCACGGTTAACAATATCAATGCAAATCCCTTTGTATTTACTATTCCTAATATCACAACAAATAAAACTTATATTATCACATCATTGAGTGATGCTAAATGTATCTCACAATCAATAGATCTCACTGGATCCGCAACAGTTACCGTTTCGACCGGAACAGCAGGTATCTGGACAGGACTGGTAAGTACTGATTGGTTTGATTGTAAAAACTGGGAACAGGGATTACCTTCAAGCACCATCAATGCAGTCATTAATGCTGGAAAACCAAATATGCCATTAATAGATCCCACAAACTCTGCTTTTGCAACAGCATATAGCAATATTGCAAGCGCACAAGATCTAATTATTGCAAGCGGAGCCACGGTTGCGATGGCTTCCAGTGGTGTTTCAAATTTGCAAATTAGTCGCGACTGGAAAAATAGTGGCTCTTTTATTCCGGGAATTGGAACAGTAACTTTTAACGGTGCTACAGCAAATCAAATTCAGACTATAAATGCAGGAATAAAAACTGATGAAACTTTCTATAATTTAACTACAAATAATTCGGCTGGAGCCAAAGGTATAAGTCTCCTCGATGGGTTTGAATTAACGGTTACAAACTTTGTATCGTTACTAAGTGGCGATTTACGTTTGACAGGGGAAGCCCAATTAATTCAGGGTGGGATTTTAGCAAATCCTATCGCCATAGGCAGTACCGGGAAACTTTTAAGAGACCAACAAGGTCAAAAAAATAGTTTCAATTACAATTATTGGTCATCACCAGTAAGTCCCAATAATATAAATTATTCCATTGGAACCGTATTGAGAGATGGAACATCAATTACAAATAATTTTGCAGATGTATCTAATTTTGGTCCGAGCACTAGTCCCACAAATATTATTAATTTTGTTGAAGGTGCATTTAGTGCCGACGGATCCCTTTCAATTCCCATAAACATAAGTAACCGTTGGTTATGGACCTTTAATTCGCCTGCATTATCAGACCCTTTATTAAATTACTATCAATGGAAATATATTGGAAGTACGGCATTTATAAAAGTGGGGGAAGGATTTACCATGAAAGGAACTGGTGGTATAGCTCCAATCACATCACTGCAAAACTATGTTTTTGTCGGCAAACCTAATTCTGGGACTATTACATTAGCTTTACCTTTTGACCAAACGTATTTAGTAGGAAATCCATACCCATCAGCTCTTGACGCCAATAAATTCATAAAAGATAACCTCAGAGATTGTACAGGCTGCACTAACACTGACAATGTGTTTAATGGTGCTCTGTATTTTTGGGATCATTTTGGCTTATCTAACAACCATTATTTAGCTGAATATGAAGGTGGTTATGCAACCTACACGTTAATGGGAGGAGTCGCTGGCATTGCTGACAGTCCTTTAACTGCCACTGGAACTGGTACAAAAATACCGGAACGATACATCCCCGTAGCACAAGGATTTTTTGTTGACGCTAATCTAGACTCTGGATTAACAGGGCCTGAAATTCCAACTGTAGTTAATGGTGGCACACTAACTTTTAAAAATAGCCAAAGAGTATTTGTCAAAGAAAGTTCAGGAAACTCTCTCTTTATGAAAACAGGTGGAACAATTAAATCAAGTACAAAAGATTCAAATGCAGAAATCGATACAAGATCAAAAATCAGACTTGGTTTTCATTCTTCAGTTGGTGTGCATCGACAACTATTACTTGGAGCCGATAGTGGTACAACCTCTGTTTTTGACATCGGGTATGATGCCCCAATGTTTGACTTGAGCGTAGATGATATGTTTTGGGAAATTAATAATATTGAATATGTGATCCAAGCCATTGCAAATTTTGATGAAAATCAAATTATTCCTCTAGGGCTTACTGTAGGAAACGAAGGTAAATTGACGATTAAAATTGATGCTCTCGAAAATATATCTGGGTCAACTGAAATTTACATCTATGATAACGTAACGGGAATGTATCATAACATTCGTACTGCTGATTTTACGATTTCATTAGCCTCTGGGGAATATAGAAAACGTTTCTCTCTTCAATTCACCAATAAGACACTTGATGTTGATGAAAATAATTTAAATGACGGACTCCTAGTTCTATATTCCAACAATTATAAAGTCTTAATTATTCAAAATAAAATGCTTGATTCAAGTGTGAATGAGGTGAGTCTCTTCAATTTATTAGGACAAGCTGTGGCTAATTGGGATGTGAAAAATGAAAACCAAAGCAAAATTCAAATTCCAATTAAAAATTTAAGTTCAGGTGTATATATCGTAAAACTAAAAACTTCAAAAGGAGCGTACAGTAAAAAAATCATTATCAAATAAATTGTATATTTCCAGCAATAGAAACGGCTTCAATTAAGTAAATATTAATCCGAATTTTAATAATTGATTTGAATTATTTTTTATATTTGAATTATAATTTCGAATTTGCAATCAAAGCAAAAAAAAGAAAAACCATTTAAATTTATAAAAATGAAAAAGAGTATAGCATGCATAGCAATCGCATTTTTAACAATGAATCTTAGTGCGCAAGAAAGTAAAACAACTACAACAGAAAAAGCTAAAAAAGAATCTTGCTGTGCTAAAAAAGATTCAAAATCAAAAGCAATGAGTGCTGATGAAATAGAAAAATGCCAAGCAAAATGCAAGGCCGAAGGAAAAAAATGTGATGCGCCAGCCGCAAAAACAAGTGGAAAAAAGTGTTAATCTAACAAATATAAATTTTAATTTCCTTAAAAAAACGCTTCTAGATTCGGAGGCGTTTTTCTGTTTTTACAAACAATTTAGCGTTTTTTATTTAACTCTAACACTCCATTCAAAATCCATTTCAGAAACTTGAACTCCTTTTTCATCCGTTCCAAGAGACTTCATCCAGAAGGTTTGTCCTTCTCCGGTAGCAATTGTTTGTTGAATCGCTTGTTCAATTAAATGACCATCCTTACAGGTAAAAGTGATTCTTCCCGTCGCTTTTTTGGTAAAATTTCCTTTATTATTAGCGACAAGCATTGATATTTTCCTCCCGCTACTTTGAATTTGGAACATTACTAGAGCACCTGTAGAAAGCTCAGCAGCCATGGCTTGCACGGCAAAATACATCGAATTAAATGGATTTTGATTAATCCAGCGGTGTTTTACTGATACCACACATTTATTTTCAGTAATCTCGTTTACACGCACACCACAGATAAATGCAGAGGGTAATTTAAACAAGAGAAATTTATTAAGTTTTGACACTGTAAGTTTCATACGTAGCTACTATTTGTTTTTTAAAGGAATCTGGTATCTATATTGCGATTCCATTATTGCAAGCTTTTTTGCTAAAATACAAAAAAATACTATGCGTACATATTAAATTTATTCGTTAATTTTATGTTAATATTTGGTACTATGCGAAACAAGATACTATCTTTTAGATATATATTTGCATAAGAAATTACTATATACTTTTAATCATGGAAACAACAACCGAAAAAAACACCGCTACATTTACTCATTTGAGTGCATTGACTCAATATTTTATTCCGTTTGGAAATTATATTTTTCCAATAATACTGTGGACTTCAAAAAAGGAAAGTTCTGAATTTGTGGATCACCACGGAAAACAAGTACTTAATTTTCAATTGAGTTTATTCTTGTATTCTTTAGTGCTGATCCTAATTGCTGTTCCAACATTTTTAATTACACTGTTTAAAAATGTTCCTTTAGAAGCGGTAATCAATGATCACGATTTTGTTTTTAGAAATTTTAGCTTTGAAGGAAACATTGGAATGTTAACAGTAGGTCTAGTTGCTGTTTTAATTTTTGGCCTTTTGAAAGTGGCTGAATTCTTTTTAATCATTTATGCATCAATCAAGACCTCAAATGGTGAAAAATATAACTATCCTATAACTATTCCGTTTATTAAGTAGGAAAAAATAAAATCGATTAAAAGAGAATAGACGTAATAAATAAAACGAACCAAATAGCCCTGATTGAAATGGAAATCCTTTTTTATTTTTCCTTTAAAAATAAAAAAGATTGAAATGGAAAGCAGGAATTAGCTCCAAAAAAAAAATCAATCATCAATCAGAAAATGAACCGTTTAATCACCACAAAATCAAAACAAAGAAATTATGAACATTGAAAACACAAAAGCCCAGATGCGTAAAGGTGTTCTCGAGTTTTGCATCTTATCCGTATTAAAAGAAAAAGATGCATACACATCGGAAATATTGGACACATTAAAAAACGCAAAATTATTAGTCGTGGAGGGAACTATTTACCCGCTGCTAACCCGATTGAAAAATGATGGATTGCTCAACTACCGTTGGGAAGAATCCACATCCGGACCACCAAGAAAATATTACGGTCTAACTGAAATAGGACAAACATTTTTAAAAGAACTTAGTAGCACCTGGACTGAATTATCCGATGCCGTAAACCTTATAACCAACCAAAAACAATAGTCATGAACAAAACTGTAAATATAAATCTAGGCGGAATGTTCTTTCATATCGATGAAGATGCATACCAAAAATTAACGCGATATTTTGATGCTATAAAACGTTCTTTATCTAATTCATCTGGACACGATGAAATCATAAAAGATATCGAAATGCGCGTTTCAGAATTATTGAATGAGAAACAAATAAGCGACAAACATGTTGTCGGTTTAAAAGATGTAGATGAAGTTATTGCCGTAATGGGACAGCCTGAAGACTACATTATTGAAGATGAGTTAAAAGGTTCTCAATCCTTCAATGAGTACTCAAGCACAAGAACAAAAAAATTATACCGCGATAAAGAAAAAGGTATGATTGGTGGTGTTGCAGCAGGATTGAGCCACTATTTTGGAATTGATTCCGTATGGATCAGAATCGTTCTAATTTTATTAGTTTTTGCTGGATTTGGAACTGGAATTTTAGCGTATATCATTCTTTGGATTGTAACTCCAGAGGCCATCACTACCTCCGAAAAATTAGAAATGACTGGGGAACCGGTAAATATTTCGAATATCGAAAAAAAAGTACGGGAAGAGTTTGAAAGTGTTTCTGGAAAATTAAAAAATGTCGATTATGACAAATATGGCAATCAAATAAAAACGAGTGCTGGGAAAATAGGAAGCTCTTTTGGTGATTTCATCTTGACTGTTTTCAAGATTTTTGCGAAATTTCTGGGTGTGATTTTGATTATGTCCAGTTTAGCAATATTAATTGTATTTTTGATTGGTGTTTTATCGCTAGGTTCAACGGGTTTCACTAATTTCCCCTTTCACGATTTTATTGAATCCGGAAATTTCACTGACTATCCTATTTGGTTTTTTGGAGTTTTATTTTACACCGCTGTGAGTATTCCGGCATTTTTCTTAATGCTTTTGGGTTTCAAATTATTAGCCCCAAATATGAAATCTATTGGAAATATTGCTAAATATACCCTATTAGCACTTTGGATAATTTCAATTGCATTATTAATATCAATAGGTGTAAAACAAATAGCAGAGTTTTCAGCTAATGGCAGAGTTGTAAATAAGGAAACAATCCCATTGAAAGAAAATGATACCTTGCGTATAAAATTTGTACACAATGATTATTTTTCAAAAAATGTAGATGATCATCACGATTTCATAATTACTGAAGATTCTACGAATACCAAAGTGATTTATTCGAATGAAGTTCTCATTCATATCATGAAAACGGATGAAAAGATGCCTTATCTTCAAATTGAAAAACAAGCCAAAGGAAAATCATTGTCGGAAGCTAAAAAAACAGCTGAAAAAATTCAATATGGATATAAAATTATTGGAAACCAATTGATTTTAGACAACTATTTATTAACTGATTTCAAAAATAAATTCCGTGATCAGGAAGTAGAAGTGTTTTTATACTTGCCGGTTGGGACACTTATAAAACCAGATTCATCGGTACAAAATTACGACAGATCTGATGATTCCTTTTTCAACTTACACTACAGTTCAGACAATTACATTTACAAAGTAGAAAATTCTCAAATAAAATGTTTAAATTGCCCTGCTGATGAAAACGAGTATAATGATGTTGAAACAGATGAAGATAGTGTTGAAGTAAACATTACTGGAAAAGTAACAGAAAATGACAGTGTTACTGCAACTACAGTAAAAGTAAACGGTGAAACGGTAACTGTAAATGAAGCTGGAACCAAAAAAGGCTTATCCATAAGTAAAAACGGTGTAATCATTAAAAATTAAAGCTATGTTAAAAATCATTACATTAATTACAAAATTTATTCTGGTTGCCTTAACTGCCTTACTATTCGCATCGTGTAACCATACCTTAAATTTACGATCAATTGAAGGAAGCGGGAATGTTACCACCGAAAAAAGAATTGTTCAAGGTGATTTCAAAAGCATAGAAGTCAGTAATGCCATCGATCTTGTCATTGAACAATCAGACGTAACTGAAATAGTAGTTGAGGCTGATGATAATTTACAAAAACACATTCTTACCAAAGTTGAAAATGGCACACTGATTATTTCTTGTGATAAAAATTCTTTTATCAATACGAAATCAAAGAAAGTAACCGTAAAAATGCCTGTTATCGATCAATTAGAGGCCAATAGCAGTGCATCAATAACAAGCATAAACACTATAAAAGGAGAAAATATCACACTAAATACTTCTAGTGCCGGAACTATTAACCTGAGTCTAGAATCAGATGATATTACCTGTGATTCAAGTAGCGGAAGCTCCATAAACATCAGTGGAATGGGATTAAAAATGAAAGCTAATGCATCAAGTGGCAGTGCAATTGAAGCTGAAAACTTAATGGCGAATGAAGTTAATGCCGAAGCTTCCAGTGGCGCCACCATACGTACTCATCCCATTGTAAGTTTAGATGCCGAAGCCTCAAGCGGAGGAAGTATAAGCTACAATAAAGTCCCAAAATCACTTCGAAAAGAAAGTAATTCCGGAGGAAGTATTCGTCAAGAATAACAACTCTTTACTAAAATAAAAAAATCATCCATCACAAGTGGATGATTTTTTTATATTTGTGCCGACACTAATCCAAATGATTATGAAAAAATACACTGCTATACTCCTGCTCCTTTTATCAACCACATTCACATTTGCACAGAAAAAAGAAAAAATAAAAGGCTCCAAAACCGTAACTATAGAACATAGGGAAGTTGGGAATTTTGAGTCGCTTACCGTTGAAGACAATCTCGAAGTACACTTGGAAAGAGGTGAAAAAACCGAACTAAAAATCGAAGCTGATGAAAATTTGCACAATATAATTTCACTGGATTTAAGAGACAATATGCTTCGTATTTACACGACAAAACAAGCCGCCAATTACAAGAAACTAATTATTAGAGTAACTTACAGCAATGATTTAAACCTGATTACATCTAAAAATGAAGCGACTGTGAATGCAATTCAGGAAATTTTATTGAATGATTTGACACTTAGAACATACGATACTTCCAAACTATTTTTGAATGTGAGTGCTAAAAACTTTGTGTTACAATCTGATGATAAATCAAAAATAGAACTCAATTTAAAATCCGAAAATACTACCATCGAATTAAGTAAAAATGCATCTTTGAAAGCCTTGGTTGCCACAACTGATTTGAAAGTGGATTTATACCAGAAATCAGAGGCAACTATTGAAGGAGATGCGACGAATGCCATAATTAGAACAGATAATAACTCGAGCTTCACAGGAAATAAGTTAGTTGTAAAAAATGTTGATGTAACTACAGAAAGTTATTCCAATTGCAGCGTAAATGCAGTAACAACAGTTATCATAGACGCTGCTGATAAATCAGAGATCCAACTTGTGGGCGCTCCAAAAATTGAAATCAGAAAATTTGTAGATGAAGCAAAATTGATAAAAAAGTTGAAATAGAAAATCCTCTCCCTCACTCGCTACAAAGACGAGCTAGTAAAAAATGGATTGATTAAGGGGTCTATTAACCAACAAAAAGTCCCACTTGCTAAAGCAAATGGGACTTTTTCCTTTTGAAAAGTTAACCAACAGAACGTTCGGCAACCTATCTTTTATCTTAAAAAAAATTAAATTAATTTTATTCTTTAGAAGCCAAATAGCGTTCGGCATCAAGAGCAGCCATACAACCTGTTCCTGCTGCAGTTATGGCCTGACGATACACATGATCCGCAGCATCACCCGCCACAAAAACGCCATCAACATTTGTTTTTGATGTTCCTGGAGTATTGATAATATATCCAGTTTCGTCTAACGCGATATAATCTTTGAAAATATCTGTATTTGGTTTGTGACCAACAGCTACGAAAAAACCAGTTACGGGAATGTTAAAAACCTCGTTTGTAGTTTTATTTAAAGCCTTAACCGCAGTCACTACTTGTTCATCTCCTAATACTTCAATCGTATCGTGATTCATTAATATGGTAATATTCGCTGTTTTACGCACGCGTTCTTCCATAATTTTAGAAGCTCGGAATTTTTCGCTACGCACTAACATGGTTACTTTTTTACAAAGTTTTGATAAATAGTGTGCTTCTTCACAAGCTGAATCTCCTGCTCCAACGATTACTATTTCTTGATTTCTATAGAAAAAACCGTCACAAACGGCACAAGCAGAAACTCCGCCACCCATTTTCAAATAGTGTTGTTCTGATGGTAAACCTAAATATTTAGCTGATGCTCCAGTAGAAATAATAACTGTCTCACAGTGTAATTCTTTAGTATCATTGATCCAAACTTTATGAACGTCACCTGAAAAATCAACTTTAGTTGCCCAACCATCCCGCACATCAGTACCAAATCGTTGTGCTTGCAATTGCAATTGCACCATCATTTCAGGTCCAGTTATTCCTACAGGATTTCCTGGCCAGTTTTCTACTTCGTTAGTCGTTGTTAGTTGGCCTCCAGGCTGAATTCCTTGATATAAAACAGGATTCATGTTTGCTCTGGCGGCATATATTGCGGCAGTATAACCTGCTGGACCAGAACCTATAATAAGACATTTAATTTTTTCGATTGTATCTGACATAGTTACGATTATATATAATTTTTAACAGTGCAAAAATAAGTCATAATTACTGTAGTATAGAACCTGAATAATCAGTTTTTGTTATTCTATAATAAAAAAATCCCTTCTGTTGAGACAGAAAGGATTTTTAGTCGGGGTGGCAGGATTCGAACCTGCGGCCTCCTGCTCCCAAAGCAGGCGCGATAACCGAGCTACGCTACACCCCGAAAGCGGCTGCAAATATACCACTATTTTTGGCTTATGCAAAACTATTTCCCAAATTAATAACGAAATTTATTTGTTTTGAAAATCAAGGGTCAGCTGTAAAATAATTTATTTTTTCACGGCGTAGTCAACAACAACTCCCCCAGCCTATAAGGAAATTTAAAGCTTCTTCGAGCTGCTCTCAATTTTTTTTTGACAGAAAAGCCTAACTAATGGAAGCTCCATTAAAGACTCTATAAAAAACTGGGAGTAGCTCAAGAATTTGTGGCATACCTCTGGAATAGCTACTTTAAAATAAAATCTGTTTTAGAAATGGGATTTGTCAAATAGCGACTAATCAAGCTTTAACAAATGTTAACAAAATAGATTTTTAGAAACCATAAATAATTGTA
Organism: Flavobacterium cryophilum; assembly: GCF_048286555.1. Taxonomy (NCBI): domain Bacteria; kingdom Pseudomonadati; phylum Bacteroidota; class Flavobacteriia; order Flavobacteriales; family Flavobacteriaceae; genus Flavobacterium; species Flavobacterium cryophilum. The sequence goes on along the minus strand of NZ_JBLVPZ010000004.1, from coordinate 191,200 downwards.
TTTTTACGGTTCAAAATTTAGAAAAATAAATGGGCAAAATCATTGCGATTGCTAATCAAAAAGGTGGAGTAGGAAAGACTACAACGTCAGTTAATCTTGCCGCTTCACTGGGTGTTTTAGAAAAAAAAGTATTACTTATCGATGCTGATCCACAGGCAAATGCGTCTTCAGGATTAGGTATTGATGTTGAATCAGTTGAGATTGGTACATATCAAATTCTGGAACATAGTCATACGCCGAAGGAGGCCATCATAAAATGTTCCGCCCCAAATGTGGATATTATTCCATCCCATATAGATCTGGTTGCTATTGAAATCGAATTAGTCGATAAAGAAAACAGGGAATATATGCTTAAGAAAGCATTGGAGAGTGTCAAAGACGACTACGATTATATCATCATCGATTGCGCACCATCTCTTGGATTGCTTACTTTAAATGCCTTGACTGCTGCTGATTCTGTGATTATTCCTATTCAATGTGAATATTTTGCGCTGGAAGGTTTAGGGAAATTATTAAATACGATAAAAAGCATCCAAAAAATTCACAATCCGGATTTAGACATCGAAGGGTTGCTTTTGACCATGTTTGACTCGAGATTACGTCTATCAAACCAAGTAGTTGAAGAGGTTCAAAAACATTTCAACGACATGGTTTTTGACACGATCATTCAAAGAAATGTAAAACTGAGCGAGGCGCCAAGCTTTGGAGAAAGTATAATAAATTACGATGCAACAAGCAAAGGAGCTACTAATTACTTGCATCTGGCTCAAGAAGTTATAAAGAAAAACAGCAAATAGTTTTATGGCAAAAGCAATAAAAAAACAAGCCTTAGGAAGAGGATTATCTGCGTTATTGAAAGATCCGGAAAACGATATAAAATCCGTAAACGATAAAAATGCCGATAAGGTTGTAGGCAATATTATAGAGCTAGAAATTGATGCGATTGAAATAAATCCGTTTCAGCCCAGAAGCAATTTTAATGAGGAATCATTGCGAGAATTAGCGACTTCTATCAAAGAATTAGGCGTTATTCAGCCTATTACCGTGCGTAAATTAGACTTCAATAAATACCAATTGATTTCTGGTGAGCGTCGTCTTCGTGCGTCGACTCTTGTGGGATTGACAACAGTTCCTGCATACATTCGTATTGCAAATGACAACGAATCATTGATTATGGCTTTGGTGGAAAATATTCAGCGCCATGATTTAGATCCAATTGAAATTGCACTATCGTACCAGCGTTTAATTGATGAAATTCAGCTGACTCAGGAACAAATGAGTGAGCGTGTAGGCAAAAAAAGGTCTACAATCGCTAATTATTTGAGACTTTTAAAACTGGATCCAATAATCCAAACTGGAATTCGAGATGGTTTTATCAGTATGGGTCATGGTCGTGCGATAATTAATATTGAAGATCAAGATATTCAGACTGATATTTATCAAAAGATAGTCAGTCAAAACCTATCTGTTCGAGATACGGAAGCGTTAGTCAAAAACTATCAGGAAAGTTTAAAACCAAAACCTGCCGGCAAGCCAAAAGCAGCTTCATTTGAAATTGCTGAAGCTCACAAAAGCACTTTTACAAATTATTTTGGAACCAAAGTTGATGTTAAAGTAGCGGGAAACGGTAAAGGAAAAATCACTATTCCATTTCATTCTGAAGAAGACTTCAACAGAATTATTAAATTAATAAACCAGTAGTGCATAAAATTATTTTCATAGGTCTATTTATTTTAATTGCAGGAAATACTACTGTTTTTGCCCAAACGGAAACAGAAGCAGTGCTTGTCGCTACAGATACTTTGAAATCAAATGACATTGATCCGTTGACTCCTGCAAAAGCAGCTTTTTTTTCGGCTATTTTGCCGGGTTTAGGTCAGGCTTACAATAAAAAATACTGGAAAATACCGCTCGTATACGGAGCATTAGGAACCAGCGTTTACTTTTATATTGACAGCAACAGGAAATACCACCAATACAGAGATGCTTACAAAAGCAGATTAGAAGGATATATTACCGATGATTTGGCTTTCTTAGATAACAATCGATTGATTGCCGGACAAAAATTTTACCAACGAAATCGAGATTTATCAGCCTTGGTAACCTTGGCATTTTATGCATTAAATATTATAGATGCTAATGTGGATGCCGCTTTAATACAATTCAATGTGGATGAAAACTTATCAGTAAGACCCGTTCTTTATCCAAATGATGTAACATTAAAGACTAATGTTGGACTAACATTTAATTATAATTTTTAGAATCCAAAATTAGCCTACAAACTTTAATAAAGAAAGAACAGTTCATTATGTCATTAATTAATAAGATTGGAAAGAAAAATTTTTTTATCATTACGACAGTTTTACTATTAATCACCTTAGTAAATTATTCAGAAATTAAAGAACTTGATTCGATTCGCATGAATACCTTCTTTTCCGGATTTTGTGCTGGGGTTTTAATAGGGCTCATAATTGCAGGAATTGTAAATTATTCAAAATTTAAAAAATAAACAAATGAACATTGCGCTTTTAGGATACGGAAAAATGGGCCAGGTAATTGAAAGAATTGCGGTGGAGAGAGGACATAAAATCGTTTTGAAAAAAGATCAAAACAATACTTTTGATGGTCTTTCTAATGCTGATGTGGCTATTGATTTCAGTGTTCCAACAGCTGCAGTCAATAACATTTCCAGTTGCTTCCATGCTAATGTCCCTGTAATTTCAGGTACAACAGGCTGGTTAGAACATTATGATGAAATGGCGCTACTTTGCGCAGAAAAAAACAGCGGCTTTATCTCTAGCTCCAACTTTAGTTTAGGTGTGAATATTTTCTTTGAATTAAACGACCATTTGGCTAAAATTATGTCAAAATTTGCTAATTACACCGTTGATATAGAAGAAATTCATCATACCCAAAAACTTGACGCACCAAGTGGTACTGCAATTTCACTTGCCAAAGGAGTAATTGAAAATAGTTCGTACACCAACTGGACTTTAGACAAACCAGAAACGAACCACACGAGTGATACCGAACAGGGGAAACAAATTCACATCGAAGCCAAAAGAATTGGGACCGTACCCGGAACACACACCGTCACCTACAATTCTGTTGTGGATGCTATCGAAATCAAACACACGGCACACAATCGTGAAGGTTTTGCTCTTGGTGCTATACTCGCAGCCGAATGGATTGTGGGGAAGCAAGGAATTTTCACAATGAAGGATGTGTTAGAATTAAATAAATAGAATTTTAGATCCTTAGAAATCAAAAAACTTTTTGATTTTAGAATAAACAAATAACCGATTAACCAAATAAACAAATTATGTCAGTATATCAATGGTTTATATTTTTTCTGCTTGTACAAATCGTACACTTTATAGGAACATGGAAATTATATGAAAGCGCAGGAAGGAAACGTTGGGAAGCCGCAATTCCAGTATATAATGCAATTGTTTTGATGAAAATTATAGGCCGTCCTACTTGGTGGACGATTTTACTTTTCATTCCAATTATCAATTTAATTATGTTTCCTGTAATTTGGGTGGAAACGATGAGAAGTTTTGGAAAACGAACTGGCTTAGATACTTTTTTAGTGCTTATTACCTTAGGATTTTACATTTATTACATCAATTACACTCAAGATTTAAAATACATAGCGGACAGAAGTTTAAGCCCCGAAAATAAAGCAGCTGACACGGTTAGCTCCTTACTTTTTGCTATTATCGTAGCTACATTGGTCCATACCTATTTAATTCAACCTTATACAATTCCTACCTCTTCATTAGAAAAATCCTTATTGGTAGGTGATTTTTTATTTGTAAGCAAAATGAATTATGGCGCTAGAATCCCAATGACAACTGTAGCATTGCCAATGGTTCACGACTCAATCCCTATATTTCAAAAAAAATCATACCTAACTTGGCCGCAATTACCTTATTTGAGATTACCGGGAATTCAAAACATAACCAGAACGGACATTGTTGTTTTCAACTGGCCTGTTGACACTGTATACCGGTTTTTTGATACTTCCCAAAGACGCGCTTTTAAACCGGTAGACAAGAAATCGAATTATGTAAAAAGATGTGTTGGAATTCCAGGAGACAACTTGTCCATAAAAGACGGCATGATTTATATTGATGGAAAGCTGTTGGAAATGCCCGAAAGAGCAAAACCACAATTCTCCTATAAAGTAGCATTAGATGGAAAAACGCCAATCGATTTTGAATATTTACTGAAAGAGATGGACGTAACTGATCCGGTAATGGTTACCGATCAAACGCAAAGAGACACATTATTCTTTAGTGCATTGACAGCTGCCGGTGCAGAAAGATTAAAAAAAATACCCGGTATTACTGCCGTTACCAGACAAATAGCCACGGATGTAGATCGCTCTAATCATGGGAAAGGTGTTTTTCCACACCTTAATAAGTGGAACAGTGACAACTACGGCCCTGTTTATGTACCAGAAAAAGGAAAAACTGTCGCTTTAACAACGGAATCATTGCCATTTTATAAAACGATAATTACGGATTACGAAACAAACGAAAATGGCGATAAAAACGACCTTAAAGTAACAGGAAACGAAATAAGATTAAACGGAAAAGTAGTGAAAGATTATACTTTTCAACAAAATTATTATTGGATGATGGGTGACAACCGTCATAACTCAGAAGACAGTCGTTTTTGGGGATTTGTCCCTGAAAATCACATTGTAGGGAAACCGATTTTTATCTGGTTAAGTTGGGACACTAACGGTAAGGGGTTAAATAAAATACGTTGGGACAGAGTTTTTACTACTGTGAACGGTGAAGGTCAACCTCAATCTTATTTTAAATATTTCTTAATTGTATTAGCAGTATTCTTCATTGGAGATTACTTCTGGAAAAAAAGAAAAGAGAGCAAAAATTAGTCAAAAGATTCATGGTCTAAAGTCATAAAGTTTATTTAATCTCGCTTTATGACTTTAAACTTTATAACTTTGAAAACTTTAGACAAACATGAACATTCTCATCCATCCTACCTACTTTCCATCGACAAGCCATTTTGTAGCCCTGGTACAATCGGACAATATCACCTTTGAAATAGAAGATAATTTCCAGAAACAAACGAATCGCAACCGCACTTACATCTATAGCCCAAACGGAATTCAGTTATTGAATATCCCGGTGAAACATTCGAAAGAAAGCCATCAAAAGACAAAAGACATCAAAATTGAAACCGATTTTGACTGGCAAAAACAACACTTCAAATCATTGGAAGCCGCATACAGAAGCTCCCCTTTTTTTGAATTTTTTGAGGATGATATCAGACCAATTTTTGAAAAAAAACATGCCTTTTTACTGGATTTAAATTTTGAGGTTTTAGACATTCTATTAAAATGTTTCCGCCTGAAACTGGACTACACGAAAACAACTGAATACTTTCCTGAAATTGACACCACTTCGATCACAGATTGTAGAGCTTTGGTAAACGGAAAAAAAGACTTTTCTTTATTCGAAAGTTACACGCAAGTTTTTGATGACAAACATGGTTTCATCAACAATCTCAGCGTTTTGGATTTGCTCTTTAATGAAGGGAAATATGCGTTGGATTACTTAAAAAAACAAGAACTCATTCTAAAATAGAATACGAATTTCGATTTTATTCAAAAGACAATCTTGCCATAATAGGAAAATGATCTGAGTTAATAAATTTCGGGTAATTATTAAACTTCTTTACTTTTATTTTTTCGTCAGCAAAAATATAATCAATTCTAGCGGGATAATACCTGAATTTATACGTCGCGCCAAAACCTTTACCTGCTTCTTCAAAGCTATCCTTTAACTTCCCTTTTATGCCGCGATATACGTAAGAAAACGCACTATTATTCATGTCTCCGCAAATGATAATTGGATACGGGCACTTCATCTTATGCGCTATAAAAATCTCTGCTTGTTGCTGCTGCTGCTTGAACGCTTTACTGATCCTAATAAATAACATTTGTGATTTCTGCTGATTAATTGCGTCGATATTTTCATCAATTTCATTAACATCAGGAGAAATTTTAATGGACTGTAAGTGCATATTATAGACCCTGATAATGTCCTTTCCTTTTTTTATATCTGCAAAAACAACGTTATTACTGGAATTTGGAAATATAATATTTCCTTGATCAATTATTGGAAATTTAGAAAAAATTGCCTGCCCCGTTTTAATTTGGTTTCCATCCGTAAAAATATACCGGTGAGGATACACTTTCAAATCAATATCAGCAGAGGATGAGTATTCCTGCATACACAATATATCTGGATTTTCATCATTAATGAAGGTGAGAATATCGGAAGGAACGTCGTCTCTGTCAATCCATTTAAAAACATTAAACAGTCTAACGTTATAACTCATCACGGTAAAATCTTTTTCTTCTTTGGCAAATTCAGGAGACGAAAACTTATAAAATTTATTTATAAAAGTAATTCCTATCAATAAAACCAACCCCGAAACGATCAATTGCTTTTTGAACTGCAATGCCCAATACACAAAAAATAAGCCATTTAAGATAAAAAAAAGCGGCATAAAAAGTGTCAAAACAGATAAAAGCGGGAAAGATTTTGGCGCCAAAAAAGGTAAGACATAGGCAATAAATGTCACAATAGTGAGTACTATATTCAAAAAAAACATTCCGCTATTAAACCATGAAAGATTTTTCATTTTCTATATTTTATATTAAGACAATCGCTAAAATCTCATTGATTATTTGCCAACTTTGAACAAGAATTCTTTTTCTTCTTTTGTCAAACTATCATACCCTGACTGACTGATTTTATCTAAAATTTCGTCAATCTGTTGCTGAGACTTATCTTTTGCGACAATTTTTGAAACGCTTTTTACGAGCGGCTTATTGTAATTTTTATGTACTTTTTTGAAAGGAGTAGCCGCGTTTTTTTTGAACAAATTTGTAAAAAAATGTAAAACACGAGATACAATTTTACTTAAATCTGTACCATTTTGGATCAATTTAATAAAAATAAAACCAAAAAAAGCTCCTGAAAGATGAGAAATGTGCCCACCCATATTTTCTGACCGGAGTTGCATCAAATCAATAATTATAATGACGGCAGTTATATGCCATAACTTGACATTTCCAATAATTAATAATCGAAGATCCATCAAAGGATTATACGTAGTAGTTGCGACTAGTATCGCCATAATAGCGGCAGAGGCACCTACAATTGGAGCACTAATATTTAAAACATAAAATACCACTAGATAAGTAATTCCAGCAAAAATAGCACTCAAAACATACAACCCTAACAATTGCTTTTCAGTAAAGTACGTCATAAATAATCTGCCCGAAAAATTCAAAACAATCATATTAAAAACGATATGCATAATTCCGGCGTGAAAAAAAGAATACGAAAGCAACGACCACGGCTTCCAGAGTAAAAGCGCCGGATTAGAGGACAGACTTACATATTGAATATAGTCGATATTGACACCCAACAAAGATAAAAGCGCAAAAAACAACCACGGAAACACAAACAAAGCTGCATTCCAGTAGATTAGCCTAGTCACAATGCCTCCCATCTTGTATTGTAATTTCAGGTCGTCAATAATATTCATAATTTACTTGGGTTTTAATAGCTGCTGTTTACGTTGTTCAACTATAAAGGATGGTACAATTTTAATTCCAACGGTTTTTATTGAACTGATTTTTCTTCCAATACCACATAATGATAAATCCAAACAAAGCACCACCAACGTGTGCGAAATGAGCAATTCCTCCGCCTCCAAAAATGGATTTTCCTGAAATTCCTAAATACAAATCGACTAATACTAAACCTGGAACAAAATATTTTGCTTTTATTGGCACAGGAATAAACATCAAAGCCAATTCAGCATTAGGAAACATAAAAGCAAATGCTACTATCGTTCCATAAATAGCTCCAGATGCGCCTACTGCAGTACCAACATAAGCGCTTGTGAAATTTTGAAAATCAGAAACGGATATAAATTGTTGCCATCTTGTATCTATTCTACCCTCATTTAAAAGTTGTAAAATTTCTTGTTTTGGAAATCCGTTGGTGATCAAAGTATCCAAACTATCTTGAAAATGGTAATAATTGACTCCGGTGTGCAACAAGGCAGCTCCTAATCCACAGGAAATGTAGAAAAACAAGAATTTCTTACTACCCCACATTTGCTCTAAAGCAGATCCAAAAGAATACAACGCAAACATATTGAAAAAAATATGCATGAAGCCTCCATGCATAAACATGTGCGTCACCGGTTGCCACAATTGAAAACTTGGGTTTTCAGGAAAATACAAGGCTAATATTCTATACGCTGGATTTGTGGGATCAAAACCCCCTAAAGCAAGTGTACCAACAAAAAATAAAACGTTTATAATTATTAATTGTTTTACTGTCTCAGTTACGTTTCTCATAATGCAAATTTTTTATCTAAATCTTCCACACGCATCGTGATGAAAGTGGGTTTATGGAATGGGGAAACATTTGGGTCTTTACATGCAAAAAGTCCGTTTACCAAATTTTCCTGCTCTTTTTCAGTAAGGTGCGTTCCTGTTTTTACCGCCAAACTTTTAGCCATAGATTTGGCAATAGTATCGTTCTGACTGAAACTGCTTTCCGGTATTCCATCCTGCAAATCACTCAATAATTGCTCTAAAACTAAAGAAACTTCACTCTCCGTTACATTAACAGGAATTCCTGAAATCACAATATGATCACTATTATTTTGTTCAAAAACAAAACCGGTATTCATCAACGAAAGCTGTAATTCAGCGATAAGATTCATTTCGCTTGACGAAAAAAACAAGTTCAAAGGAAATAATAACTGCTGGCTTGACGCTTGATTAACAGTCATACTTACTAAAAACTGCTCATACAAAACCCGTTGATGCGCGCGTTGCTGATCGACAATTACCATGCCCGATTTAATCGATGAAACAATATATTTTTTATGAATTTGGTACGTTTTATGAACGGAATGCTCTACTTCTTCGTCATTAAATAAAGAGGAAGTGACTTCTTCATTTTCGAAAGTCAAGTGTCCTATTTCATCCATATCTTGTTTTAGGCCTACATATAAACCTTCCCAACTAGCTGTTAATTCTGGTTTCTTGTAATTGGAAAAATGTTTATTGGGTTTATCGTCAGAAAACGGATTAAAGGTACCATCCACCTGAATCGTCGGTGTAGCTCCCGCTAAATCTTTGTAATGATACGGGGTATCTAAATTAGAATCCCGGTCAAAATCCAAAACCGGACCTACATTAAACTGACCCAAACTATGTTTTATTGAAGCTCTTAAAATAGCATATAACGCATGTTCGTCATCAAATTTAATCTCCGTTTTAGTGGGATGGATATTGATGTCAATAGTATTAGGCGGCACTGATAAATATAGAAAATAACTAGGCTGCGCACCATCCTTCAAGATTCCGTCATAGGCAGCCATCACGGCATGATGCAAATACCCACTTTTTATAAAACGATCGTTAACAAAGAAAAACTGTTCACCGCGATTTTTTTTAGCAAATTCAGGTTTGCTTACAAATCCCTGAATCATCACTATTTCAGTTTCTTCTTGAACTGGCACTAATTTTTCATTGGTTTTACCCGAAAAAATAGTGACAATTCGTTGCCTTAAAGTAGAAGGCGGTAAATTGAACATTTCACTGGCATTGTGATAAAACGTAAAATGTATTTTTGGATGAGCCAAAGCCACACGTTGAAACTCATCTACAATATGGCGGTATTCCACCGTATCTGATTTCAGAAAATTGCGTCGCGCCGGAATATTAAAGAATAAATTTTTGACTGCAAAAGAAGTTCCTTTTGGCAAAACAGCAACATCTTGTGATACGAATCTACTGCCTTCAATGATAATGTGCGTTCCTAGTTCTTCTTGATCTTGTTTGGTTTTCATTTCTACATGAGCAATCGCCGCAATAGACGCTAACGCTTCCCCACGAAAACCTTTAGTATGTAAAGAAAATAAATCTTCCGCGTGACGAATTTTAGAAGTGGCATGCCGTTCAAAACACAAACGTGCATCAGTAACACTCATTCCTAAACCATTATCTATAACTTGCACTAATGCTTTCCCTGCCTCTTTCAGAATTAATTTTATATCCGTTGCTCTGGCATCTACTGCATTTTCAAGCAGCTCTTTGACAACTGAAGCAGGTCTTTGAACAACTTCTCCAGCAGCTATTTGATTGGCAACATGATCAGGAAGTAATTGGATTATACTCGACATTAAAAAATTTAGGTTTAAAGTTTAAGGTTTTTTAAAACCAAGTGGCACAAATTTAATGAATTTCTATTGGGTTTTATTATTAAAGTACGTTTAAAAAACAAAAAAACACAACCTAAAAATTCGGTATAGTCGACTTTGTCCAGAACTAATTTTAACCAGCCTAATCTTTTAATTTTGCCATAATCCAAAACAGAATGCACGTGCAAAAACTGCATTTAATTCCAAATGAAATATCAAATATAACAAGCGCATTTTTAAAGTCAAATGACTGATATACAAGATTATAAAATAAAAATTTTACAACTTTTTAACAAAATTATATACTCCTTGTACAGGTTTAAAAGTTAAATTTGTTTCTTCAAACGAGTTAACAACTAAAAACATTTATTATGAAAGCGAGCAGTGAAAAACAAGAAAACGCAAAAGAAGAATCTAAAAAAGGAGCTGTAAAAGCAAAACCAGATGCGGCACAAGGATTACGAGATTTTTTTGAAGACGGATTAAAAGATATTTTGTGGGCAGAACATGCGCTGACCAAAGCACTACCTAAAATGGCGAAAAATGCCACCTCTTCTAAACTAATATATGCTTTTGAAAATCATTTAAAAGAAACAGAAGAACACGTTGTTCGCTTAGAAAAAGTTTTTGAATCTTTGGGTTTGAAACCCGTCAGCAAAAAATGTGATGCAATGGAAGGATTACTAAAAGAAGCCGATGGCATTATGGAAGAAACCGAATTAGGAGTAGTACGAGATGCAGCAATTATTGCCGCAGCACAAAAAGTAGAACACTATGAAATTGCAACCTATGGCACGTTACGCGCTTATGCCGTGACACTCGGCGAAAATAAAGCAGCAGCTTTATTAGCGAAAACTCTTGAAGAAGAAAAAAATGCAGATGTATCGTTAACAGAAATTGCACTATCTGAGATTAATCTTGATGCAGCGCACGCACAAGCCTAATATTTTCGGCTGGTACATTGTACTTTATATAAGCGATTTGAACCGATTTCTTAGTTCTATCACGATACCTGAATTGAATCCTTAATATCCTTATTTGAATCCATAAAAAAACCTACTCCATCGGAGTAGGTTTTTGTTTATATTTAAAAAAAAACTGTGTACAATTATTTATTCCTTCAACTCTAAAGGTGTTCCTTCTGCTAATTGAATGGCTCCTGACGACAATAAATGATTATTATCTATTTGATGTGACAATGATGCTTGTTGACGAATATACGCCATCTTAATAGCTGCTATCGCCGCTTCAGTGCCTTTATTTCCATAGACTCCTCCACTTCTATCAATGGATTGTTGCATCGTATTATCAGTCAAAACACAAAAAATAACAGGAATATCCGTTTGAACATTCAAGTCTTTAATTCCTTGAGTTACGCCCTCGCATACAAAATCAAAATGTTTAGTTTGCCCTTGAATTACGCATCCAATAGCAATCACCGCATCTACATTTTGAGTTTGCAACATTTTCTTTGAACCATATATAAGTTCGAAACTTCCTGGAACATTCCATCGAATAATATGCTGTGCTGGAACTTGGTTTTCCAGAAGGGCTTCAACAGCGCCTCTATAAAGGCCTTCAGTTATAGAATCATTCCATTCTGAAACAACAATCCCAAAGCGAAAATCTTTTGCGTTTGGGATTGAATTTTTATCGTACTCTGATAAGTTTTTATTTACGGTAGCCATTTGATTTTAGAATTTTGATTTTAGAATTTTGATTTCAGATATTAAAGGTAGCATTTTGAAATCAAAAATTTACAATCTTAAACCACCAAACTCATCTCATTTTTTACTATTGTGCTAATCCTATCAAAACGTCAACTGAAGCATACTCTGGAGTTCCTTCAAAATTGTCTTTAATGTCTGTGAAATATTTCAAAGCATCTGCTTTATTACCTAAAGCTAAAGCTGTTTTTCCAGCTTTTAACAAAAAACGTGGCGTAGTAAAATCGTTTTTATTTGATTCAGCTGCTTTTACGTAATTTTCTAGAGCTTCTTTCGGTTGATTTTTTTGAGAATAAGCATCTCCAATTGCTCCTTTTGCCAAAGCGCCCAAAACTATATCATCCGATTTAAATTTACTTAAGTAATCGATCGCTTCAGTATATTTTCCAGTATTCAAATAAGCAATTCCTGCATAATAATTAGCTAGATTTCCTGCATCAGTTCCAGAATATTCATCCGCAATTTTTAAGAACCCGAATTTACCTTCTGAACCATTTAAAGATAATTTATATAAAGAGTCACTTGCTACTCCATCAGTTGCTTTTTGGAAATTTTGCTGTGCTACAAACATTTCATTTGCTGCTTCATCTTGTTGCGGCATAGCAATGAATCGTTGGTATCCTAAGTAACCAATTGTAAAAATAGCGGCGGCGGCCACTAAACCAATAATAATTTTTTGATTTTTAGCTACCCAATCCTCGGTTATTGTAGCAGTCTCATCTAATTTAGAAAAAACTTCTGCCGTTGTGCTGTCTTTTCCGTCAATGACTACAGCTTCAACTCCGTCTTTTACTTCTTTTTCTTTTGGTGCTTTATATCCTCTTTTACTGTACGTAGCCATTTATTTTTAATTTAGTGAATCGCAAAAATAAAATTTTTATTCAAACCGACATAAAAAATATGCTTTTATATTCAAAAAAAAAATTATAGGAGGTTCTTTCTTTCCAATGCTAAAATAATTAGCATAGAAAAAAGCCAAACGTCATTTTTATCGATATTTTTCAATAATTTGCACCCACTTTGAAAAACTCATTTAAAAACATCAAAGTTCTCAATACCAGCAAGCCTTACAGATGTATTTAAAAAAGATTTCATTATTCAATTATAAGAATTTTTCGGAAGCAAATTTCGATTTTGACAGCAAAATTAATTGTTTTGTAGGTAAAAATGGTATTGGAAAGACAAATGTGCTTGATGCAATCTATCATTTATCTTACGGAAAAAGCTATTTTAACCCATTAGCTGTTCAAAATATTAAGCATGGAGAAGAATTCTTTGTGATTGATGCCGAATTTGAAAAAAATGAAAGAAATGAACAAATTATTTGCAGTCTGAAAAAAGGGCAAAAGAAGATATTGAAACGCAATGGAAAAGCCTATGACAAATTCTCAGATCATATTGGTTTTATTCCTTTGGTTATCATTTCTCCTGCCGACAGGGATTTGATCGTGGAAGGCAGCGAAACCAGAAGAAAATTCATGGACAGCGTGATTTCGCAATTGGATTCTCATTATTTACAGCAACTCATTCAATATCAAAAAGTAATGAGTCAACGCAATGCTTTGTTGAAATATTTTGCATTGAATCATGTTTTCGATACCGACACGCTCTCCATATATAATGAGCAACTTAATAGTTTTGGAGATTATATTTTCGAAAAAAGAAAAGAATTTATCAACCAGTTTATTCCTATTTTCAACTCACATCACCAAGCCATAACAGGTTCACAAGAAACAGTTCAGATGGTATATGAAAGTCATTTATTCGAAAAAGATTTATTGACTTTATTACAGGAAAACATCAACAAAGACAGAGCTTTGCATTATACGAGTGTGGGAATTCATAAAGACGATTTAGCCTTTGAAATTGACCAATATCCAATCAAGAAATTTGGCTCGCAAGGCCAACAAAAATCATTTCTAATTGCTTTAAAACTAGCTCAATTTGAGTTTCTAAAAAAGCAAAGCGGCGTAAAACCGATTCTATTATTTGATGACATCTTTGATAAACTGGACGAAAGTCGCGTAGCCAAAATAATCGAAATGGTCAACAGCGACACTTTTGGTCAGCTTTTTATTTCAGATACACATCCGGAACGCACGGAAGCCATTGTGAAATCCACGCATCAGACGTATAAAATTTTCAACTTATAACTTTTATTTAATAATTTATAGGGTTCGAAAATTTAAAAAATACCTATTTTAGCGTATTCAATTTTAAACGCGATCACAATGAAATTTCATTCCATATTCATGGCAATCATATGCTTTGCTATTTTATCCTGCAGCGGACAAAATTCCAAAGAAATCAAAACAATTGATTCAAAAGCCTTTGCAGAAAAAATTGCAACAACTCCAAATCCACAAATTCTGGATGTACGAACTCCTGAAGAATTTACTCCTGATCATATTGACAATGCTACAAATATAAATTGGCTAGGAAACACCTTTGCTTCCGAAGTAGAAAAACTGGACAAATCACAACCTGTTTTTGTGTATTGTAAAAGTGGCGGAAGAAGTCAGAAAGCAGCTGAAAAACTAAATGAATTAGGTTTCAAAACCATTTATCAATTAGATGGAGGAATGTTAAAATGGGACGCTTCCGGACGCGCTAAACCGAGTGATAAAATTATAGGCCTATCCGTTCCAGAGTACAACAAACTGTTAGATACCGATAAAAAAGTGCTGATTAATTTTTATGCGGAGTGGTGTGCGCCCTGCAAAAAAATGACCCCTTATGTTTTACAGATGCAAAAAGATTTAGCAGACAAAGTGGTGATCATTCGATTGGATGCCGATAAAAATAAAACCTTGATTTCTCAAATGAAAATCATTGAACTTCCTACCTTATTATTGTATGACAACGCAGCCGTAAAATGGAAACATTCTGGTTTTATAAGTGAAAATGATTTAAAAAAACAATTACAATAGCTTCAAAATGCTGTCAAAAGATACGTTACAATTTCTGGATGATTTAAAAGCCAACAACAATAGAGATTGGTTTTTGGACAATAAAAAACGCTACGAAGCGGTCAAGAAAGATTATCAACAATTGGTTGGCGATTTTCTTGATGCTATGAAACCACTGGATCCATCGCTGGAAATGCTGGAAGTAAAAAATTGCACCTTCAGAATCAATCGGGATATACGGTTTTCTAAAGATAAAACTCCGTATAAATCGCACTTGGGCGTTTGGCTTTCTTCAGGTGCAAAAGGCATGAATCGATCTGGTTATTACCTTCATTTAGAAAAAGGAGCCAGTTTTATTGCCGGAGGATTGTATTGCCCCGAACCAGAAGATTTAAAAAAAATGCGTAAAGAAATTGCTTATTTCCATGATGATTTAGAAACCATTCTTAATAAAAAAGATTTCAAAAAGGAATTTAAAGATTTCGATCGCAATGAAAAAAATATGCTGAAAAATCCACCTCGAGGTTTCGAAAAAGAACATCCAGCGATTGAATTCCTAAAAC
Source organism: Flavobacterium cryophilum (assembly GCF_048286555.1). NCBI lineage: Bacteria > Pseudomonadati > Bacteroidota > Flavobacteriia > Flavobacteriales > Flavobacteriaceae > Flavobacterium > Flavobacterium cryophilum. Next base: position 175,723 of record NZ_JBLVPZ010000004.1, on the reverse strand, counting down.
TAAAAAGCTTTGAATCTTCTCAAAGAATTGATATTTCAGAAGCGACAAAAAAAGATTTTGTTGCTACAATGAGTAAAAAATTAATTGTGCTTAAACCCCTGAACGATTTTATAAATCGAGCTTTAACCTCTGAGTAAATATAATTTACACTGATGAAAAAAAAGAAAATACTTTTTCTGGGAGAATCCTACAGAGCTGATGCCATCACATGGATGAATGGTTTAAAGGAATTTGGTGATTTTGAAATTATTACCTGGGAATTAAAAACCCCCAGCAATTGTATTCACAACCGAATTTTAAGGATTTTCGAATTTGAATTAGCTATTTTTAAAATTAGGAAAATAATAAAAGCCCAACAGCCGGATATGGTGATTGCGGAAAGAACTACAAGTTATGGTTTTCTTGCTGCATTATCGGGTGTAAAACCATTTGCAATTGCACAACAAGGCAAAACCGATTTATGGCCTGAAAAATCGATTTCATTACCTCTAAAAAAACTCATTCAGAATTACGCTTTTAAAAAAGCAGATTTAATTCATGCTTGGGGACCCGTAATGACCATTTCGATGCTAGAAGCCAATGTGGACATGAAGAAAGTGTTGGTTTTACCAAAGGGAATTGATTTGGCTAAATTTGGAAACCAAAACACTGCCAATCCAGAAAAAATTTGTGCCATAGTCACTCGTTCTTTATTACCGGAATATCGTCATAGTATTATTTTAAAAGCATTTGCTATTTTAAACCAAAAAGGAATAGATTTTGTACTTACTATTATAGGAGACGGAACACAACTTTCTAAATTAAAAGATTTAGCAAAAGATTTAGGCATTGAAAATAAAGTCAACTTTACCGGAAGAATTCCAAATACTGAGTTACCAAAACTATTACAGCAATCTAATATTTACATTAGCATGCCAATAACAGAAGGTGTTTCAGCTTCATTATTTGAAGCTATGGCTACTAATTGTTATCCAATTGTAACCGATATTCCAGGAAATCAGAGTTGGATTAAACACCGCAAAAACGGGCAATTGGTTACAGTTGATAATTTTAAAATGTTGGCAGACGAATTAATCTGGGCATTTGAAAACAATAAACACCGAAACGAAGCCGTCATAAAAAATAGAATGTTTTTAGAAAAAAATGCAGATTACAACATAAATATGAAAATCATTGCCAATAAATACCACGAATTAATTAGCACAAATAGCCCCAATTAACTATGTGTGGAATTAATGGAATCTTGCATTTACAATCACAAAAAAAAGTTGACGAACGTGTTCTTACAAAGATGCGCGATTCGCTGGAACATCGAGGTCCAGATGATAAAGGATTGTTCATCGCAAACAATATTGGTTTTGGACACAGGAGGCTTTCAATTTTGGATATTTCCTTAGCCGGACACCAACCTTTCCTATCGGAAGATGGAAGATATGTACTGGTTTATAATGGTGAAATCTACAATTTTAGAGAATTTTATCCAGAGTTAAAAAGCAATGGATTTGACATCAAAACCACTTCGGACACCGAGGTTTTGATGAAATTATTTCAGTTGCATGGTTTAAAAATGCTCAACCGCCTCAACGGTATGTTTGCATTCGCCATTTGGGATAAATCAGAAAAAAAGCTAACCATCGTTCGGGACCGAATGGGCGTCAAGCCTTTATATTACGCTTTTTACAACGACACTTTTTATTTTGCTTCCGAACAAAAAGCACTTTTCACCGCTGGAGTTCCACTCAAAATGGCACACGACGGACTGGAAGAATACATTTTTAACCGATTTGTTGCCGGTGAAAATACGTTATATCAAAATGTAAAAAAGGTATTACCTGGACACATCATGACCGTTCATGAAGGCGGAAAAACCACCACCTCCAAATGGTGGAATTTAAAAAAGGAAATTCAAAACCAACCGGAAATAAAAAATCCGATAGAGTGGTTTCGAGAAACGTTTGATGATGCTGTAAAAATGCGAATGGTAAGCGACGTTCCTGTGGGCGTTATGTTAAGTGGCGGACTGGATTCCTCGTCTATTTTAGCTTCACTACACCATCAAAAATATAAAGATATTCAAACCTTTAATATTGGTTTTAAAGAGAAAGAACACAATGAAGCACATTTAGCTAAAATGATGGCAGAAAAATTCGATTATGGATTTCAAACCATGCAATTAGAAGATCAAAATCTTTATGAACAGTTAATAAATTCCACTTATTTTCAGGATGAACCTATCATGCATTTAAGCGAACCACATCTTTTAGCGGTTTCACAAATAGCAAAACCTGCCGTAAAAGTGTTACTTTCAGGTGAAGGCGCGGATGAGTTAATGGGAGGGTATGTGCGGTACAAAGCCTTACAATATCCATCTTTATTGAATTCTATAGCCACCATTGGAAATCTGGATGTTTTTACAAAACAACCACGGTACGAAAAATTAACGCGTTATGCCCGAATCGTAAAAAAATCTGACTTGGTCCTATTCAATGGTTCCAACATTTATCCAAATGATATTGCAGAGACTTTCGGAATTAACACGCCTCCAAAAAACGAATACAGGAAAAAAATCTACAAAGAGGCTAAATCGTTGTATCCCGGTAATTTACGCCGACAAGCACTTTATTTTGACCAACATACCTATTTATGCTCCCTTCTCGATAGGAATGACCGTTGTACTATGGGAGCATCGGTTGAATGTAGAGAGCCTTTTTTGGACCCGAGATTAGTTGTTGGATTAGGTTCATTGGAAGATAAATGGCTTTTTAAAGGAAAAAAATGGAAATTCATTCTAAAAAAGGCAATGGAAGAACGTTTGCCAGATGAAATTCTTAAATTCAGAAAAGTGGGGCTAAGTGCTCCCTGGGGTGACTACATCACAAAAAGTCCTGCTTTTAAAGAAGAATTAGAATCTTTCACGAAAAGTGATTTATTTCAAATTCCTTATTTTGAGCATCTAAACATTCGAAAACTCGTTCAAAATTTACAAAAAGGAGACACCCGAATGACTCCGTACATTATGCCCTTGTTTATGATGCATATCTGGATGAAAACGTATACAACTAAATTTTAATTCTTACTTTTAGCTTACAATTAAACTATTCTAAACCGCACTTTCTTTTATGGAAATATTACCTAATTTCTCTTTAAAAAAATACAATACTTTTGGCATCGAAGCCAAAGCAAAACAGTTTGTTGCCGTTCATTCTGTTCAAGATTTGAAAACTATTTTACAGGAAAATAAACCGCAGCAAAAATTTATTTTAGGTGGCGGAAGCAATATGCTTTTGACAAAAGACATTGATGCACTGGTTGTTCATATCGATTTGAAAGGCAAGAGAATTATTGAAGATAACGGTGATTTTGTTTGGGTCGAAAGTCAGGCTGGTGAAAGCTGGCATGAATTTGTGCTTTGGACCATCGACCAAAATTTTGGCGGATTGGAAAACATGTCACTCATTCCGGGAAACGTTGGAACAACGCCAGTCCAAAATATTGGTGCTTATGGAACCGAAATTAAAGACACTTTTGTTTCCTGTGAAGCAATGACTATAGAAAGCCAGAAAATGAAAACGTTCACAAAGGAAGAATGCCGTTTTGGATACCGAGAAAGCATTTTTAAAAACGAAGTGAAAAACCAATATATTATTACGTCGGTTGTCTTTAAATTGACAAAAACGAACCATAAAATCAATACATCTTACGGAGATATTTCGGCTGAATTAGCCAGAAACAACATCAATAATCCTACTTTAAAGGACGTCAGCAATGCCGTAATTACTATTCGACAAAGCAAATTACCCGATCCAAAACAGTTGGGAAACAGCGGTAGTTTCTTTAAAAATCCAATTCTTCTGAAATCAGATTTCCAAAAAATTCATCAGCAATTTCCCAAAATGAAATATTTTGATATTTCTGAAACTGAAGTAAAAGTTCCCGCTGGCTGGCTCATTGAGCAAGCTGGTTTCAAAGGAAAACGGTTTGGCGATGCCGGAATTCATAAAAATCAAGCTTTGGTTTTAGTGAATTATGGCAGTGCGACCGGACAAGAAATTTTGAATATTTCTAAAGATATTCAAGAGACAATTTTTAAAAAGTTTGGCATTCATATTGAAGCCGAAGTAAATATAATTTAGCAACTAGGTAATAGGTATTAGGCATTACACAAATAAATTCTAAAAAAAACCCTTTTACTAATCCCTACTACTAATTCCCAAAAAACCAACACCTAAAACCCAATCATAAAATGTACATTCCAGAAATCTATAAAAACGAAAATCAAGAAGAAATTAGAAAATTTATTCAAGCGAATAGCTTTGGTATTTTAATCAATCAAGCCAATGGTAAATTGTGCGCAACACATATTCCTTTGGAACTGGAGGCTAATGAAGAAGGCAAGGACATTTTATGCGGGCACATTTCCAAAGAAAACCCACAGTGGAATGGTTTTATAGACAATGACCAAGTTTTAGCCGTGTTTTCAGGACCACATTCTTATATTTCTTCTTCTTGGTACGACCATGAAAATGTGCCAACATGGAATTATATTGCCGTTCATGTGTACGGAAAAATCAAAATTATCGAAGGAGAAGCCGTTATTGAATCCTTGAAAAAGCTAGTCGACAAGTACGAACAAAATTCAGAAAACCCAGTTCGCATCGAAGATTTGTCTAAGAAAACCATGATGCAAACTCGTGGTATTGTAGCGTTTGAAATTGAAATAACCGAAATTCAAGCCACTAAAAAAATATCTCAAAACAGGGATCAAAAAAATTATCAAAACATCATTTCTGAGCTAGAAAAAACCAACACGAATCAATCGATCGCTATTGCAAATGAGATGAAGAAATGCCCAATATAAATTCTTTCGAAATTCACACATTGTATTTAACAATTCACAATTCAATTCATACCTTTGCACTCTCCCGAAATTTCGGAATTAATAACTCATTAAACACAGATGCTTATACTAATTCTTTACTTTTTTATTTTTATCGTTGTTGTTCAAATTTCATATTATTTAGGTGTTTTTAGAAAATTTGCTTTCATTAAAGCACAAAATATCACACCAAAAAGAATCCCGATTTCGGTGATTGTTTGCGCCAAAAATGAAGAAAAAAATGTTGCTAATTTTATTCCTCTGCTTGCGGAGCAAAACTATCCGGACTTTGAAATAGTTCTGATTGATGATGCGTCAAGTGATGCTACTTTGGAGATATTTGAAGGTTTTGAAAGGCAATATCCAAATGTTCGTTTAGTAAAAGTAGAGAACAATGAAGCCTTTTGGGGAAACAAAAAATATGCCCTGACTTTAGGAATAAAAGCCGCCAAAAAAGAGTATCTATTATTTACAGATGCTGATTGCTATCCAACCTCAAAAGAATGGATTACAGCTATGAGTTCTCAATTTACAATGCAAAAAACAATTGTTTTGGGTTATGGTAAATATGAAAAAATTCCTAATTCATTTTTGAATAAAATAATACGTTATGAAACTTTATTAACGGCAATTCAATATTTTTCATGGGCCAAAATTGGACATCCGTATATGGGCGTTGGAAGAAATTTAGCCTATAAAAAAGAAGAATTTTTCTCTGTAAATGGCTTTATAGATCACATGCAAATTCGTTCTGGTGACGATGATTTATTTGTAAACCAAGCTTCAAAAGCTAAAAACACAACTATTGCCTATACACCAGACAGTTTTACGATTTCTAAACCAAAAACAACATATAAAGACTGGTTGATTCAAAAAAGACGGCATATTGCTACTGCAAACTATTATAAATCTTCCGATAAAGTACAGTTAGGAGCATTCTATTGTTCGCAATTACTCTTTATTTTATTACCCATTATATTATTAGCCTTTCAGTTTCAATGGATACTTGTTTTAAGTTTAATTGCATTACGCTATCTTACGGCATGGCTTGTGGTGGGATTTTCGGCAGGTAAACTTAAGGAACACGATATTAAATTCTGGTTTCCTATCGTTGAGATAGTTCTTATCTTCACACAAATCAATATCTTTATAACAAATACATTCTCAAAACCAGTACATTGGAAATAAACAAACAAATAGAAAAGGCAAAACAAGGCGATCAGGTTGCCTTTACTTTTCTATTGGATTATTATTGGAATGAAGTGTATGGATTTATGCTAAAACGTACCGAAAATGAAACCAATGCCGAAGATATTACCATCGAAACGTTCTCGAAAGCGTTCGATAAAATAGCCACTTACAACTCAGAATTCCAGTTTAACACATGGCTGATTGCTATTGCAAAAAATGTACACATTGATTTACTGCGAAAAAAGAAATCAAGTCTTTTTGTCGAAATTACCGATGAGCATGATCAGCAAGCCTACAATATTGCCGACACTACTCCATCTGCAGAAGATGAATTGATTACGGAACAAAACCTTTCTCGATTACTAGAATTCATCAAAGAATTGAAACCACATTATCAAGAAGTGATTCAGCTGCGTTATTTCCAAGAAATGAGTTATCAGGAAATTGCCAATAAAATTGACGAACCATTGAGTAATGTGAAGATTAAATTGCTTCGCGCCAAAAAACTTCTTGCAGCAATTATTCAAAATAAAAGATAGCCTTATTTTAGCACAACAGTATCGATTCTTAATTGTTTAAAAACAAAAAAGTGATCTAATTCTTGATAGACCACTTTTTTAAATCAAAAGCAAGTACCGCTTTCTAAAAAATTATCTTATAATTCTTTCCGGATAATCCGTAATAATTCCGCTTACTTTAAGCTCTTGTAAATTCTTGATATCCACGGGTTCATTCACAGTCCAAGGATAAATTTTAAAATTATTAGCTTTCATTACAGCAACATTTTCAGCAGTTAAAGTTTTATAATACGGGTTTATTGCCTGCGCATTAAGGTGTTTTCCTGTTTTGATACTACTTTCAATTGGTTCTTTATAAGTAAGTAATCCAATAGCTATTTTAGTACTTAAAGACCTCATTTTTTGCAATTCTCCTATTCGAAAGCTAGAAATAAAAAAGTTTTTATTTCTCCATCCTTTTTTCTTGTATTCTTCTATTATTTTATAAGTGTCCGTGGCGGTGTTTCTCCCTTTCAATTCAATATTAAGCACTACTTTTCTATCAATAGCGTCAATAACTTCTTGCAAAGTTGGGATTTGATGTTTCCCTCCAACTAAGACTTTTCTCAAATCATCGAAAGTGTAATCCTCAATTTTTCCCTTAGCATTAGTGATTCGATTCAAATCATCGTCGTGAAAAACAACCATTTCACCCGTTTTAATTTTATAAACATCTATTTCCACCATATCGGCTTTCAATTCGATTCCTTTTTCTATTGATGCTAATGTGTTCTCTGTGGCATGGCCCATTGCTCCTCTATGACCACAAACAACAAATTTGTCAGCAGTACAATTTAAAAATAATAAGGCTACTGATGAAGCCAATAGTAGTGTGGTAAATTTCATAACTTTCTTTTACGTTTTTGCGGTAAAAATAACGTATTCCGTAAGCTCAAATATTAAGAAAGGATTAAATTAAACTGTTGGGTGTGATTAAATGATTTTATTTTTGAGATTATTTAGTAGTCGATCAACGAGAATTAAACTGATTTCGCTAAATCTCTTTAAATATCAAATTCTCACTGTGAACAGACATAAATTCAGCGGTTCCCAAAAATGTAAAAACGGGATTACAAAACATACTTAACAACTTGGATGCAAGTCAAAGTTGAAAGGATTATCGATAAATACTCCGAAAAGTTTGCCTAAAGAAATGGAAGAATACATGGGTTTTACGGTCTTGTTGATGACAGAATCAGCAAAAATATTTTATTTCATCGTTCAATACAACAGCAAAGCGTATTCATTGATTTGGATGTACTTTTTTAATTAATTAATTAATTCAAGTTTAAGAATTTTATAAATAATTAATCAAAATTATCGTTAAATAAATAAAGATAAAATCATTTATATCAAAAATAATAATTAAATTTATATACTAAAATTCTTATTTTAGAAAGTTCAAAATCAAACATCGCTGCTTATGATTTAATTACTACTTAACCATTAAATCCATAAATTATGTCAAAACTAAGCATTTACGAGACCGGTTGGATTAACCTTGTTTTTCAAGACCGAAACAAAGAATATGGAGCGTATCAATTGCGCCAAGAAAGTACTAAAACGGCATTAACAGCTCTTTTTATGGGTGTGTTGTTTATCTTCGGAGCTTTAAGTATTCCCGTAATCATTACCTATTTGAATCCAATTAAAGGAATCACCATCGGTATTCCTGAATTTACAAATACTGTCGTCCAAGTTACTGACATAATTCCGAATCAGCTTGAAGAAAAAAAGAGTCTTCCTGAGATAAAAACCAAAAGTGTTGATATTCCTATCAAGAGTGACAAACTTGTTAATCCGATAATTGTTCAGGCTTCACAGGCAAATCAGGACATTGCAAAAAACACCGACAATACTAGCGTAACAAATACAAGCACTGAAGGAACTGGAACTGTAGGTATAAATCCAACTGCATCATCAGGAACAGGCACGGACACTTTAACGCCAGTTGACCTGGGAAATACTATTGTCAGCAGCGTTTCTTTGGATAAACTTCCTGAATTCCCCGGTGGAATTAATAAGTTCTACACTTACGTGGGCAATAATTTTGAAAAACAAGAAATCGAAGGTAGCGGTTCGATCCGGGTATATGTTTCTTTCGTAATTGAAAGAGACGGAAGCATGACTGACATTCAGGTCAAAAGAGATCCTGGTTACAGCTTGGGGAAAGAAGCGATTCGAGTGTTAAAATCCTTAAAAACAAAATGGTCGCCGGGAATGATTAACGGAAAAGCAGTGCGAACCGCCTATAACCTTCCCATTACGGTACAGATGAATTAAACAAATGAAAAGCTTCAAGTAATTTTGAAGCTTTTTTTATATTTTTCCTTATTTTTTACCATCCGATCTTCAACCAACAAGAAGTCCGAACTCCTAATTGCAGTGGCGTCCTGTACTGTCAATGTGAGGAACGTAGCAATCAGCGTGAATTTAACGGAAAGCAGGACGACTAATCCCTAAAAACAAGTACTATTGTGTTCCTAAAGCATCCGTTTCACTTTATTCAAATAAACAAGTAAAGGAATCCACAAACAAACTACATTCCTTATCTTTGTGCTTTGAAAATTAATATATGGAAACTGTTTTAGAAAATACTTTACCAGTAGGAGCCCGAGGCGGAGCCGAACTGAGCGGAGGTAAACCGAAATGGCTGAAGGTAAAACTCCCAATAGGCCAAAAATATACAGAGCTTCGCGGCTTAGTTGATAAATATAGTTTGAACACAATTTGTACTTCGGGAAGCTGCCCAAATATGGGAGAATGCTGGGGTGAGGGAACTGCAACGTTTATGATCTTAGGAAATGTATGTACTCGTTCTTGTGGTTTTTGTGGTGTAAAAACCGGGAGACCAGAAACGGTGGACTGGGATGAGCCGGAAAAAGTGGCGCGTTCTATCAAAATCATGAACATTAAACATGCTGTAATTACCAGCGTTGACAGAGATGATTTGAAAGACGGAGGTTCTATTATTTGGATTGAAACCGTAAAAGCCATTCGAAGAATGAACCCAAACACAACACTTGAAACATTAATCCCTGATTTTCAAGGTATCGAGAGAAATATTGATAGAATTGTGGAAGCGAATCCGGAAGTAGTGTCACACAACGTGGAAACCGTTCGCAGATTGACACGTGAAGTACGAATTCAGGCAAAATACGACCGAAGTCTGGAAGTATTGCGTTACTTGAAAGAAAAAGGAATCAACAGAACAAAGTCAGGAATTATGCTTGGTCTTGGAGAACAAGAAGAAGAAGTGTATCAAACGATGCGAGATTTGCGGGAAGCTAATGTTGATATTGTTACGATAGGTCAATACTTGCAACCAAGTAAAAAACACTTGCCTGTAAAGGAATTTATAACGCCGGAACAATTTGCAAAATACGAACAATTTGGTTTGGAATTAGGTTTCCGTCACGTCGAAAGCGGACCATTAGTTCGTTCCTCCTATAAAGCACAAAAACACATATTATAGTCGAATATCGTACAGTGAGAAAGTCGAAAGGCTTGACTTTGCGATTTTGAGACTTTAAGACTTTAAGACATATGATAAGAATTGCCATAAATGGTTTTGGAAGAATCGGCAGGAATTTATTTCGATTACTTTTAAACCATCCTTTGATTGAAGTTATAGCCATAAATGATATTGCTGATAAAAAAACAATGGCGCATTTAGTGAAATATGACAGTATTCACGGTGTTTTACCATTTGCGGTCAGCGATGACGAAAAAGGAATTCTGGTGGATGGAAATCATTTTCTGTTTTTTCACGAAAAAAGCATTGCAAACCTGGATTGGAAAAGTTTAGATATTGATTACGTTGTGGAATCCACTGGTAAATACAAAACTTTTGAAGAACTGAATTCCCATATAATTGCTGGCGCGAGAAAAGTCATTCTTTCTGCACCTTCAGAGGTTGACACCATAAAAACGATTGTGCTCGGTGTAAATGATTTTATTTTAGACGGGACTGAAACAATTATTTCCAATGCAAGTTGTACGACCAATAATGCAGCACCAATGATTAAAGTAATTAATGAACTTTGCGGCATAGAACAAGCGTACATCACTACCATTCATTCCTACACAACAGACCAAAGTTTACACGATCAACCGCATAAAGATTTACGTCGCGCACGCGGAGCGAGCCAGTCAATCGTACCTACAACTACTGGAGCAGCAAAAGCATTGACAAAAATATTCCCTGAGTTTGAAGGAAAAATTGGTGGTTGTGGTATACGAGTGCCCGTTCCAGATGGTTCTTTGACTGATATTACTTTTAATGTTAAACGGACGGTGACCATAAATGAGATTAACGCTGCTTTTAAAATTGCCTCGCAAACAAATTTAAAGGGAATTTTGGATTACACCGAAGATCCTATTGTTTCTGTTGATGTGATTGGCAATAAAAATTCATGTATATTTGATGCTCAACTCACTTCTGTTATTGATAAAATGGTAAAAGTAGTAGGATGGTATGATAATGAAATAGGCTATTCGTGTAGAATTATTGATTTAATTCTGCTGACAAAAAATCAAAATAAACCCCAAGAAAAAATTCAGCAATAAATGAAGTGTTTTTTTGCTTTTATTATTTTTTTTTACTCCACATTGTATGCTCATCCTAATGAGGAAACAGACAGCACAGCCTACTATAGCAGTTTAAGTAATTCCAGTATTCTTAAAAATAATTATAAAGAAGCGTTATTATATACTCAAAAAGCAATACGTAACGCTGAAATAGACAAAAGCATCAAAGACCAAGCGCAGCAAACCTTCAATCTTGGGAAAATTTATTTTGATCTAAAAAAATACGATGATGCGGTAGAAGCACTACTCAAAAGTGCTGCATTATTTTCAAATTTTGAGCCAAGTCCAGAGCGTTCCGCAACCTATTACCATATTGGCTTATGCTACATGCAAAAGGAAAATTACGATAGAGCTTCGATATATTTTGAGCGATCAGAATCTATTAATAATAAATTAAGAATTCCTGACATTGCTGAATTATTTAACCTCCAAAAAGGGTTAATATACATATCAAAAAATAAAGTAGATGAAGCATTATATTCTTTTAAAATTATAATTGCAAAACCTGACAATCCCGCTTTGACAAACACAAAAGCGGAAGCCTCATACCATTTAGGAAAAATTGAGGCCAGCCGAAATAGATATAATTTAGCTTTAAACTATCTAAACAAATCATTCGAATTAAACAGTAAAACCAAAAATTTAGATCAGAAATCAAATATTTTACTTGCCTTAAGTGCTGTTTATGAGAAGACGTTAGATAAAAACAACGCGTATTTCTATTTAAAACAGCATCTCAATTTAAAAGAGAGCATTACAATTTTGAACAATGAAAGGCTGGGAATAGATGATTACCAAAAGTTTAAAGAGTCTGAAAAATTAAAAGAAATTGCACAAGGCAATTTTGAAAATAAGGAGCAAGAAAAGGCCAAAAAATTTTCTAAATTAATCAGTATTTTTGCAATTGCTTTAATTTCAATCTTATCGTTATTAAGTCTATCCTTGTATAAAAATAACATCATTAGAAATCAGTCTAATCTATTACTGCAAGAAAAAAACAAAGAATTAGAAATCGCTAAAGACAAAGCAGAAAAAGCATCAAAAGCGAGATCTGAATTTTTATCGACTGTAAGCCATGAGCTCCGAACGCCCTTGAATGCCATCAACGGTATCACTCATTTATTATTGGAAGAAAATCCTCAGAAGAATCAAATGGACTATTTGACTTCCTTAAAATTTTCGGGAGACTACTTAACAAAATTCATTAATGAAATTTTAGAAATTAATAAAATTGACTCTCACAAATCAGAAATAGAATACACCAGTTTTAATCTTAAAAAATTGCTAGAGGACATCAAACATTCTTTGAAAGAATTGGCCGTGGTGAATAACAATAATTTTAAACTTGAAGTTGATCAGGCAATCCCCGATTATTTAATTGGTGATCCCACAAAATTATCACAGATTATACTGAATTTGATCAACAATGCCCTGAAATTTACAAAAAACGGAAACGTAACCATTATCAGCAATCTGGAAACCTTAGAAGATAAAAATGCAACCGTGTATTTTGAAATACGGGACACAGGAATAGGAATACCCGAAGACAAGCTAGCTAGTGTATTTGATAGTTTTTCGCAAGGCTCGATAGAAGTGAATCGTAAATATGGGGGAACCGGTTTAGGATTAACGATTGTAAAAAAATTAATTAGAATCCTTGGCGGACAAATCAAACTTAAAAGTGTGGTCGGTGAAGGATCTTCCTTTTCATTTTATTTAGCATTCCAAATAAGTGCGCAGCAAGAGTCTAAAAGTGAAATAAAACCAATGATAAAATACGATTCGTCTAAATTAATAAACAAGAAAATATTATTGGTTGAAGATAATAAAATCAATCAAATGATTACCAAGAAAATGCTGGATAATAAAGGAATTATCTGCGAAATAATTGATAACGGTGAGGATGCAATCGATTTATTAAAAACTAATGCATTCGACTTAGTCCTGATGGATGTTCACTTACCGGGCATTAACGGAACAATTGCAACAGAAACAATACGAACGTTTGACAGCACCACTCCCATTATCGCTCTTACAGCAATCTCATTACATGAAAACCGCGAAATGCTTTTATCATTTGGAATGAATGAAGTAATCACTAAGCCATTTGTGCCAGAGGAATTTTACAGTGTAATCGCTGAATATATTTAGCCCATTGATGCTCATGGTCGCAATTATTATAAAATCAGCTCGAATGGTTTTGTATGCCGTAAAACAGAACAAAAAAATGCATCGAGATGGATGTTTAACGCTACTTTTCTAATTCTCACTCAAATCATTTACTTGATCAAAATTAGCAGAACTGACAAATATTAGCATCAAAAAACCCAACGGGTTCCTAGTAGCTTAAAATCAATTCTTTAATAAGACTTCTTACTTTTGGTTCGGCATTTTTCGCCGCTTCTAATACTTCATCATGTGAAATAGTTCCAATGCTTTCTTCATTTCCCATATCGGTAATTACTGAAATACCAAATGTTTCTAAATCCATATGACGTGCCACAATCACTTCGGGAACCGTTGACATTCCCACACAATCTGCTCCAAGAATTTTTACCATTTTGTACTCTGCCAAGGTTTCAAAAGTTGGACCTTGCAAACCCAGATAAATCCCCTCCTGAACCTCAACATTTAATTTTTGTGCCAGTTCAGTAGCTTTGGCGATCATTTTTTTCGAATACGGCTCACTCATATTTACAAAACGAGGTCCAAAACGATCGTCATTTTTTCCACGCAAAGGATGTTCCGGCGTCATGTTGATATGATCTGTAATCATGACAATAGAACCTACTTTATAACTTGGATTTACACCACCAGAAGCGTTTGAGACTATTAATTTCTTAACACCTAAAAACTTCATTACCCGCACCGGGAAAGTAACTTCTTTCATCGAGTACCCTTCATAAAAGTGAAATCGTCCTTGCATAGCAACGACTTTTCTGGTTCCTATTGTTCCAAAAACTAATGCCCCTTTGTGACCTGGAACTGTTGAAACAGGGAAATTTAAAATTTCATTGTACGGTAATGTATATTCTACTTTCATTTCCTCTGTAAAACTCCCTAAACCTGAACCTAAAATCACGCCATATTCTGGTGTGAAATTTATTTTTCCTCTAATTTGACTGACCGTTTCTTGTACTTGTTCCCACATAATCTAAAATTGTTTTATCAAAATTTTCACTTCCCGAAACAAACGAACTTTGTATTGGTAAGTAGAAAAGTTGTTCGCTTGGCAAACTTCCTTTCAACCGTACATAATCTTTTTCGGTGGTGATGATAATGTTGTTTTGCGCTAATTTTTTAATTTCCAAAATGTCTTTATCGGTAAAATTATGATGGTCCGGAAAAGACAAACAGACATCATTACTATCTTGTAAATACGCAAAAAACGATTCCGGTTTTGCAATTCCTGCCACCAGTAATTTTGCTGCCGATTGAATTTCATTGACAGTAATCTTTCGATTCTCGGCATAAATAAAATCTTCGTATGCAATAAAAGTAAAGTACAATTCCTGATTTACAGCAACTTTTAACCTCTTTTTAATATCATTCTGTCCGTCAAGCGAAAGATTAAAAGGACATTTAGTTACAATAATTACATTGGCTCTTTTTGCTCCGCTTTGACTTTCGCGCAAATCTCCCGTTGGCAACACAAAATCATCCGAATACAAATCCCCGTATGAGGTCAATAAAATATAAAATCCCGCTTTTACTTTTCGGTGTTGAAAAGCGTCATCAAGCAGAATCACTTCTGGTTTTATGGATTGTGAAAGCAATTGTTCAATTCCATTTTTTCGATCGGCATCAACGGCAACCACAATTGACGGGAATTTTTGAAAAAACTGGAAAGGTTCGTCACCAAGTATTTTGGCATTGGAATCGGCTTGCGCCAAAATAAAACCTGTAGATTGTCTTTTATAACCACGGCTTAATGTTGCAATTTTGTATTTATCAGAAAGCAACCGAATCAAATATTCAATTTGGGGTGTTTTTCCGGTTCCGCCAACGCTAAGATTTCCAACAGCAATGACAGGGATATCAAACGAATAGGATTTTCTAATGCCGGTGTCGAAAAGAAAATTGCGAATACTCGTTATCAAACCATATAGGATGGCAAACGGAAACAGCAATTTTCGCAATATATTCATTTTACGAAAGTAGAATAAATTATCTTTGAAATAAAAATCTAACACAGATTTCATAAATTAAAAATACTTTGAATGTTTGTGTAAAATAAAATCTGTGTAAATCTGTGTCAAAAACATGAAAATCAAAGAAATAATATCGGTGCTTGAAGAAATGGCGCCACTCGCCTATGCTGAAGATTTTGACAATGTGGGATTATTGGTTGGAAACCAAGAATCAGAAGCAACAGGAATTTTGGTTTGCCATGATGCACTGGAAAATATAATTGACGAGGCTATTGCAAAAAACTGCAATTTGGTGGTTTGTTTTCATCCGATACTATTTTCAGGTTTAAAAAAAATCACAGGAAAAAATTACGTGGAACGATCCGTGATTAAAGCTATAAAAAATGATATTGCGATTTATGCAGTGCACACCGCACTGGACAATCATCAAGATGGTGTAAATAAAATTTTTAGCGATGCACTTGGATTAATAAACACCAAAATCCTTATCCCAAAGGAAAATTTGATCCATAAATTAGTGACCTACACTATTCCTGCCAATGCGGAACACGTACGGAATGCCTTATTTAATGCTGGGGCAGGAACGATTGGGAATTATGAAAACTGCAGTTTTAATTCGCAAGGAATCGGAACTTACAGGGGGAATGAGCACAGCAATCCACAAGTAGGTGAACGGTTTGAATTTATACAAGGCGACGAAATCAAAATCGAAGTCACTTTCGAAAAACATTTAGAAAATAAAATCTTAAAAGCATTATTCGCTAGCCACGCGTACGAAGAAGTGGCGTACGAAATTTACGCGTTGCTAAACAAGCATCAAAATATTGGTTTGGGCATGATTGGGGAATTAAAAAATCCCATGGAAGAAAAAGATTTTCTATTGTTTGTAAAAGAAAAAATGCAATGTGGTGGCATTAGACATTCCAATTTTATAGGAAAGCAAATAAAAAAAGTAGCAGTTCTTGGCGGAGCAGGAAGTTTTGCCATAAAAAATGCGATTCAGGCCGGAGCAGATGCTTATTTGACAGCGGATTTAAAATACCATCAGTTTTATGAAGCCGAAAACAAGTTGCTTTTGGCTGATATTGGACATTTTGAAAGCGAACGCTATACAAAAAATTATATTGTAGAGTATCTTCGGAAAAAAATCCTTAATTTTGCAGTTATTTTATCAGAAGAAAATTCAAATCCAGTTAAGTACTTATAGAATATGGCGAATACGAAAGAATTAAGTGTTGAGGACAAGTTAAGAGCAATTTACGATTTACAACTTATTGACTCTAGAATTGACGAAATCAGGAACGTAAGAGGAGAACTTCCTTTAGAAGTAGAAGATTTAGAAGATGAAGTTGCAGGTTTAAGCACCCGTTCAGAGAAATTGAAAAGTGAACTTGAAGTTATCGAGGATCTAATCAAATCAAAAAAGAATGCAATTGATGACCACAAAGAGGCTATCAAAAAATATACGAAACAACAAGAAACGGTTCGTAACAACCGAGAATTTAATTCGTTGACTAAGGAGGTTGAATTTCAAGAATTAGAAATTCAATTGTCTGAAAAACAAATTAAAGAAATGAAAGCTTCAATTGAACATAAGAAAGAAGTAATTTCAAGTTCTAAAGAAAGATTAGAAGCAAAATCTAATCATTTAAAGCATAAAAAATCAGAGTTAGACGCTATCATGGCTGAAACTGCCAAAGAAGAAGCTTTCTTGTCAGAGAAATCGGCAGAATTTCAAGCTGTAATAGAAGAACGCTTATTGAAGGCCTACACGAGAATCAGAACTAGCGTTCGTAATGGATTAGCGGTTGTTTCTATTGAAAGAGGGGCATCTGCAGGATCATTCTTTACAATTCCGCCACAGACACAAGTAGAAATTGCTTCTAGAAAAAAAATCATTACTGATGAACATTCCGGAAGAATATTAGTAGACAGCGTATTGGCTGACGAAGAAAAAGAGAAAATGGAACAGTTGTTTTCTAAATTCTAAAAATATTTAAGTCCCGATATTTATCGGGACTTTTTTTTTATGAAAAAGATATTATTTTTTATATTCACTAAATCTATTGGCTTATACATTAACGTTCTAAGTTTTGTATTTCCAAAAAAAGCGTCGCAACTTGCGTATGCTTTTTTTAGTCAACCTAGAGAAGGCAAATTATCAAAAGCCCATCTTCCAGAAATTCTTCAAGAAGCACAATCCAAGACATTCCAACATGGCAAACATTCCTTACACACTTATACTTGGAAAGGAAATGACACCGTAATCCTGTTGGTTCATGGCTGGGAAAGCAACGCTTCTCGCTGGGAAAACTTACTGCCCTATTTAAAAAAATCAGGAAGCACTATTATTGCGATTGACGGCCCGGCTCATGGATTATCGAGCGGCAAAGAATTTAGCATTCCTAAATATGCCGAATTTATTCATGTTGCTGTCGAAAAATTCAAACCTCAGTACTTAGTAGGTCATTCTATGGGCGGAAAAACCTGTTTGTATTATCAGTCTGTCTATCAAAACGACAAGCTAAAAAAAATGGTAATTCTAGGATCTCCAAGTGATTTTAAAATTATAGTAAACAATTACATTGCGTTGTTGAGTTTAAATTCTAAAATATCAAAATCTTTGGAAGATCATTACCTGAATCATTTTAAACTCAATCTGGAACAATTTTCAGGAAAATTATTCGCCTCAAAACTGAACATCAAAGGACTAATCGCTCATGATATTGATGATACGGTAGTTTTATTTGAAGAAGGAAAGAAAATTGCCAGTACCTGGAAAAATGCGGTTTTTATTGAAACCAAAGGTCTAGGCCACAGCATGCACGACGCTGAATTATATGAAAAAGTCTTTCGTTTTTTGTTTGATGAAAAATAGACTCTATAAATTTTTGGATTGTTAGAAAGTTTAGATGGATTGCACGTAGCCATCTTCTGTTTACTACGTACCTTTTTCTTATCCAAAAAGTCTAAAAATCTAAGAACTCTAAAAACCTAACAAACAAAATGACTACTTTTGCAATATGGAAGAAAATGTAAAACGCCTCAATAAATTCATCGGAGAAACTGGTTATTGTTCCCGCCGCGAAGCTGATAAAATCATTGAAGAAGGTCGCGTAACCATCAATGGAATCGTTCCGGAATTAGGCACAAAAGTTTCCCCAAATGACGAAGTGCGTATTGACGGTAAATTAATCCGTGAAAAAAACGAGAAACCCGTTTATCTTGCATTCTATAAACCAGTAGGAATTGAATGTACCACAAACCTTGATGTTCGCAATAATATTGTAGATTACATCAATTATCCCAAACGTATTTTCCCTATCGGAAGATTAGACAAAGCCAGTGAAGGATTGATTTTTATGACTAATGATGGGGATATTGTCAATAAAATATTACGTGCCAGAAACAATCATGAAAAAGAATATACGGTAACGGTAAACAAACCCATCACCGCTCGTTTTATAGAAAGAATGGGCAATGGAATTCCTATTTTGGACACAATTACCCGAAAATGCAAAGTAGAACAAATTAGTAACTTTACTTTTAAAATTATATTGACACAAGGTTTAAACCGTCAAATTCGTCGAATGACAGAGTATTTAGGCTACGATGTCACAGCGCTAAAACGCATCCGAATTATTAATATTTCACTTGATATCCCTGTCGGTCGTTACCGAGATTTAACCGATGCCGAAATTAAAGAATTAAACGAACTTATCGAGCCTTCGAGCAAAACCGAAGAAGCGAGTTTGCCCAAAACAGAAGCGCCAAAAAGAAGAACGGAATTCATAAAAAGAGATGATCCGAGATTTAAAGGAAAAGGGGATTATTAGGCTATAAAAAAACCATTTCTGAACGGGATTTTGCGTTTATTGACCAGTAATAAATTCGTAATACATGGCTTTTGATAAAAAGGGCTTTGATTGCATGACATTAATCTCGTTCTCTCGCGAAAGTGCAATGTCTAGTCCATCTAATTTATTTTGTGAAAAATAGTTGCTGCGCATTTCATCATTAAAATTCAGTCTTGATAAAAATATTGGCTCCACCCCTTTATTTACAGTGATATTGTATTTCGTAATTATATTTCCCCAATTCACAAAACTGCATAATAGAATCGTTCCATAAAAACACCAAACCATTTGATTGAAAAGATAAGCATTAGTTTTTTGATTGATAATTTTCAAAAAGGCAAAAACCAATCCAATAATCGCTAAAATCAAGAAAGCATAAACTCCCAATCTTTTGTAGGTTAAACCAAAGTAGGAAACGTATTCTGAGTTTTTGATGATGGCACATAGTATTAAAATTCCGTTTAAAAGAATCCAAGTCTTAGCTAATAGTTTCAAGTTATTCGCTTTCTCATCAAAATTAAATCCTCCTTTAAAATAAAACATGATTACACCTACTGCCATTACAATGGAGAAAATTACAGCATTTACGCGTTCGTGAGTGGCTGAACTTAGTTTAGACGTTTCAATTATTTCAAAAAACTGCTCGTAATTATAGGTAATTATAAAAATCAAAAGCATAACATTCAAAAGTACAAACGTAATCTCGCCGCTCCTTCTTTCGAAATCCAAATCAAGAAATGAAAATGTCTTTTCATTTTGAGTTTTAATTTCGGTACTAAAATCATTATCTAATTTTGAATTGTACTCATAACAAATATCAGGAATCCAATAATTCCAAAAACTAAACGAAATATAGAACCCTAACAAAGCAATCAGAACGACATCAAAAACATCCAGATCCAAAGTAAAATTGGTGAAAAGAGTAGAAAAATGGTCGCTCCCGAAAGCGTACACCACAAAAAACATAATTATAAATACCGCTGGAATAATAACGTACGCTATAATTTTTTTAATAAAATCATTTTTGATTTCTCTTTTTGGAAACCATTGACTAAATATAAATATGCGAACTAAAGAAGCAAATCCGTTGATAAATACAATGGGGAAAATTTGTAGTATTTTAAGTTTTACTTCAGAGGTTTTAAATTGTAAAAAAAGAATGGACATGGCTAAAGCCAAAAAAGACACAAAATCGCCAAACCAGGCAAAAGCACAACACGACAAAACAGAGGTGATTACTAATCCTATATGCAAACGACTGGTAAATCGTTCTTGAAAGAAATAGCAAATCATTCCAGTTAATACCAAACCGAAAATTGCCAGATTTACTCCAACTTCTTGCTTGTAAAAAAGCAAAGTAAAAATCAAGCTACAGACTAAAATTAATTGGTGTTTTTTCACAATAAAAAATTTAAAAGTACTTTGTATTTCAAAGTAAAAGGTTAAAAAAAGGTGTTTATTTAGATTTGATTAATTTTTCAAGACTATTCAAGTGGGAAACAAAAGCAGCTCTACCCATATTGGTAACTCGATACGAAGTTTTTGGTTTTTTACCAACAAACTCTTTCTTTATTTCTATGTATCCCGATTTATCCAGTGCCGACGAATGACTCGCTAGATTACCATCCGTAATATTCAATAACGATTTCATTTCGGTAAAATCAATCCAATCGTTTACCATCAAAACAGACATAATGCCTAATCTGACCCGACTTTCGAAATCTTTATTTAATGAATCAATAATTCCCATTTCTATTTGTATTTTTTGAACACAATTATTCCGTACAGGATGTGCAAAATTCCAAATCCTACTGCCCAAAAAATAAGCCCAAAACCAAGATAAAAAAGAGAAATACATCCTAAAACAACTTCACAAGTACCCAAATATCTTATATCCGAAAAAGTATATTTTCCAGCATTTATAAGTGCTAAGCCATAAAACAATAAGGTAACCGGAGCAATCAGAGCGAATAACTGATGGTATAAAAGTGCCATACAAAATATGCCTCCAACCGACAAAGGAATCGCTAGATTCAGTAACATTTTTTTAGTCGTATTAGTCCAAACCGGCAAATCAAACTTTTTACTTTTTCTCCAAGTGAAAAATATCCCGGATCCCACTGCTAAAATCAAAATTGCCAAAGCAATGAAAACTAATTCCATTATTAAATCGTAGCGATACAACTTTTGCGTACCATCAAAATATTCGATGCCATTAATTTTAAACAATTGATATGCATAAATTGATCCGGCTAGAGCAAATAACCCCGCAAATACTCCTGAAAGGCCACTTAAAGAAATAAACCTTGAAGAGCGCTCCATCATGGATCGAATGTGCGCTAAATCTTCTTGAATTTTTTGACTCATAAATAAAGTACTTTGAGTTACAAAGTTATGTATTATATTTAGATTGCAGATTAAAAACTCATTTAATTTTAATAAATTTTATAAAATGAAACTCTCTTCTATTTAAAGGAAAAGATTAGCGTAAAAGATTCGTTTTCTCAGAATCTATTTTGAGCTTGCTTCCCAACCTCTTTGAATCTCACCAATAGTAGAATCCCAGTCGTAAATTGATTGTACGATAAAAAGGGTAGCAAATCCTAAGAAAAATATTTTTATGTCTCTGTTTGAAATTTTCATTTTTATAGTATTTAATAATTTTTCTAAATATATAAATCTATTCGATCAAAGACATGAAAAAGTAAGATTATAAATATAATTGATGCTATTTTTTTATAATATCCAATAAATATCGACTCTTCAAAAGAAAGGAAAGAGAAAAGAGATTATTAAAATTAACTTTCAATAACCTCTTTATACATCATTACAAATTGACTTATTTTACTTTCTCAGACACTGTTCCGCCTTTGGCACTGGAAACTGTAACGGTTGCTCCAGAAGGGTTTCCTTTAATGATCCATCTTACTTTTACATTACCCATACCTTCAATATTAGGCATTTCGATTGTTTCAGGACTGAATTTTTGTTCTGTAAATAAATTTAAATCTTCATTTTGAACTGTCATCCCTGCCACCACGACACTACCGGTCAAACTGATATAATTTGGACGCTCTATTTTATTTTTTACATCATGTTGAGAATGGGTTGGAATAATCCTAGTGTTCATAATTGTAGCAGTTACTGCTACCAAATCCCCTGCAAGTTTTGCAGTTTCAACACTGACAATTTCTAATTTTGGAGTCTGGTAAGCATGGTACAATGAGAAAGCCATATTTCTATGTGCATCTTCCTGAATCATAAATCCTGGATGATTCCGAATATAATTTTTTTTGGGGCCACCAATTTCAATATCACCAAACTGAGGATGATTAAACGTCTTCCATTCGACGTAACCATCACCGAACAAAAGATATTTATCAAATTCATTGAATTCATCATTATCCCATCGTCCTGCAATATTCTTTTGATTAAATAATTTATATGAAGTCATTAGCTCATTACTAAAAGTAAAAATACCACGAGCTAAGGACAAAAAATCGATTTCTCCACCATAAACGGTATATAAATCTTTATGAATTACAAAATAATTATATCCCGGAATCATCTTTTCACCTAACTTTCCTATATTATCATACACTTCAATATCCTGAGGTGCAAATAAAGCATCATCTTCCGCAGCACCAGGGCCTCTTAGAAACATTCCGCCATTATTGTGATAGCTTTGAGCTCCTGCTATATTGGGATGATTGACAATGAAGGCTTTTATAGCACGGGTTTCCGGTAACGTCCCTGGATAAAACAATGCACCGTTTTGAACATAATTAGGTTGCCAATTCCAACCCCAATCGCGATTTGGATCATAGGCTCCGATTAAGTCCTCATTTACTAAACCATCTTTATCATTATCTAAACCTTCATAACCTAACATTTCATATTCCCCTATTTCATCTCCTTTTACCTGATACATTCGGGTAGGATATTTAGGATCTACTTTCCAACGCCCTGTTTTTGATTTTCTGCGCATCATTACAATATGCCCGTCATTATCTAAATCATCGAGCTTATCTTCATTGACAAGACCATCGCCATCATTATCAAAAGGGCGCATTCCTGAACGAGAGGTATTAGCATTATTCGATTTATAAATAAAATTTTCCCGCCCATCAGGACTGATTGTCATTACAATATAAAACACTTTTTCTTTTAACAAAGTGTTGATGAATTTAATATTTTGAAAACTCTCTGCTAAATACCACGCCGTGTACATGGCGACCTCAACACCTTGCATTTCATTCGCATGAATTCCACCATCTACATAAAAGCCTGGTTTATTTTCTGTTTCACCTGAATTAAAATCGGATATGGTTAAAACCCAAATATCTCTTCCTTCATAGGATTTACCGACGGATTCCATTTTAACCAAATCAGGATAGGCTTTCACTAAATCTCTCCCTAACTGAGTAACTTGTGCATAATCATGGTAACTATCCCAAGCCATTTTTACTTTGGGGTTAGCTGGCGAACCAATAGCACGGATGCCATTTAAATCTTGCGGAGCGATATTACTTTTTTGAGCATTGGTAACCCAAAAAACAAAACTGAGCAAGCTGAGTAGTATGTGCTTTTTCATTGCATTAATTTTTATATGTAAGGATATAAAATCCCTTGTTAATTTTTAAAGTCAAATTATTATTTCAAATCAACAATTACTTCTTTGAATCCTGCAGTAGCACAACCTGTTGTAATAGTCACTTTTCCTGTACCTGAAATCAGCCATGAATATTCTTCTGATTCATCAGCTTGCATGCTCTTACGAATAAAATATTTCCTGCCAGAAACCATCGTTTGATTTTTTTGAAGTAGAATCTCTGTTTTCATTTTAGAAACAAATCGGATTTTGTCTCCAATTTCGGTATAGGTAGGCAGTAATCCTTTGTTGGCTACTTTTATAGTAATGCGATATAAATTATCGTTTATTTTTTTAATTTCGGGAACATTTGTTTCAATTTTTGGCATTGCTGTCAAAAGTTCTTCAACAAAAAGTCCGTGTTTAATGGCTGTTTCCTCCAAGAAATTTACGGGTGGATTATTCAAAGCATAAGGCGAAAAACCTCCTACTTCTACTTTTTGAATTGGAAAATCTGGATGTTTGATGACTGACCAGTCGACAAAAGCACTTTTAATATTTTGGCTATCAGCCCATTTTAAAAAAGAGACTTCTGAATTCACTAACTCTTTATCTTTATCTTTTGGGGTAGCTAATTTAGAATCAAGCGAATCTTTTTTAGCTTCAACTTTAGGAACCCACCATCCAGGTGTAGAGAAACTAAATCTGCCCGCATGGAAATAAGCGGTTTGTGCAAAATTCCCTTTGGTCATTGGCATTTTGGGGCCGTCCTTGATCGCTGCTTTTTGCGTATATAATTTAGAAACCTGTTCAGCTGCTTTTATATCTTTTTCTAACCATCCCTTTATAATTCGGGAACTGGTTAACTTACTGTCATACTTAGGAGTTTCAGATAAATTATTGTGCATCCCAAAAGTTAGTACACCATATATATTCTGATTTAAATATAAAAAATCAAGAAGTGCTCTTGTTTCTGGTTCCGAAGCCACATAGACTCCAGCTCCCTTTTCAAATGCAGGATAGTCATAGGTAAAATTCTTATCGATGTTGACTCCTTCAGAAAAATCTTGATTAAACATACCGTCTTTATCGGTATCAATTCCCTCTGAAATCAAAACATACTTGCCGACCTGATTTTTTGTTGGATCCGCTTTTATTAAAACACGGGAATCCTCTGGGCTTTCAATTAAACTTCCTGTTACATCTTCAATGCGAAGTTGCGTAATTAAACCATCTTTATTTAAATCTTCAAAAGCGTCTTCTCCAATTTTACCATCTCTGTCATCATCAGTTTTTGTGTCGTTACCACTCTTTTCCATTTTTACATTGGCAAAAGCAGCATCTATGGCATCCGGATTTACAGATGGAACAAAATAAAGTGTTTTTTCCTCTAAAATCTTTGGTAACTTATCGCTATTTAATAAGTTATCAATCATTTTTAAGGTAATCTGCGTACCAGCACGGTATTTTCCGTCAAGCCCGGCTGTGATAAGCAAAGCTGGTTTTGGAGTAGTTGATTCGGAAATCGTTATCAACCATATTTCTTTTCCGCCACTGCTTGTACCAATAGATTTGACGGTGCAATACTTACTTTTGGCGTCAAGCTCCTTTAGGTTTTTAGTTAGATTTTGATAGTTCAGGTAGTCATTTTGAGCATGAGCGATGCCAAAACAGAGTACAAATAAAAAGAGTATTTTTTTTCTCATTAGACAGTAATTTCTTTAAGAAATAAATGTAGTTTATAAATATGGCCAATCCTAAATTACGCGAAAAATAGTTATTTACTCACTCCGATACTAGGACTTTTGCTGTAAAACTACTCACTATTCAAGGTGATTGATGAAACGCGCATTACTTTTAAATATTAAACAAAAGATTAAACTTCCATTTGCCATTATTTCTAAGAGAATTAAAATAGTGTAAAGGATAATTAAAGGAAATTCTTGTCAGGAATGGTAAAAAAGTGACATTGAAATCTGTTTTTATCAAAACCATCTTTTTCTTTTGAACAAAAACACACCAAAAGCGGATAGTAGAAGGGAAACAGAAATGACAATCCATATTCCATAGCGATTATCTTCTAAATCATTGGGTACATTCATTCCATACAAACTGGCAATCAATGTTGGAATCATCAGAATGATTGAAATCGAAGTCATCTGCTTCATAATCGTATTCATATTATTAGAAATTACAGAGGCATAGGCATCCATAGTTCCCGTTAAGATATCACTATAAATATTAGTAGTTTCTTGTGCCTGACGCAATTCAATTTCTACATCTTCCAGTAAATCCAGATCAAAATGTCCTTTTTGGGATTTTATATTCTTGATGCGATGTAGCAAGATATCATTCCCTTTCAAAGAAGTCATAAAAAATACCAAACATTTTTCTATTTGAAGCAACGCTTGCAACTCTTCATTCTTTATTGACTTTTCTAAATTATCCTCGGCTAATCTTATTTTTTGATTGACTTGCTTTAAATATTTTAAAAACCAAACACTGGAGGAAAGTAATAATTTCAGCACTAAATCGAAGTTGTCTTTAATGTTTATATTTTTACGTTTGGTGTAGACCACAAAATCCGTAAGCATTTCCGTTTTGTGAAAACTAATGGTGATGCAAACTTCTCCTTTAAAGACAACTCCAACCGGAATGGTATGAAAAGGTAATTTCACGTCATTGCTATTCACAGGAATCCGCATAATTATCAAAGTCCAACCATTTTCAATTTCTATCCTTGGTCTTTCGTCAATATCTTCAATGTCATTATAAAATGCTTCGGGAATTTGTAATTCGTCGAGTAAATATTTTTTTTCCGCTTCGGTAGGACATTCTATATTTATCCAGCAGTTTGGCGTCCATTCAGAGGTGGCAATTAATCCGTTATTGTTTTTGTAAAAAGCTCTCATTTCAAAGTTCTATGGGTTTAGTTATAGCCTCTTGAAAACAGTTCAAGTGCTATAGTTAGTTCAACATTTCCGAATAATAATCATCCATTTTAAAGGTCATTTTTAAGTGGTGCAAAAGTATTCTTTAAATTCCGTTTCAGCATCGATTATCAGAATTTAATACATTTTTAAAATAAAAAAAGCCTTAAAGTTAATTAAGGCTTTCTATCAAAAACTATTTTTTTATTTATTTCTTTTCATTTCCCTGGCCAAAAGCGTGTTTTTCAACAACATTGCGATGGTCATAGGTCCTACTCCACCGGGAACAGGGGTAATAAATGATGCTTTTTTACTCACTTGCTCAAAATCAACATCTCCTGTGATTACATATCCTTTTGGATGAGAAGTGTCTTCCACTCTGGTAATACCAACGTCAATTACTACAACTCCATCTTTTACCATATCGGCTTTAAGGTAATTCGGAACACCAAGGGCTGTGATGATAATATCGGCATTTTTTGTAAACTCCTCAATATTTTTGGTTCTACTGTGAGTAAGAGTTACTGTTGAATCTCCTGGATATCCTTTGCGACTCATCAAGATACTCATGGGACGACCCACAATATGGCTACGACCAATAACTACGGTATGTTTACCCGACGTTTCCACTTTGTAACGTTCTAATAATTCCATTATTCCATAAGGAGTTGCCGGCAAAAATGTTTCCATTTCCAAAGCCATTTTTCCAAAATTAGTAGGATGAAAACCATCAACATCTTTACTTGGATCTACCGCCATTAGAATTTTTTGCTCATCAATGTGTTTTGGCAATGGCAATTGAACTATGAAACCATCTAGATCATCATCTTCATTTAGTTCCTTTATTTTTTCGAGTAAGTCTGCTTCCGTAATAGTTTCTGGTAAACTCACCAAAGTTGATTCAAATCCTATTTGCTGACATGATCTTACTTTGCTTCCTACGTAAGTTAAACTCGCTCCATCGTTACCAACAATCAGGGCTGCTAAATGAGGTACTTTCTCCCCATTGTCTTTCATTTTTTGAACTACCGCAGCGATTTCACTCTTAATATCCTCCGCAGTTTTTTTTCCGTCTAGTAGTTGCATTTTTATTTAGTTTAATGTCTTAAAGTCAAAAGTCTTAAAGTCATTACAACCTTAAGACTTTCGACTTTTGACTCATTTTTATTTCATTCCTGGGATTCCACCTTTCATACCGCCCATCATCTTCATCAGGTTCTTCCCTCCAGGTCCCTGCATCATTTTCATCATCTTGCTCATTTGTTCGAACTGTTTCATCAATTGATTGACCTGCTCGATTTTGGTTCCGGAACCTTTAGCAATTCTGGCTTTTCTTTTTACATCAATTAGAGTCGGCTTGCTTCTTTCAATTGGAGTCATGGAGTGAATAATTGCTTCGATATGTTTGAAAGCATCGTCTTCTATCTCTACATCTTTCATGGCTTTTGAAGCACCTGGTATCATTCCAACCAAGTCTTTCATATTACCCATTTTCTTTACTTGTTGAATTTGAGAAAGGAAATCATCAAAACCGAATTCGTTTTTGGCGATTTTCTTTTGGATTTTTCTTGCTTCTTCTTCGTCAAATTGCTCTTGAGCTCTTTCTACCAAAGACACAACGTCTCCCATTCCCAAAATTCTTTCGGCCATACGAATTGGATAGAACACATCAATGGCATCCATCTTTTCGCCTGTACCTACGAACTTGATTGGTTTATTAACAACCGATTTAATCGAAATTGCTGCTCCACCACGGGTATCTCCATCTAATTTAGTTAAGATAACCCCGTCAAAATTTAATCTTTCGTTGAAGGTTTTTGCTGTATTTACAGCATCCTGACCTGTCATTGCATCAACTACAAACAACGTTTCATTAGGCTGAATTGCTTTATGAACGCATTCTATTTCGTTCATCATTTCTTCATCGACTGCTAAACGGCCCGCTGTATCGACAATCACAACATTAAACCCGTTTGCTTTCGCATGTTTGATTGCATTTTGAGCAATTTCAACTGGATTTTTATTTTCTGGTTCAGAATATACCTCAACCCCAATCGAATCTCCAACTACGTATAATTGCTGAATAGCCGCAGGACGATAAATATCACACGCCACTAATAATGGCTTTTTGTTCTTTTTTGTTTGAAGATAATTGGCGAGTTTTCCCGAGAAAGTAGTTTTACCGGAACCTTGCAAACCAGCCATTAAAATAATCGATGGATTCCCGGAAAGATTGATTCCGGCAACATCGCCACCCATCAATTCTGTCAATTCATCTTTTACTAACTTTACCAGTAATTGTCCTGGTTGAAGTGTTGTCAATACATCCTGACCAATTGCTTTTTCTTTTACTTTGGTGGTAAAATCTTTCGCAATTTTAAAGTTAACATCCGCATCAAGTAAGGCTCTTCGAACTTCTTTCAGCGTTTCGGCTACATTTACTTCGGTGATTTTTCCGTGACCTTTAAGTATATGAAAGGCTTTATCTAGTTTATCGCTTAAATTATCGAACATAATTTTTTTTCTCTTTAATTAAGGCGCAAATTTAAGCATTTGATTTTGAAGTTTAAATAGTATTATAAATAAAAAGAGGCTGTCTTCTTAAGATAGCCTCTTTTATTATGAAATCAATCAAACTGAAGATTAATCATTATCATCTAAATCTGTTTCTTGTTCTAGTAAATCTTTTATGAAGTCCCCAATATCGTTGTGACTATCATCATTACCAGTACTAATTTCGATAACTCCGTCTCCATCGGTATCTAACAATAGACCTTGGTTTGCCAAAGTTGTTAGTTTATTCAATAAAGCATCAAGCTGTATTTTAATGTTTAAAGAAATATCATTACTATTTATTGTGAAATCTTTGTTTTGGTCTTCAAAATCCAATTCAAGTTCGGCATCCTCATCGCTCCAGATAATAAATGGTGTCCCATTTATGGTTCCTTTTATCAAATAAGTCTTGCCGTTCATTTCACCAACTGAAATAGATTTTTCGAACTTAAATTCGATTTCCTCATATCTCGCATTCGGAACATTTACAGAAGTAATAAATGGACTTAACGTTAGGTTTGGATCAAGCAAGTCCAATAAAAAGGGCCCATTAAGTTTAACGTCATCATACATGGGATCCATACTGTACATCGCATCTTCCATGTCGGTTTCAAATTCGATGTTCCCAATATTAATCCTAAAATCAGTTAAAACTACTGTAGAGGCAGCCGTACGGGCAGTTAGAGAAGTCTTACCTGTTGTGGACACCGCAGAGGCTTTCAAGGTTACATTCCCTTCTGAAGCGGAATCATTTGTACAAGAACTTATGACAAGTGCAAGTAAAGCTAAAATTGGAATTTTTTTCATAATTGTATTTTTAAATTATTAAGTTAATATTAACGCAAAAAATATGCCATTATTACATTCTTTCCGGCACACTAATACCTAATAGTCTAAAGGAAGCCGCAATAGTATCTGCCACCTTTTTAGACAATTGAACTCTGAAAATTTTCTTTTCTAAATCTTCTTCTCCAAGAATCGGAACCGCCTGGTAGAATGAGTTGTATTCGCGAACTAAATCATAGGTGAAATTTGCAAGCAAAGCTGGACTGTGATGCTGTGCTGCATTTTGTATCACTTCAGGAAACAACGCTAACTGTTTCACCAATTCTTTCTCTTTTTCATGAAGTACTGCCGCTTTTGATTTATTCGAAAAGTCAAAATTAGCTTTACGAATAATAGATTGAATTCGGGCATACGTGTATTGAATAAACGGACCTGTATTTCCAGCAAAATCAACCGATTCTTCCGGATTAAAGAGGATTCGTTTTTTTGGATCTACTTTTAAAATATAATATTTCAATGCCCCTAAACCAATCGTGTTGTATAATTTTGCTTTTTCATCAGCAGAATAGGAATCCAATTTTCCTAAATCTTCTGCGATTTTTTGTGCTGTATCTGTCATTTCCTGCATCAAATCATCGGCATCGACAACCGTTCCTTCGCGGCTTTTCATCTTTCCAGAAGGCAAATCTACCATTCCGTAAGACAAATGAAATAGGTTTTTAGACCAGTCAAACCCTAATTTTTTCAGAATTAAAAACAACACTTTAAAGTGATAATCTTGTTCGTTACCTACGGTGTAAACCATTCCGCCTACATCTGGATAATCCTTAACACGCTGAATTGCAGTTCCAATATCTTGTGTCATATAAACCGCAGTACCGTCTGAACGCAATACAATTTTACGGTCTAAACCTTCGTCCGTTAAATCTATCCACACGGAACCGTCAGGATCTTTTTCGAAAACGCCTCTGTCCAAACCAATCTGAACCACGTCTTTCCCTAATAAATACGTGTTACTTTCGTAATAAAAACAATCAAAATCGACACCTAAATTTTTATAGGTTATGGCAAAACCATCATAGACCCATTGATTCATGGTTTTCCAAAGCGTGATTACCTGTTCATCACCTGCTTCCCATTTTAGTAACATTTCCTGCGCTTCCAAAATGATTGGCGCTTGTTTTTTGGCTTCTTCTTCCGTTTTACCGGCGCTCATTAATCGCGCTATTTCTTCTTTGTATGCTTTGTCAAATGCAACGTAATAATTCCCAACTAATTTATCTCCTTTTAAACCGGTTGATTCTGGAGTTTGTCCGTTTCCAAATTTTTGCCACGCCAACATTGATTTGCAAATATGGATTCCTCTATCATTAATGATTTGAGTTTTGTACACTTTTTTACCAGAAGCTTTGATAATTTCTGCCACCGAATATCCCAAAAGATTATTACGTACGTGACCTAAATGCAAGGGTTTATTGGTGTTTGGTGAAGAATACTCCACCAATACCGCTGTATCTTCGGGATTTGGAGTAACGAAACCAAAGGTATGGTCATCTTTTATTTCTCCAAAGAAATCCAAATAATAGTCATCTGAAATAACAATATTCAAAAATCCGGAAACTACATTAGACCGACTTACCGCAGCTACATTTTCAACTAAATAGTTCCCTATTTTATTTCCCAATTCTACTGGATTACTTTTAACAACTTTCAACAATGGAAAAATAACCATTGTAATATCGCCTTCAAATTCCTTGCGTGTAGTTTGAAATTCAACTTTATCAATTGTAACGTCAAATAAAACTTTTACAGCTTTTATAATAGAGGGAGTAAGAATCTGTGGTAATGTCATGGTATAAATTTAAAAGTGCAAAGATAATTCTAATTCTTTAATCTGGTTAGAAAAGTTACTTAATTGCGTTTTAAAAAGACTAACAAATCAAAAAAAACCGTTCTCCTGCTATATTAACGATTGAGTTAACGAAATTTTAACATTTTTTAAAAATAATAATTCAATTTTCACTATTTTTACTATGCAAATTAACAACCTAAGACATGAAAAAGACACTTATTTTTATACTGTTGATGGTTTTATATACTGGTCACTCCCAGTCAATTACCGTAAACACTACGAAATACACGATTGATCAATTGGTGAATCAAGTACTAGTGAATTCGCCATGTGTTCAGGGCACCAATGTAACTTCAAGAACAGGAACAAATTACGGGTCGTCCAACGGAATAGGTTATTTTGAAAATACTAATTCTGCCTTTCCATTTTCCAACGGAGTTGTATTATGCACGGGAGATGTGACTAAAATTCCGGCACCCAATACTACTATTCTAAGTGATGGTATTCCAGCATGGTTAGGCGATTCAGATTTAGAAGCTAATTTACTTTCGCAGTCCGGAATAACTATTAATTCAATAAATGCCAGTTATATTGAATTTGACTTCCAACCCAAAACACCAAATTTCGATTTTTCTTTTCTTTTTGCTTCTGAAGAATATGGGACTTCCCAATGTAGCTTCTCTGATGCTTTTGCTTTCCTTTTAAAAGATGTAACAGCAGGAGGTACTAATGTAAATTTAGCAATAATACCAAGCACAGCCATCCCGGTATCTGTTGAAACCATACGAGACAATGCTTACAATCCTAGTTGTCCTTCCGCCAATCCAAACTATTTTGGTGCTTACAATGGAGGTGGATTTGGTCCTGCCATAAATTTCAACGGACAGACAGTTTCAATGCTAGCTTCGGCAACTGGATTAGACATTACACACGTGTATCGCATTAAATTAGTTATTGCTGACGGAGGAAATAGTACGGGTTATGATTCTGCCATTTTTCTAGAAGCCAATAGTTTTAATATCGGGCAAGATGTTTTAGGATTGGATTACTCAACGGCAAACAATGCTGCAATTTGTCCGGGAAATACGTTACCAATATTCTCAGCCGCAGGTTTAGATTCCGGAACTACTTTCGTTTGGAAAAAACAAGGAGTAGCGTTTTTACCGCCACAAACAGGGGAAACATTAGACCTCAACACAATTACTCCTTTGGTTAGTTCTGGAATTCATACTTACAGCGTCACATACAAAGAACCTGGTTGCATCGAAGTCACGGATGATATCACAATAGAAATTTATCCCAAGATTGGAGTGATTACAATTGTTCCTAACATTTATGTGTGTGATTCAGGAGCTTCGTCTTACGATTTTAATCTCAATAAAAACAGTTCAATCATTCTGGCTGGAATTAACCAATCTACTAACACAACTGGTGTTTTAGATGATTTACCCACAAATACTGTTATTACATATCACTTTAATGATGCAGATGCTAGGAGAAATACTGCCGCAATATCAATTCTTCAGACTATTTTGAGCGCGGAAAGTGGCAAGCAAATTTTTGTCAGAATTCAAAATCCCAACACGTTGTGTTACGAAATTAGGTCTTTTCAATTGCTGATTGTTGCATCGCCATTAATTGCAAATATGCCTGCTAATAATACATCGTGCTCCAGAAATTTATCTGAAAATCCTCTGCAAGCTAATTTTAACTTAACGTCACAAATTGCGTCCATTACTGGTTCTCAAAACACCTCATACAACATCCTCTCTTTTCACCCCTCAGAAATGGGAGCAAACAGCAATACTAATAGTATAACGCTAAATTCGAGTAACCAATTATTATCGCCAAGTACAACATTATGGGTCCGATTACAAAATATTTCAAATCCCAGTTGCTATGTTATTACCAGTTTTAATTTGATTGTCACGCCTTTACCAGAAGTAGATATATTACCAGATGTATTTGTATGCACCTCTTATACACTGCCACCATTAACAAAAGCTGGAGCACAATACTGGACTGGAAATAACGGAACTGGAACACAACTTTTTGCCAGAGATGTTATAACTACTACCACATTGAACCTCTATGTTTTCAATCAATCTGGAGTGTGTACCAACCAAGATTCTTTTAATGTTACCATTGCTGATTTAGACACAATCACACCAGCTTCTGAAACTTATTGTATACAATATTCACTTCCAGCTTTACCGTATGCAAAATATTTCACTCAAAGCGGAGGTCCTAATACTCTTGGAAATATCCAATTATCAGCTGGATTCACAGTGAATATTGCAGGAGTAAACAGAATATATGTATGGTTTGAAGATACCACTGTTACACCATCTTGTACGCAAGAAAACCCATTTGATATAACAATAATACCATTTAATGTATTGCCTAATTATCCAAATCAATTTGCATGTACTTCCTACACGCTGCCAGTTAATCCAAATGATGGAATTTATTATACTGGCACTAATAAAAGTGGATCTTTTTTGTCTGCAGGAACAGTACTAAATACGACAACCTTAATTTATGTATATAAAGAGAGTGGCACGTCTCCAAAAAATTGTGCTGACGAAAAAAACTTCACGGTTTTTATTAGCGTGGGAAGTATTACACCTCCAGCAGATGTTAATTCTTGTTCTGCATATAGGCTCCCTGAATTGAGCGTTGGCGAATATCGAACTGCTGCTGCAGGCAGAGGAAATATTGTTCCTGCTGGAACATTAATTAATACAACTACAACACTTTGGTTTTATGTTCCAGGACAAACGTGCACCGATAATTTAGACTTTACTGTTACGGTAAATATTGCTCCTATACCAGTTATACCAGATACCTCCCCACAATGCGACGTCTATTATTTGCCTACTGTGGCACATTCAGGCAACTATTATACCGGACCTTTAGGAACTGGACAACTTCGTTTAGTGGGATATCCGGTTACCACAACTCAAAAAATGTACTTCTATGATAAAGCTGTAAGTGGACCTTGTTATGTTGAAGAAGAATTTCTAATTACCATTAATAAATCCCCTGCAATTGATGCAAAACCTGTGGAAGTTATTCGATGTGGTCAAAGTTATATTTTAGATGATTTAAGAAATGGGGAATATTACGAATTTGCCGGTGGTCCATCACCAACGAATCCTGTTTTACCGGCTGGTACCGTTTTGACAACCTCAAAAATAATCTATGTTTATGTCGCAGCTACAGCACCTAACACCTGCATTTCAGAATACAGCATAGACGTTTTAGTTACTTTTGTAAATGACATAGAAGATCAATATGCTTGCGATAGTTTCAAGTTACCAGCCATAGAGGGTATGGGACGTTATTACACCGCTCCAAATGGTCCAAATGGAACTGGAGTACGATTGTTTCCTCCTTATTCCCCAATAACTACCACGAGAACGATATATGTTTATGTCGAGAATAACAACAGAGTTACTTGTATTGATGAAGACCCTTTCATCATAACCATTTATAATAGCCCTATGATAGCAACTAATGCGCCTGTAACCAGATGCGCATCTTATGAACTTCCTTTTTATACAGCTCCTGTAACAAGATATTTTACAAATTCAGGTGGTCCGGGAAGCAACAACACTGAAAAATTTCCGGGGGATTTCATCACTGCTTCAACCACTATTTATGCGTATGCTGAATCCGGAACATCTGCAACGGTTATTTGTCCTGCTGAAAAACCAATGGTAGTTACTATCACCGAAAAACCAAAACTAGTACTTACCGTTCCAGCTATTTGTATAGATATCGATACCGGAATCACTACTGATGCTTTTATTAAAAGCGGATTTACTACACCTCAATTCTCTTTTGAATGGAAAAACGTAGACGGAACTTTGGTAAGTATAGAAGAAAATTTTTCAACAAACGAACCTGGTAACTACACACTTACGGTTACCAACTTATCGATTTTTGGCTGTACCTCTGACATCGTCCCTTTTACGGTTATTAAATCTTCGATACCCGCTTCCGTAACATTTACGACCAGCGGATGGTTTACGGATAACCAAACCATAACTGTAAATGCCGTCCCATTTGTAGGAGATGGAAGTAATTTCCTGTATGCATTAGATGGAGGTTCCCCTCAAAGTAGTAACCTATTTAACAATGTAAGCTCTGGGCTTCACGAAATAATGGTTAGCGATGCCAATTGTGGAAACTTCACCAATCCAATAACAGTTAAGCTTATAAATAGCCCCAAATTCTTCACTCCAAACGGAGATGGTTTTAATGACACTTGGAATATTACTGGAATACCACATAGCGAAAATTTAAAATTATATATTTTTGATCGCTATGGAAAACTGTTAAAAGAATTATTCCCAAATGGCTCTGGTTGGGATGGAACCTTCAATGGTTATATGCTACCTGCGGATGATTATTGGTTTTCAATCTCGTATACTGAAGACACTATCACCAAAGAATATAAATCCCATTTTTCTCTAAAACGATAAATATCACTGTAATCTCTAAAAGGGCTTTTATGATGTGTAATCCAAGTGAAAACAACTCTTTCAGCTTGAATTATTCTCGAAGAGTGGACAGACCAAGTATTTCACAAGTAAATCCTATTAGAGAGTGGAGTACACCAACGATTGATTCTGAAGGAAATCCGTTTTTGGTTCCTCAATTTACCAATTCATTTGAATTAAATTATACTCGAAAAACTAAAATTGGTTCTATTACTTCCGGAATTTTTTACAGACGAATTCAGGACGAAATAACACGAGTGATTTTTACAAATCCAAATAATTCGAACAGGCAAATCATCTCGTACGATAATTGTGACAATAATAATGCGTACGGTATCGAAGTTTCAGGAAGCTTAGATTTTAAAAAATGGTGGAGTGCAAATGTAAGTTTTGATGCGTACAATAAGAAAACCAAAGGAACTATTGAAGACACACCAGGAATTTATGAATTTGTAGAAATTGATGTTACCACTTTTAATGCCCGCATCAACAATACATTTAAAGTGACAAAAGATTTGCGTTTTCAATTATTTGGAATGTACCGAGGGAGAGATTTAAGCCTTCAGTTTGACCGAAGCCCAAAGTGGAAAATGGATATTGGCAGCAGTTATAACGTATTGAAAGGAAGCGGAACTATCAGTGCCCGATTTAGCGATATTTTCAAAACCATGCATTTTGCTTTTGATGGAGAACGTCCTTACAAAACAAATGGCGAATTCAACTGGGAAAGCAGAACCGTATATTTAGGTTTCAATTATAGATTTGGAAGCGGAAAAAACAAAGCAACCGTGCGTAAGCAGAGGGATAAAAATGAGACACAAGGAGGCGGTGGTCTTTTATAAGAATTAGTTTTAATAGTTGTAGTCAGAAAAACCCGGAGTATGCCAACTCTGGGTTTTTCAATTTAAATTTTAAATTCTTAAGATGTAACGTTATTCAGCCTTCTTTCCTATTGGCAAACAATTTAACTCGATCAGCACCATTTTTTTTGCGCAGTAATAGCCTATTCAAGATATAAAACGCGCTGTTACCAGTTTCTCTTTTTTAATTCATTTCAAAAAATAATCGGCATCGATTAATCGGTTTCCAGTTGCATCATTAACGGCATAATTAAAGCCGCTTTGAATGCAATACGAGCCATATTCTCCTTTTTTATTTAAGGCAATAAAACCAACCTGAATATCTTTCAGTTCTTTTTTTCTGTTTATTGTTAATTTTACAATTCGGGCAACGGCTTCTTCACAGGCTTTTTGCGGTGATTTTCCTTGGCGCATCAATTCAACAACCAAATGACTGCCTGAAATCCGAATCACTTCTTCTCCATGACCAGTGGCTGTGGCAGCGCCAATTTCATTATCGACATACAAACCGGCTCCTATGATTGGGGAGTCCCCTAAACGCCCATGCATTTTGAAAGCCATTCCACTTGTGGTACACGCCCCGGAAAGATTGCCGTGAGCATCCAAAGCAATCATCCCAATTGTATCGTGATTTTCGATATTAGCAACAGGCTTATATTGGCTGGTTTTAAGCCATGCTGCCCATTCTTTTTCGGATTCTTCGACCAATAAATTTTCTTTTACAAAACCTTGTGAAAGTGCAAACTGTAATGCTCCATCACCTACTAACATTACGTGCGGCGTTTTTTCCATCACTGCACGAGCCACAGCTATAGGATGTTTTATAAATTCTAGACATCCTACTGATCCAATATTTGCATTTTCATCCATAATACAAGCATCGAGTGTAACCCGACCGTCTCGATCCGGTCTTCCACCATAGCCAACGCTTCGTTCTTTTGGATCACCTTCGGGAACTTTCACTCCTGCTTCAACAGCGTCTAAAGCTCTTCCATTATTTTTTAAAATTTCCCAAGCGACAGCATTGGCTTGTATTCCGAAATTCCATGTAGAAATTACAATGGGTTTAATTCCTTTTTTAATTGAGAAATCATTTTCTTGTTCTGGTTTCCCTTTGAAGGAATGCAGCGCCACAGCTGCAGAAGCAATCGCCGCTGTTTTTATAAAATTTCTACGGTTTCTCATATTTTCCATTTTGTAGTAATCCTTTATGTTTATTTGCCACGTCAAATCTAAATCATCGTCTTTAATTACAAAAGCCTGCACAATGCGCAGGCTTAAACTATTAATAGCGTAAAAACTGCTATTATAATACCATTCATGTACCGCTATTTACCACTTAATAATAGCACTTCCCCAAGTAAAACCGCTGCCAAATGCTGCCAAAACAACAATATCCCCTGATTTTATTTTCCCTTTTTCCCATGCTTCTGTTAGCGCAATAGGAATAGAAGCAGCTGTAGTATTTCCGTATTTCTGAATATTATTATATACCTGATCGTCTGTCAAGTTAAATTTCTTTTGAATAAACTGAGAAATTCTTAAATTGGCCTGATGCGGAATCAACATATCAATATCTGAAACCTGCAAATTATTCGCTTGCAAGCCTTCATTAATTACCTCACTGAAACGAACTACGGCATTTTTAAATACAAATTGCCCATTCATGTACGGGAAATAACTTTCGTCATCAGGATCATTATCCGCTAAAATATCCGTGATCCATCGACCTCCCATACCTGGAGCTTTTACAATTAATTCTTCGGCATGTTGTCCTTCAGAGTGTAAGTGTGTGGATAAAATTCCTTTGGTCAAATCTTCTTCTCTGCTCACAACAGCCGCTCCTGCCCCATCTCCAAAAATTACCGAAACCCCACGACCGCGTGTCGTCATATCTAATCCCGTAGAATGTACTTCAGATCCTATAACCAATATGTTTTTATACATGCCAGTCTTGATATATTGGTCCGCAACGGATAAGGCATAAATAAATCCGGAACATTGATTTCTGACATCTAAAGCGCCTACGGTTCTCAAACCCAAATCACGTTGTACTAAAACACCTGGGCCAGGAAAATAATAATCCGGACTTAGTGTTGCAAAAACTACAAAATCAATAGCTGATTTAGCAACACCCGAACGCTCAATAGCAATTTGCGCAGCTTTTACTCCCATTGAAGTGGTTGTATCTTCTCCTTTTATAATGTGTCTTCGCTCCTGAATTCCTGTTCTTTCCTGAATCCATTCGTCACTGGTATCAACGATTTTCGATAAATCATCATTTGTCACCACATTTTCGGGAACATAATAACCTAATCCTGCTATTTTTGAATGAAACATACTTTTGTTATTGTATTAAAATAAAGTTACAAATTTAAACATACTTAAACATTTGTGCTCACAAATTACTACTTTTTTAGGAATTTACAAGTTTTATAGTTTTTACCGCATTGTGCATTTTTCATTAGTACTAAAAACATAGATCGCAGTGGAAAAATGAAATCATAATAAAGCTACTGAAACGAACTCAAACGTTAAAAAAGTTTTTTCTTCCCAAATGTAACAAGATTGATTTATTTTAGACCAATTATTGACACTTCCAACACTAATTTAAAATCATTCAAATCATGAAGTTAAAAATTCCATTTTTTTTATTTCTTGGACTGAGCTTAACCACTTTTGCACAAGAAAACTTAACCTATCAAAAACCATCTCAGTCCATATTGGATTTAGCGGATTATGAAAGAGCACCTTCAGTATCGATGGATACTAAAAAAGAATACATGTTGCTTACCTACAGAAATACGTATAAATCACTGGACGATTTAAACCAGGACGAACTGCGCTTAGGCGGACTGCGGATTAACCCAATTACGAATATTTCCAGTACAGTCACGTATGTGAACAACCTGAAATTACGTAAAATAAAAGACAAAAATGAAGTACCCGTTTTAGGATTGCCAACAAATCCTCGTATCAGCAATATCTCTTGGTCACCCAATGACACAAAAATCTTGTTTTCACACACAACAGCTTCCGGAGTTGAACTTTGGTTCATCGATGTTGCTTCGGCAAAAGCCACAAAATTAACTGATGCGACAGTTAATGCTAACATAGGAAGTCCGTTCAGCTGGATGAATGACAACGAAACTATTTTGGTTAAAATG
Source organism: Flavobacterium cryophilum (assembly GCF_048286555.1). Lineage (NCBI taxonomy): Bacteria > Pseudomonadati > Bacteroidota > Flavobacteriia > Flavobacteriales > Flavobacteriaceae > Flavobacterium > Flavobacterium cryophilum. The sequence continues at coordinate 135,254 of NZ_JBLVPZ010000004.1, read as the reverse complement.
TTGCCAAAAAATAGGGCAGCACTTTTGGATGCTAAAAAAGATTTGCCCGCTGGTCCGATTATTTCGAATGCAGATGGAAAAAAATCCCAAAACAGAACCTATCCGGACATGTTAAAAAACAAGAATGATGAAATCAATTTTGAGAACATCATGACTTCTGAATTATACAAAGTGAATTTGAATGGAGCGGCTACTTTATTCAAAAAAGCCGACATGTATGCCGGAGAAAGTTTTTCCCCTGACGGCAATTATCTGATGCTGACTACGATTCAAAAACCATTTTCATATATCGTTCCACTGAGTCGTTTTCCATCAAAATCTGTTATTTATGACAAGGCCGGGAACGAAGTAAAAGTGGTCAATGAAGTACCGCTTACTGAAATTATTCCCAAAGGTTTTATGGCTGTTCGAAAAGGAAAAAGAAACATGAGCTGGAGAACAGACAAACCGGCAACATTAGCATATGCCGAAGCGTTAGACGCAGGAGATCCAGCAAATAAAGTGGAATTCAGAGATGAAGTTTTTCTTTGGAACGCACCATTTGATGCCGCAGCTACTTCATTGATGAAAACACCGCAACGCTACGACCGAATCATTTGGGGAAATGACAACACCGCCATTGTTTCAGATGAATGGTACGACACACGCAGTACCAAAACCTATTTAATCAATCCATCGAATCCTAGTCAGGCTCCAAAAGTAATTTTTGACAGAAACTCACAAGATGTGTATTCCGATCCAGGAAATTTTGAAACCAGAAAAAACCAATACAACAGGTACGTTTTGGCGATCGAAAATGACAATGCATTCCTCATTGGAGACGGATTTACTAAAAATGGTCAATTTCCATTTATAAGTGAATATAATTTGAAGACATTACAAGCAAAACGACTGTATACTTCGACTTACACCGATAAAAAAGAAGATGTATTAGAAATTGAAGACTTCAAAAAAGGAACTGTTTTAGTCCAAATTCAGTCTAAAAATGAATACCCTAATTATTACCTTAGAAACATCAAACAAAAAAACAAACTAACACCAATTACCTCGTTCAAAAACCCTTTTGAAAGCATCAAAAATGTGAGTAAAGAAGTGATTAAATACAAACGTAAAGATGGTGTTGAATTATCTGGAACGTTGTATTTACCGGTTGGTTATGACAAAGCAAAAAAAGAGAAAATGCCATTGTTGATTTGGGCCTATCCAGCAGAATACAAAGACAAAAATTCAGCGGGACAAAGCACGCAAAACCCGAACGAATTTACATTTCCTAGTTATGGTTCCTTTGTATATTGGGTCACCAAAGGCTATGTAGTTCTCGATGACGCTGCTTTCCCAATAATTGGCGAAGGAACAACGGAACCAAATGATAATTTCATGACGCAATTAGTTGACAATGCTGAGGCGGCGATAAATGCTGTAGATGCTTTGGGGTATATCAACAGAAAAAAAGTTGCCGTTGGCGGTCATTCCTATGGCGCGTTTATGACTGCTAATTTATTGACTCATTCTAATCTTTTTGCTTGTGGAATTGCTCGAAGTGGTGCCTACAACAGAACGTTAACTCCTTTTGGTTTTCAAACGGAACAACGCAACTACTGGGAAACTCCTGAAGTGTATAACACGATGTCACCATTTATGAATGCTGATAAAATGAAAACGCCCATGCTTTTAGTACACGGTGAAGCCGATAACAATCCGGGAACGTTCACTTTGCAAACGGAACGTTATTTTCAAGCTTTGAAAGGTTTAGGCGCCCCGGCAAGAATGGTGATTCTACCAAAAGAAGCACACGGTTATGTAGCCAAAGAGAATATTTTGCATTTGCTTTGGGAACAAGACCAATTCTTAGAAAAGTATTTGAAGAATTAATCCAGATTCCAGAAGACAGTGATCAGTATTCAATGATCAGAAAGTAGAACCTGAAAAATGAACATAAAACAAAACCCCAAAATTTTATTGATTTTGGGGTTTACTTTTTTATAACAATACAGTTATAAAAGTTGAAAAAGGCTTCTAATTCAAATAGTTATCAGAATTGACAATCACTGAATACTGAGTACTGGTTACTGAATACCTCTTCTTGCTTTTATGATAACATCAAATATACCTCTTGATTAAGTTCTAATTCCGAATCGTGTTCAAAGAAAATCGCTCTTCTTTCAAAAGCTGCTTTTACCAAATAATGACTTCCTTTAAAATAACATTTTTTTACAACTGCTTTCATAATGGCGTTGTCCACCACTTTCAATTGATGTGGATACAATAAAAGCGAGGCATCGTCGTCATCTTCAAGCGCTATTAACTGAGACAATTTCAACTCATTTACTTCTCCAAAAAGTGAAGCAATGTATTTGTTAGCGGGGTTTTCATACAACGCTTTTGAGTTGCCTTGTACCACTACTTTTCCGTTTTGAACCACTATTGTTTCATCCGAAAACGACAAAGCATCTGTACTGTCATGCGTGGCAATAATACAAGTCACACCTTTATCTTTTAAATACCAAAATAAATTGCGTCGCAACGAATTCTTTCTGAAGGAATCTATTTGACTGAAAGGTTCGTCCAGTAAAATTATTTTGGGTTCCAAAGCCAAAACTCTGGCTAAAGCCACACGCTGTTGCTGTCCGCCACTTAGGAATTTCGCTTTTACTTTTGCGAAAGCAGTCATTTCAACCATTTCTAACAACTCTTGAACGCGGGCATTCTTTTCGTCAGGATACATATTCGACAAGAACTTGCCCACATTTTCTTCGACAGTTATAAAAGGCATCAAATCGAAATCCTGTGCTAAATATTTTATGTAATCTTCTCCCGGGACCAAATTGTATTTTGGACCCAAAATAGGTTTTTTATTATAGATTATTGCTCCGCTATCCAAATCATATAATCCATATATGAGTTTTAGCAATGTACTTTTACCGCAGCCGCTTTCGCCAATAATAGCGGTGTTCTGACCTTTGGCAATAGTGAAACTAACATTTTCAATTACTGGCTTGTCAATGTAAGTAAACGATATGTCTTTTATCTCTAGCATCATCTTTATTTAAGTATGCAAATTTACAATGTTTAATTCACATTAAGACACAAAAAAAGGCTGCTTCTTAATGAAACAGCCTTTTGTTACTTAGTATTTTTTGCTTAGTTTTTCACTTCCGCTTCGGCATCTTTTATCATTTTGTCGTTTGCTGTAATAGCAAATTCAACACGACGGTTTTGACTTCTGCCCTCAACAGTTTCATTTGAAGCAATTGGATCAGCAATTCCTAAACCAGTAACTTGAAATCTGCTTGAAGAAACTCCTTTTCTATTTAAATAATTTCTAACTGATGCCGCTCTGTCTCCTGAAAGTTTTAAATTATAATCAGCTGGACCAGTACTGTCAGTATATCCGTAAATCGTAATATTTGTATCTGGATATTCTGCAAAAACTGGTACTAATTTATCTAAATTTGCTTTTGCCATAGATGTTAAAGAAGATTTATTGGTATCAAAACGCACTGCATTTTCATTCAGTACTAACTTAATACCTTCTCCTACACGAACCACTTCAGCGCCTGGAAGTGCAGCATCAATTTCTCTAGCTTGTTTGTCCATTTTGTTACCAATAACGCCACCGGCAACTCCACCTACAACTCCACCCAATACAGCACCAAGTGCACCGTTGCCACCTTTACCCAGATTGTTCCCAAGAACACCTCCTAATACAGCTCCTGCAACAGCACCTATTCCTGCACCTCTTTGTGTTTTATTAGTATTTTTTAATGATTCACAACTTGTAAAGATGGAACCTATTACCATTATTGTTGCTATTGCAACTATTGAAATCTTTTTCATATCTTAATTTTTATTAGTTAACTTTTTGAAATTGGTACACTACATTAGTCATTTTTCCTCCAACATCGATTTTATCAATTAATTGAAACGAAGACTCCGTTTGATTGGCTACTTGTAAAATATATCCATCTCTAACTTTTCGTGCTTTTTCACCTGCATTAAGAATTTTTAAAACAAATTGACCATCCTTATTCACAAACCAAGTAATTGGTGAACTAAATGACGTACAATTTGCTTTCGTCAAAGCCATATTTCCTTTATTATTATTGGAGACAAATTTCCATGTACTTCCTACAAAACATTCTGAATCCGCAAGTTGAAAACTATTCACTTTGATATATTCCGAACCTGGATACGTTACAGCATTGATTGCCCAATTTCCTTTCATTGCAACCTGAGCCTTTCTATCTGTGTTCGTGCTTGTTACTGATTTTGATTTACATGCAAACATCAAAACAGCTAATGTACATAATAAAATTATTTTTCTCATCTTCTTAAATTTAATGAATTAATACTTACACAAAGATACAATGCAACTAAAGAAAATAGTTTCAAAATTAAATTATTTTGTATCATAATTAACGCTTACGACAATTTGTCACTTTACTGGTAATTGGTATTCTATTTGAAAGAATTATATCCATTAAAATAAACGTAAAAATTCAAAATATGACAACAGGCAAAATTAATGTTTCGGTAGAGAACATCTTTCCCTTAATCAAGAAATTCTTATACAGTGATCACGAAATCTTCATGCGTGAATTAATTTCTAACGGAACGGATGCAACACTAAAATTAAAGCATTTAACAAGCATTGGTGAAGCTAAAGTAGAATACGGAAACCCAATTATTGAGGTGAAAATTGATAAGGAAGGTAAGAAACTACATATCATCGATCAAGGTTTAGGTATGACTGCGGATGAAGTGGAGAAATACATCAACCAAGTGGCGTTTTCTGGAGCAGAAGAATTTTTGGATAAATACAAAGATTCTGCTAAAGATTCTGGGATTATTGGTCATTTTGGTCTTGGTTTCTATTCTGCTTTTATGGTTGCCGAAAAAGTGGAAATCATCACTAAGTCATTTAAAGACGAACCTGGAGCACACTGGACCTGTGATGGTAGCCCGGAATTTACCTTAGAGCCTTCTAACAAAACCACTCGTGGAACAGAAATTATCTTGCATATCGCCGAAGATTCTTTAGAATTTTTAGAAGATTCTAAAATCAATCAGCTACTGAATAAATACAATAAGTTCATGCCTATTCCAATTAAATTTGGAACCAAAACAGAGAAAATAGAGCAAAAAAAGGGTGAAGAAGTTGCTGCAGAAGATATCGATAAAACTTTTACCGAAGTAGAAGTAGACAATATCATCAACAATCCAAATCCGGCTTGGACGAAACAGCCAACTGAATTGTCAGCGGAGGACTACAAGAATTTCTACCATGAATTGTATCCAATGCAATTTGAAGAACCTTTATTTCACATTCATTTAAATGTAGATTATCCGTTCAATCTAACTGGTATTTTGTATTTCCCAAAATTAGGTTCGGATTTACAAATTCAAAAAGACAAAATCCAATTGTACCAAAATCAGGTCTACGTAACGGATAATGTAGAAGGAATTGTTCCTGAGTTTTTAATGATGCTAAAAGGTGTTGTTGATTCACCAGACATTCCGTTAAACGTTTCTCGTTCTGGATTACAAGCAGATGCTGCGGTGAAGAAAATCTCCAATTACATCACCCGTAAAGTCGCCGATAAATTAAAATCATTGTTCACTGAAAACCGTGAAGATTTTGAACAAAAATGGAACGACATCAAAATCGTTTTAGAATACGGAATGCTTTCTGAAGATAAATTCTACGAAAAAGCAGGAGCGTTTGTTTTGTATCCAACAGTGGATGGAAAATATTATACGCTGGAAGAATTAAAAGAAAACCTTGCCGCGAATCAAACGGATAAAGACGGGAAATTAGTAGTTTTATATGCTGGAAACAAAGAAGCGCAACACTCTTATATCGAAATTGCAAAAGACAAAGGATATGAAGTATTAGTGCTTGATTCTCCAATTATCTCGCATTTAATTCAAAAAATTGAAGGCGATAACAGCAACATGACTTTTGTACGTGTAGATTCAGATCATATTGATAATTTGATCAAGAAAGAGGAAACTACAATTTCTAAATTATCAGAGGAAGAACAAACCAACTTGAAAACCGTTTTAGAAGCCATTGTTCCTAAACAAACGTATTCCGTACAACTGGAAGCTTTAGATAGTAATGCTTCACCATTTATTATTACGCAACCGGAATTCATGCGTAGAATGAAAGAAATGAGTCAGTCTGGTGGCGGTGGAATGTTCGGAATGGGAAATATGCCGGAAATGTACAATTTGGTAGTAAATACTAATTCTGAGTTGGCAACAAGCATTCTAAATAACAAAGACAAAGACGCTCAGGAAAGTTTGATAAAACAAGCGCTTGACTTAGCTAAATTATCACAAAACCTATTAAAAGGAGAAGCATTGACTGCTTTCGTAAAAAGAAGTTTTGAGTTGATTAAATAAGCAGAGACCCAATTTTATGAACTAAAATTGTGTGAATCGCTTATTCCGAATTTGCTTCGGAATATCCAAAATACTAAAGCTGTCCAACCTTGGGCAGCTTTTTTTTTGGAGCAAAACGATTGTTTTCCTGAATCACTTTCGTCCCGCTATGCGCTGCAATCTTTGCTTTTGGCTCTCGCCAAAGCAAAGGATTTTCACTTCTATCGGGGCTATTTACAGGCATTTTAGGGTTATAACTTCGTTTAGCAAAAGGAATAACCAATTGATAATTTGTAAAGGATTATTTATATATTTGGAATAAAGTAAAGTCTGTAGTTAATTATACCTACTATACCCAAAATTGGCTGACTTTGCGTGATTCTATTATAAATATAAGTAAGTTATGCGACACTTTCGAGCAACAGAAAACCGAAAGGAAATTAAATTAAAAATTGATTTGAAATTAATAATAAAACTTGAAAAGTTTACCGAGATAGATTTTGAAAGATTAATAAATTGGATTGAAAATGAAGAGATTTTAGCTCAGTTTTCTGGACCAATTTTTGAATTCCCACTAACCAAGGAACAATTGAACGACTATTTATCTTCTGAAAATGTAATTGCATTTAAAGTCATAAAAGTAGAAACTAACGAAATAATCGGACATTCCGAAATTTATAAAACTGAAAATAATGAAGTTAAACTTTGTAGAATTTTAATTGGTAATAAAAACCAAAGAGGAAATGGAATTGGGAAAAAAATTATCAATGAATTAGTGAAATATAGTTACAAGGAACTAAATGCGGAAAAAATAGAACTTAATGTTTATGATTGGAACAAATCTGCAATTATATGTTACGAAAAAACAGGTTTTGAAATAAATCCAAATAAGGTTAGCGAAATTGAAGTAAAAGGAATGAAATGGATTTCCCTTAATATGGTTTTGAACAAATCAAAATGGAAAAAATTACTTAAAAATTGAAATTAGAAGACAAAAAAGCGATCGCACGACAGCGGCTTCAAGCAAGCTGGACAAAAGCTCAATCGCGCAGATATACCAAAGTTGTTAGCGCAGTTTTCCAAACTGTGCCCACAATAGTGAGCAAACAATTCAAATAACACAAAAAATGTCCACAAAGTTAAAACTTGATCGCACCGATATACCAAAATTGTTAGCGCAGTTTTGCAAACTGTGCCCACAATAGTGAGCAAACAATGCAAATAACACAAAAATGTCCACAAAGTAAAAAGCCACAACAACCGAAGACCCCAGCTAGCGCAAGTGTCCCACTCGTGAACCTACTCAAGAGTAAATAACTATAAATTAAACCTGCAAGTGTACCCTTGCAGGTTTTTTTGCTTCAAAAACTTAACATTTATACTAATTCTTGTTATTAACTATAGTTTCTGAAACAATTAATAAGTATAGCACATTGGACGAAGCAACATATCAAATGTGAGACAATACAATTGAAAAATAAATAGGCATCCCAAAAGTAATGTTAAAAGGAAACGTTACTGCCAAAGCCATGGGTAAAAATATTCCGGGATTCGCCTTTGGAACTGCTATTTTCATCGCGGCCGGAACGGCAATATAAGAAGCGCTCGCCGCTAGTACAGCAAAAATAAAACGATTCCCAACATCATCGGTAACGAATTGACTTAAGAAAGCAACAATACATCCATTGATCAAGGGGAAAACAATAGCAAAAAAGACGCTAAACCATCCACTTTTGAAAAAATCATTTAATTTTCGTCCACTAACAATTCCCATATCCAATAAAAATAAAGCCAAAAACCCTTTGAAAATATCAGTGGTAAACGGCTTAATTCCTAATGCCTGTTGCTCACTGGCCAAAAAACCAATAACCAAACTTCCAAGAATCAAGAGTACGCTTCCGTTAGTAAAAGAGTGTTTAACAATTGTACTCATTTTAGTTTTTTGAACATGTTCTTTACTAAAAAGGCGAATTAAGATTACCCCAATAATAATGGCCGGAGCCTCCATTAAAGCCATTACAGCAACCATGTGACCGCTAAAATTGTAGTTTTGAATTTCTAAAAAAGAGATGGCTGTTACAAAGGTCACCGCACTTACGGATCCATATGCCGCAGCAATCGCGCCCGAATTCTCAATGCTGTACTTTTTCTTTAAAATAAAAAATGTGTAGAATGGAATTAACACCGCAATCAATACCCCAAAAACAATAGACCAAAGTATGTCAACAGTAAAATGACTGTGAGCCAGTTCCTGTCCACCTTTAAAACCGATCGAAAACAGAAGGTATAGCGATATAAATTTAGAGGTGTTCTCCGGAATTTCTAAATCACTTTTTACATAGACGGCTATAATTCCCAACACAAAAAACAATAAGGCCGGATTAGTTAAATTATCCAATAATAAACTAAGATTCATATTTTAATTATTTTAAAATTATTTTATACATTTTGATTATCTAATCTTTTCAAATTTTAATCTTTTCCCCTTTACATCCGTTTGGACAATTCCTTTTTCATATACTACATTTCCATTTACAAAAGTTGAATTGATGCTGCTTTTAAAAACCTGTCCTACAAAAGGAGACCACTTGCATTTATATAAAAGAGAGCTTGTGGTTACTTCCTGTTTTTTATTTAAATCGACTAAAACTAAATCGGCAAAATAGCCCTCTCGTGTAAAGCCTCGTTCTTTAATTCTATAGATTTCGGCTACGTTATGGCTCATTTTTTCTACAATTTTCTCCAAAGGAATTTCACCGCGATGAAATAATTCTAACATTGCCAAAAGCGCGTGCTGCACTAAAGGTCCGCCCGAATGTGCCTGAAAATAATTTCCTGATTTTTCCGCAATAGTATGGGGAGCGTGATCCGTAGCAATAATATCTATTCTATTGTTTAGCAATGCTTGCATTAAACCTTTCCGATCCTGATGTGTTTTAATGGAGGGATTCCATTTAATCTTGGAACCCAATTTATGGTAATCGACATCCGAAAACCAAAGATGATGGATACAAGCCTCGGCGGTGATTCGCTTTTCGCGTATTGGCGTCTTATTATCAAATAATTTAGCTTCCGCCAAAGTTGAAATATGAAACAGATGCAAACGATTATCGTGTTTTTCAGCAATAGACAGCACTCTTTTGGTCGCTTTTACACAAGCGAGTTCATCGCGGATCAAGGAATGGCAAAAAAAAGGAATGTCGGCCCCATATTGAAGCTTGAACTTCTGCGTATTTGCTTTTATAATAGCGTCATCTTCACTGTGCAAGGCGATAAGCGTATTCGTTCTTGAAAAAAGCTGCTCTAAAAAATCTGGATAATTTGCCAAAATACCCTCGTCATTGTTAAAATAGAGTCCATCATCCGTGATCCCACATACATTCTCAGTATCAGTTTTTAAAGCTTCTTCTAAGTTATGCTTAGAAATTCCCATAAAAAACGAATAATTAGCAATTGATTTCTCAGCCGCCATCGTGTATTTTTCTTCTAATAACTCTTGAGTCAGCGTATTGGGAATCGTGTTGGGCATATCCATAAAGGAGGTGATTCCTCCCGCCACAGCGGCGACTGACTCTGAAAAAATAGTGCCTTTATGAGTAAGTCCAGGATCTCTGAAATGAACTTGATCATCAATCACGCCGGGCAACAGATAAAGTCCAGTTGCGTCAATTTCAATTACTTTTTTAGCTGGGTTTACGACAATCGATGGAGCTATTTTTTCAATTCTTTCTGCTGATATCAACACGTCTAAAACACGTATTTCCCCCTCATTGACCACTTCCGCATTTCTTATGATGGTATCCATATTCTATTTTTTAGTGGCTCTTTTTAAACGATCGTTTATTGTTTTGCCTAAGCCAACATCTGGAAATCTTTCCGCTATAATGCAGTCGAGATGGCACTTATCCAATCTATGCAAAGCAGCGTACAATTGCGAAGCTGCTTCTGCTAAATTTCCTGTGGAAGATAAAATTTCCTGTTGTACAATTCTTGGATCATCAATCCCTTTTTGGAATACTAAAACTCCTATTTTTTGATCCGGAAACGTTTTCAACTTCTCCGTCACATCAACTGTCAAAAAAGTGGTCGTTAAAGGGGCATAATGTTTAGAAAACATGCCTGGTGCCGCTGGAGCAATATCATCATGGGTAATCATTTTTATCGGCCCAACAATTGATTCAACATCCTCTATTGCCAAAGAACCTAAGCGGTATACAACAGGCTCTCCGTTTTCAAATCCTATGATAGTCGATTCTATTCCCTTTTGACAAGCTCCCCCATCCAATACCATTGGCAACACCTCTTCAAAATAGCCGGCGACATGTGCTGCCGTGGTTGGACTAATAGAGCCAAAAGGATTAGCACTTGGAGCCGCTAAAGGATAAGCTAACTGATTCAGCAGCGCTAATGTCAATGGATGATTTGGAACTCTGACTGCTACCGTATCTTTGCCACCAGTAACTAAATCCGGAATGGCAATTTGCTTTTTTAAAACTAAAGTCAAAGGTCCCGGCCAGAAAGCTTTCGCTAACATAAAGGCTTTTTCAGGAATGTCTCTCGCTATTTCAGAAAGAGAAGCTGCCGATTTTATGTGAACAATTAACGGATTAAAAAACGGCCGTTTTTTAATCGCAAATATACGCTCTACCGCCTTAGAACTGCAGATGTTGGCGGCCAAACCATAAACTGTTTCGGTAGGAATACCGATGATTTGGTCGTTATTTAAAAGCGCTACGGCATTGTAAATTGAATTACATATTGATTTCATAATTTAAGGATTACAGGCATCACAATATCCGGGTTCTTCGGTTATTTTTTGATGAGGATGCATTTTTTGGGAACTAAAAGTGCACTTCTGGCAGGTGTATATGAAACTTAGTGTAGAACGAGTAGGTGCTGAACAGCAGGAACAAGGCAAGCCCGGCTTTACATCTGTAACACTAAAACCAGGTCTTTTACAACTTGGACAGGCTGTTTTTATTGTTTCCAATAATTTCTGTGTCGCTTTTTCAATCACGTTCATTCGGGTGGGGTTATACAGCGCACGCATATCCGTTTCCGCATATACACTACCATAAACGCTCATTAGGTGTTGAAAAGAATCCTCTAATTGCCTCCCTGTGGTAATCCCTTTAATTATTGCAGTACGGTCATCCGCCTTCGTTCTCAAAATTATGGCATGGCTAGGAAATTGAATCCTATTGGCAAAATTCAAGAGCATATCTTTACTATGGATGTTTTCGCCATAAAAATTAGTCTCCAAACTAAGTTCTCTGGCAATGATTTCTAAATCGTTTTTTTTATCGATAAAAATTAAAAACTCATCATCGGCCTGCGCAAAAAAAATAGAAGGATGCGAACCAAAAGAGCCTTCGCTGGCTATTCCCAAATCGCAATCAAATTCTTCCATTGCCGCCAAACATTTAGCTCTTACGGTTTCCAATGCGCTAGCCGCTCGTTCCACTTCTCCCGTAAAAGTTCCAAAAATATCCGAATCATAATTTTGAGGTACAAAACAGTGAACGCCCAAACCTTTTTCAAGAATTGGCACAATCACGATCTCTTTATGATGCTTTGTTGCAATAAGCAACTTTCTATTTTTAAACATCCAATTCTGCCTTTACTTTGGTCGTTAAAACAATTTGAATAACACTGTCAATTCTTAATTCCATACCTTTTGACGAAGCTTCTTCAATCAGTTCTTTGATGTATTCAGAAGAGGCTAAAAGAGTTTCAAGTCTAATTTTTGAGTGTGGATTTTCTTGATTATTTCGAATCTGGTTGCTAAATGTCTCCAAATTATGAAAATTAATTTTACTGTTGATCAAAGAAAAAAGAATTTTCCCTGCCTCTGATGGTGCAAATTCACCTTCTATTAATTTAAATTGATATTCTTTTTTCATGGCTTCTTTTTATAATAGATTTGATTTTTTATTCTTCATGAGCATGTGGCTGCTAAAAAAGATCCCTGTTCCTAAAAAAATTGTACAAAACATGTTTTGATGATCCCGTATTGATAAGAGTATTCCACAGATTAGCCAAACCATTGCCAAGAATAGACGTATTTTTTTGTTCTTATTTTCATTTTTCATAATACCTACTTTATTTTTCACAAAGGTAAAATCGGATATTCATATATTTTTATTTATATTTGTAATGATTTGCATAAAAAATATTTATGAATTACACGCTCCATCAGTTACACGTATTTTTAAAAATTACCCAAAACAACAGCGTCACAAAGGCGGCGATGGAACTGCATCTTTCACAACCAGCGGTATCCATTCAGTTAAAAAATTTTCAAGACCAATTTGATGTCCCCTTAACAGAAGTTATTGGCAGAAAACTATATGTAACTGATTTTGGTAAAGAAATATCTATAGCGGCCGAGAAAATTTTAAATGAAGTACATGCTATTAACTATAAAACAATGGCGTTCAAGGGGCAGCTAGCGGGAAGATTAAAAATTTCCGTAGTCTCAACAGGGAAGTATGTTATTCCTTATTTTTTATCCGATTTTTTAAAACAAAATCAGGGAGTCGAATTAATTTTGGATGTGACCAATAAGACTAAAGTACTGAAAAATCTCGAAAGGAATGAAGTTGATTTTTCCTTGGTTTCCGTTTTACCAGAAACGCTGCAAATTGAAAAAGTGGAGCTTATGCCTAATGCCCTTTTCCTTATTGCTAACATTGATCAAAAAATAGGGAACGGTATTCAAGATAAAAAAATTATCGAAACCTTACCGATGATTTATCGTGAGCAAGGATCAGGAACAAGATATGTAATGGAAAAATTTATAGAAAACAATCAATTGACGGTCCTAAATAAAATGGTTCTCACTACTAATGAAGCGGTAAAACAAGCTGTACTAGCTGGACTTGGATGTTCTATTATGCCCATAATCGGTATAAAAAATGAACTCAATAATGGTGACTTGCAAATCATTGCTGTACACGGCTTACCTATTCGATCCAACTGGAATTTAATCTGGTTAAAAGGCAAGAAATTTTCACCCGTAGCCGCTGCATACTTGAAATTTGTTCAAGAAGAAAAAACCAGAATTATTGAACAAAAATTTAGCTGGATTAAATAGTGCAAGAGGAAAAACTAAGGATCAAACGGTTGCTTTGAACAAACTCCCTATTCCAATACAATTTAAAACTTACAGTAGAAAATGAATCCAAAACAGAGTGTCTTCTTTTTCTGTTGTACCAAATTTCAATGTATTCAAGGATTTCCAGTTTCATTTGTTCATTAGAAATCAGTTTATTTCCATAAATCAATTCAGTTTTCAAGGATTTAAAAAAGCTTTCCGCTACCGCATTGTCGCAACATTTTCTTTGCGACTCATACTGCGGGTTATTTTTTTATAGGAGTCAAGAACTTTTATAAATTTTTTACTCGCATCTTGGACACCTCTATCAATATAAAAAATTAAACCTTCCCGAATATTTCGGTTTTTAACCGCCATTTTCCAAGCTCCAAACGTAGTTTGCTTGGCCTGTTTGCTATCGCTCAAGTTAAATTTGCGAACAAAAAGGTATATCGGTAAGTACCAACAAACCTCTTTTCTATAAATTATTTAATCTAATTACCAAGAAAACGGCAAGTACCAGTTATTAACATTCATTAATTTAGCTCTTGCTGTGGCAGCATGGGAATTTCCTTCCTTGCTAAGTTTATCATAGATTTTATCTGCTAAGAAAGCTGGATCATTTCTACGTCTTGCAATACGCACTAAATCTTCCCAACGGTTTCCTTCGTAAGCCAAATTCAAAGCAGCTTCATCAATGATGTTATTTTCAATTGAAATTAGACTATCCCCAACTACTGCAGCTCTTGTTAAATAGGCACGACCTCTAATACCGCCACCACGATACCAATTAGCTCTATAGTAAGGAAATTCTCCTTGACGCGCATCAAAATCATAAGGAAAACCTTGCTTAGTCTGCATAGCATTTGTCACATCAGCTGTAGCACTATTAAGTCCCCCACGATTATAAGCACTTTTTATACCATAATTTAAAATTGCATCGGCGATTCGATGTTGATTATTTCTATTTGCAGCTTCAGCAAAACGCAAATGCAATTTTTCTGCACGATATAAAAACCAATCTCCTTCGGTCTTAAACTGATCGGCAACAGTTTCATATTTGTAAAGGTATTTCATAATAACAGGATCACCACTTACCATCTTATAAGTAAATTTTGAACCACGTGCATCATAAGGAATACCGTTAATCTGGGTATTACTATTCCAAAGATCGATAGCACGTTGTGATGGCTTAGCCAAATAATTACCCGATGTTTTTGAAAAAATAGAGAGAAAAGGATTTGAAGGTGCAAACCTACTATCAAAAGGCAATGACCAAATCCATTCGGTATTCCATACAGCATCTTTACTTCTTGCAAAAATAGACCTCCAACCTTGTGTATCAGTATTAAGCAAAGTGGTCGCATCAGGACTTCTTGTATAATTAACAAGTAAATCATTATTACCACTACCCGCAAAAGTACTTATACGATACACCTCATAACGCTCAACATCATTTCCGCTAGTAGACGCAGTCTCCAAAACAGTTTTATAATGTGAAGCTGCCGCTAAATAATCGCCTTTCCAAAGTTTTAAATCTCCTAATAAACACTCCTTATTAATAAAAAATTTAGCCGTATTATAACCATCAACCGTTATTACTAAACTACTTCCAGCTTCATATTGCTTTTTATAAGTAAGTCCTTCTGTAAAAGCAACCAGTTTATCCACGAGTTCACTAAGAGGAATTCTTGGATATTTACTTATATTTTTAACATCATCCAACGTTTCAATAGGCTCTGTGATATACGGTACACTTCCAAAGTGTATCCCTAATTGCAAGTAAACCCAAGAACGAATGCATCCCACATCGGCGTAACGCTGCTCGTACTGCGCCTGAGTAAATTTCTTATTAGCAAGCATGATTTCGAAATTTTTTAACGCATCATTACAATTTTGGATTACTTCATAAAATTGCTTAGGACTTATATATGGATTTTCTGCCGTTACATTATGCTCAGACAACTCCTTTAAATAAGGATTTGAATTTCTTGTTGTAGTCATCAAATCCGCGCGCATTTCGTTAAGAATTACGTGCTTTTCTGCGAGAGCCATGAATTTACCGTAAATCCCTATTACGGCAGCATCAGCATCAAATACATCTCGATATACTTGATCTTCCGTGAGCTTATCCTCGGGTTGTACATCCAAATAGTCAGAACAAGAGCCTAGGCTAAGTAGAAGCACCATAACTGATAGTTTGGATATGAGGTTTTTTGTTGTTTTTGTTTTAATAGTTGTTATCATCTGTAAGTTATTTCTGTGGTGTAAATAATTAAAGTCCTAGACGTAGTCCTAGTTGCAATGTTCTGAACTGAGGCGCTAAACCTATATCTGTTCCTTGACCAAATATAGAGGAAGTAGCACTGAATTCAGGATCGTACCCAAGATATTTAGTGAACGTAAACAAGTTATTAGCACTGGCATAAAGCTTGATATATTTAACATGCTTCATGTCGTTTACAGCAAAATCATATTCTAAGACTACCGTTTTAAGTCTTAAATAAGAACCGTCTTCAATCCATCTATTTGAAAATTCAGCATTCCCCATTGGATCTCCCCAAGTTGCTTTTGGAATATTAGTTTGTTGACCTTCTGCTCTCCAACGATTAGCAACAGCAGTACTTTGGTTTTCGTATCCACTCATTTTTTCCAGATTGTAACGCAATCCATTATAAATGTCATTCCCCATCGAGAAATTAAACAATCCCTGAAGACTAAAACGCTGGTAAGTAATATTAGTGGCAAAACTACCCGTTACCTCTGGATTAGGATTCCCAATGACCACACGGTCCTTGTTATCAATTATCTGATCATTATTAGTATCTGTAAATCGCATATCACCAGCTGTAAAAGGAACTAATTCACCATTTGACAAACGCTTATTTAAACCCGCTGTAGTAGCTTCAGCAGTAGTATTATATACTCCGGTACTATTTAAACCATAGAATAAATTAGCATCTTTACCT
Source organism: Flavobacterium cryophilum (assembly GCF_048286555.1). NCBI lineage: Bacteria > Pseudomonadati > Bacteroidota > Flavobacteriia > Flavobacteriales > Flavobacteriaceae > Flavobacterium > Flavobacterium cryophilum. The sequence continues at coordinate 118,802 of NZ_JBLVPZ010000004.1, read as the reverse complement.
TCTGATGTCAAATATGTAGCTCCAGCAAATTGAGTAAGTATATCACCATTTGGCAAGCTTTGAATTTCGTTTTTGTAACGACTTAAATTTAAATCAACATCAAAAGTAAAATCAGCAGAATTAATTACACGTACTTTTAATGCCAATTCGGCCCCTAAAGTACGCATTGCCCCACTATTGGAAACAGCATAATCAAATCCACTGGTATTGCTAACAGTTTCATAAATAATCATGTTCTCAGTTGTATTGGAAAACACATCAAATGAAGCATTAATACGCTCACTCATTATACCTAAATCAGCTCCTAAATTGAATTTTTTTACAGTTTCCCACTCTAAGTTTGGATTTCCAATATTTCCTCTAACCAGACCTTGTACACCTAATAAATTTTGAGAGACATAATATTGTTGTGCAGTAAAGTTTCCAATATCATCATTACCGCTATGGCCATAACTAGCTCTAAGCTTTAAATAATCAATAGCCTTTAAATTTTTCATAAAACCTTCAGATGACACTAACCAAGCTCCCGTTATGGAAGTCAACAATGCAAATTTATCAGCGCCATTTGACTTTTCATCTCCAAATCTACTTGATCCATCAACCGCATAACTTGTTGTCAAGAAATATTTATGACGATAGTTGTAATTTGCGCTGCCATAAACATTTAACCAATTCCATTCTCCTAAGGCTCCTCCTACTTGACGTAGCAAGTTTGATCCAGCACTTACACTTTTAAAATCATCCGTAGAAGAATTGTACCCTAAACCTAAATCACTTTCTGATTTATTACTTTGAGTTCTAATTCCAAAACGAACCTCTAAGTTGTGGTCATTATTAAAATTTTTAAAGTAGTTAGCATAAGTATCTGTGTAAAGACTTTTGTAACTTTGAACTTCACTTCCTGAACGATTCGTTCCTATAGCAGTGGGAAGAACAATATTAGCTACTCCATAATCTGGAATAAAAAAGGTTTCTCTTTCTTTATTAAATGTTAATCCTAAGATAGAATTAATATTCCAAGCACTATTTAAAGTATAGTTGAATTTAAAATTACCAAAGAAGCGGTAATTATTGTTCGTTCCAAAACCATTCTTTAAAATCGCATTTGGGTTACTTACATTAAAATAATCTACATCAGCTAAATTTGGCGATACTTCACCAGCGTCATCAATATTATGCTGATTTAAAAATGGTGACTTAGTAAGTGCTAAATAAATAGGACTTGTTTTGTAGGCAAATCCTTGATCCCATTGATTCTGAGTATTATTAATAAAAGACAGATTAGCATCTACAATAAGTTTCTCTGATAATCTTAATGCTGCATTTAAACGTGTGCTGTATCTTGTAGTATTGGTTTGTTGAACAATCCCCTTACTATCAAGATAACCTACAGACAAACCAAACTTTGCTATATCATCTCCTCCACGAACTTTTAAAAAATAATTTTGATTTGTACTTGCCTTAAAAACTTGATCTTGCCAATTCGTATTATTGTGGTATTTATAATACCCTACAGAACCTACATTATCGTTCATATAAGGCAATGCAGCAACTTGCTGTTGCGAAAGACCACGAGAAGCTTCTAATTGAGATAGATGCGTACGGTAACCACCGGCATCTAGCAAAGGCAACTGATCAGGAACTTGATTTATTCCTCCATACATAGTAAAATCAATTTTAGTTGATAATTCAGTAGCACGAGTAGTAGTAATATTAATTACTCCATTAGCTCCTTTGCTTCCATATAGTGAAGAGCCGTCCTTAATAACAGTTACATCCTCTATGTCTTTTACATCTATATTAGTTAGAGGAGAAGAAATATTATTTTGAACAATTCCTGATCCATAATCTTCATCCTCATAGATCATTCCATCTACTATAATTAATGGCTTATTAGTTGCATACAATGAATTAAAACCACGTAGTGATAAATAGGTACCCGCTCCAGAAGTACCAGAGTTCCTAACAGTGTTTAACCCGGCCACTTTTCCTTGAAGGAAACCTCCAATAGACTCATTTACGGGACTAGACCATTGATTTTTTTTGAAATTAACAACGCTAGTTGCACCCGTATTATCAAATTGAATTTTGTCTCCAGAAGGAAGATTAGCGATTTGATAAGCTGGAGCATAATATGGCTCACTAAGGAATATTTCTATCCCTGACTCTTGTCTCTTTAAAGCATATACTTTAGCTTGAAAATCCTCACTACTAATTTTAAGTATTGCTTCTAAATTTGGCACTCTAATTTCAAAGCTACCATCATCATTAGTAATGGCTGCCGAAAATCGTTCGACAGCGATGTTTATTCCTGATAAAGCAACTTTGGTTTTTGCATTTTTGACAACGCCTTTAACTAAAATTCCTTTTACTTTTTTATTTATTGTTGTGATTGCAGTAGCTGTTGAATCCTGAGTCTCTTGTGCGTACAACGGCACATAGAGCTCCCCGACAAAAAACATGCTTACTAAGCAGGTTAGTTTTATAATTTTTAGCATAACTAATTTTTTATAGAATATTATTTAAGGACAGGAACAAATTTCAAATAATCAAGAGTGAGGGAGTTGTTCCCATTTACGGTAGTATTAGCAGCAATCAATGAAATCAATTCGATATTGCGCGCCTTGTCTAGTGTAAATTCGCCAATATATACTTCATCATAAAAATTGGGTTGAACACTTATAGGACCTAAAGTCCCAATAAAATCAGAAACAGTATTATTGGTAATTAAATACTTCCCATAAAAATTTAAACTTTGTTGCACCACATTGGTCTGGAAATCGTTTATTGCTCTCCAATAGACTTTATAAGTAGTACTGTATAAATCTTTCGCATTATAATTCAACATAAACCTTGCCGTGCCGGGGTTTTGTACAATGATATCATTGAATAACACTCCAAATGGATCTTTTTTATCACGATAATAAATCGCACCAAGACCTCCATTAAAGTAACTAATATTCTTTTCTCCTTCAATTTTTGTAGTCACTAAACGTTTTGTTAAAGGAATATCTACTTTTTTCATGATGTAAACGATACCATTACTCAAACGGATAGGCTTTCCAACAATTTGGGCCTTGTCGATAGGAACTTCTATTCCAAATCTTGATGTTAAAGTAGCAGGTAATTCATTTAATTCGTACTTTTTTGGAAAAGCCATATCTCTTAATGTAAAATACCTTGAATAAATTGCTGTTGAATCAGTTGTAGGGACATTTGATGTTTTAATTAAATAAGGTTTCATCTTATCCACTTCAGCATTATAGCCAGCATCTTGCATCAAGAATAACGTATACGAATTTTTCTCGTTATTCAAATTATAAACATTTTTTAAGTACGAATTCGATAATGAATCAGCAAGATAACCTACACCCCTTTCAACCGACAAGGCTTTAGCATCAATATCAGCTTTATAAATACTAAAACCTTTTAAGCTCAATAAGAAATCGCTCGTTGCCGAAACACCAGTTTGAGAAATGATGTATTGCCAAATATTTAATTTTGGAGTCAATGATTTATTAATGATATGAAACACTCCATTAGCCGCATAGTGATCCGCCGTTACAATAGTAGCGTCATCAATCATGGTAGTTCCTTTGAATGTTAAGTATTTATCACTAAACATTTTTATTTGTGTTTGCTCACCACTTCTTACAGAAGAGTAAGCGATTAAAGCTATATGATTGGCCACAAATTGCTTAACAGCTCCAGGATCATTCAATATTGCTCCATCAACCTGAGCCATTGCTTCATTAGTAGGAGCAAAAACGGTATAGGTTTTTGAGGCAGCTAATACTTTATCATAACCCGTTTGGACTAATAACTTTCCAAATTGGGATGTTTCGGCTGTTTTGGTTATTGCCTCGCTAAGATTAAAACCTAGATTGGCATCGTCAATATCCTCACGATCATCCCAAGGATTAGAACAGGAGACTAAGGCTATAGTTAACAAACTAACCAATAGTCTTTTATAATTTAAATTTAATACGATCATTTTTACTTGATTAAGTTTGTACTTGTACACTTTTATACTTTTATACTTTTAATAACCACTATTGCTATTATCGCCTTTTGTGGCATCTTCTCTTTGAACTAAATTACTAGTGCCTGGTACTGGAAAACCTTTTTTAAATTTTGGCCATATCTGATCCATCTCTACTGGACGTAATTCAACCATGTCCAACCTATCGGCATCGGCCCCACCGCACCCTGCACAAGCATCTGTAGTAAATTTAATTGTATGTCTACCCGTTGTTGGTACTTCTACAATACCTACCAGTCTGGAATAAAGCTGATCTGCTTGAACATGTGGATAGATATAACGTTTGTAACCTTGCGACTCTAGCACTCTATCAACTATACCTGTTGTAAGATTACTAGGGTCATTTGGAGATTCTTTCTGATTGAGAATTCTAGACGTTTGTACACCATCAAAAAATACCTTTGTATTACTAGATCCTCTCGAATTTTGACGATAAGAAACCCATATTTTATAACGCCCTTTAATAATTACCGGAGTTTTAAATTCAACATCATTCAAACCTCCTGAACCAGTACGAAAACGAAAAATCCTAAAAAGATCTCCATTAAATGCTCCACCGTACGGATTCCAATCCATAAGATATGTTTTATTTCCTGTCCAGGTAACATCACTAAGTCCTCCATATACAAAACCGAAAGGTACTCCTCCAACTTTTCTATAATTAGCAACATTTGCAGCCATTTCTGGTTGATTACATAAATCAAAATAAACGGGTGATGCAAGACGCTTTTTAATTGAGAAATTTCCATCCACATAATGCAGTACTCCATTAGAAGAAGTCTCGTCACTACTATTTCTTATAATACCAACCCCTTTTTCAAGTATTCCATTAAAAACATCTTCATTTAATAAAATATCTTGTTTAACTAATTTTGAACTAATTACTTCCAACGGAGCCTTTGTTATAAACACTGGGGTTGTTGCAAAATCAGCTAAATAACTTAAACCAGGTATTACACGATATTGTACATACAAATTCAAACTATCTGCAGCTTTCGTAGGATCTCCTAAATGACTGTATCTTAGTTTTAAATTGTCTAAAGTATTTAATTTAATTGTAACATTATTTTTAGGGTTTTTCCATGTAGTATTTTCAAATACGGCATTAGATTGTGTTAAAACTGTAAAAAAACTACCCACTTTATTAGCATCATAAGTAATTGGTTGATTTAGTTTCTCATACCATCCAGTAGCTTTTAAAACTTCAGTAAATAAAGATAGATTTGGATCAGCTTCTATAGTTTGTGCCAAAGTTTTATTGGCAACCCGCAACACTTTATCAATGACATGGATCACGCCGTTCCCTGCTACTACGTTAGAAGCAACAATATTTGATGTTTTATTGATCGTTGTACTAGAAACGCCATTACTATTAGCTGCTCCAGTTATTAAATATTGACCATATAAGGTAGGCGTTGCTATTTTCCCATCAGTAAAATCAGTAGTACTAATTTTTTTATCTAAAATATGCAGTTTAGCTATATTTTGTAAATCTACTAATGGCACTTCCTTTAATGAAGTAGCACCAATATCTGTTAAATATTGCTTTACAGCATCGTTAGTAGGAAGAAATAAGGTATACGTACCATACGTATTCATAAAAGAAGCATAATTCGTTATATCCAGAATTTCTAAAAACATAGAATAATCAGCATTCGCTCTTAAATATTCGGTTATGTTAAGAGTTTCATCAGTACTTTCTTTAATCTTTTCTTGAGTACAGTTCAGAAACAGTATAGTTGTAAAAAATACTAAAGTAAGTCTCAATAGGCTAGGCAATCTTAAAAATCTTTTCATGACTTATTTTTTATTTATAAAATGGATTTTGTACCAGCGCTTTATTAGTATAAAGTTCATACGTATTAATAGGTAAATAGTGACTGTTTGAATCCCTTAATTTTGCAATAATTGATTGTTGTTGATTTGCTGGTGCAGTCGCGACAGCTAAATCAATTAACAACTGTTTACGTTCGTAGTTGTTAGCTCGGGCAACACGCAATACATCATACCACCGTTTTCCTTCAAAAGCCAATTCACGGGCACGTTCCGCTAATATGTAATCAATAATACCGTTAGTATCACTTGAACCAACAACTTGCGCTGTTTGCGGAAGGGCTTTACGGTTAATTCGAATATCAGTAATATTCTTAATTGCAGCCAGCCCATTATCATTCCCTCCTATTCTTGCCTGTGCTTCAGCTTGCATCAACATCACATCAGCATAACGATACACAAACCAATGCGTATCAGAATCTTGCAAGGCTTTTCGATCATCACTATTCAAACCAGTGAATTTATAAATTTCGCCTGTTGCGCCAACTAATGATGCTCTATCCCCACGAATATCTTTTTTATTAACAGGATCATCAAAATCAATTCCAAAAACATTCTCCATCAAAAGTCCATCCGCTTTAAATTCTGGTCTTAGTAGAAACATATTATAAAATGGTCCTCGATTAGATGCGGTGTATTGAAATTCAAAAATACTTTCAGTCGAATTTCCTTTAGCAAATACGGTATTAAACCATGTACTAGCCGAAGCTTCTACCAATTTAAATTTTCCTGAATCGGTCACCTTTTTGGTCGCTGCAAGAGCTGATTGATAATCTTCTGTCCATAAATAAACATCCGCTAACATTGCATTAATAGCGTACGTTGTTATACGCCCTTTGTTTGAAGCAATATCTCCATACTCTTCAACAGCATATTCATCCGCTAATTTCAAATCTTTAATTACTTGAGCAAAAACTTCACTTTGTGGACTAGCCGGAATTTGAAAATTATCTTGATCACTTAAAGTAGCCGTTAATTTTAATGGTACATCTTTAAAAGTACGTGCCAATGTAAAGTACAAATACCCTCTAATTGCCAAGGCTTCGGAAAGAAAATATTTTAATTGCTTATCCGTTAAGGTTGGATCTACTTTTTTAACCGCAGGCGCTAAATCAATTACTGTATTACAATAATTGATCGTTCTGTAAAACGCAGCCCAACTAGTTAAATCATTAGATGCAAGGATATTAGTGTTAATAATATCTCTCTCATCCTCGGTTACAAATATATCTTCAACCACCATACCACCTCTCAATTCCCCATACATAAATAAATATTGGGTCATTGTTAAATCTCTCACTCCTGGAGGAGAGGTTAGCATCGACGAATAGATTCCTATCACGGCAGCTTGTATGTCCTCTTTAGTTTTCCAGAATTCATCACGAACAATTCCGTCCTGAGGGCGTAAATCTAAATAATCATCGCACGAACTTGCCGAAACGAAAAGGATAAAGATTGCTAATATTGTTTTTATTTTAGTTTGCATAAATCAAATATTTTTTATTTAAAAACTAGTTGTAAGACCAAATGTGAAACGTTTAGTAGGTGGTGTAGCAGCATTATCTATCGCCATACCAAAAGGCCCAGGCCCCATACTCACCTCAGGATCTTGTCCTTTGTATTTTGTAAAAGTATACAAGTTATCAGCTGTCAGATAAAACCTTAAATCTTCTAAATTTAATTTTTTCAATAGATTCTGTCCTAAATTATAACTAACGGTAACGGAACGAAGACGAACAAATGAAGCATCCTCTACATAACGATCAGAACCTAACCAGTTATATCCAGCACCATAAACAGCTCTCGGCATATTAGTCACATCTCCTGGATTACGCCATCTTGATAAAACCGCTGTACTTTGATTACTGTATCCATACATATTAGTAGTTCTCATGTCAGTTCCATTTATAACATCGTAGTTTAGACGGTACGTAAAGAAAAGATTTAATTTCCATTGGTTGTTTAAACTTACATTTGGGCCAAAACCTCCTGATAATTTAGGATTACTGTTCCCTAAATACACTACGTCACGACTATCAATGTTTCCATCCTTGTTAATATCCTCATAAATAGCGTCTCCTGGTTGAAACACGTAATCCGTATTAGGATAATTGAAACGCATCAATACTTCTTGACCATTAGGTCCTATAATCACATTCCCGCTGGCATCTCTGGCTTTTGTTGCCTCAAGATCAGTATAAACTCCTTTGAATTTATATCCATAAAAGGAACCAAAAGGATTGTCCACTTGAAGAAAACGCTTGAACTCACCATTTCTATCGGTGTTTCCAAATTCACTTGGATAATACTCAGAGATCTCTGTAATCGTATTTCTATTACCCGAAATATTAAAATTAAAATCTACTTTCCATTTTCCTGATTTGTACGGAGTAGTATTAAGCCCTATTTCCCATCCTGTGTTTTCCATTGTTCCTACGTTTTGATCAGAAATAGAATTAAATCCTGAAACGGTACTTAAAGCAAGATTTTCAAAAAGCAAATCTTTAGTAGTATTTTGATATATTTCGGCATCAATAGACAAACGTTTATTAAACAATTGTAAGTTGAACCCTAGGTTTTTACCAATTATTGTCTCCCAACGTAAATTAGTTAACTCCATATTTACTGGGACAACTCCATTAACTCCTAAATACTGACTATCATAGTTATCATAAATATTAAAATAACGATAATCATAACGAGGTGCTCTACCGGAATGTCCATAACTAAGCCTCATACTTAAATCATCTACATAATCTAATTTTTGCATAAATGACTCCCCTGAAATTCTCCAACGAGTGGATATAGAAGGGAAATAACCATATCTGTTATTAGCACCAAATTTTGAATTACCATCAGCACGCAAACCAACATTCACAATATAACGATCTAACAAACCATATTGAGCACTTATCACTGCACCAACACTTCTGGATTGAATATTATTCGTAAACAAAGCCAAATCCGAATTTTGTGTTCTGGACGGATTTGATGGATCTGTAAGCAACGACGAAGCCGTATTTGAGGTTAATGCTTGATGCGAGGTATACCGAGAATCAAGAGATTGTAACGACAAAACAGTTTGAAAAGTTTGGTTTATCCCTATAGTTGGTGTATAAATAAAATTCGTTTTTGTAATAACACTAGAGGCATCAATATCAGCATCAGAAGCTCTATTTACTACTGTTTCTGTGAAAGGACGACCTGTTGCATTTTGTGGCAAAAATGATTTAGCCTTGGTACTGTTAAAATCAAATTGAAGGTCAAAAGTTGACATTAAAACTTTAGGAATAATATCTACACTCAAATTAAAGTGAGGAACTACACGAACTCCAACTTGATCATTAGTCGCATAATCAGCCATAGCTAACGGATTGTAAGTTCCACCATAAGTACCTTGAATGTTTGTAGCTGGAGAGAAATAATTTGGAGTAAGATTTCCCATTGCATCATACTCATAAATACTCATATTAGGCATTTTAGTGTAGGCAACACCTCTTAGTCGGTCATCAGAATCCTTTGAATTAGAATAATTACGTTGTGTATCGGTGTACGAATACGACAAATCCGTTTTAAATTTAATACGATCTGAAACTACGTAGTCTAAATTTAATCGGGCATTCATTCTTTCAAAACTAGTACCTACAGTCACCCCTTTTCCTTTATAATAACCCACGGAGGTGTAATATCTTGCTTTTTGCCCTCCCCCTGATACAGCAAGGTTGTGCTCTCCCGTAAAAGCTGGTTGAGAAATAGCACCTACCCAATTGGTATTTTGACTATAGTTCTTATAAAAATAAACTTCTTGTGGATCGTATAGAAATTCCTTCACATTTAATGTATTCAAAGGCACCCCATTTCTGTTCATAAATTCTTCAGGAATCAATTGTGAGTATTGATCTCCATTTAACATTGGAATAGTTGGAGGTAACTCAGCATAAGTTCCTTTAAAAAAATAGTTGATTTTTGGTGCACTAACTCCCCCGCGTTTAGTGGTAATCAATAAAACGCCACTGGCAGCCCGAGACCCCCAAATAGCAGTAGCAGCAGCATCTTTCAAAATAGTAATCGTTTCTATATCTGAAGGCGCAATATTTAATAAAGCCGCATAACCATTTTCATCAGCAGAACCAAAGTTGAAATCTTGCGGAATTGAAGTTTCGAAAGGCATACCATCAACCACTATCAAAGGGTCAGAAGAACCAGTGATAGAAGATGTTCCACGAATACGTATTTGCATCCCAGCACCAGGATCCCCACTAGTTGCTGTGATATCGACACCAGACAAACGCCCTTGTAAAGCCTCATCAATAGAGGCCGCTTGAGTATTTTCTAAATCCGCAGCGTTGATACTGACAGCACTGGTAGTTCGGTCACGATCAGCAATTTTCATTATTCCATTATCTGAGGACTTAGTAGAGGTAATAACAATCTCCTTTAATGATTCAATACTGGAAACCAATTTAATCTTAATGGATTGTCTGCCATTAATAGGCACACTTTGAGATTTATAACCAATAGTTGAAATAAATAATTTATTATTTGGATTTTTAACACGTAATGCAAAATTTCCGTCAGAATCAGTTATTACTCCCCCTACAGTACGATTCTCAGCATCTTGTTCAACAACTGTTGCTCCAGGAATACTTAAATTATCCGCTGCATCTAATACCTGACCCCGAACCAAAGTAGCAGAAGTAGGCTGTTGCGCTAATGCCGGTATAGCTGTCAGCAAAACAAGGGCAATTGTAAAACTGCAAAATATATTTGTAATTTTTTGTTTCATTTTATTCGGTAAATTTAAGATAGTTGTCTACTAAATGGACTAAGGACCTATCTGCTAGGTTATTACTACTGGCTGTAATAAATTTAGCAGCCGCATTATTTCCTGAATTATCTTTAAATGATAATGTACCAGGTATGCTAATTATTTCAACATAAGTTTTATCCCCTCGAGTATTTTTTCTTAATGTTTCATACTGCCCGGTAACAAGTCCGTCACTTGAAGCTGTCTTATTAGATATGATATGGTAATGGATAAAATCGGCAATCAAATCTCTTTCTCCCTGTATTGTTGTAGCAGGATTAGAAGGAAGCACTCCAGCCGTTACGGCTCTTGCAATAGCTGCAGTATTGGGCACTATAAAAGTATACGATGTACCTAAATCAACGCCCTCAATTTTGCCAGTAGTTGCGTTATATATTGAAGATTTTAATAAATATTGATAAAAGGTATTAAATTGTGTATTACTTGCTGCTAAACGCTTGATTACTAAACCTTGTAATTCCTCCGAATATTGAGGCAGATTATCTACATAATAAGCTACTCCATTCTGTTGTACTTCTTTTCCTGTAACATTAACAGCAGTACCTAATGCTACATTACCCGCTGCGTAAATTTTGTTATTGCTCCATTTTATATATTCACCAGGAAGATCACTATCGCCCGTACGAATAATTCCTGAAGTAGTGGCAATATTATCTAACTCTCCATTAGGCGTATACACAATACAATTGTAAAAAAGTCTTAATAATCTATTTCTAGCATTAGTTCCCGTTATGGTTGCTCCATTGGTTGGAGAAACATAAACCCAATACAAACGGTTAGCATCGTATTCATAACCAAGGCTTCTCAATATCGCGTCAGATGGTAAGAAAATTGTAAATTTTTTATTTATATTACTAATCATTTCCCGATAACCTGAACCGTCATTAAATATTCTAGTGGCAAAACTATATTTAGGATCTAAATAAGCAGAAGTATAAACACTAAAAAATAAATTTGATTTTTGCACTGCGTTAGAACCATAAAAAAATCCGTTACTTAAAACTTTTTTATCCGTAATATTACTATTGAAATCAAATCGTAAATCCTCGTTTAAACCATTAATAAAATTCCCTTTCATACTTGGCCACACCGCACCTTGTACCATGTGCGCATTTATTAGATCTTGAAAAACATATCTAGGTAGTTTATCAAGAGATGAATAATTCTTAAGCAAAATAGTAGTTATGAAATTCTGCAAAACAGCATTTTCAGGAACAATCATAGTATAAGCATCAGCTTGACCATCATTATCGTCTATTTTAAGATAATTTTCATTATTAGGTGCAAATACTAAAGCAGGATCATACACTTTAACGAAAACATCATCCAATTTTCCACTATAATTACGATAAGTTGTTGTAGCAGTTTGATTAAAAACATAAGTAACCAGATTATTTTCTAGCAAACTACGAAACAGACTGTAATTACTATTTTGCTCCAGATACTGATCAATATTCTCTAGTGGAAGGTGTACTTTATCTACCTGATGAACAACCCCATTTTCAGCAATGATATCAGCCTCGGTCACTTTTGAATCCAAAACATTAAATCCTGTATATTCTTTACTAGGATAGAAATAATTAAAATCATAAGAACTTAAGCCTTTAGCTGTAAAATATTCCTTTGTAAAATAAGTAATATACTTATTATTATTATCGCCAGAAATATAGTTGATAGAACCATTACGATTAGAGCCAACTATCACTTTGGGTTGACCGTTTATAGTTTTACTCAGAAATCCATCATAAAATGCTGTTCTTCTTCGAAAGGCATTATCTACTATCCATCCTTTTGATGATTGATAATCCGAGAGCCGCTCTTCTCGAAAGGCATTATATATCAGAGCGTACCTTACAATTTTTGCCGCAGTAGCTGAATCAATGGCTGTCACATTCGAAATTCCTTTTTCCTGAAAGAATTTTGTAAACGCATCATCATTAGGAGCCATCATAGTCCAATATCCTGCTTTGCTCAAAATATCTTTGTAGCCCGCTTTTCCTATTAGAGCCTTCAAGTTACTAAAATTGCCTCGCGCCTCCAGTTGTTGGTAAATAGGAGCTTCCAGACCTTCCGGACGAGCATAGTATTCGTCAAACACGTCCTGACTACAACTAGTCAAGAAAGCTAGAAACGGAAGCACAAGTAAATAGTAATTAATTTTTTTCTTCATTATAGATTAACTTAAAAAATTTTGGACAAATATTTATACTTTTTTTAACTGTTTTATGAATAGTAACATTTTCAAATGTATATGTTCAGATTACTACTTCTATCCTGCTCTATCCTGTTTTTTTGTCTTTTAAAAATAAAAAAGTTAATTAAATATCAATTTCATAATCTATTAACTATTATTTTACCATATAAAAACCCTTGTGTTTATTAGGGTTTAGTCTCCTGATCGCCCATAAGTTTTAAGTGTGCAAATTACAATTAATAATTTAACATTTATTTTACAACTCCAAAAAATGAAATATATACATCAGTATTTATAGATTATGGACCCTGGGCAACAACAAAAAGAGAACAATTTGTAAGTGTTTTTAATACTGCAGCTACGCTGTACTATTAACTGAATCTCCTAGACTCAGAAGCTATATCGGCTTCACAAAGTCGCCGGTGCTTAACCTTTTTTAAAATGCGAAAAATGCATATCCGATTTATATTTCAAATAAGATTAGATTTTTTTAATTCAATTAATAAGATCAATTAGTTATTCGCGTAAAAGACAATGGAAAAGGAACTGACCATGCAACGGCAACTCCAATGTTTACTATTGGACAAAATAACTAAGGAAAAATCGTTGTATAAAACCCCAATATTTCGGATATAGCAAATTGGAACTTAAGACAGGAGATTGATTTTAGAAGCCTTTATGGTACATTTTTGAAAAACAATCTTAATTTTGATTCCTCTCAAATCGGAATACGAAACAAAGTAGTGGAAGGACTATTTTAAAAAGACATAAATCAGCACAAAATCCTATCTTTGCCCGCTTTTTAAAATGAAAAAAGAAATGACAAACAATAATGTATTAAAAGGAGTGTTCCTAGTAGGCCTTGGCGCAACGAGTTATGGAATGCTGGCTACTTTAGTAAAAATAGCCTACGGCGAAGGTTTCACCACACCCGAAGTTACTATTGCACAATTTGCGTACGGAATCACGGGAATGCTGCTAATCAATATGTTTCAAAAAGCCAAAAAAGGAAATGATGTTGTAAAAGCATCTAAGAAAAACATTTCTCAATTAATGCTGGCGGGAACCTCTCTGGGGATGACAAGTATTTTTTATTATTTGGCCGTAAAATACATTCCAGTTTCCATTGGTATTGTTCTGTTGATGCAAACCGTTTGGATGGGCGTTATATTTGAAATGATTTTAGAAAAGAAAAGGCCTTCCACACAAAAAATAGTTTCTGTTGTTATTGTACTAATTGGTACGGCACTTGCCACAAATCTTATTCAAAGCAAAGTAGAATTAGATTGGCGCGGCGTCCTTTTAGGACTTATGGCGGCAACGTCCTTCACCACTACAATGTTCACCGCTAACCGCATTGCAACACATGTTTCTTCGGCGCAACGCAGCTTATTTATGCTCCTTGGTGGTGCAGTAATTGTAACCGGATTTGCAATTGCCACACAAACTACCGCTTTCAATTTTGAGATTTTCATGAAGTGGGGAATAATACTGGCGCTTTTTGGAACTATAATCCCACCGTTATTGTTCAATGCCGGTTTTCCGCTAACAGGAATTGGATTAGGAAGTATAGTTTCTGCACTGGAACTTCCCGTATCGGTACTTATGGCCTATTTTCTTTTAAGTGAACAGGTGTCTTTAGTCCAATGGATTGGTATTGTTTTAATCATCTTGGCAATTGTGATGATGAACGTCAATTTAAAGAAACCGTCTTAATTTTTATTTAAACAGGTCAAACGCATTAAAAATTGAACCACATAGAAACATAGAAATTAATTTTATTTTTTGATTTAAATGGGTTCCGAACAGTCGAAATTTAGGTGACATAGAAAAAAAGCCAATGCTTTTTTTCTATTGTGAACTCTTATCATCATCAAAATTTATTTTTGCAGGGATAAACACTATGTATCTATGTGGTTTAAACTTCAACTTATTTTAATGCGTTTGACCTGCTATTTAAAGACAATTTTATTAATTTCATTGAAATTTTTATAAATTCGTGACAAATAAATTTATTATGAATTTACCTTGGCATTTATACGTGATGGCTTTTGTTTACTTTATGGCAGGAATAAACCATTTCAGAAACCCCAGACTGTACCTGAAAATCATTCCTCCGTATTTTCCAAATCCAAAATTATTAAACTACGTCAGCGGTTTAGCGGAGATCATTTTGGGCATTGTTCTCTGCATTCCATTAGTTACAAACTATGCCGCTTGGGGAGTTATTGCCTTACTAATTGCTGTTTTCCCTACGCATTTGTATATGTATTTCAATAAAAAAGCAAGAATGGGTTTACCTAAATGGATTTTACTTTTACGAATGCCACTACAATTAATGCTCATTTTCTGGGCCTACCAATACACATAATCCATTGAAATCACTCTTTGAAGCTGCGTCAGAACCTGTATTCCTTAACTTGCCAGATGCTGAAATTATCTATTACCCTCAGTTTTTTGACAAAGAGCAAGCCGATATTATTTTTGCCGAATTACTACAAGAAATCCCCTGGCAACAGGATGAAATTCGGGTGTATGGAAAAATTCATCCGCAACCGCGTTTAACCGCTTTGTTTGGAAACGAAGGGAAATCGTATTCCTATTCGAATATAACCATGCAACCGCATCCTTGGAATTTGCTTTTGCAAAAGCTGAAAATGGAAATCGAAACTATCGCTGATGTAAATTTTACAACCGTTTTACTAAATCAGTACCGCGATGGAAAAGACAGTAACGGATGGCATGCCGATAACGAAAAAGAATTAGGAATGAATCCTGTAATTGCTTCGCTGAGTTTTGGTGCAGAACGCACGTTTCAACTGAAACATAATTTGGAAAAAGACCAAAAAAAAAGTATCATTCTCGAACACGGAAGTTTATTGCTTATGAAAGGAACGACGCAACATTTCTGGAAACATCAAATTCCAAAAACAGCGAAACTTATTGGTCCCAGAATAAATGCTACCTTTCGGGATATCATATAATTATTTTCAATAAAAAGTATTAAATTTGAAATAAATCGTCCAATTATGAATGCTATAATAGCTTACTTTTCTACTATTCCATCGTCTCATCGAAGTTTAATTCTTGTAGGAGGAATCACTTTTTTTTGGTTGATAGAAAATGCTTTTCCACTCTTTAACTTTACTTATAAAAAATGGCATCATGCGGGTATTAATATTTTTATGACTTTTACCACTATTGTAGTCAACTTTTGTTTGGCGTTTATATTATTAAAATCAGCTAACTGGACAATTGCCAATGATTTTGGGATTTTACAATGGCTCCTTGAAATGCCTTTGTGGCTTTACGCGGTAGTTGGGTTACTTTTATTGGATTTAATTGGGGCTTATCTAGTCCATTTCGTAGAACATAAAACTAAATTTTTATGGCGTTTCCATTTGATACATCATACGGATACTTGGATCGACACCACAACAGCAAACAGTCATCATCCTGGAGAGAGCGTAATTCGGTTTGCATTTACGGCAATGGGCGTCTTAATTATTGGAAGTCCTATGTGGATGGTTTTTCTTTACCAAACGCTATCCGTTGTGGCTACACAATTCAATCATGCTAACATTTCGCTTCCAAAAAAAGTAGACACTATTTTGAGTTATTTTATCGTTTCTCCAGATATGCACAAAGTACACCACCATTATGTTTTGCCTTATACGGATAGCAATTATGGCAATATCTTTTCAATTTGGGACAGGCTTTTCGGAACTTTTATGACACTTCCAAAAGAAGAAATTAGATACGGTATCGACACTCACCCGAATCCTCAAGAGCACAATCAGTTAAAAAATTTATTAAAAATACCCTTTCATAAACCGCCTTTAAAAGAAAATAAGTGAAAAGTGTAAAAAAAATCATCTTTTGAGAAAATCTAATTATTTTTTTTCTTAATATTGGTCTTAATTAGAAATGTAATTTATTAATCATTAACAACTTATTTGAATTAATTTTCACGTGATGAAAAAGAGTAACCGAAAAGAATTGAACTGGGAGCAAACAGAAAAACTTGTTACAATGGCTTTAGAAGAAAAAAATCCTTTTGAGATCATCAAAAAAGAATTTGGTCTGGCAGAAAAAGAGATTCTTGAAATCATGAAAAAGAAGATGCCGGCAGAAAAATTTGAAATGTGGAAAAAGAAAGCAACAGCGAATAAACCAAAACCAAAACCCGTTAAAATTGATGATTTTGATGAAGATTTGGATGGTAAATATTACATAAAAAACAAATTAGACTAAAAATAAAACTCCTGATATTCGGGAGTTTTTGCGTTTATACCAACTAACTTTTACAAACTAAATAATGGTTGCAGTAACATCAAACGAAAACGAATTTATTTTTGACATTCTCAGAAGTCATAAATTTTGGGCTTTCGAAAATAAGATTAGAGTACCGAAAGATAAAATAATCCGAGCGTATCAAAGCAACGATGAATTTACCTTTTGGATTGGCTGGAAAATGCCAGGTACCCAATTACCATGGGTTATTACTGCTGGAACTTATATAAAAAAAGGAAAACGCAATTTTTGGGATGTTTGCAATAAAAAAAATGCAATTATTGTCGAACTCAAAGATTCCTATTACAATAAACTCATCATTGAAGTTGAAAATCCGGAAGTAATAATGAACGAACTAAACCGAAAATAAAATGAAAAAATCACTACTCTTATTCCTGACACTTTTTTCAGCACTTTGTTATTCTCAAACAGAAATTGCAGTTAAATCTTTTAATACAGAAGAAATTGCTGTAAATCCATTAATAAATGGCTCGTTGTATTTGCCTTTAAAACAAAATAAGAACACTAATCTTGTCATACTCATTGCGGGTTCAGGACCTACCGATAGAGATGGCAATCAAAAAGGTTTGATCAATAATTCCTTACGATACCTCTCCGAAGAATTAGCAAAAAATGACATTGCCGTTTTTAGCTACGATAAAAGAATTATTGCTCAAATGAAGACTGGAACCGTAAATGAGGCAACACTAACTTTTGATGATTTCATTACCGATGCGTCATCAGTTTTGTCATTTTTTAAAAATCAAAAAAAATACAATAAAATAATAATTGCGGGACATAGCGAAGGTTCATTAATAGGAATGATAGTCGCTAATGACAAAGCAGACGCTTTTATTTCATTATCTGGAGCCGGAAGAACTATTGATGCTGTTTTAGTAGAGCAAATAGCAAAACAAGCTCCTTTCCTAAAAGAAGAGGTACAGAAAAATCTAGATATCCTTAAAAGCGGAAAAACTTTCGAATTAAAAAACCCAATGTTAGCCTCACTTTTCAGAAAAAGTATCCAGCCGTATATGATTTCATGGATAAAATACAACCCACAAATAGAAATTACAAAATTACAAATACCAGTATTGATAGTAAACGGAACCAAGGATTTACAAGTAGCTGTTCCAGAAGCTGAACTACTTAAAAAAGCAAAGTCTGGGGCTGAACTCGTTTTAATCGAAAATATGAATCATGTTTTTAAAGAAATCAAAGGGGACGACTCCGAAAATATGAAATCCTATTCCAGTCCTGATGTACCGATAACATCAAAATTAACAAGCACGATAATAACGTTTGTGAAAGTACTTTAAATTGTAACAATTTGACAATTTGAAGGACTAACAACTAAAATAAAACAACTTAATATGAAAAGAATATTTTTTACACTAGCGGTTGCATCGGTTCTTATGGGCTGTAAAACTGCCAGTACGTCAACTAATGACTCGAAGTCTGTTACTGATATAGTAAAAGTTGCCATTAATTTAAATGACGTGAAAGAGGACAAAGTACTTGTCACGATTACTGCTCCAAAAATCAACACGGAGGAAATTACATACAGCATTCCTAAAATTGTTCCCGGAACCTATTCTGTGGATGATTATGGAAAATATATCGACGATTTTAAAGCCTTTGACAGTAAAGGAAATCTATTGCTCGTTACCAAAACAGATGATAATACGTGGAATATTAAAAATGCAAAAACGTTAGTGAAAATAACGTATTTGGTAAACGACACATTCGATACTGAAAAAGGGGGTGGTTTTGGTCAAAATGATATTTTTTCTCCAGCGGGTACAAACATTGATGCAGGAAAAAACTTTATGTTGAACATGCATGGTTTTGCAGGTTATTTTCAAGACAAAAAAGACCTTCCGTACAATGTAACTATTTCGCATCCGGAAACGCTTTGGGGAGCAACCTCAATGACAGATCAAGATACAAGCACCACAACCGATGTATTTGCAACATCTCGCTATGCTGAATTAGTTGAAAATCCTATTATGTATGCTAAACCGGACTATACAACGTTTACGGTAGACGGTATGGAAATTCTGATTGGTGTTTATTCTCCTACGGGAAAAGTGACGGCAGAAAGCATTACTCCGGAAATGAAAACGATGATGACCGCTCAGAAAATGTTTTTAGGAAAAATCAATGCAACAAAAAAATACACGGTCTTATTGTATTTGTCAAGCATGACACCTACTGACGCTAAAGGATTTGGAGCACTGGAACACCCAACGGCAACCACCGTTGTTTTACCGGAAATGTTGCCAAAAGAAGAATTGGTTAAATCAATGAAAGATGTGGTTTCGCATGAATTTTTTCATATTGTAACTCCTTTAACAATACATTCTCAAGAGATTCATAATTTTGATTACAACACCCCTAAAATGTCAGAACATTTATGGATGTATGAAGGGGTTACAGAATATTTTGCAAATCTTTTTCAGATCAATCAAGGCTTAATTACTGAAGAAGAGTTTTATACGCGCATGGCAGAAAAAATTGAACATGCAAATGCTATGAATGATACGATGCCTTTCACTACGATGAGCGCAAATGTATTAACAGAACCCTATAAAACCCAATACCTGAACGTTTATGAAAAAGGAGCCCTTATCGGAATGTGTTTGGATATTATAATTAGAGAAAAAAGCAATGGCGAAAGAGGGATTCTTGATTTAATGCAAAAATTATCTAATGAATATGGCGTTTCAAAACCCTTTAATGATAAGGACCTTTTTGCTAAAATAACGTCATTTACCTATCCTGAAGTAGGAGCCTTTTTGACTACTTATGTTTCAGGTGCAACACCAATTCCCTACGAAACTTATTTGGCTAAAGTTGGCGTTACTAAATTTATGGAGAAAGTACCGGGAAATATTTTCTTGAAGGGACAATCACCATACATCACGGTAAATCCGCAAACAAAAGAGATCCTTGTTATTCCAAATATGGAATTAAACGTTTTTTATACAAATTTAGGGCTTAAAGGAGGCGACATTTTGGTCTCTATTAATGAAAAACCGTATTCATTAGACAACATTTATGATATGATTGCGCAGAGTCAAAACTGGAAAGAAAACGAGACCATCTCTATTAAAATAAAACGAGACGGTAAAGAACAATTAATCAAAGGAACAGTGAAATTCCCTTATGAGGATAAAGAAGGACTTAAGGCAACAGATGCGACCAAAATTGCTTTGAGAGAAGCTTGGTTGAAATCATAAATTTACAAATAATTCCAAAAATCCCAATTTAGAAATAGATTGGGATTTTTTTTGGCAAATTTGAATGCGTTAGTCAAATCATTCCAACAATTTTCTTTATTTTGCGCCAAAATATAAACACCAATGAAATTGCCATGATTCAATCCCGAAGTTTCGGAACAAATCATAAAAGAATGGCGATACCATGTTTCAAAAAAACAAATTTTAACTGCACATGAAAAAATCTATTATTGCATTCGTTACGCTTATCCTGTTAGCTTCTTGTAACAAGAATGAACCAACAACTAATTTACATATTACTGGAAATATTAAAGGATTAAAAAAAGGAACCTTATACATCCAAAGAATTGTTGATACTACACTGGTAGCTATTGATACCATTAATATTGACGGTAGCGCTTCATTTGAAAGCAATCTAGACCTAAAGTCTCCTGAAATGCTTTATTTATTTTTAGACCGAGGAGTAAGCAATTCCTTAGACAATAATTTACCCTTCTTTGCGGAGCCAGGAAACATAACTATTGAAACTAGCTTAGATCACTATTTGTCTGACGCCAAAATTAAAGGATCAAAAAATCAGGAAATATTTGAAGAATATAAAAAAATCAATACCCGGTTCATAGATGAAAATCTTACTTTGATTGAGCAAAAATTTAATGCTATCAAAAGCCAAAACACACAAAAAGTAGATAGTTTAAGCGCAAAACAAGATTCAAACATCAAAAGAAAATACTTATTTGCCACTAATTTTGCATTAAACAACAGAAAATTCGAAGTGGCGCCATATATCGCCTTATCAGAAATATATGACATCAATATCAAATATTTAGACACCATTCAAAAATCAATGTCACCTAAAGTAGCACAATCCCTTTATGGTAAAAAATTGACCGAATATGTTACCAGCATTAAGAACCAAAAGTAAACAGTTCTAAAGGCTACATTTATACACCATAATTGGAATAAAAAAAATCATCTTGCTGTTCAACAAGATGATTTTTTTGTTTTATGAAGAAGTATAGTAACCAACCCTGAAGCCTGACTGAATAAAACTTCATCGTAACTAAGTACTAATTTAACCCGTTGGGTGTAATTCAATTTGTTTAATTTTTTAACCACATAGAAACATCGATTTTAAAATTATTTAAGGCGTTTCACTTTTTTAGAGAAAACTATAGCTATGTGAACCCAAGAATTAGGCTATCCTATTCTTTTTTTCTATGTTTCTATGTGGTTCAATTTTTTTATTTAAGATTAATTGAAATTTTTATTAATTACACCCAACGGGTTAAATTAATTTAATGTCGTATTTTAAAATCTAGAAAAAAACAATATTAATTTAAAGTATCTTATTGGGAACAAAAGTGTTGTTTGTGTTTTATAGTGATTTTTTACCACAATAGACTTTTGACTTTACGACTGTAAAGCTTTCGAATTACTTATACGTAAAATCTACTTAAGCGTTATTAAAAGCCATTCCGGTAACAATCATCCCTACAAACATTAAAAGATAAAGAGCGAAAATAACCAGCGTCATAATCCCAATAAATTTGTAATGTGATTTTAGATATCTAAAAGAAGTGGTCAGTGTTTCTGAATCGTTGTTAGTAAAAGCAGCTTTGGCATTAGATGCAAACTTATTCAAGTAATACACTGGAAAGAAATAAAGTGCTGCGATAAGCAAATAAACAACAGCCATCACCATCCCAAAAGACGAGCCCATGGCTCCCATTGCTGGATTCATTTTCCCCATAGCGGAGAATAATGTACCTGCAAATAAAGCTGCAAAAACAATAAACCCAATTCCTATGTAACCCAGAATTGATAAAAAATAAGCCCATTTTGCAGCTTCTTTTAAAAAGTCCTTCGCAGACTCATTTAGTTTCATTTCAAAATTTTCAATAATTGAGTGCTCTTCCATAGTTTATTTTTAAGTTAAGTATCAAATTAACAAAAAAATTACGACATTCAATTAAAATAGAATTCAATTCTCATTTTACCAAAAACAAAAAACCACTTAACAAAAGTTAAGTGGTTTTATCAAAGAGCCGGCGGAGGGACTCGAACCCACGACCTGCTGATTACAAATCAGCTGCTCTAGCCAACTGAGCTACGCTGGCGACTCATTACGGGTGCAAATATAAGTCTGAATTTCTATTTTGCAAAACAAATTCAAACTTTTTTCACTTTTTTTTCACTACAATTCGTTGATTTTAGCAATCAATTGATTAGCAGTTTGTTCCAATTCAACATTGATTTGCTTGAAGTGTGCTTTTTTATTTTCTACCTTTTTTGCATTTACTTTAGTGATTAAAGCGTCAAAAGCAGCGATAGCCTCATCAATTAAATCATTAGTTTCAGTTGTTGGTTTTCCTGTTGTAGAAATTTCGAACAAGTAAACTGCTTCAATAATATCTCCTAAAACGTAGTTGATGTCTTTTTTTAAATTCTTAACGTTTGCCATTTTTATTTTTTTAAAATTTGAATTTTAATTTGCGTCTGCAAAAGTACACATAATCTTTCTATTACCGACTATGAAATATAAATTTCTAAAATTGAAGCTTTTCCACGGAGAATGAATGTTTTCATTGCCGCAGGAATCAAAATAGTATCTCCTTTTTTATAGTGCATTTTTGAATTGTCGTATTCCAATTCAAATGTTCCTTCGGTACACATATATACCGTAAAGGTTTTTCCGGATTTAGAAACCGAAATCGCTCCGTCTAACGGAATAAAATTAGTGGTAAAATAACGACAGTCAACAATTCCGTTTGAAACATTTACGTTCTTAGTATACTCTTTCTTAGTTTCTACCGTATTGTAATTAATTGCATCCAAAGCCAAATCAACATGCAATTCTCTAGTATTTCCATTAGCATCTACTCTATCAAAATCATAGATACGGTAGGTAATATCCGATGTTTGTTGAATCTCAGCAATTACTATTCCGGCACCAATTGCGTGAACCGTTCCAGTTTCTAAAAAGAAAACATCTCCAGATTTTACTTTTACAGCATCCAGAATTGAAAGTAACGTTTTGTTTTTTAGATTTTCTAAATAGTCATCAGCATTCGATTTTTCTTTGAAACCCACAATAATTTCGGCTTCATCATCAGCTTGCATAATATACCACATCTCGGTTTTACCAAAAGAATTATGTCGTTTTTTAGCCAACTCATCGTTCGGATGCACTTGTATGGACAAATCTTCACGGGCATCTAAATATTTAAAAAGCAAGGGAAATTGTTTTCCAAATCGGGCATGAACTTCTGTTCCTACGATTTCATCAGGAAAATCATTGATAATTTCAGTCAAAGTTTTCCCTTTCCATACTCCGTTCGCAATGACACTAATATCGCCTTCAACTGTAGACAACTCCCAACTTTCTCCCGTAATTGCGGATGTAATTGGCTTATGAAGTACTGTTTTAAGTTTTTCACCTCCCCAAATTCTTTCTTTTAAAATGGGCTCAAATTGTAATGGATAAAATTTCATTTCGGTGTTTTTTTTCGAATTGTAAATATATAAATTCAATGTTTTTTATTGCCAAACAAATTAAGATAAAACAAATGTATACTACAATTTAATTTTATGACTTAAGCTGCTGGATGGCTTGAAGTGCTTTCGGGATGTGTTTGGTCGCTAACATACTATCGAACATCATTTGAATGACTCCATTTTTGTCTGCAACATACGTTACTCGACCAGGAAGCAATCCAAACAATCCGGAGGCAACCCCAAAAAGATTTTTGATTTGTTTGTCCGTGTCTGACAAAAGAATAAAAGGCAATTTAAATTGGCTGCTAAACTGTTGATGAGAACTGACGCTATCACTACTGATTCCGATTACTTCAGCACCTAACGCTTTAAAATCTTCGTATTGATCTTTAAAACTGCATGCCTCGGCGGTGCAGCCCGGAGTATTATCTTTTGGATAAAAATAAATAACAACCGGTTTTTTCCCCACAATGTTTTGACTGTCAAAAGCATTGCCGTTTGCATCTTTCGCTTTAAAATTGGGGATGATATCGCCTACTTTTAGTCCCATTATTCCCCTTTATAGGTTACAAAATTTCGTGGTGTTTCATATAAAACAACTTCTAATTGAAATTCAGGCTTGATTCTTTTTCTAATTTTATTCCAAATTACGACAACAATATTTTCGGCAGTAGGATTTAAATCCTGAAATTCAAGTACGTCCATGTTCAGATTTTTGTGATCAAACTGATCCTCAACATCCTCTTTGATGATATCACTCAAGAATTTCACATCCATTACGTAACCCGTCTCCGGATCAACTTCACCGGTTACACTGACGATTAGTTCATAGTTATGCCCATGAAAATTAGGATTATTGCACTTCCCAAAAATGGCATCGTTTTGCTCGAAAGTCCAATCTTTTCGGTGTAATCTATGTGCCGCATTAAAATGGGCTTTTCGGGATATAGTAACTTTCATAATCTCAGATTTTAGCCCCGAAGCTTCGGGATCAGATTTCTCAAAGTTGCGAAATCTGAAATTTTTTTTATGTTAATACACTTTTGAACCGCTATTTCCAATTCTAAATACTACATGTAATTTAATGTCGTATTTTAAAATTTAGAAAAAAAACAATATTAATTTAAAGTATCTTATTGTAAACAAAGGTGTTATTTGTGTTTTACAGTGATTATTTTACCACAATAAGACTTTTGACTTTATGACTTTAAAACTTTCGACTTACTTATATTTTATGTTGCTCCAGGAAATGATAAAACTCGTCGAAGATAATCTTGAACCAAACAGTATATAGCTCCGGATGAACCGCCATGTTTTCTTTTACATCCTCAATTTTCATCCACTTCCAGTCTTCGACTTCGTCTACGTTTATTTCCGGTGCATCGTCATAATAACCAATCATCACATGATCCAGCTCGTGCTCCGTCAATCCATTATCAAAAGGTGCTTTATATATAAAATGAAAAAGTTCTTTAAGTTCTGTTTTAAAACCCATTTCTTCAAATAACCTGCGGCTTCCCGCTTGAATATTTGTTTCTCCTTCTCGCTGATGACTGCAACAAGTATTAGTCCAAAGCAAAGGAGAATGGTATTTTTTATGGGCCCGTTGCTGCAGCATGATTTCATTTTTACTGTTTAAAATAAAAACTGAAAAAGCACGATGTAAAACTGCTTTTTCATGTGCTTCAAGCTTAGGCATCAATCCTATCTGCTCATCATTTTCATTAACTAATATAACGTTTTCTTCTAACATATAAATCTATTACTGGTCAAAAATACAAAAAAGATACTTAGGGACGGGGGCTTTAACGTTCTGTTTCGATTTGTTGAAGCAGAATTATTTCAAGGCTATCCAAATAAAATTGACCCCTACTTTCAAAAATTCTTTTGTATTTTTATACCTAATTATAAAGTACAAAATGCACACTATAACTATTCGAAAAGCACATCAGGACGATTTAGAAAAATTACTTGAATTTGAACAGGGAATTATTACTGCCGAACGCCCATTTGACCCAACATTAAAAGCCGAAAAAATAAATTATTACGATATTGAAAAAATGATTTTAGTTCCTCATATAGAAGTTTTAGTAGCCGAAATGGATTTGGAAATCATAGGCTCCGGATATGCGCGGATTGAGACTGCAAAGCCGTACTTGAATCACCTGAATTATGCCTATTTAGGTTTTATGTACACTAAAATTAATCATCGAGGAAAAGGAGTAAACGCTAAAATTATTGAAGCGCTTAAGGAGTGGTGCATTCTTCAGGACGTATTTGAACTTCGGCTGGATGTATACAATGACAACGCTTCGGCAATTAAGGCCTATGAGAAAGCAGGCTTCAAAAAACACCTCATTAACATGCGAATGATCGTGTAATTATGTCTTTCAATGCGGTAAACAAACATTATTTTCTCTACAAGTTCAAAGATTTAGACCGAACAAAGTACCTCAATACAAAACGCTGCAGGCATTGCTGAAATGAAACCCAGGTTACATAAATATTCACAAACAAAAAATTTGTGAAAACAGTTAGCTGTGGCAAAATTATTGCTATTAGTTACCACGAATACAGAAAGCCATATTTTAATGTAATAAGGTTTTGTTAATTCTAAATCCAGATCGGTATATTACCCGTAAATAAGCATAGTTAAAACTAACTTAAATAACTATTAATTTGCAAAGTACGCGACATTATTTGATTCAAAAGCGCTTTACATTTGTACTATAAAAAAAGAAAATTATGAGAACAACAACCCGTTTTTTAAGCATCTTATTTTTGCTTCCTTTATTTATGTTCACGGCTTGCGGACAAACGACAACTAAAAAAGACAATACAAAAAAATCTATCGCTATGGGAAATTCGATCAACAAACCAGGAAATCCGTATTATTCTAATACAGACACCACAAAACTTACTGTTACTGACGCCGAATGGAAAAAAGTTTTACCAGAAGACGTTTATGAGGTAACCCGTAATGCTGACACCGAAAGACCCTTTACAGGGAAATTTTGGAATACCGATGAAAAAGGAACTTATTATTGTGCCGCTTGTGGCAACAAACTATTTCGTTCAGGTGCCAAATTTTCAAGCAATTGTGGCTGGCCAAGTTTTTTTGAACAAGAGAATAAAAACAGCGTAATTTACAAAACCGATAATTCTCTTGGAATGGAAAGAACGGAAGCCCTTTGCGGAAGATGTAACGGTCATTTGGGTCATCTTTTTGATGATGGACCTGCTCCAACCGGAAAAAGATACTGCATGAATTCAATCGCACTGGACTTTATCCCTGATACTAAATAAGATGCAGTTACCAGCGTACAAAGTCAAAACAATACTGAAAAATGGCAGTACAATATTCCATTAAAAAAACAAATACTAGCTTCCTATGAAAAATATATTTTTAATTATGCTGTTGACATCGTTTGGGATGTTTGGACAAAAAAGCACAGCTGATACAACAAAAAAGCAATCCAATTTAGAAACCATTACATTGGCAGGTGGCTGCTACTGGTGCGTTGAGGCCGTTTATGAGAATCTCATCGGAGTAAAATCAGCAATATCAGGCTACGCAGGCGGCAAAATAGCGAATCCTTCTTACGAGGATGTTTCTACCGGAAGATCCGGTTATGCTGAAGTAGTTCAAATTACCTACGATAAAAATGCCACAAATCTAGATGAAATTTTCAAAGTTTTCTTTACAGTTCATGACCCAACTACGTTAAACCGACAAGGTGGAGATGTAGGAACGCAATATAGATCTGCTATTTTTTACAAAAATGAAGCACAAAAAAATGCAGCGAAAACGATTATTGCTGCAATGAAAAAAGCAGGAGTTTATGACAGTCCAATAGTTACAACGCTAGAACCATTGGCTAAATTTTATAAAGCTGACGACTACCATCAAAATTATTACGCAAACAATAAAAGCCAACCTTATTGTCAAATGGTAATTCAACCCAAAATGGAAAAATTCGAAAAGCTATTTAAAACCCGATTAAAGAAGAAAAATTAAAGTATAAAGTTACCCGCCTTGTTATCAACAACAAGGCGGTTTTTTTTTTATACATGATTCTTATAGCAAACCCGTTGGGTGTAATTCAAAAAACATTTCTTTTTACCACATAGAAACATAGAAATAAAACTTATAATTAAAGAAGTAGTAGAAAATAGCACTATTTTTTGCATAGTTTGACTATGTGAAAAATAAAATATCTATTAAACTCTTTTTAAATACTATAATTTCTATGTTTCTATGTGGTAAAAATCAATTGCACCCAACGGGTTATAGCAAGATACGTAACAATCCTGATGCCCTACTTATGGCACTTTATAAAATGACTACTGATTGCTTCCCTAATGTTGCTTGGGCCGCAAATTCATTTATTTAGAACTTATATTTTACGACAGTAGCTGAACTTTATAGTACTTCCGCTGAAAACAATTAATTTCAGATGTACATTTCTGTAAAAATTAACGAATCAGCGTTTAATGGAACGCATGCCTTCGTCCAGACGCTACACTTTAAATTGCTGCAAGGCAAAATATTTTTTCTATATTTGTTTTTAACTACCCTTATTTAATATCAAAAAAGCCTAAATTTCAATGGGAATATTTGTTATTAGGGAACCAAAATTCACACCACAACAAATGAAAAAAATTATTCTTTTTACAGGTATATTCACCTTCTCCATCTTTGTATCTGCGCAAAATACAGCACTAAAAGCTACCGTTGCTCAAAAGGCCGCTTCTTTAGAATCCAAGGTTATTGCTTGGCGTAGAGACTTTCACCAAAACCCGGAATTAGGAAATAGAGAATTTAAAACTGCCGAAAAAATCGCGGTACACCTACGTTCTCTTGGGATTGAGGTACAAACTGGTGTCGCCAAAACTGGAGTGGTCGGCATTTTAAAAGGTGGAAAACCCGGTCCCGTTGTTGCGCTACGGGCAGACATGGATGGCCTACCGGTAAAAGAAAGAGTAAACATCCCTTTTGCGTCAAAAGCTGAAGGCGAATATAATGGCCAGTCTGTGGGCGTTATGCATGCTTGCGGACATGATTCCCATATCGCTATTTTGATGGGAACTGCTGAAATTTTGGCTGCTCTCAAAAGTGAACTAAACGGAACTGTCAAGTTTATTTTTCAACCCGCAGAAGAAGGAGCGCCCGAAGGTGAAGAAGGTGGTGCCGCATTAATGGTAAAAGAAGGTGTTTTGGAAAACCCGAAAGTAGATGTTATTTTTGGTTTGCACATCAGTGCAGATACGGAAGTTGGAAAAATTAATTACCGTCCAAAAGGAGCAATGGCTTCATCTGACTGGTTTAAAATTAAAATAAAAGGAAAACAATCGCATGGTGCAAGTCCATGGCAATCCGTAGATCCAATTGTTACGGCTTCCCAAATAATACTGGGCTTGCAAACTATTGTTAGCCGCAATGTTGACCTTACCGAATCTGCGGCTGTGGTCAGCGTGGGGAAAATTACATCCGGTGTACGAAGCAATATTATTCCTGAGGAACTCGAAATGGCCGGTACGATTCGTACGCTGGATAAAAAAGTGCAGGAAATGATTCACAGCAGATTGAAACAAATAACCACAAATATCGCTGAAAGTGCCGGGGCCACTGCCGACGTAAGTATTACTAAACAAACATTAATAACGTATAACGACCCAACATTGACCGAAAAAATGGTGCCAACACTGGAAGCTATAGCTGGAAAAAATAATGTTATACTGACACCCGCAGCTACTGGAGCAGAAGATTTTTCTTACTACCAAGATAAAATACCAGGACTTTTCTTTTTTCTTGGCGGAATGCCTAAAGGAAAAAATCCCGCTGAAACTGCCTCACACCATACGCCTGATTTTTATATTGATGAAAGCGGTTTTGTATTAGGAATGAAAGCAATGTCTAACCTAACAATCGATTATATGGAAATGAATATGAAAAATAAGTAATTATCGACAACCATTTTATCCCGAAGTATTGCAAATTTACAAGCAATCCCTCGCAGGAAAAAACATAAAACGTCTCGCTGCAACGAGGCGTTTTTTTAGCTAACTCAGCAAAAATCCTAAGACATTAAATTAATATCTCTGCTGAAATTCATCCTATTGTTATTGATTTTCAAAACTTAAACACGGTCATGCGTAACGAGCATAATTTTGATGAAAGATTTTTTTTCTAATGGATTTTTACGGTGATCATCCTAATTTATGTATTAGGAACCATAGTAATATTAACTTGCAAAAGAAATTGTTATTCAACAAAATAAATGCAACTTTACCCTAGTAGACTCTTTTATAAATATTTGAGAAAAATAAAAACCAAAATTATATTAAATAACGGAAGGAATCGGGTATTCCCTCTAAAATAGTATAAAACTATGAAACAAACCATTACGCTATTAATCTTCTTGATGCTAGCGAGTTGCGGCAGTAATTCCATTTATAAATCTGAAACTAATAACAAGGATTGGGCGATGCTCGACTTTGTAAAAGTAGACAGTTTAAACCCTATTTTAGAACCGCAATTAAATCAAGTTTTTCAATCTCCAATAAGCAACAAACAAGTACATTGGGAAGAACGAAATGTCCTTAATCCATCTGCAATTGTCAAAGACGGAAAAGTGTATCTTATCTATAGAGCTCAGGACAAGGACATGACATCAAGATTAGGACTTGCCATTAGCGAAGATGGACTGCACTTTAAAAAACAACCGGCACCGATATTTTATCCGGACAACGACGCTATGAAACAGTATGAATGGAAAGGCGGTGTTGAGGATCCAAGAATTATAGAAAGTGAAAATGGAACGTATATCATGACCTACACTTCTTATGATGGCAAGACAGCCCGACTTTGTTTAGCCAGCTCAAAAGATTTAAAAACGTGGACAAAGCACGGTTTAATGCTACAGGAGGAAAAACACAAAGATTTATGGTCAAAATCTGGAGCCATCGTTTGTAAATTAGATGGAGATAAAATCATCGCTACAAAAATCAAAGGCAAATACTGGATGTATTTTGGGGATACTGATTTGTATCTGGCAACCTCAGACGATCTCATCCATTGGAAAGTAGCCGAAAATGAAGAAAGCAAAAAAATGATTACCGTTTTACACCCTCGGATGGGGTATTTTGATAGTCGTTTAGTAGAACCCGGTCCTTTTGCTTTACTACAAAAACAAGGTATTGTGCTGATTTACAACGGAAGTAATGCGGCCAATTACAATGATTCCAGTTTACCTAAATTCACGTATGCAGCAAGTCAAGCGCTATTTGATAAAGAAAAACCATATAAATTAATAGACCGAATGGAGGGTTATTTCATTCACCCAGACAAGCCGTATGAAAAAACAGGGGAGGTAAATGAAGTTTGCTTTGTCGAAGGATTGGTTTATTTTAAAAAACAATGGTTTCTGTATTATGGAACTGCTGATTCAAAAATTGCCGTTGCCGTTAAAAAATAAAGCAAAACAAGCATTTCGCAATCAACAAAAACCAATTCAAAGTAAATTCCGATGCAACAAAACCGATTCAAAATTTATTTGTTTTTAAATGTTATTCTTGCTTCAGCTTTTTTCAATGCTGTAACTGCACAAGAAAAAAAAGTGGCTCCAACACCCGCAGAATTATATCAGGAAATTAAACAAATGGACGAGATAATGTTCGAAGCGTTCAACAAAAAAGATTTCGAAAAATTCAAATCTTTATTTACTGAGGATTTAGAATGGTTTCAGGACAATGACGGATTGCTTTCGTACGACACCGTTTTTACTAATTTTTCGAATATGTTTACAAATGAAAATAAACTAACCCGAAAACTGGTCAATGGAACTCTGGAAGTTCATCCTATTAAAAACTATGGAGCAATTGAAATTGGCGTACACGAATTTCGACATATGGAAAACGGAAAAGAAGAAATCGGAACGTTTAAATTTCTAATGATTTGGAAGAAACAAGACAATCAGTGGAAAATAGCACGAGTAATCAGTTACGATCATTAAATCTAAATCACAAATTTTGTTTTACCCTTTAGTGTAAAAAGATGTTATTCCATCCTTTTATTTTCTTTGTTTGTATCTTAAAACAAAAACTTCACAAAAAACAATAGTGAAGAAGCAGTTGCATTCAATATCATGTATGGCAATCAAACCAAATCGATTCCTACTGGATTAGAAGTAAACTGAAAAATCGTGCTTGGATATAATTTTACGTACAAAATCTGTTTTTAATTTTTTAGAAACGGATTTTTTCGTCTCAAGTACTCTTATTTTACACAAATACTTAACTTACAGCTATTTAATAAACTTAAAGATGCTATATTTAGTATTTTACCTATTTTTTTTGTAAATTAGTAGTCCCCAAAATCATTTATCGCGTTTCGATAATCCTTATGAATTGATCCGCAAAAATTTATATCGTCGGTAAGAATTGAAATTTCCTCTATAATAAACGGCATCGAAAATAAATTAAAAAAATAGTAGTTACAGTTTCACGAAATTCCTTATTTCTATTTAAAAATGATGCGTTGACGCAAGTCAATATGCTTCCAGAATGCAACAGAACTATTTTTTCAATGGACAACAAAACATTGTCCACTTTATGTCTAATCTATAAAACAAAATACTATGAAAGCAATTAAAATGATCTCGTTGCTCATTGGATTATTCCTACTATTGAGCTCAAGTGTTTATGCACAAGATCCTATGAAAGCGGGTCCGAAAGTGTATAAAAAAATCCTCCTTGACAATGACAAAGTAAGGGTCATGTCAGCTGAATTTGCCCCAGGCGCAACAATGCCATGGCATAGCCATCCCCATCACACCGTGTATGCTTTAACTGGGGGTAAAATTAAAATTACTGAAAAAGGTAAGACTGCAACCGAATCTACTATCAAAGCTGGAGACGTACTATATTTCACACCCGTAACGCACATGGCAAAAAACACAGGAACCACCACATTCAAAATTGTTGTGACCGAAGTAAAACCTGCCAAGAAAAAATAATCCACTCCTATTTAAAATAATACTACAGAAGCAGCCTCAATAAGGCTGCTTTCTTTAAAAAAACGGGTTGTATCTTTTTATTAGTGTCTTTCTTATCAGTAGTAATACGATATTTTAAGAGCCTTTGATATTCGTTGTTCAGGAAACTATTTTCCTATGCACGCTTTTATCATCAATGCGCATTTCTCTCCATCAATTGCGGCAGATATAATTCCGCCGGCATAACCCGCCCCTTCTCCACAAGGATACAAACCTTTTATTTGAACGTGCTCATAGGTCAGTGGATCTCTGGGAATACGCACTGGCGAAGACGTTCTTGATTCTGGTGCATGAAGAATGGCCTCATTTGTAAAATAGCCACGCATCGATTTTCCAAATTCAGTAAATCCTTCACGCAATATTTGCGTTAGAAATCCGGGAAAAACCTGTCCCATTTCTACTGAAGTCGTTCCGGGAACATACGATGTTTTAGAAATATCCGATGAAACTTTGCTTTGAGTAAAATCAATCATCCGTTGTGCAGGAACTTTTTGGCTTTCCCCTGCCAGATGCCAGGCGCGTTGCTCAATACTTTTTTGAAATTCCATACCTGCCAAAGCACCAAATTTAGCAAAAGGCTTAAAATCATCCAGTTGCAATTCGACTACTATTCCGGAATTGGCAGTAGCCTGATCCCTTTTGGATGGCGACCAACCATTAGTAACTACCTCGCCGGGACTTGTCGCACAAGGTGCAATCACGCCGCCAGGACACATACAAAAGGAATACATTCCCCTTCCTCCAACTTGTTTCACGATAGAATACGGAGCCGGAGGTAAGAATTCCCCACGATAATCGCAACTGTATTGAATACTGTCAATCAAAGATTGAGGATGCTCAGCCCGTACGCCCAGGGCAAAAGGTTTGGCCTCGATAAAAATCTTTTTCCTATCCAATAATTCGAAAATATCACGGGCAGAATGTCCGGTGGCCAAAATAAGTTTATTGGCAAGAATCGTATCTCCTTTTTGAGTAACGATCCCTTGCACTTCATTGTTTTTTATTAAAATATCGGTCAATCGGGTTTCAAACAAAACTTGTCCGCCACATTCAATAATTTTCTCCCGAATGTCCTGAATGATTTGGGGTAATTTATTGGTCCCAATATGCGGATGCGCATCAATTAAAATATCCTCCGAAGCGCCAAAAGCGACAAACAATTCCAAAACTCGTGTTACATCACCTCTTTTTTTAGAACGTGTGTATAATTTTCCGTCCGAATACGTTCCTGCGCCGCCTTCGCCAAAACAATAATTAGAATCTTCGTCCACAAGATGATCCACATTGATGGCTTTCAAATCTCTTCTTCTGCCGCGCACGTCTTTTCCGCGCTCAATAACTATAGGCTTCAAACCCACTTCTATCAATTGCAACGCTGCAAAAAGTCCAGCTGGTCCGGCACCAACAACAATAACTTCTGGAGCTGCAGCCACATTACCATAATCTGGCAGTTGTATTTTTTGCGCTTGAAAAGATTCTCCTCTTAAATAGAGTACAACCTTAAGATTTATTTTTATCGCTTTTTGCCGTGCATCTATCGATCTTTTTAAGATAGATACATGTTGAATTTCATCTACAGAGACCTTAATTTGTTTCGACAAATAATTTTTCAGCAGCAAATCATTTGCTGCAATTTCTGGAGATACTTGTAATAAGAGTTCTTGAGGCATTATGTGCTGTTTATTCGTTGATTTGTTTAATCGATTATTCGAAAAACAAAGTGCAAAAATAGTATTTTGAAGTGATTTCTTGTTATTGAAAGGAGAATCCATTTTCAAATTTTCAAAATGCCTAATTTTCAAAATAGACTTTGTAACTTTGGGACTTTAAATCGACAAACCTTTCTACCTCATAAAAAATGTCTAGACAAATAAAATTAATATGGGATTTCCGCGGTCCAGCTGCTGCAAAAACTGCTGAACACCATGAAATTCATCTAAAAGAATACATTGCACTTGAGAAATTACCGTTGAAAATAACAGGTTTCGAAATACAAGGCGAAATGCAAGCCATTGCTTTTATGGTTGTAACGGATGAAAACATGATTCAGGTTCGAGATGCTTTGAAACCGCATCGTGGAGAGTTATACGTCGTCTAAAGTCATAAAGTCGAAATACGTAAAAAACGCCAAACCTTGTACAACTTTATGACTTTATGACTTTAGACTTTATGACTTTATGACTTTCGACTTTTTAACTAATTAGCAACCTCGCTGATAAATTTAATTCGCATCAAGCGCAATTCATCGATATCATAATCGCCATCAAATTCTTTGAGCGCGTTTTCTATATTATCGGATTCCGATTCCATAAAATAATCATGAATTTCTTCCTGCTGATCATCGTCAAGCATGTCATCAATCCAATATTTTATATTCAGTTTAGTTCCGGAATACACAATTTGCTCCATTTCTTTAATCAAAGCATCCATATTAATGCCTTTGGCAGAAGCAATATCATCAAGAGATAATTTCCTGTCGATATTTTGGATAATATAAAGTTTATTTACTGAGTTTACTCCTGTCGATTTTACCACTAAATCGTCAGGACGGATGATATCGTTATCTGTTACATATCGGCTGATCAGTTCTAAGAATTCTTTTCCGTATTTTTTAGCTTTTCCTTCCCCAACGCCGTGAATATTAATCAATTCTTCTTGAGAAACAGGATATTTCAAAGCCATATCTTCTAATGATGGATCTTGAAAAACCACAAATGGAGGAACGCCTAATTTCTTAGCCACTTTTTTACGTAAATCCCGCAACATACCCATCAGTAGTTCATCAGCAATTCCGGTAGATTTGGAAGCCGTTACAATCGCCTCATCCTCAGATTCATTGTATTCATGATCTTCAGACATCATAAAGGATTCTCGGTTTTTAATAAAATCCAATCCTTTCGTGGTGATTTTTACAATGCCATACGTTTCAATATCTTTCGATAAAAATCCTGCAACTAGCACTTGTCGCAACAAAGCCATCCAGTATTTTTCATCGTGATCGGAACCACATCCAAAAAAAGACTGTGTATCGGTTCTATGTGCTTTTATAACTGCATTGACACGACCGATCAGGGTAAATACAACTTCTTTCGATTTGTATAAATGTTTCGTATCACGAACCACTTCCAGTAGTTTCACCACTTCATCAATGGCCTCTACTTTTGTTTTCGGGTTTCGAACGTTGTCATCCATATCAGCACCGTCACCATTGACATCATCAAACTCTTCACCGAAATAATGAAGCAGGAATCTCCTTCTGGACATAGACGTTTCGGCGTAAGCCACAACTTCCTGCAGTAAAGCAAATCCAATTTCCTGTTCCGCCACGGGTTTCCCCGACATGAATTTTTCTAATTTCTCTACATCTTTATACGAGTAATAGGCCAGACAATGGCCTTCTCCACCATCACGTCCCCCGCGTCCAGTTTCCTGATAGTAACTTTCCAGTGATTTTGGAATATCATGATGAATCACAAAACGCACATCCGGTTTGTCAATTCCCATCCCAAAAGCAATGGTCGCCACCACCACATCTACATCTTCCATAAGGAACATATCTTGGTGTTTAGCACGGGTCTTCGCATCTAACCCCGCATGATACGGCACGGCACTGATGCCGTTTACCTGCAAAACTTCGGCAATAGCCTCCACTTTTTTTCGGCTTAAGCAATAAATTATGCCTGATTTACCTTTATGTTGTTTTATGAAACGAATAATATCCGATTCTATATTTTTAGTTTTAGTCCGTACTTCGTAATACAGATTAGGTCTGTTAAATGATGCTTTAAAAGTAGTCGCATCAGACATATCTAAGTTTTTCAGAATGTCTTCCTGTACTTTTGGTGTAGCTGTCGCAGTAAGCCCAATAATAGGAACATCGCCTAATTGCTTGATGATGTGTTTTAAATTCCTGTATTCCGGTCTAAAATCATGTCCCCATTCCGAAATGCAATGTGCCTCATCGATAGCTACAAAAGATATCGGAACATTTTTAAGAAAGTTCACATACTCCTCCTTAGTCAATGACTCGGGAGCCACATACAGCAACTTCGTCAATCCCGAAGTAATATCTTTTTTGACCTGGGTAATTTCGGTTTTAGTGAGAGAGGAATTTAAAACATGGGCAACACCATTCTCAGAAGACAGACTTCTGATGGCATCGACTTGATTTTTCATTAAAGCAATAAGGGGCGACACTACGATTGCAGTGCCCTCTTGAATTAAAGCAGGTAACTGATAACACAGTGATTTTCCTCCTCCGGTGGGCATTATCACAAATGTATTTTGTTGATTTAGGATGCTTTTTATGACCTGTTCCTGCAACCCCTTAAATTGGCTGAAGCCAAAATATTTCTTTAATTCTTTATGGATGTCAATTTCGTTTGAATTCATTCTTTATTATGTGGTATTTTGTATAAATTTGCAACACCTAAAGGTACAAATTTCTTTTACACATACAAATTTTAATCATTCTGTTTTGATATCTAAAGAAAATATATTGGCCAGTGCCAAAAAAACTATTTTATCGGAAAGCGACTCTATTGCCAAACTAACTGATTTTCTAGATGAAAACTTCATTGACGCAACTCAAAACATCTACCACTCTAAAGGAAGGTTAGTGGTTACAGGGATTGGAAAAAGTGCTATAATTGCTCAAAAAATGGTAGCTACCTTTAATTCTACCGGGACACCGTCATTATTTCTTCATGCTTCAGAGGCTATTCACGGCGATTTAGGAATGATCCAAAAGGAAGATAGTATCATTTGTATTTCAAAAAGTGGCAACAGTCCCGAAATCAAAGTTTTAGTACCGCTTTTAAAACGTTTTGGAAACACATTGATTGCAATCACTGGAAATACAGCTTCTTTTCTTGCTAAAGGCGCTGATTTTGTTTTAAACACCGCTGTAGAGGCGGAAGCCTGTCCAAATAATCTCGCTCCCACTAACAGTACAACTGCACAATTAGTTATGGGCGATGCCATTGCCATTTGCCTGATGGAAATGCGCGATTTCAAACCGGAAGACTTTGCTGTTTACCACCCTGGAGGTGCGTTGGGCAAAAAATTACTATTGCGAGTGAAAGACATGTTAGAACACACCTTGAAACCTATGGTATCGCCTGACGCATCAATAAAAAGAGTGATTTTCGAAATTTCTGAAAAGCGTCTTGGCGTAACTGCGGTAGTCGATCAAGAAAAAGTTATCGGTATTATTACCGATGGTGATATTCGAAGAATGCTAAACGACAGAGATTCGTTCGCTGATTTGACGGCCAAGGATATTATGACAAAAAACCCAAAATTAATACCATCAACCGCTATGGTTGCTGATGCATTGAACGTTTTAGAAGACTTCTCCATCACACAATTAGTAGTTGTTGATAATGGCGAGTACAAAGGAGTATTACATTTACACGATATTTTAAAAGAAGGGATACTATAATGGCTAAAAAAAACTTAAACGAAATGTCGTTTTTAGATCATCTTGAAGAATTAAGATGGCTACTGGTGCGCAGCACTGCTGCAATACTAATTTTGGCTACGGCCACTTTTTTTATCAGTGATTATATTTTTGATGTCGTCATTTTTGGCCCCACAAGTCCAAATTTTGTAACCTACCGCTTTTTTTGCGAGCTCTCCAATCAATTGGGCTTTGCTGAGAGTATTTGCGTAACCGAAATGCCTTTTATAATCCAAAATACGAACATGGAGGGACAAATCAATGTTTTGATTTGGACATGTGTAACAGCCGGATTTATTCTTGGTTTTCCATTCATTCTATGGGAGCTGTGGAAATTTATCAGCCCTGCCTTATACGACGCGGAGAAAAAACATGCCAAACTTTTTATCTTTTCATCCTCGTTACTTTTCTTTTTGGGTGTACTCTTCGGCTATTACGTAATTGTACCCATGTCTGTCAACTTTTTCGCTACATTCACGATTAGTACTGTAGTAATAAACCAGTTCAGTATCGATTCCTATATTGGCTTGGTAAAAACTAGTGTTATTGCTTGCGGATTGTTTTTTGAACTGCCGATTATCATTTATTTCCTGACCAAATTAGGATTGGTAACACCGGTTTTCTTAAGAAAATATTGGAAATATGCCGTAATCATCATTCTTATAGTTGCAGCAATTGTTACACCTCCAGATGTGGTGAGTCAAATCATAGTAACGATTCCGATGTTGTTAATCTACGAAGCGAGTATCTTAATTTCAAAAATAGTAGTAAAAAATCAAAAAAAATTAAATGGCTGATATAATAGAAGAATTCAACGAGTACCGTGCTAAAATGAACGAAAA
This sequence comes from Flavobacterium cryophilum, assembly GCF_048286555.1. Classification (NCBI taxonomy): domain Bacteria; kingdom Pseudomonadati; phylum Bacteroidota; class Flavobacteriia; order Flavobacteriales; family Flavobacteriaceae; genus Flavobacterium; species Flavobacterium cryophilum. Next base: position 79,513 of record NZ_JBLVPZ010000004.1, on the reverse strand, counting down.
GTTATTAGCCGACAATAATAAAATTGTAAAACGAATTTTCAATCTCGATACCAATGCGTATGCAGCGGGAGCATTAGACGTGAAAACCAAAGAGCTTCTGGGATTGGTAGCTTCGACGGTTTTACGTTGTGATGATTGTGTAAAATACCATTTGGAAACCAGTTTTAAAGAAGGCGTAACCAAAGAGGAAATGATGGAAGCTATGGGAATTGCTACACTTGTTGGCGGAACTATAGTAGTACCCCATTTAAGAAGAGCGTACGAATTTTGGGAAGCATTAGAAGAAAGTACAACCAAATAATTTGTTAAGAAGGATAATCGTTTATTTGTTTATTCGTTTATTTGACACGAATAAACAAATAAACGATTAACACGTTTAAACGATTAAACCAACGAATATGAAATTAAGGGCCGAAAATTTAATCAAAACGTATAAAGGACGTAGTGTTGTAAAAGGCATTTCGGTAGAAGTGAATCAAGGCGAAATCGTAGGGCTTTTGGGGCCTAACGGTGCCGGTAAAACAACTTCTTTTTATATGATTGTAGGGTTGGTTAAACCAAATTCAGGCAACATATTCCTTGATGATTTGAATATCACTGATTACCCAATGTACAAGAGAGCGCAGCAAGGAATCGGTTATTTGGCACAAGAAGCTTCTGTTTTCAGAAAATTAAGCATCGAAGACAACATATTAAGCGTATTGCAATTGACAAAACTCTCCAAAGCAGAACAAGAGGCTAAAATGGAAAGCTTAATCGATGAATTCAGCCTCGAACACATTCGTACCAATCGTGGCGATTTACTTTCCGGCGGGGAGCGTCGTCGTACCGAAATTGCGCGTTGTCTGGCCACGGATCCCAAATTCATTTTGTTGGATGAACCCTTTGCTGGTGTAGATCCGGTAGCCGTTGAAGACATTCAAAGAATTGTGGCGCAATTAAAAAATAAAAATATCGGCATTCTTATTACGGACCACAACGTACAGGAAACATTAGCTATTACAGATAAAACCTATTTGATGTTTGAAGGTGGAATCCTAAAAGCGGGTATTCCGGAAGAATTAGTAGAGGATGAAATGGTACGTCGCGTCTATCTTGGACAAAATTTCGAATTAAGAAAGAAGAAATTGGAGTTTTAAAAAGTAGTCAATTCTTGAGTGATCAGAGGCTTGGGTATAAAATTACTATTTCATAATTTTTTATTACAACCTAAAATTCATAAAATGGTAGATCAAGACAACCCAAGTCAAGAGACATTAGAGAAATGGAGTAAAGATCCCGACAACTGGATTTGGGGAGTGTTTTATTACAACAAAGGAGATAAACGTATTTTACCGCCTAAAAAAAATGCTTGGATGGGAAACACCATAAACTTTGCCAATCCAAAATCAATACTTTTTCTGATTGGAGCTCTATTATTTTTTACCTTTGTAACCTTTTCTATCCTAAAATAGCAATAATTTATTCCACAGCAATATAGCGCAACTGTTGCAAATCTCCACTATAAATATTAACATCAACATTCCCTTTTATCCCCGGAACTGATGCCTTTTCAGTGAATTGCCAAAACAACCTCCTCCGATCAAACGCATTAAAATAAATTTAAGTTAAACCACATAGAAGCATAGTATTTATTCCTGTAAAAAAAATGAAGGTGATAAGATTAACAATAGAAAAAAAAAGCATTGGCTTTTTTTCTATGCTACCTAAATTTTGACTGTTCGGAATAGATATAAGTCAAAAATTAAATTAAATTCTATGTTTCGAGCCAGCACTGAGCAAAGTCGAAGTGTGGTTCAATTTTTAATGCGTTTGAGCTGCGACCTTTTCAGAAACTCACAACATATAAGAAAAAATCTATATCTTTGATATATGAATCTAATAAGCCAAAATAAAGAAACAATTAAAAATTTATGTGAAACACATAATGTAGAAAAGTTATATCTTTTTGGTTCTGCAACAACTTCTTCTTTTAATGAAAAAAGTGATATTGATTTTTTAGTAAAATTTAAATCTTTTGATCTAAAACTATACTTTATAAACTACATCGACCTTAAAAACAAACTCAAAAGTTTACTACACCGAGAAATCGATTTAGTGGAAGAACAGACTTTAAAAAACCCCTACTTAATCAGTTCCATTGAAGAAAATAAAGAATTGATTTATGGATAAAAAAATCTTAAAATGGCTTTATGATGTCAAAGTATCTATTGATGAAATAAACAGTTATTATATAGATGAAAAGATGGATTTTTTTGAATACAGAAAAAACATAATGAGAAAAAGAGCCGTAGAACGGAATCTTGAAATTATAGGAGAAGCCATAAACAGAATCTTAAAAACTGACAGTTCTTTTACTTCCAAAATTACTGATGCAACCGCAATCGTTGGATTGAGAAACCAAGTTATTCATGCTTACGATAACATATCCGATGAAACTATTTGGGCTATACTTACCAATCACTTGCCAAAATTAAAAATCGAAATAGATACAATATTGAAAAATAACTAAAGTACAAATTCAATAACTTATTTTACTCTAAAATCGTAAGAGTTGCAAATAAGAAGCTAAAACCTTTCACTAATTTATTTTTCACTATTCACTGATCACTGACTACTGAACACTGACCACTGAACACTGCTCACTGACCACTTCTCACAAAAAAAAATTACTCCACGCTAATATACCGCAACTGTTGCAAATCTCCATTATAAATATTAACATCGACATTCCCTTTTATCCCCGGAACTGATGCCTTTTCAGTGAATTGCCAAAACAACCAATCCTCGGCTATTTCTTCCCGGTAGAAATTATAATTAGCAATCCAAAAAAGATAATCGCTGAATTCTTCTTTTAAAAAATCATCATAATACCGCTCGCCGGTATAGATAATAGGTTTTACACCGTAATGGGATTCCACCGCATTTAACCATCTTTTCAAGCCTAATTTAAGATTTTCAATGGACTGATTTTTAGGCAGTTTTTCTATATCTAAAACGGGTGGTAAATCTCCTTTTTCAAGTGTTACTGTTTTTATAAAAAGTGCGGCTTGCTCGATTGAATTTTCATTGGGACGATAGTAATGATAGGCACCGCGAACCATTTTATTTTCTTTGGCGCCAAGCCAATTCCTATTGAACTGACGGTCTTTTCGGTCTTTTCCAACCGTGGCGCGAATAAACACAAAATGCAGCGGATATTTATTTTCTAACGTATCTACATAAGTCCATCGAATCTTTCCTTGGTATTCCGAAACATCCAAACCAATGCTTTTCCCTTCGTGTTTTTCTAAAACCTGATAGTTTCGAACATCAGAAATGCGCTTGGCTTCCTTTTCCTCTGTTAGAATTTTATCCGATTTAAAACTAAAATAGTATGCGAACCCATCTCTATAATGATAGCTAAAAGCAACTATCAATACCACAAAAAAAGTAATAACAGAATAACGCAAAACCTTTCCAGAGAAAACAGTTGCTTTCTTTTTAGGTTTACGAATCACCATAATTTTTCTTCTGACCGTTTTTCTTTTCATCCAAAAAAACTACTTTTTTAGCACTTTATTATTGATCAGCGACAGCAAAACGTAAAAGAGAATCACGAGAGGAATTCCCAAATGTTGGAGGAAAATCAATAGCAAAAGAGAACAAATTAAAAACACAATTTGAAGCACATTGTCTTTAACATTGAACTTCTTGATTTTTAAGGAAAACAAAGGAATTTCAGTGTTCAAGATGTAAGCGCTTACTACTGCTATTGACAATAAAACCCATTGATTTGTCAAAATTTCGATAATAAATAAAGAATCGGTGTATTTTAAAACCAACGGCAGACTTAAAATAAACAGCGCGTTAGCAGGCGTGGGTAAACCAATAAAAGAATCTGTCTGGCGGGTATCAATATTAAAATTAGCCAATCGGTAACAAGACCCTAAGGTAATCAAAAAACCTAAATAGGGAAAAAGTTGCAAATAACCAACTGCCGCTGTTGAGGCGTGATCAATCATCATTTGAGACAGCACTAAACCCGGCACAAGTCCGCTAGTAACCATGTCTGCCAAAGAATCCAACTGCAAGCCGAGCGGACTGGTTACGTTGAATAATCGAGCAAAAAAACCATCAAAAAAATCCAAGAAGATACCGAGGCAAACAAAATAAAATGCCATTTCAAATTCTTGATTAAAAACAAAAACCAACGCGACACAACCGCAAAAAAGATTGAGTAAAGTAATAGTATTGGGGATGTGCTTTTTAATAGTCATAGTGTAAAATTTAGTGAACCCGAGTTGGCAAATTTAACATAATAAGTGAAGGAGAAGTACGTTTTTTAATAGAGTTTTTTTTACAGTGATTTCTTGTTTGGATATATTTACCCAAAGGAAGAAATAAGCTCAGTAAAAAATTATATTTTTGATAAAAATTAAACAGACTTTTCGTTTGTAAAAATGACCCCATTGAAAAAAAGCTTCCTATTAGCAGCGGTTTTGGTTAGTACCCTCAATTACAGTCAAGCCGTTAGAAAATACTCGAATGAGTTTATGAATATCGGCGTGGATGCCGCTGCGTTAGGCATGTCAAATACTGTCGTTGCCGCTACCGATGATGTGAATTCAGGGTATTGGAATCCTGCAGGACTGCTGCATCTGGAAGATCATCAAGTGTCAATAATGCATGCTAATTATTTTGCTAATATTGCCCAATACGATTACTTGGCCTACGCAAGTCCTATCGATGACCGGAGCGCTTGGGGAATTTCATTAATTCGTTTTGGTGTCGATGATATTTTAAATACAACGGAACTTATCGACAGCCAAGGCAATATTGACTACAACAGAATCAGTCTTTTTTCGACGGCTGACTATGGTTTCACTTTTTCTTATGCCCGAAAACTTCCTGTCCCTGGATTTCAATATGGGGTAAACGCGAAAATTATTCGACGAATCATTGGCCAATTTGCCAATTCCTGGGGTTTTGGTTTTGATGTGGGATTGCAATTCGAAAAGAACAATTGGCACTTTGGATTAATGCTTCGGGACATAACGACCACCTATAACGTATGGAATATTGATGAAGACGAATATCAGAAAATTGCCAATTCTATTCCCGGAGAAAACCAGGAATTACCGGAAAGCACGGAGATTACCGCTCCAAAAGTACAAGTAGGCATCGCTAAAAAGTTCATCATACGATACGATTATAGTCTTTTGGCTGCCGCCAATATGAACATGCGATTTGCCAAAACGAATGATCTTATCTCGACCGATTTTGTCAGTATCGATCCTGCTTTGGGGCTTGAATTTGGCTATACTGATTTGGTATTTGTACGGGCAGGTGTGGGCAATTTTCAAAATGTACAACAACTGGACAATTCTGAAAAAGTAGGATTTCAGCCTAATATTGGTTTGGGTTTCAAGTACAAAGGCATCCAGATTGATTATGCACTCACTGATTTGGGCGACCAAAGTACCGCTTTATATTCCAACATTTTTTCAGTTAAAGTAGATTTGGCAATGTTTAGAAATTAATTTAAAAACAACAATACCTCCACAAATGAGTATACCTTCGTTAAAAAAAATAGCGCTTTTCGCATTACTATTTTCATTTCTGCACGGCTTTAGCCAAAGCATCGAATTATCAAAAAACACACAGGTGAGTATCCTTACTTGCGGAACAGGTAACGAATCCTATTCTCTTTTTGGACATACCGCAATTCGCGTACGCGATACCGCCAACGCTCTTGATGTGGTGTATAATTATGGCGCTTTTGATTTTAATACCCCAAATTTTGTCATGAAATTCATAAAAGGGGACTTACAATATTTTGCCGTAGCGCACTCCTATCCTGATTTCATTAGTCAATATCAATATGAAAAAAGATCCGTTTACGAGCAGGAATTAAACATCCCATCTTCTCTAAAACAAAAACTGTTTGACAATCTGAACACTTCATTGGCCTCCGGCGAAAGTCATTATACGTATAAGTTTATTGATAAAAACTGCACATCGATGGTTGTTGATATCATCAATAAAACAATAGACACTACCGCAATTGTAAAAAACACGGATACTGACATCACGTACAGAACAATCCTTTACCCGTATTTTGACAATCACTTTTACGAGAAATTAGGCACGAGCATCATCTTTGGTAAAAAAGTAGATGGTTTAGGGACACAACTATTTTTACCTTTTGAACTGCAAAAAAGCCTGAAGAAAGTTTCGTATCAGAACCACCCGTTGACGCAGGAAAACAAAACAATACTAGAATTCGACAAGGAAATTCCCTTCTCTTGGTGGAACAATCCCTATACGTATATTGTATTTCTTGGGTTTATTGTGTTGATAAACAAGAAAAGTATCGATTTATTGTACCTCATCCTGATGGCGGTAATAGGAATGTTTTTTGCGTTTGTCGGATTTTATTCGTCACATCTGGAATTGGGATACAACTATAATATTTTACTTTTTAATCCAACTTTAGCAGGGCTGCTTTACTTTTATTGGACAAAAAACAAAAAAGGAATTTACAATCTGGCGTTAGTAACGCTGCTGTTGTTGGGAATTTATTTCTTTGTAGTAATCAACAAAGCGCATTTTTTACTAGTGTTGCCATTAATAATTACTAGCGGAATTGTTTTAATCAGACTCGCAATACAGAATAAAAAACGCATTCCAATTATTATTTAACAGCCGGAAATCTATTCCTTCTTTTTCTGTTTTAAATTTAAAGTTATTTATGTCCGTAATTCCATTGCTCAATTCCCCTCTTGAGAGGGGCTAGGGGTGTGTTTTTCATACTCATAAATATAAAACTCAATAGCCAGTATAACATTTTCCACATCCTTCAAGACCTGTTCATCACTAAATCGCAAAACGGTAATCCCGAACTCATTCATTCGCTTTTCTTTTATACCATCTTTAATAATAAAACAAAAAAATCCCGCCTCCCGTGGAATCTATAGCTGTAATTCCATTGCTCAATTCCCCTCTTGAGAGGGGTTAGGGGTGTGTTTTTCATACTCATAAATATAAAACTCAATAGCCAGTATAACATTTTCCATATCCTTCAAGACCTGTTCGTCACTAAATCGCAAAACGGTAATCCCGAGCTCATTCATTCGTTTTTCTTTTATACCATCTTTATTATATACTTCTAAAAATTGGTGGGAATATCCATCTACTTCTATCCCTAACATTAATTCATAGCAGAAAAAATCTAAAATAAAATTATCAATCGGTTTTTGACGATGAAAATCATAACCGTACATCTGTTTCCCTTTTAATTTTAACCAAAGGAAAATTTCTGTTTCTGTCGAATTATTACGAAGCTGTCGGGAAAATCCTTTGAGTTTTGGATTGTAGGGTATAATTTTTCGTTTAGACATAGAAGATTCTGTCACTGTTTTAATAGGTTAAAAATAAGATTTTTTATTATATTATTATGTAGTTTAATAAAACAAAAAAATCCCTACTACCCTGAATCTACAGCTGTAATTGCACTTCTCAATTCCCCTCTTGAGAGGGGCTAGGGGTGTGTTTTTCATACTCATAAATATAAAACTCAATAGCCAGTATAACATTTTCCATATCCTTTAAGACCTGTTCATCACTAAATCGCAAAACGGTGATCCCGAACTCATTCATTCGTTTTTCTTTTATACCATCTTTATTATATACTTCTAAAAATTGATGGGAATATCCATCTACTTCTATCCCTAACATTAATCAGCAGAAAAAATCTAAAATAAAATTATCAATCGGTTTTTGACGATGAAAATTATAACCGTACATCTGTTTCCCCTTTAATTTTAACCAAAGGAAAATTTCTGTTTCTGTCGAATTATTACGAAGCTGTCGGGCAAATCCTTTGAGTTTTGGATTGTAGGGTATAATTTTTCTTTTAGACATAGAAGATTCTGTCACTGTTTTGATAGGTTAAAAATAATATTTTTTATTATATTATTATGCAGTTTAATAAAACAAAAAAATCCCGACTCCCCTGAAATCTATAGCTGTAATTGCACTTCTCAATTCCCCTCTGGAGAGGGGTTAGGGGTGTGTTTTTCATACTCATAAATATAAAACTCAATAGCCAGTATAACATTTTCCATATCCTTTAAGACCTGTTCATCACTAAATCGCAAAACGGTAATCCCGAACTCATTCATTCGTTTTTCTTTTATACCATCTTTATTAATAAAACAAAAAAATCCCGACTCCTCTGGAATCTATAGCTGTAATTCCATTGCTCAATTCCCCTCTTGAGAGGGGCTAGGGGTGTGTTTTTCATACTCATAAATATAAAACTCAATAGCCAGTATAACATTTTCCATATCCTTTAAGACCTGTTCATCATTAAATCGCAAAACGATGATCCCGAACTCATTCATTCGTTTTTCTTTTATACCATCTTTATTATATACTTCTAAAAATTGATGGGAATATCCATCTACCTCTATCCCTAACATTAATTCATAGCAGAAAAAATCTAAAATAAAATTATCAATCGGTTTTTGACGATGAAAATCATAACCGTACATCTGTTTCCCTTTTAATTTTAACCAAAGGAAAATTTCTGTTTCTGTCGAATTATTACGAAGCTGTTGGGCAAATCCTTTGAGTTTTGGATTGTAGGGTATAATTTTTCTTTTAGACATAGAAGATTCTGTCACTGTTTTAATAGGTTAAAAATAAGCTTTTTAATTCTATTATTATGCAGTTTAATAAAACAAAAAAATCCCGACTCCCTGGAAATCTATTGCTGTAATTCCATTGCTCAATTCCCCTCTTGAGAGGGGCTAGGGGTGTGTTTTTCATACTCATAAATATAAAACTCAATAGCCAGTATAACATTTTCCATATCCTTTAAGACCTGTTCATCACTAAATCGCAAAACGGTAATCCCGAACTCATTCATTCGTTTTTCTTTTATACCATCTTTATTATATACTTCTAAAAATTGATGAGAATATCCATCTACTTCTATTCCTAACATTAATTCATAGCAGAAAAAATCTAAAATAAAATTATCAATCGGTTTTTGACGATGAAAATCATAACCGTACATCTGTTTCCCTTTTAATTTTAACCAAAGGAAAATTTCTGTTTCTGTCGAATTATTACGAAGCTGTCGGGCAAATCCTTTGAGTTTTGGATTGTAGGGTATAATTTTTCTTTTAGACATAGAAGATTCTGTCACTGTTTTGATAGGTAAAAAATAAGATTTTTAATTATATTATTTTGCAGTTTAATAAAACAAAAAAATCCCGACTCCCCTGGGATTTAAAGAGAAGGATATGATCACGTGATCATTATAGGTTTGGTTTCAAAATGGTGTTGTTTGTTTTGAAAAAAGGACACACCCCTAGCCCCTCTCAAGAGGGGAATACGACCGCGCAATCAATGCGTTTTTGGGATTCAAAAACACAAAATCAGAACGTTCTCTATATAGTACAGTTTGCTTTGAGAAAGGTCATTCCCTAACTATCTGATTACAAATCATTACCTTTATAAAAATATAAGAGTTATTTATAGCTGTAATTGCACTTCTCAGTTCCCCCTCTTGAGAGGGGCTAGGGGTGTGTTTTTTGGGCTAACATACCCTAAGAGTTATTTATAGCTGTAATTACTCTCTTGAGCCAGAACCATCAACCACCGAACAAAGACAACTATTGCCCCCTATAAAACAAAACGGTGGTAATTGTTTTAAAAGCAATATTTAAATCCAGAAAAATACTTCTGTGTTTAATATAATACAGGTCGTACTGCAGTTTTATCAAACTATCGTTAATTGTTGCTCCATACGCATAGTTCACTTGTGCCCATCCCGTAAGACCTGGTTTTATTATATGTCTTGTTTCGTAGAATGGCATCACTTGTGCAATTTCCTTTACGAAAAAATAGCTATGTGAACACAAGATTTGGGCTATCCGACTCTTTTTTTCTATGCTTCTATGTGGTTCAATTTTTTTATTTAGGATTAATTGAAATTTTTATTAAGTACACCCAAGGGGTTAGACAGGTACTATTATTGCCCCCTATAAAACAAAACGGTGGTAATTGTTTTAAACGCAATATTTAAATCCAGAAAAATACTTCTGTGTTTAATATAGTACAGGTCGTACTGCAGTTTTATCAAACTGTCATTAATTGTTGCTCCATACGCATAGTTCACTTGTGCCCATCCCGTAAGACCTGGTTTTATTATATGTCTTGTTTCATAGAATGGCATCACTTGTGCAATTTCCTTTACGAAAAAAGGGCGTTCCGGACGAGGGCCAATAACGGCCATATCCCCTTTTAAGATATTTATAAATTGGGGGAATTCATCAATTCTGGTTTTTCGTAAGAATCTACCAAAAGCAGTCACCCGAGAATCATTTGTCGTGGTAAAAACAGCGCCATTACACTCGGCGTTGCAAACCATCGTTCTGAATTTTAAAATTTCAAATACCACCCCGTCTTTACCAACACGTTCTTGCGTGTAAAACAGCTTTCCTCGGTTTCCTATTGCATTTCCAATAAGTATTAACGGAACCAATACCAGACCTATGCACAACCCGACCACGGAGGCACTGATTTCAAAAATCCGGGCACCAATCAAATACAGCTTATTGTGATTACTTCTGCTAAAAGGAAAAAAGCGATAAAAATCTCTGGACATATAATGCACCGGAATACGCTGCGTTTTACTTTCATACACCTGCGTGTACTCCCGAATTACAGCGCCCGACTCCAGTAATTGAAGCAGTTGTTGATACAACTCAGCTGTAATTCCTTCTGTCTTTTGGGAAGCGATTACAATTTCAGAGATACCATTTTGTTTTACAAAAGAAAACAGCGCCGCTCTCTGGATATTTTTCACGTAGGGATAGTCGACGATCTCATCTACTGCGGCGTCGGCATTGACAAATGCAATTATTTTATAATGAGGATCAATCTGTTCTAATCCCGATATCAACTCCTCTACTTGCTCATGATCACAGATTAAAACTGCATTTTGCAAAAATCGATTTGAGGCTAAAAACGCAACATAAAACATGCGCCATAAAAACAAAGCCAAAAACACCACCAAATAAAACAATAAGATCTGAATTCTTTTCGAAGGAAGTTCTGGAGAGTAAAACGGCGTTAATAAATACACTAAAACGGTCGTTGAAACGGTGAGAATGGAACTTTTTAGTACCTGAAGTTGATTGCTGGCAACCTGTAGATTGTACATTTCGAAAATAGTTCCGAAAAGATTGATGTAAACGCCCAAAATAATCATCCAATATAAATTATTGGTAGACATTATCAAATAGTCAAAATCAAATACATTTCCAATGAAAAACAAAGAACCAAAAACAAAAAACACATCAAAAATACGAAGAATCATCTTTCGTTCTGATATCTCAAAATGCATTTTATCCATTGACAACATGGGTGATAGTTCCGTTTAGGAGTGCAATTTAGTACTTTTGCACCGAAGAAAATTGAAGATATGTTACTTTTTTTTAACAAAACAATAGTACATACCGATGTAGTCCAACACGACTTCAAATAAGCGCACCAATTAAACCGATTAGCGTCTTTGATCACGTATTAAAATACGTCCAAAATACATCAGTAACATACCATCATTAACTCGTTGGGTGTAATTTTTAAAAACGTCAGTTCGAGTGTTTTTTGTGTAGTAAAACGGAACTGAAAATGTATCGAGAACCGTTTTTAACGAAATTTTCTTTGTTCTCGATACGATTTTCTTCCCGAGGCTTCGGGAGAAAATCACTCGAACTGACGAAAAATTATCATCAAAAACTAAATTTACCCAACGGGTTTCATTAATAAAAAATAACAATAACCCGTTGGGTGTAATTGATTTTACCACATAGAAGATAGAAATTATAGTGTTTAAAAAGAGTTTAATTGATGTTTCACTTTTAACATTGTCAAACTATTCGAAAAATAGTGCTATTTTCTATTATTTCTTTAATTATAAGTTTTATTTCTATGTGGTAAAAAGAAATTTTTTTTGAATTACACCCAACGGGTTAACAATAATGAATAACAAATCAATCCTCCTTCTTTCTTGTAGGAAAACCCAACTGCACATTCAGCAAGGACAAAGAATACACAAAGGCGGGTGCTGCTGTTCGCATAGCAGCATGGTTAATGGTTAAAAACCAAAATGCGACAAAACACAATAAAAACATATTGAATTTGTTTTCCAGATACAAAATTAACGGGGTGATCATTAGAATTAACAAAGCCAATATCCCTAAAGATCCATGTTCGGCAAGCATTCTCGTGATCTCATCATGGGATAAAACTTTGATTCCCGTTTCGTCTTCTCTAATTTCGGCTCCTTTACCAACACCTACTCCAAAAATCGGATTCTTCAAGAAGGTATTAATCTCATCTTGAGCTACATCTTCCCTTCCTGTAAATTGACTTTCTTTAACTCGGCCTGAGGCATCTTGATTCGCATAGCGTTTATCAATAAGACCTCCCGTCTGAAACGAGGTATAACCCCAGGTTGCCATCATGGCAAGAATTATAAATACAATGATGTAATTTAATTTTACTCGGCCTCTGTAATTGGATTTAAAATACAGGAACAACAATAATAAAACAATCATAAGGAATCCTGTAATCATCCCTCCCCTTGAAAACGTAAGCATGCCACGATAGCTAATATTCAATGCAATAATCAAATTCGTTACTAACATAAATTTAGTGCCAGATTCTAATATAACTCTGGAAAAAAAAATAAACATGCCCAACCCTAGAAAAGTCGCCACTTGATTCGGGCCATAGCCTCCCGAAGTTGCAAAATTGGATTGCGTACTGGTGATTACATCTCGAACATTAGGCGTATATAAAGTTAGGTAAACCATACACGCAATAATAGGAAGCCCCATACTGAGTATGATGTTATTAATTTGATCTAATGCAATTTTTCTCCTATACGTATATAGAGACGCTACGCCTAAACAGACGGGACCCGAAATATTAAAAGCAATAGCTTTTCTAATATTGGTATCAAAATTTAATACAAAAGTGGAAATAACCACTCCTGGAACCAATAACAATAAAAACAGCCAATACGGTGTGGCACCTTTGGAAAATCCGCTAAAATACATGCCCATAAAAAGGAAAACGATTACCCCATATTTAGAAATTTCGTATAGGGGGTTCCCCCCTGTCATTCTCAAAAAAACTTCACTGCCCACCACATAGGCTGCTACTATAAGGGCTTCGTTATTCTTGTTTTGTTTTTTTATAATGTAATAAGCTCCAATTATAAAGATGGTATACCCATATATTTTAGTGGTAAAAGGCAATACATATCCTAATACTCCAATAACAACATGAGATAGTATTAAATAAAAATAAAATTGTTCTTCTTTTTTCATTTTAAATAGCGTGCAACCAATATAAATAATTTTTTAGTACTATTTTTTCTGAATAATTTTCTCTAATGGTATGGTAAAGTAAATTCCCAAAATCTAGTCGTAAGGTATCGTTTTCTATCAATTTTACGACGGCTTCATGAAATAATTGTTTCTGATTAGCAAGGATAAGAAAACCATTTTCCCCATTTTGAATTACCAAAGGTATTTCCCCCACAGCGGTTACTATTACAGGTTTTTTATGCCACCCATACTCCAAAAGTGCCACGGGCAGGCCCTCCGATTGAGAAGTTAGTATTGCGATTGTCGATTGATTCAGAATATTTTTGATATCTTGTTTCGTGCCATAAAGGAATACATTTTTTTCAAGACTATTTTCAACTATTAAAGACTTAATCTGTTTAGAATAGGCGTCATCAAAATCTTTTCCGACCAAATGAAAGGTCCAATCTGGATAAGATACTATTAATTTCTTAGCTACTTCCAACAATAAAAAATGATCTTTCTGTGTTCGCAAATTAGCCAAGCAAATAATACGCTTTCCATCCATTCCTTTCAATGCCGTAAGTCCTGTAATATTCTTTTCTTCAGTTGGAAAATTGGGCAAATAAATAGAGTTCTCAAAATGTAAATTTTCATTCGCCCAAACTTTTAGTTTTTGATTGACCGCTATAATCCCGCTAAAAAAAGGGGCAATCAATCGCAAAGCCAGTAGCGGTCTTTTCTTTAAAAATTCACTTTCCCCGTAGTGATCATGCCAAATTATTTTAAGAGAAGGACAAAGTAACTTTAGAAGAGAGGCAAGAAAAAAAGAAGTACTATGCGCATGAACAAATGTAACCTTATGTATTGCTACATAATTTCTAAGCTTAAAAAGAGCTTTAAAATCAATGACATTTTTTCTATTCAAAAACAAATACGAAACACCATCATCAATTTGATTCTGAAGGGATCCTTCTCTACGACTCACCACTAATCCGGAAAAATCAATTTGTTTAGCCAAGGCATTCGCATAATTGACCGCCATACGTTCAGCTCCACCAGCTTCTAAACTATCTATTAATTGAAGTATTCTCATTTTTGTAATATCCAGTTTTTCAAATCCAAATAACTCCATTTTAGCGGTCCTCTAATATTGAGATGTTTAGAACTACTTTTTAATCGATTACCATCATAAACATAATAGTAATGAGTTGAATCTATGCGCTGCACATCCAATTGATGCATTCCCGCATTAAACGCTGCTATATTTTCATTTGCCATTAAATAAAAAGGAAGCTCTCTTTTTACTTTATAACTTCCACTATGAAAGGAAAAACGGTACAAAGATAACCCATAGCCATAGCCTTTGGTACAATTTTGTACCGGCAAAAGCAATCCTTTTTTATCGGTAAAAAAACGACCTCCTGCTCGTGCCTCAGTTCCTATTAAAGCAATTGGTTTTTTATGTAATTTCCATTTCCCAAATAAAGAGTCGGCTTCGTAGAGGTACATATTTTTGTTATAATCGGTGCCAACTAAAATATTCAAAGAGTCCGACAAATAAATGGAAGGATCCACGAGTGCAACTTTGTCAATCAAAGTATCACAAATCCGCCAATCAAAAGGAAAATGATGTGCTTTATACAGCAACACCATATTCGCCTGTTTGGACTCCGGCACCATATAAAAAGCGCCCCTATATTTAAAAACCTGAGGATAAGACAAATGAAATTTTTGGGTTAAAACAGTTCCCCGATACTGATACTTTTTTCCATCTACTGAGGTCAATAAACCAATATCCGCATTGCGTTTGATTTTCTTATGTTCAAAAAACAGATAAAAAGTGTCTTTTTCTTTGACAAAAAAAGGATCTGCAAGAAATACCGTACTGTCATTTTCAGCTTTCAACTTTTCGATAGAATAAATGGAGTTTTTCTCCACGGCAACCTTTTCCGGATAACCAACTGATTCACCAAAACCTATAGACCACCCGCCGCCATCCTGTTGAAAAAAAGGAGTTCTATAGTTGATTACAGTAACCATGGCAATCGCAAAAAAAAGAAACCCAAATAGGTAGTACTTTTTCATTTAATTCTTCAATTTTGATTCTTGTTTCAATAGATTTATAATTTCTCGTTCAAAAACATCCAAAGTATAGTTCCTGGACCAATTCGAGGCTTTTTCGCTTTTAGTATCAAAATCCGCTTGATTTTTCAAAATCAGTTCTACTTTTTCAACATCCTTTTCCAAATCCATGGCTAGCAAAACACCCCTTTTTCCCTGATTTAGCATAAAAGGCACGCAGGATACAGGAGTTGCTAATGGAACGCAACCCCAAAACATGCCTTCGGCAATTGCTTTCGGCCAACCTTCACTATTTGAGGGCAAAATGACAAAATGACTTTCCTGATAGGCTTTTTTGACGATCTCTTGAGTTTGGTTTCCTTTCAGTGAAATTATTGTTTCCAACTGATGTATTAAAATATAATCTTCTAAAGATCGCCGTTCCAAACCTTCCCCATAGATACGTAAACGTACGGAATACCCTTTTTGATATAAATTTTCTATCAAATGGATCGCATACATTGGATTCTTTCCTTTCGTTAAAGTACCTACATAGACAAAATCAATAACTTCATTTAATTTTTTTGGAACTATTGGCACTATATCTTTTTCCACATAAGTCGCGGTAAAAAAGGGTTTTATATTTTTCGAACTTCCTTTCCATTCTCCATATACTAAAACCTGCATATTTCTAGTAAGAAAGCTATTATTTAAAATCCATTTCTGCAATTTGTAAGTCGAAGGCTGTTTAGATGTGTAATCCCAATTGCCTGCATATTTGGCTGTTTTGGGAGTATTAGGAAAAAGTATCTGCAGCAAACAGCCCAGTAATCCTACATTACCAGGACAACGCAAATGAATATGATCCGCATTTTGCATAACTTTGAAAATATTCCAGCTTATTGCTGGTATTTTTAAAATCGCACTAAAAAGGCCTTTTAAATTCAAAACATCAAAGCCCTCAATAGGTATAAATTGAATGTTTTGATGTTGATAAGTTGTATCTACAACAGTTTTTTTTGATTTTACTACAGGAGCCACTACTACCAATTCCTCCACATACTTTGCCCAAACATTCATTTCGCTAACATAGGGAGCATAAGCAAAATAATTATTCTTATCAATGATATGAGGTACATGAGTTATGATTGCAAATTTCATAGTATCAAATTAGAAATAGCATTACAGTAGGTATCCACACCAAATTTGTCTAAAAAGGTGGCTCTCGCGTCAAAACTCATTTGTTCATATAGATTAAAATTATTCTCAATTTTATCAAATAAGGACACCATTGAATCTATACTGGGCTCAAATTTAAAACATTCCTTTCCATCAGTTAAATAAGATGCCAAACCAATTGTATTAGAAAGTAACAAAGGGGTCTGATTCATCATAGATTCTAAACCAACAGTGGGTAGGTTATCAAATTTGGAAGGTATTATTACAAAATGACTTTTATTCAAATAGTCGTCAATAGTATCATAAGGCAATCCTCCAAGGTAATGTATGTCCAAATTATCCTTTATCATCGCTCTTATTTCCAATTCTTGACTACCGGTTCCTGCAATATTTAAAATAATTTTTGAATTCCGGACTTTATTTTTATAAGCTGTAAAAGCAATAATTAAATCAACCACCCCTTTTGAAGGATCTAATCGGCCAAGGTATGAAATAGTAATTGAAGCTGGATCGATAGCTATTTTATTTTTAAATCGATCTTTAATAGGATTGAGTAGTACCAATCCCTTATCAATTAAATAAAAATCTTCCAAATTTTTTTTTGCTAATGCGGAGGGACATATAATGATATCACAAAATAAGTTGTAGAATATTTTTTTTCTAAAAAACAACATCTTTTGTTTTGTGGATGTCTTTTTTACATCAGCCAAAAGCTGATCAGTCAAGGTGTGATAATATTCGAATGTTTTTACTTTACCAAATGACAATACTTTCGAAACACTCAGTGAAATATTACTTCCCACAAAATGACCAATAATAATATCTGGTTTATATTTAAAATATATGGAAATATACCAAAAAACATCTCTAATTAAAGTGGGCCTTTTCGTTGTAGGCCAGGAACAAATACTAATTTTACCGTTTTCCTTTTTTACTACTTTTTCCTCTACAAAATAAGGATGATGAGAAACAAAAACAACTTGATGTCCCAAGTTAGCCAGATAATGCGCTAAATGATAACTCATTGCTGAAAACGAAACTTCACTGTAATTATGTGCTATAAGAATTGTTTTCATTAATTTAAACCTGTTTTTTATGCTTTTGTAACTTCTAAATAAATAGTAGAACCGTTATAATGATGAAATATAGATTTTAAAAAATAAAAATAAAATTTTTTGCTTTTTATTTCAAGATACGGAAATTTCTTTACCATAACCTTACACTTAACAAATTCACTAATTTCAAATATAGCGGTGATATTTTCTTTAGTAAAAAAGTTCAAATGAATGGGTGGTTTATCTTGAAATATCGCATCCTCCTCTCTTTTTGGATAATTAAAAATCTTATTGTAATTAGGCGTAGAAAGAATAATTTTTCCTTTTTTATTCAATTTTTTATAAGCCAACTCCAGAAATAATTTTAAATCCTGTAAATGTTCTATTACTTCCCATAACATAATTACATCAAAAGATTCTTCTATAGTATCAATAACAGTAAAGTCATCATTAATAGTATTCAATTTTAAAAATTGAGATTTTTGGTATGATTCTTTATCAATTTCAATACCCAAATATTTAATATTTTCATTTTCATTACGAATATAAGAACCAATTAAACCGACACCACTTCCTATTTCAAGAACAGATTCACATTTCCCATTGAGAACATGCTTTTTTAAAAGCCTTGACCGGTGATATCCAACTTTAATTTTTTTATTTTCTAAAAGCATGGCATACTCTACTACAGCATGGTTCCGGTAAATTGCATTCTCTTTATTATATAATTCGTCATAAACTGCAATAAACTGATCTTGAGAATAAATTGTTAAACAAAAAATCAGTTTACATTTTTTACATTGTCCTAAATTATACGTCTTATTAATCAATGTAACTTCGCTTTTACAAACTTTACATACTGTATAGTTATTCATCTTTAAAAAAAGTATTCGTTTCAAAATAATCTTTAAATCATCATCATTTTATAAACTCATAATTATTAGAATAATTAAAAATCCTTTTATTACCTTTTTGGTTTATTAAATATCAAACTCCACCATCCTACTGTTCTGCCTATGGCTTCGGTAAAGGCTTCCTTTCTCTCAGTGGTGGTAAAAGCATTGCTGTATCTTATAATCGTCAAAAGTATCGTAATGGAATGCCATTTCAGTTTTGCTTCAAGAAGAGGTTTTGGATTCTTTGTTTGCCATACATACCATCCATTACGCACCACCATTTTACCGTATTGATATTGGTTAGGTCGCCCTGAAGCATCATGATAATGATTCAGTTTGGCCGAAGTATTCAAATACAACTTTCCTTCTTTGGCAACTCGCAAAGTAAAATCCGCATCTTCGTACAACCCATAACCCTCAAAATAAGTAGAGAATCGCAAAGTTTCAAATACTTTTTTTCTAAATGACGAAACACCGCCCATCAGCATTTCTACTTCATAGGTTTTACCGCTTGGAGGTAAAAATCCAACGCTACGCCCATGCGAATACAAGGAAGAATAGCCCGGCGGACAATCACTGTCCAGTCCTAATTTTTTTCGTAGCACAAATCGACTGCCGTCTTTTCTTTTCCATCCGTCAAAATAGTATTCCTCTATCTTGGGATGATAGTCCACCCCTACAAATTCACATTCAGACTCATTTACGATATATCCTCCAGCTCCAAAAGCCTCGGGATAAATTTGATAGGTTTTTAAGAGTTGCTCAAAATAATCATTTTCTAAAACGATGTCATCATCTAGAAAACAAATTATTTCCATCTCTTCTCCTACTCGTTCTATTCCATAATTCCGTTGTTTGGTCAGCCCACGTTGCTCAGCTGGAACCATAAAATAGTTTAAATTTTCAAATTGATTTTCATTTAAGACTACTTCAGTTTCTTTATTTGTTGATCCATCTATGATTATAATTTCATTCGGATATACGATTTGACCCTGCACAGATTGCAACAATTGGAGCAAAGGTTTGGAACGCATATACGTGCAAATAATTAGAGAAAATTTCATGATGCATTTTTTAATTGACTAGCCCAAAATACACTCTGGCCCCATCGTTTTTGAAACATTCTAAAATAACGGTATGGATTTTTAATATTCTGATATTTATAAAACTTGAAAAACAAAGTGGTTTTATATCCTTTAAGCTGCTCGCTGGAATTGTGCGAAATGATATATAACATAACGGTTGGTGATGGTTTGGGTTGGATACGGTCATTTTGCCACTGTAACTCAGGTTTTGTCCGAAAACCTCCAATTGGGGCTTTCAAATGTAATATTTCAGGCTTAGGTAAGTACAACACATCGCAACCTTTATTTCGCAACTGCATTCCAAAATCAGAATCTTCACCGAAGCCAAATTCAAAACCCATATTAAAAGTACAATTATTTAAAATTGCTGTCTCAACAAAACTGCATCCGGAACCAAAACTTCCCCATTGAAAAACATTTTTAAAAATTTGTCTTTCTTCTTTTCGCAAACAACTAATTGAAACCGCTTTTGCACCGAATTTATTTATACTTTCAAATGTCTTCTGGATAAATAATTTAGAGATTCTTATATCATCATCAGCAAAGAAAACCCATTCACTTTCCGTATGGCTTAAAGCCAAATTCCGGGCATTACAAGCACCCGTTTGATGTATAAAAAAATGTTCTATTTTAAACGGCCACTTTTCTTGATAAATATAGTCTAATTCACTTGTGCTTAGCTTTTCAGGATTTTGTTCTATAATAATAATTTTGTTAGGCAGAAGCGTTTGTTTCGAAAAATCTTTCAATACATCATACAAATAATCTTTCCTCCCAATGGTTGGAATAATCACATCAACAGCAACTGTATCAATTGCTTTTTTTGAAGACTGCACAAGTATAGAATCTAAATTTATAGTATTGTTTTTTCTATTCTTATAAAAAAATGAAAAGAGTAAAGGTAGTACAGGAAATTTCCATTCATATAAAACCAAATTTAACACCATTAAAAATACCCATCGTGTCTTATAGTGCTGCTTAACAAATCGAAAAAGAGTATAAATGCTAGCTTTAGGCGGGTTATTAAATTTGCCAGCTAGTAATAGTCTCGGTTCCGAATAACAAAGTAACCCTAAAGGCATTCCTGTTTTTGCCATAGAACACAAATAATAATCAAAATCACTATCGCACATTACTGTATCTTTTAATGCATTTAAAACAGAAGCATGAATAATACCAACAACACTGCTCATTTGCCACGTAGGATAGGATACTTTTTTATTCACATTAATAAATAAAGACTCCTCTACATAGCCTATCTTCGTATCAAAAAAATTATGTTCTGATGCGGAAAAAGACAACATCGTTTTATCGTGATGAAACAACGTTTTTAGACCCTCTAAATCTAACTGTTCTTTGACCGCTGAGTGACACCAAACAATTTTTTCATTCGGAAATTGTTTTGCAATCTCCTGTAAACCACCTCCAATAGTCCCTTGAGGATAATATTCAATTTTTTGATTATTGGAAGCTACTACTTCTGTAATTTTAGCATTTTTATGGTATACAATAATCAAAATTTATCCAATTAAAGAGTTATAAAACGACAAACTTTCTTTTGCAACGACTGCTATGCTAAAATTTTCAGTCACCTTTTTTCTAGCTTCCATACCAAATTCTTTTTGTAATTGGACATTTTCCAATAATTGAATAATTTTATTGGCATATTCCAAATGATGGGTTGGATGTACTAAAAACCCATTGAGTCCATCATCTATAACTTCTAGAGCCCAACCTATATTAGAAGCTACGATAGCTTTTTGCAATGCCATCGCTTCGATCCAGGAAACAGGCAGTGCCTCTGCAAAAGTAGGAAATACACATACGGTTGCTTCGTTGATGTGATTTTTTATATCTTGATAGGGTACGGGTCCTAAATAATCCACATTGCCAAGTGCTTGTACCGTAAATAATTTCTGCATCATATGCCAGGTCGAAGAATTCCCTGATATAATATCAGGAACATCTTTTCCCACAAGAACAAGCTTTACTTTAGGATATTTATCAAACACTACATTAAAAATGAAGGGCAATTCCAACAATCCTTTTTTCCGGATTAAACTGCCAAAATACAAAATAACGTCAGTAGTATCGTCAGTGCAATTCTGCCTAAACAAACCTATATCAATTGAGTTCGGAATGATAGTGAAGTCCTTCTCCAAACCAAACACTTCATTTGTTGTATCCGCTGTAAACTTACTTACCGACAACAAGGCATCCGCTTTTTGTAAGGCTCGTTTTTCATGAAGTTTATTGTACCACTTTACAGGTCGCTGATCCAGATGGC
Organism: Flavobacterium cryophilum; assembly: GCF_048286555.1. Lineage (NCBI taxonomy): Bacteria > Pseudomonadati > Bacteroidota > Flavobacteriia > Flavobacteriales > Flavobacteriaceae > Flavobacterium > Flavobacterium cryophilum. The sequence continues at coordinate 57,574 of NZ_JBLVPZ010000004.1, read as the reverse complement.
AAAAATACGTATCCGAACCGTTCAGTCGGATAACGATAGGACAGGTAGCATTTATAAAAGAAGTAATACCGGTCCAATCGGGTGCTTCCACCAAATCAATTTCTTTTTGCTGATGTAAGGTATTGATTATTTTTTGAAGTTTTTTTCGGGTAAAATACCATGATAATCCTTTGAATTTCACATTCCGTATTTGTTGGATACAAATGCCATTGTCATCAAAAACACCATCTTCTTTCTGACCGTATACCAAAACTCGAACCGAACAACCTTCTGCCAAAAGTCCGGCAGCCAAATTTTTTATACTCGTGCCAATACCTCCGAAGGCTCCGGTTTTCGAGTGGGGGTATTCAGGAGTCAGAAAGGCAATTTTCATATTTATTTTTTAAAAAAATCGTTGATAATTACAGCCGTAAACTTGCGAGCTCCGGTATCGTTCATATGCCCGCAGGACGAAAAATATTGATCCCCTTCCACCGCATTTTCATAATTATGAATTTCTGGATAGACTTGGCGGACTTTTTCAAAATAATCCAATCCTTTAGTGTTGGTGCACATCGGTGTCATAACGGCAATCAAATTAATATTATTCGCTGCACAAATTTGCTTTATTTCTTCATAATATTTATTGTGTAACGGTTTTAGATTTGTCAGGTTATTTTTCATATTGGCATTGGGATTTTTGCCTAATGGATAATATCCTAAATGAGCTAAATAGGTGGTCGGTTCGTTAACTACTGTTTTGTAGAGTTCCCTAAACCCTATTTTAGAGTCAAATGATACATATCGATAAAAAGGCAGGTAATACAATTTTTTAAAATCTGGCTCTTCTGAAAAATGATTTCGAATCGTTTGAGAATCATGGAGAAAAGGGAGAAAACGGGATGAAACACCCTCATCTCGCTTCTCATTAGACAAATTCAAATCCGTCTCCAGTATCACATTTTTTATTTCATATTTCCGCCCTATCATTAATTTCAACAATAGAGAAGCTTCAAATAAATGTCCGCCGCTCATGCCGTAATTAAAGGTTTTCAATCCCTTCTCTTCAAATAGTGGCGCAACAAAATGATTGTTCGCTCGGGAAGAACCTAAAATCACTACATCATAATTTCGGACTTCTGAATTGTAAACATACTCTATTTTTCCTCTATTTGAAGACTGCAAATAAACAGTCGTATAAAGAAAATCCAATACGACCAACAGTACAAATAATAGCAAGAGGGTTTTGACTGTAAAAATTAAAAACTGCTTCATTATTGTTTTATTCTTTATTGTATTTATAGTTTCATTTTAAACAACCGTCATCTCTTTTTCGACCTCCAGCCCTAAAGGAGCGGTAAAAGTAGGTTAACTGCACCCTATTTCGCAATCGTTCTAAATTTTCGGCTCCTTTAGGGCTTGGATAAAACAGAAATTAAATACCGAATCTCCTAAATTTTCGGCTCCCTTTAGGGCTGGGGTAAAACGAAAATTAGACGCCGTAAAATCGACAATCTTATATTTACCAACATCAAATCAAAAATCTGCAATCGTTAATCTTCAATCTAAAATCTCTTATCTTAATGAAATTGCCCTTCAGGGCAGGGCTAAACGAAAGTTAACCCTCATTTCTTTTTCCTTGCCCCAACCCTAAAGGGTGGGAAAAAGAAACACAACATTGTCGCATTCCAGAATGTTCTAAGTTTTCGGCTCCCATGATTCTTAATTTCTGATTTCAGATATTATAGACCCCGTAAAATCGACAATCTTATATTGACCAACATCAAATCAAAAATCTGCAATCGTTAATCTTCAATCTAAAATCAAAAATCTCTTATCTTAATGACATTGCCCTTTAAGATCAGGGTAAAACGAAGATTAACCCTCATTTCTTTTTCCATGCCCCGACCCTAAAGGGTGGGGAAAAGAAATACAACATTGTCACATTCCAGAATATTCTAAATTTTCGGCTCCCTTTAGGGCAGGGGGTAAAACGAAAATCCCGCTTTAAAACTGAAAATAAATAAATTCTTTATAATCGGAATAGGTTCCCAATGCCACAATCGCCGTAAGGCATAACGTTAATTTCAAATAACTATATTTCCCAGAAATTGGTTCTACTTGTGTTCGGCTGTTCCATTCCACAATAATAAAAGCAAGTATTAAAATAATGATTTCATAATTGTAACGCTCATTTTCCAAATACTGTGATTCAAAAATTCCATTAGTAAAAATACGTCTAATATATTCAAAAGCTTCTCCTATCGATTTTACCCGGAAGAAGATCCAGGCCAAGCAGGTTAATGCAAACGTACTAACAATGCTAAAGAAAACTTTAACGGAGGCTGCATCCCAATACAAGGATACTGTTTCCATGTTAGTCCGATTCCGTTTCAACAGTAACAACGGTAAAAAATACAAAGCGTTAATGAAACCCCAGGCAATAAAAGTCCAATTGGCACCATGCCAAAAACCACTGACCAAAAAAATTATAAACGTATTGCGGATTTTCATCGCCATTCCACCACTGCTCCCTCCCAAAGGGATGTACAAATAATCCCGAAACCAAGACGACAGCGAAATGTGCCAACGACGCCAAAACTCGGCTATATCTCTGGAGAAATAAGGGTAATTAAAATTACGCAACAAATCGATTCCAAATAATTTAGACATACCCAACGCCATATCTGAATAACCCGAAAAGTCCCCGTAAATTTGGAAAGCAAAATAAACAGCTCCAAGAATCAGTGACAAGGAGTTCATCGATTCATAATTATCAAAAATCGCATTGGCATAGGTCGCACAAGTATCGGCAATCACCACTTTCTTGACCAATCCCCAAACAAACTGGTAGATTCCTTCTTTGGCTTTTTGATAATCGAAACTGCGTTTTACTTTCACCTGTGGTAATAAGTGGGTCGCTCTTTCAATTGGACCAGCGACTAGCAATGGAAAATAACTGACAAACAAGGAGTAATCTACAAAGTTATATTCGGCTTTGATTCTTTTTAAATAAATATCGATAACATACGATAATCCGTGAAAGGTATAGAAGGAAATTCCAACCGGCAAAATCACGTTCAGCAATAAGGGGCTGGTTTGTAACCCAAGCCCATTTAACAATTCTGAAAATGAATCGGAAAAAAAATTATAATATTTAAAAATACCCAGAAACCCAATATTAACGCTTATACTCAACCAAAACCAGAATTTTCGAGCGAATTCTGTTTTAGCCTTTTCGATTCGAATACCGGTATAATAATCCAAAAAAGTGGAGAAAACCAACAGAAACAAAAACCGCCAATCCCAGCAGGAATAAAAATAATAACTCGCGATTATCAATAACAAATTCTGGCTGCTTTTTGTTTTATTGAAAACAAACCAATATAATACAAATACTATGGGAAGGAAAACGGCAAAGGATAAGGAATTAAAGAACATAGACTAATTTAACTATTTAAGAATATAAAATTAAGGTTTAACGTATGACAACACTTCTTTTTCACAATATTAATTCTAAATAATTATTTACCATTTTTTCTAAAGTAAAACTTTGCAATTTTATGTTTGTGGGATTTTCTAGTATTTGACTTTTACCTGATAAAATATTCTCCAAAATTCCTTTCAACTCGACAATATTTTTTTCTTCAAATAAAAACCCATTTATATTTTCCACTATTAACCCTAACACATTCCCTTGGTTCCTAGTTGTTATCACAGGTAGATTACTCAACATACTTTCAACCACTGTGTAGCAGAATGTCTCACCGTGAGAAGGATGAATTAAATAATCATAATGGCAGTATATTTCGTTCAAATTGGAAACACTACCTTTGAAATTAAAAAAAATTTGAAGGCCAAAATCTTGGATCATTTTTTTTAATTCTCCTTCAAAATACCCTTGACCGTATATATCAATCGTAAAATCAAACGATTTTAAATCATTGACCGCTAAAATCAGGTCTTGAATTCCTTTGTCTTTTCTAAGATGAGAAGCCACAATAAATTGATTGGTAGAGTTAAAAAATTTTTTATTTTTAAATTTACTAATCTCTAAACCATTAAAAACAACAATTGATTTCTTCCTGATTTGTGTGCCAAACTCTTTAATTAATTCACTTTTGGAATATTTTGATACCCCCACAAACAAATCGATATATCTGGAAAATAATATTCCTTTGATTCTTTTTTCAAATTTCTTCTTTAAAGGATAACCTTCAGTCGGCCTAGGATTGTGATCCACTGCAATAATTTTAGCGTTTGTAACCTCCTTTATTTTTTTAAATATTGGGGTACAAAGCTCTATAAAATGGGTGACAACAACTGAATACTTTCGATTATTATCAAGGCAATACGAATAAAAATGCTTTTCTACATTTTCATAATTACTTGCATGAATCGTCAACCTTGAATAATTTCCATGACTGGATTGATTAGGAAAAAACCAATCGACCTGAATCCCATTTTCTTTGCATTTCTCGTCAAACATCCAAAAAAAATAATCCATTCCGCCTATCCTTTCCGGCAGCAGTTCGTAATTACAGAGTATAGCGATATTTTTTTGATTAGTCATGGAAATTGTATAAAGCACCCGCAATTCTTTTACTGGTTCCTAATAAAGGTTTACTTATTTGCAGATCAATCATTGCTTTTCTTTCGGTTTTTCTTTTCACTCCATTATTTAAAGCTTCATTAATTTGGTCCATTAATTCCTTTTCATTTTTGGCAATACTTACCGATTGGCTATCGACTACTTTTTTAAAATGCCCATAATTTAGAAATCTTTGATCATCATATAAACCATTTTCCAGATTGCCAAAAACCGTATTGATTACAGGTTTATCAAACAACATGAAATCCAAACTCATCGTAGAACACATATTAATATTCAAATCGACACATTCCAACAAAGACCGTAAATCTTTAATATCCTCTTCACTAGCGATGCGCTGTGACCAGCTTTCAACATGATTTTCCCGAGTCAAAATCCACTTTGGTACATTCCATTTGATTTCTGGAAATTCATCTCTAATGGATTTAAATCTGGCATCATCTTCCGCTGGAGAAGTTCGCACTAGCAGTTGCACTTTTGTATATATACTATTATTCCGAATCCCTAGAGCAATCGTTTTTATGACTAAAGGATCATTTTTTCCAATCGAAACATCAGCACAACTGTAGCAAATCACTTTTTTATTGGCATCCAAATGAAATTTATTGAAAAAATATTCTCTTTTAGTTTCATATTTCCCCATGACATACGGTTCGAATTGAGGCGTTCCAACCACTTTTACATTTTCCTTTTTAACATTAGGGTAAAAATGCAACAATTCGTCTTTCATCAAATGACTCCAAACCAGAAAATAATCAAAAGTGCCCAACATCCTGCCTTTGGAAGCCAAATTATCCCAACTAAAAATAAAAGTACTTACCGGTATTTTTAATTGGATAGCTGCGTATAGAAAAGGCGCTAAATAAGGAGGTCTTTGGTGTGTAAAAAAGACATGAGTGAGCTGGTCTTCTTGAAGCAATTGAAGATATGATTTTGTGATTTTATTTTTAGAAAAGGATAAAAATTGGAATTTTTCAGCCAATAAAATACTTTTATGGGAATGAATCAAACGCGTAAAAAAATAAATCCCCTTAACTACAAGTGATCGTATTGAATTAGTTGCGGGATATCCTGAAACCAAATTATCTTTCATCCCATAAGAAGATTGATTTTTTTGCAAATGGGCCAATTCTTTCCATTTTCTAAAAAACCAAGTCCATTTTCCTTCCACAAAAACATTAAGTTCTTTGATTAACACATTCGATTGGTAAATGGAATGATACGCCTTTATCGGCAAACCGGAATAAATGGTTACGGTATCAAACTGTTGTGAAGCTTCAGCTATAAAATTACTCATAATAAAGTTTCTATACCCCACCCCATCTGTAATTACTATTCCTAATTTATTCATTATATATCTCTAAATTGTTTTTGGTGATTGATTGTCCAAATATCTTTATTTTTTATGGACTCTAAAAATAATTGTGCGCTATTTCCTTGACCAAAATCAGTTTCAGACTCTAAAACTTGATGGAAATCGATCACTCTTAACGCTTCCGTAATATTTTTTTCTTCATAATCCACATTGATAATATCAGCATGAATCGCCCTGTTTTGTTGCCGGGTACCAATATTGATAATGGGAATACCATAATATGGTGCTTCACGAATCCCTACACTGCTATTTCCTATAATATACTGTGAATTTTTAAGCAGTGTCAAAAAATATTCGAATCGCAAGGAAGGAAAAATCCTAAAGCGACTGTTATTTTCCAGTTTTTTGTATGCCTCCAAAATAACATGAGTTCCCAAATCATTGTTTGGAAAAACAACAACATAATTATGGGTATCTTTTAATAAGGCTTCCACAAAATGATTCGCATGGCGCTGCATTTCCTCTGCCTCGGTAGTTACGGGATGAAACATCGCCACCGCATAATTATCAAAAGTAATCTGATAATAGGTTTTGGCAACAGCCAAATTTGGCAGCGTATCCGAAAACATAATATCAATATCCGGTGAACCAATGGTGAATACAGAAGACTCCATTTCTCCCATTTGCCGTAGTCTTTTAGCCGCCGCCTCATTGGAAACAAAATGAATATGACTCAACTTACTAACACTGTGCCGTATCAACTCATCCACTGTTCCTGATAATTCCCCGCCTTCTATATGCGCCACCAAGATATTATTTAAAGACCCCACTATTGCACCGGCAAGCGTTTCCACCCGATCCCCATGAACGATAATCATATGAGGATTAATTGTTTTATTATAAGCTGAAAGTCCTTCTATGGTTTTAGCCAAAGTTAGGTCCATGGTGGTTTCATGAGTGTGATTTGGAAAAGTATGAATGTTTTTGAAACCACATCTTTCAATTTCAATCAGCGTGTACCCATATGTTTCTTGCAAATGCATTCCCGTAATAAATACAAATACTTCAAAGCCTTCATGCTCTTCAAGGATGTTAATTAGCGATTTAATTTTGCCAAAATCGGCACGAGTACCGGTAAGGAACAGTATTTTCTTCATTTATTTTTACTACTTATTATCATGTCGAACACAGCCGATACGTTTTAATCAATATCCTCCCAACATAATTGTTCGTCATTTTCTATATCTCGAGTGGTTTTCTTGCCAATGACACTTTCAAAATGTTCGGCCAATATTTTTCCTGTACCGGGCCGTTTTACCCAGATATTATCTTTAGTATATGTTTCTCCTTGTTTGATATCGGCAATAGTGCAAACTGTTGCAAAAGCAAAATCAATTGTAACTTGTTCTTCTAATGCAGGTTTTTTTGTACCTCCGCGCATTTGCCAGATTTCATTAGAACTCTTAATCAGCTCTGTACAGGCATTCTCATCCATACTACATACAATATCTGGTCCGGTACGTTGCATGTTGTCTGTAAAATGGCGCTCTAGAATACTCGCACCTAAAGCAACTGCTCCTAAACAGGCATTATTATTCAAGGTATGATCGGACAAACCAAAAACGGTGTCAGGAAAAGCCTGATGCATTTCTATCATAGCTCCAAATCGAACTAAATGTATTGGTGTCGGGTATAAATTGGTGGTATGTAATAAGGCTACTGGAATATTGTATTTATCGAATATTGCCACGGCTTTGGTGATACTTTCAATCGTGTTCATTCCAGTACTTAAAATTACCGGCTTGCCAAAAGAAGCTATATGTTCCAATAGTGGATAATTGTTGCATTCGCCCGAACCAATTTTATAGGCAGGAACATCAAATTGCTGCAATCGATTGGCGGCAGCACGAGAAAAAGGCGTTGATATAAATAGCATCCCTTTACTTTCTATATAATTTTTCAGTTCTAATTCATCCGCTTCGTTCAGCGAACAACGTTCCATAATTTCATAAATCGATACGTCTGCATTGCCTGGAATCACTTTCTTGGCTGCACCGCTCATTTCATCAGCAACTATATGCGTTTGATGTTTGACTACCTCAACACCAGCTCTATGGGCTGCATCGACCATTTCTTTAGCCACTTGCAAAGAACCTTCGTGATTAATTCCTATTTCAGCAATAACTAAAGGGGGATAATCGGGGCCAATTTTTCTTCCTGCTATTTCTATGTATGGGTTCATAATATGAGTTATGAATTATCAGTTCTAAGTTTTTGATACAAATACGCCGCATAATCAAAATCATCTTGCGTATCGATATCAATACTGGCAAAAATATGATTTACTTCATAAGGGATGCTGTTTTCAGAAAATATTTTGCCATCTCTTATTAATGTTGCTTTACTGATATACAACAACCCATTTTCAAAATAGAGCGGTTCCAAATCCTGACTGCGCTGTCCTATGCTATAATTATAAGGTTCAAAACAATTGTTTGTTATCCTGCCCAATTTTTGATAATTCCTTGTAACTGTGAATAAACTATCAGAATCACTCATTCGATAACTTTCAAAAGCTTCCTGCAGTAAATTTTCAGGTCGTAATGGGTTTGTGGGCTGTAATAAAATTACATTTTCAATAGTACTATCGTCAATGACTTCCAACGAATGTTGAACAGCAGTAATTGTTGGCTCTAAATCTCCTGATAACTGTTCCGGTCTGTCAATTACATGAACTCCGTATTGTAATGCAATTTTTTTTATTGCTTCATCATCTGTGGATACATAAATTTGATCTACAATACTCTTATTCTTTTGGGCTAATAAAATACTGTGAGCAATAAGGGGAATGCCTCCAAACAAAAGAATGTTTTTATTTGCTAACCGTTTAGATCCTCCCCGTGCAGGAATTATTGCTATTGTTTTCATTAAAAAAGTATAGAATTGTAAAAATACTTATTTTTTTTGCACACAATATAATTTAGTGACATCTAATTTTTAATGTTTTAGACAAATAATAAAGAAAGCCCTACGGAATTAAGGCGAATTTAAAGATATTAATTAATATCATGAAATCAACATATTTTCATCCCAATGAATTGTTATGCAAACCGATTAAAAGTCTTTTAGTAAAGACAAAAAATAGCAAAAAAAATTGTACCTATGCGGAAACATATTAAATATCATGGGTATTAAAAGCAAAGTAAAGTATCTTACTTCGAGATTTAATTACAATTTAAAGGTAATTCATACTTATATCTTTTTTAAAGAAACATACAAAATCAAAAGGGGGTATATTCATAAAAATGAATATGTTCATTTTGATGATACCTTAAATACGGATAAATGGCAATTGGAAGTCTATTCTAAGGCAAAAGAATACGCCGTAAAAAATAACTGCAAATCTATCATAGATTATGGTTGTGGCTCAGCATATAAATTGATGAAATATTTCGAAACTGATGAAACAATAGGTATCGATGTATCACCAACTTATGAATTTCTAAAAGAGAAGTATCCCGCTAGAGATTGGTTGCAATTCGGTGATTTTGACATGAATACTTTGTCTGCAGACATCGTAATTTGCTCAGATGTTATAGAACATGTTTTGAATCCGGATGATTTATTACATAACATTAAGAAGATTCAAAATGTAAAATATATTTTCATAAGTACACCCGATAGAAATTTAATGCCCACTGAGAAATTTGGCCCTCCTTTTAACCCCACTCATATCAGAGAATGGAGTTTTGAGGAATTAGAAGAATATGTGGGAACGCATTTTGACATTATTGAGCATATTGTATCTAATAAACGCCAATGGACTCAGTTAATAATTGCGAAAAATAAAAATCAGTTAAACCATTAATACTATCTAAACAGTTACAGTAATGTTGCTGTTTTTTTATACCTGTATTAATATTTAATGGATGACAATTGATTCATCTTATTAATTATTATTCTATCAATCGGCTTTCTATATTTTAAAACTTTAGGAATGTTTAAACTTACTTCAAAACATACTTTAAAAAATATTTTAAAACATTCCTTATCCGTTAAAACATATTTCTTGAAATTATGCCAATACAATTTCAATATCTTAAGCAATGGATTTGGATAATAAACCATATAGTAATACGTTACGTTTTTCAGTTGTTTGCCGAATCTAAAATAATTTTTTCCGGCACGTTTTCGAGCTTCTTTATCTACACGATGATTCACTTTAATTTTATTGGAATAAACAATATCATAACCCATCGCCATTACTTCTATGGAAACACAAGACTCTTCCCCATAAATATCTATCCAAACTGGGAAACCATTCGTCGATTCATATACCTTTTTTCTGATGGCAAAACCGCAACCAATAAACTCGTTCGTATAATATTCCTCTTCTAAAGATTCAAATTTAGTCAATGCCTCTTCATCTGAATTAAAAATTCCTTTTATTTCTTGAAAAGCTATAATCCCAACATTCGAATATTTGCCAAAAATGCTTATAGTTTGGTGAATGAAATCTAAATGTAAGGGATGCGCATCATCATCTAAACCAATTAAAAACTGTCCTTGCGCTTTAGGATAAAGTTGATTTCTAGCTGATGAAGCTCCGAGGCTTTTTTCAGACGAATACCATTTAACCCATTTAAATTTGTCTTTTAAAACTAAAGAATCATCTGTACAACCATCCAAAAAAACCAATACTTCATTATTCGACAAATCAACCATTCGCTCCAGAACTTGAAGGGTGTAATCCAATTCAGCTTTCCTATCTTTTGATATAATTAATACTGATGCTCGCATAAAAATTATCTGATTTGGCTTCTTAATAATTTTATTTTATTTATGAATTTCACTTCTTTAACGATTAAAATCCATATCATTGGATCAAACCTACTGACTTTTGAACGCTTCCAATAATCCAACATCTTCCGTGCCAACATATAAGCGAACTCTTTTTTTTCCTCTAAACCCAAATCATTTGTACTGGTCTTATAAAGCTGATTGAAAATCTTAATCAGAATTTTAATTTTTTTCACAAACTCTGATTTAAGAATCACTTTAGTATCATAATAGTATTCATATACCTGTTCTGGCTTTAAGGCAATATTAAAATTAGCCCAATAATCTGAAATTATTTTTGATCTTTCTTGGAGGTGTTTCTTTTTATTAAGTGGCGAATGATGATTGCTAAATGGAAGAATTCGACACTTAATAAGAAAATCTGGAAGGTTAACTATTTTACTAACCTTAACTATACGTGTCCACATTTCCCAATCTTCACAAGTCGTAATTCTCTCGTCATATCTTAAACTGTTTTCAATTAAAAATTTTGATTGAAAAATAATTGATTGATGATTAAAAGTAGCCGCAAAAAGCAAATAACACTTAATATAATCATTATTAAGAGGATATTTCCAACCCGATGTAGGATTTTGATTGATGTCTTTTAACCAATACCCTTGCGTGCCACACATTGATATTTCTTGATTTTTGTCAAGAAAATCTAATTGCTTTTGAAATCTTTCAGGATAAGCCCAATCATCGGCATCCATTCTGGCAATATATTCATATTGAGGAAGCAATTCTTCTAATCCTATATTCAATGTTTTAGCAATACCTGAATTTTCTATATTCTTTCTATAAAAAAGCCGAGGGTCTCTGTATTGTGAAATAATTTCTTCCGTATTATCTATAGAACAATCGTCATAAACATACAAATCAAAATCAGTAAAGGTTTGATTCAAAATAGAATCAATACTTTCGTTTAGGTACGGCGACGCATTGTAAGTAGGCAATAAAACTGCTAATTTTTTCATTTCTTTATCTTTCACAAAATAATATATCCAAGTTTTTTGGATATGATTTATCTATTTAAAAGGAATACGTATCAATCAAAAAATACTGTCCATCGTATTACCACTTTTTGAGAGTGATAGTTTTAAGTAGCATTAAGCCAAATCGAATCCTTATTTTTTTTGACCTTATAAACATCATGAAAGAGATGTTAAAAATCTTAAATTACTTCCTTAGTATAAAAAAAAGAAAACATTCGCTTTATCATCATTTTCTTTAACCCATACCATTTACCTTTTATTTTTGAATTAAATAAATCTGAAGACGGATACATCATTTCATTATTATTTTTGTTATTTATGCTTTTAGCATTAACTTCCTGCTCCTCTTTCATCCAGCTTTCTAATTTATTTCCCATATGAAAAGCATAATTATTGTAAGTGGACAATCTCAATTTACCTGCTTTATCAATGGGAATATCAATATAATTATGTTCTGAAAGATTCCCAACCAATGTTAATGAAGGATTTGAAGGTATAGTTTTAAATAAGATGTCTCTATTTATAGTAAGCACCTGGTGTGCACTACCAATTACTGCTCTAATTCCATTTTTTTCGACCACAGACCAATCATTATTATCCTTGGTTTCAAGACCCCAATTGATACTTTCTAAAAACTTATTGTAGTTGGTGAAATTTTCCGGTATGGGAATATACATAAACTTGATTTTTCGCAATAGTATCTGTTTCAATACAGAGCTTGTTCCAAAATATAAACCATTCCTGATGGGTATTGGAGAGACGGAACCTACATTGGGAAATATAGAAAAAACTTCTTCCACTTTTTCCTGCCAATCCTTGACAAAAAGAATATCAGAATCAGTAAGCGTAATGTATTGCTCCCTTGCTCCTCTTGCGGCACCTATTAAGGCATCTATCTTCCCTATGTTAGTGGTATGTGAAATTAAAGTATCAATTTTTTTTTCTCCTAAATATAGATTTAAAAAATCGGACACTTTCTGATGTGAACCATTATTAACAACTGTTATCGCAGCCGATGAATGCATTGTTGACACCAATGAATCCAAACACAGTTTAAAAACAGCAAAAGAATCTTTATAAAATCCTTCTTCATTGGGAATGTACACCACTACTACTACTCTGTGATGCGTAGTTACTGTTATTTTTCTTTCCAGTTTTTGGGGGTTTGATCCTAGTCTCATTTAACTACTTATAGTTTTAACCATTTATTAAATAATTTTACAGAAAATTTCTATAAAAATCTAACTAACATTTGTAATAATTCATAATATGTTTTTTGGCCGCTAGTCCTTTTATAAATACATAATCTGCACTGCCTTTAAAATCATCAACTTTAGACAAACTATTATTATCTCTTATTTTGTATATATCTTCAAAATTGTTTTCTCTTAATTTATTTGTAATTTCCTCACAAGTCAAAAATCCATTATTCTCCTCTAAAAGTTCAATTATTAGAATAATATTTTCAGTTTGATACAAAACAAATTTAGCTCCTTCTATTACCTCCTTTTCAAAACCTTCAACATCAATCTTTATAATTAAATTTTTGCATTTAATATTTTCTCTGAAAGAGTCTAATGTAGATATTGGTATATTTATTTTTTTATTGCTTCCTTCAAAATTAAGTTTTAGTGAATGTTTCCCCTTGTTCCACCCTTCATTAATATTTAAAGTTTTGTTAACCGTAAAATTCCTTAATCCCATTTTAAATGGTCTTATATTTAAATATTGATTTAAAACGATATTTTTAATTAAATTTTGATAATTATATGGTTCTGGTTCAAATGAATAAATCTCAATATCAGAATTTGAATTTGCCGCAGTTAATGAATGCAACCCAATATTAGCTCCTATGTCAATAAAATCATACCCTTTTAAAGCATATGTCTTTATGAGTTCCAAAATCATTACTTCATTATAACTATCAAAAATAACATCCGTTTCAAGTGCAGTTTTTATTCCAGCTTTAACTTTAAAATTATTAAAAGCAATTTCAATTTTGTCATTTCCAATTATTTTTTTAATCAAACTTCTTAAAAAATTACTCCTTTTAAAATTTTTATAAATAAAGAGCAATAATCTTACTATATTTTTCTTCATTAAAATTTAAATTAAAATTAAAATTTTATCTAACATAACTTTAAAATTTTCATCAGAAAAATATTCACCAAACGGATACACAAACTCATTGGAATTCATTCTGTTGATGATTAAATTTTCCAATTTTTGTTTAATTTCATCTTTATCATTGCAACTGGCAATATATTGATGGTCTGTTATTATATTTCGCAATTCGCTTCTGGCAGGAGAAACAGAAAGAATTGGTTTACCTATTGCCGCTAGAAATGGGGCTTTTCCAACCAGAATGTTACAATAAAGAGGACCGTTTTCTAAAATGATATTAATGTCGGCTTCATTCATTTGTTCGTTGCAGGAATTGGAGAAATTTAAAGTGTATAGCACTATAATATTGGGGGTTTTTGAATATTTCGCTGCCAATTTCTTTACATCAATCCCTTTTACCCGCAAAACAAACTCCGTATTTTCTTTAAACAAGGCATTATTCGCTACCAATTCTTCGTAGGCATCCAATAGGATTTCTATATCTCTGCCAAACTGAATCGCTCCATGATAGGAAATCATTATTTTTTTATTCTTTTTCAAAACATTTTCAATGTCTGACAAATCAAAAACAGTTTCACTATATTGATGTGGTAAGGCGAAAAATCTCTTTCTCGAACCATATAAGTATTGCATATCTTCTGCCAATAATGCAGTAGCCATACACGATTGTGCTTGTTTAATCACTTCAAACATTTCTTTTACTTTAAAAAACTCGAGATTAGTCAGTGTGCTTTTTGAACCGGTACACCAAAATAAAGGATAAGGTTCATTGAATGTAATAATAGATCTTTTAAGAATAGGTAAATCTTTAGCTCCCAAAATTGCTTCACAGTCCAGTCCAGTACTTCTGATAAAAATATGATCGTATTTTTGATAGTCAATCTTTGCTATATGAGATCCATACACTTTATGAATGTAACGTTCGTTAAGTGAAACATGAAACAATCGCCAATAAAACCGATTGATAAATTTGGTTAAAAACGGAATTTTAAGATCTAGAGCATGGGTTTCTATATGATTAACCGGCAACAAATGCAATTGATCATCGCTTGGATGATGCTTCAAATACACAACGTCAATAATTGAATCCGGATAAGCTATTCTTAATTTCGCCAAAAAAGACCTTGAAATAATACCTTGACTGGTTCCTGACACTCTTAAGTCTTGTTCTATTACTAAAAAATTCATTATCTAACTATTATGTTAATTTCAGGATCAGTATTTGTCCCCTAACGATTGCTAAACTATCTAATCTGAAAATTTTTGATTAATTAACCCTCTTTTTTATAGCTTTCTTTATTCGATGAAATACTAACCTAGATGGTAAGATCGTATAGAATAATTGCCATCTTAATTTTTCAAATGTAGGCAAATTCAAAATATATAAAATCTTTTTGAATAAATTGTATTCTTTGAAGTCTAAGGACATCTGAACAAAATAACGCAATAAAGAATCCGAAATTAATTGTTGTTGCTTTAGATTTTTTATAACCAATAAGATTGCTTCATAGAATGATTTTTTACTAATCAAATTGTTACCATAAAAATCTCCAGTAATCTGATTGTAGTGCTTTCTTCCATAAAACAAACATTTATCAATAGAGATTCCTCTAAATCCTGCTGAAATTATTCTGGAGTATAATTCCCAATCCTCGGCATACATTAAATATTCTACAAATTGATGATTCGCAAAACATTCTTTCTTCCACATTACAGCACTTGTAATAAAAAAAAGTTCATTTTTTAATATTCTTTCAACATCCTTAGTATTTATAAAAAAAAATGTATACGATTTTGAATAATCAAAATTGCCTGCGAAATTGCCAAAAAATATATCACGAACATACCTACAAAAAAAAATATCTTTTTGTGACAATTCCAAAACACATAATTCTAAATTTTGAGGATGTGCAATATCATCATCATCAAAAAAAATAAGGTATTCTCCTACTGAATTTTCAATTCCATAATTCCTGCAAGCCGAAGGTCCTTTCGGTTTATGTTTTGGTCTTGCATAGAGTTGAAAACGATTGTCTTTTTTTAAATAACTACTAATAATTTCAGACGTATTGTCTGTAGATCCATCATCAACTATAATGCATTCCCAATTAATGTAAGTTTGTGCAATAATACTATCTAAAGTTTCTCCAATAAGATTAGCTCGATTATAGGAGGGAATAATTATGGATACTTTCGGCTTCATTTATTAAATAATGATTTTACAAAACGTAAGGGTTTTAAAACAGTTGCCCCTATCTTATATTCTAATCGTTCAATATTTTTAATCTTTTCTGCTTCTTCTCTCTCTATTTTCAACAACATTTGTGCAACAAACGTATCAAATTCTGCTATGTATAAATTTTTATGTTTTGTTAAAATGTATTTCCATAATTCAAATTTAATTTTTCTAGCATTCACACTTGTAGAATTTGACCTTTTCCGATAATTGTAAAGTGGTTCTTTAATCACCTCAGCCGTACCACCATCTTTTAAAAGACGAATAAAAAATTCCCAATCCTCAAAACCTGACCTCATGCCTTCATCATATGCACCACAAGATTCCCAATCTTCTTTTCTGAACATTGATGTCCCTAATGCATCACTTAAATATAAAAAATTAACAATTGAACCACCTAAAGTTTTAAAAACATAAGAAGGTTTATCTTCAAAAAGTAAATTGGCATAACACGTCACTATTTTAGTATCTCTTTTGTTTAAAAAAACTTCAATTGCTTTTTCACAAAAAGTAGGCTCAAAAAAATCATCACTGTCTAAAGTAACAATAAACTCCCCTTTTGCTGCTTTTATCCCAACATTTCGTGCGGTACTTTGCCCCTGATTTTCTTGGACAATCAGTTTGGTTATTTTAGGCCCTAACTTTTTCAAAACTGTTTTAGTTGCTGCATTAGAGCCATCATCTACTACAATTACTTCAATATTAGGGTAGGTCTGATTCAATGCAGAAAGAACCGATTGCTCAACATATTGTACGTCGTTGTAACATGGAATTACAATCGAAATTAAAATATTATTTACCATTACTCAAATTGCTATACATAATTCCCCATTTTCTATCAATCTCATTTTGAGAATAATTTTTATTTACAAAAGCAACTGCTTGATTGCTCATTTTCGTCAATAAATTTGGATTTTCTATAAATTTTATAATTTTAGTAACAACAGCCCCAACATCATGCTCCTCACAAACAAATCCAGAAAAGACATCTTCTAAAGTGTATTTTACGCCTCCGGAATCAAATACAATTACTGGCAATCCACAAGCTTGTGCCTCTAATGTAGCCAATCCCTGCGTTTCTCTTCTCCCATCAGCTAATGCAACTGCCGTCAGCAAATAAACATCATGTTCCCATAATGCTTGTCGCACTTCCAATGGGGATTTTTTTCCTTTCATAAAAATGTTTTCTTCCAGCTGGTATGTTGCAATTAAACTTTCTAAATTATTCCATTCCGCACCTTCCCCAATAATGGTCAAAGTAACGTCAATTCCCTTATTAATTAATTGATGAACCACTTTTACACAAAAGAAATGTCCTTTGACTTTGTCCAATCGTCCGACAGTTATCAATTTTAATGTTTTATGTTTTCCTTTTTCATCATTATTTGGATAAAAAAAGTTGGTATCTACGCCCACCGGAACAATTGAAACCAACTCTTTTGGACAACCTAACTCGATAATTTTATCAGCTAAATAGGGGGTATTCGCCGTAATTAAATTCCCATACTTAAATAGATTATCATAATAACCATTATTAGGGATAAAGCCATTTATTGGAAAAAAAGCATCATGCCCGTGAAAGGTAACCAGTAGCGATGGTTTAAAAAAACCTGTTTTTTTTAATAAGGTCACAGTATTGGAATTGGTTCCATACTGCACGTGAAAAATGGCGGCTTCGTTAAATTGTTTATAAAAAACCCATTGGTACAACCAAGAAAGACTGAATTTTGAATTTTCCTTGTAGAAGCTAAATATATAATTTATCTTTTTAAGATTTAATGCTAAA
Organism: Flavobacterium cryophilum; assembly: GCF_048286555.1. Taxonomy (NCBI): domain Bacteria; kingdom Pseudomonadati; phylum Bacteroidota; class Flavobacteriia; order Flavobacteriales; family Flavobacteriaceae; genus Flavobacterium; species Flavobacterium cryophilum. The sequence goes on along the minus strand of NZ_JBLVPZ010000004.1, from coordinate 39,688 downwards.
AGAGCAATCCATTTCGCTAATCTTAGTATCTTGTTTTTTGGAATCTTATAGTCCTCAATCAATATTTTATCTATTAATTGATACTCTTTTAATAAATCCTCATGGGTACTCTCCCTTACATTCAGTAGTTTGTTTGTGAGGATTGTAATTTCATAACCTAGTTGTATCGCCGTAATTATTTGAGCTATAATGAATGTCTCAGACAAATGGGGAAATTCCCGAAGTTTGAAAACGATATGGTTTGCTTTTTTCATATCTTAACTTTAGCTTTGATTATTTCTTTGCTCTTTAATTTAAGCACATATAAAGCGTCATTTATTGGCAATTTTAACAATGCCGTGAAACGCCATAGTTTGCTAATTCCGATGGCACTTTTTTTAAAATAAAGCGAAAAAAGCAGTATTCTTTTTATTCTTTGCAAAACGTTTTGTAACTCTTTTTGTGGATACACTTTAGACTTACTGTTCAATTTGACTAGCTCTTCTATCCATTTCAAAAATAAATCAAATTCTTTTATAGTAATGGGCTCATTCAATAACAACATTTTTGATATAAATTCATCCGTATATATTTTTGTATCGTAATTTATTTTTTTGAATAAATACAATCTAATTTTAATATCATCAAGTATTTGCTGTGGTTTATGCGCAATTGATGCTTGATTAGGATGTACTCTATACAATAATAATACTTCCTGAATGTTATACATTTCTCCAAGCCATGCCACTTTGGTCCAAAAATCATAATCTTCACCGCTTTTTTTATTTTGATCATAAAAACAGTGTGATAATTCTTTTCTTCTGAACATGGAAACACCCATACAAATGGAATTAGAGAGCAAAAGTCCTGTAACAATTTCTTGATGCGTTTCTTTGTATACAATAATACTGTTTGAACCACCCAAGTATTTTACAAAACCTCCACAAATGAATATTTCAGGATTGGTTTCAAGAATTCCTACTTGTTTTTCAAATCGTTCCTTTACTGAAATATCATCACCATCCATTCTGGCAATATATTTTCCTTTAGCCAATCTAAATCCTTCATTTGTAGCAGTTGACACTCCCTGATTTACTTCCTTGAAAACAAATTTAATTCTCGGATCAGTAAAGTTTTTCAGAATATCACTTGTTCCGTCAGTTGATGCATCATCAATAATAATTAATTCAAAATTAGCGAAGGTTTGATTTAATATACTATTAACCGCTTCTTCAATAAAAGATACGCAGTTATAAACCGGCATGATAACTGAAATAGCAGGACTAAACTTCATGTTTTATAACACTTTTTATAAATCTTTTAAAAACCTTTTTTAACGAATAACTATCAAAATACTTCAAATAGGAAAATAGGATTAAAAACCATTCGGATAAATAAAGCTTCCTATTTTCTTTAATAGTATTTTCATATTTATCAAGCAGTCGTTTACGTTGCTGTTTGTTATAAAATTTTAATTTTTTTAAAACTATAAGTTTATGAAATTCAAGTGTTGCCAAATCCTTTTGACAAAAATTATCTTTTTTTCCGGAAATACTACTATTTGAAATCCTAACCAATACGATACTTTCGCTTATTGTAAAAATAGGTTTATTATCTGAAAATTCCAGCCAAGCACGATCATCACTATTCCATGCCAAAGGATAATCATAAAAACCATATTTCAGATATGAGCTTCTGGAAAAAATATATTCTGACAATGAACCTCTTGTCAAATATTCAAATTTTCTGTAAAATGAATCTGTTGCTGATTCCCAAATAGGATGTGAATAAACCTCAGAAAGCGATTGCATCTCTTCATCTATTATCTTCGATGCAAACCTTACTAAATTTGATTTTTTAGTAAATATTTTATTATTTTCATACCATGAAGCAACAACATTTTCTCCCAAAACATCATCATCTCCAAGAATCATAATCCATCCTTCGTTTTCACTCAACTCAATACATCTGTCCCATTGTTTTGTAAGCGAGATTGCGCCTAAATTTTTTTCAAACCGATGATAAACAAAATCAAATTTCCCTTTATACTTTTCTAATAAATCAGATGGATCTTCTGGGCTGGCATCATTGCCAATATAAACAGTAAAGTGTTTATCGGTTTGATTGGCTAATGATTCTAATGTCTGCGCAAAGAATGTCAGTTTGTAATAAGGAATAATAATGGCTAACATCAATACTATTTTATTTTTTAAATTTTAAGATTATCTTTTTTAATATTTTTGAAGGTTTTGTCAAGTAAGTCTGAGTGGATTTAACAGCTCTAAAAAAAATATGATTGGAAACAAAATAACTATCGTATTCCTCATGAAGTATTTTTTCTAAATGAGCAACCGCATATATCTGCCTGTCAAAAATAATCTTTTTTATTTCATCGTCTTTTAAGTATGATAGCAAACAGGTAAATAACTTTAGATTGGTTTTGGCCATTGTCAATCTCGAATTTCCTGAAAAACCCCCAACTCCATATCTGTACACGCCCATTTTTTCATCTAAATATTTCAGTTTACCTTGTTCTGCAAGCATCATATATAAGAAATAATCACCAATTGGACTATGTTCAAACTCAAATGGGAATTCCTTGAGAACATTTCTAAAGACTACTGAAGGTGTATGAATATAATTCCCCAAGCGAGCCAGGGTCTCAATAGCTTCATGATTTTCAGGAACTTTTGTGATGAAATCATCCACTATCTCACCATTAATCTTTAAAATATTGACTCGGTGAAAACACAACACATAATCGAGATTAGCCTCCAAAAAATCAACTTGTTTTTGAAGTTTTAAAGGATCAGTCCAGTAGTCGTCACCTTCTAGAGCTGCTACATATTTCCCCTCTAAATTAGACAATAAATTAATATTATTTAGATTTGCCCCTACATTTTTATCTTGTAAAATTAGTTTTACTTTATCTGGATACTTTTTTTGGTATTCTAAAACTATTTTTCTAGTGTTATCCGTAGAATAATCTTCCGCAATAATAATTTTATAATTATAACTAGTTTTCTGCATCAATACGCTTTCAATAGCTTGACCTATATAATTTTCATGATTATAGGCTAACATAGCAATCGCAATGTCCGGACTATTTATCCCAGTATTTATTATCTTGTATGAGTTCTTCATAATCCCCTCTAGTTATTCCTACAGTTATTTTATCCCAATATCTATTTTTTCTAAAATACCAATTACGTTGTCTGCCTTCTTCTTTCCAGCCACAATGTTTTGTAATAAATCCAAAACCTGCATCATTATATTCAATTACAGAGCCGTCTAAACGTTCAAGATGTAATTCTTCAAAAGCATATCTTTGAATTGCCATAAAAGTATCAATACCATATCCTTTACCACGTATGTCAATATCTCCAAGTTGTAATCCCGTAAAAGCATGGTTATTCTTCCAATCTATTTCAACAAGATTTACTGTTCCAATTAATCCAATTTCAGGTGCTTCTATAGCAAATCTTTGATTCAAATTGTCGTTTTTCAACGCTTCAAACCACTTTTGCATATATTCCAAATTACTCGGGAAATGCCATCCACCAAGCATATACCATATATCAGGATCATTTGCCCATTTATGTAATAATGGCAGATCACCTATTTCAATTGCCCTAAGTGTTACTAATTTACCTTTAATATTCATTTTTTATAATTTTTATAATTTTGTTTAAATCAATTTCATCATACCTTTGATCAATTGGCAAATAGATTATTTGTTTTGTCATACTATATTCTAAAGAATTTTTCTTACTCCATTCAAGCACATTCGGCCAATAAATAGCAGTATAAACTTTATTATCCAATAATTTTTGTCTCAAAATTTGATTATCACTCCAATAAGGATAGACCATTGGCACACCAATATTTAAAATATCAATTTCTAATTCATTAGTTTCTTGTAATGCTTGATGAAGAAAATTAAAGTTACGTGTTCTTTTATCAGCACATAAATCATAATCTATAGCCGCCAAAAGTGTTTGCGTTAGAGTGGACATTTCCTTACTATCTTGCTCCTTCAAACTTGAATCATTAATAATAAAATCTCCATACGCAATTTCGGCACTGCAATCAATGCGTTTCAGCAAATGAGAACATCTATTAAATGAAACGTCTTTTTCAAAAGACATCTTCAATTTTTTATTACTATACAAATAAGCACCGTCAGGAACTCCAAAAAATTTTCTTGGCGAGTAAAAAGTGTCTATTCCTGTTAGTGGTTTTGAGTAAAAAGATTGAGCAGAATCAATGATTAAATTTTTGCAAAATTTAGCGATTTGAATTACAAATGAATCTTTCAACCCAAAATAGTTTGTAAACAAAAACGCTTCATTTGATTTAATTTTATTATAATCAAACAAAGGTTCAAACTGTTCGTTTATATGATAAAACTCATAAATTATTTGATGCTTTTTTAAGGGTTCCAACAAAACATCACAAGTAAAAAAAGGTAAATAAATTTTAGAATAGGAATTTGCAAGCAAGATGTATTCAAATGCATTTCGACCGGCATTCAACCGAATGGCATCTTCATGATATTCTAATTTTTTATCTAATTCCAATTCAAAATAACCACCTATAGCTTTCATACTAAATCGTATTTATTTAAGAGCAATTTAGTTTCTTCAATAGAATTAAACATTATTACATCAATAACAGATAGCCAAGGTATGAAATCAATATCAAATTGAGTATACTCTATTGGTTCAGATTTAATGAAATTTAATGAAATTTGGTGATTCTTAAATGTGTCACTATTATATAATTCTTGTCCTCCAATAGCATTAATATAATTTGTCGCTTCTAATTTTTTGCATATTGCAATAACTTTGTCTTGCCCTTTTAATTCATTATTTTTGTCAATCTCCGAAGAAAATCTAAAAACGGTATCAATCTGTAAATATTTAGCAATTTTTCTTAAAGAAAACATCAAAAATTTTGACAAATTATTTTCATTACTTAATAAAATTTCTTGGATAATGGGAAATACGTCACTAAAAAAAGGAGCCTTTTTATATTCTTGTTCTATTGTTTTAAGTAATTTTTTATTGTTTTTGCCTAAAGTAATTTCTTTTATTTTTTTAAACGAACTTGCTCCACCTACTTCTAAAATAAAAGAATGCTTTTCTTTATTTAATAAAATACTATTTCTTGTAATCCAACCCTGTTTAATAAAATTAACATCATCATATATTATAAAAATATCTACAGCGTTGATTAGTTGAAAATAACCAATATATGGAAAAAAATATGGTTGCATAATAGCCACTTTCATCCTAAGCATTTTTTGATTAGCGTAACTATTTTTTCTAATTCTAATTTAGTCAATCCCACATACAAAGGCAAACACATAATTCTTGAAGCAATACTTTCCGAAACTGGCATTTTTTGTCCTTTGGTGTAATCAATCGTATTTAACGATGGGTAAAAATATCTTCTCGGAAAAATCGAATTATCATTAAATACTTTCTGAGCTTTTAGCAATTGAACCTCATTTTCAAAAACAACGGGATAATAGCTATAATTCCAATGGGTATTTTCTCTGATTTTTAGTGATTGAAGTTTTGAAAAATCAAGATTTTGATTGTAATAATCAACTACTTTTTTTCTTTCTGTAAGTATGGTTTCTATATACGGCAAAACTGCTAATCCCAAACCGGCATTCAATTCAGACATTTTTCCGTTGATTCCTAACCCATGAAAAGCTAAATGACCGTTGTGTCCAAAATTATGGCTATAGAATAATTGATGTTGTAAATCCGGATCATTAGTAAACGCTGCGCCACCTTCGCCAGTGTGAAACAATTTAGTAGCATGAAAACTACAGGTACTTATATTACCATAATCAAATAAGGACTTTTCTTTATAGCGTACACCAAAACAATGAGCAGCATCATAAATCACTTTCAGTTTATGTTTTTCTGCAATCGCTTCAATTGCTTCTACATGGCATGGATTTCCAAAAACATGTGTCGCTAAAATAGCTGTCGTTTTATCGGTTATAGCTTCCTCAATCTTGGTTTCATCAATAGTTAGATATTCGGGATGTATGTCTACAAAAATTGGTGTACAATGTTCCCATACTATTGATGCTGTGGTAGCCACATAACTAAAAGGAGTTGTAATGATTTCGCCTCCTTTACCCAATAATTTTAAGGCAATCTGTAATGGAATGGTTCCGTTAGTAGTTATGATAATATTAGAAACAGCTAAATACTGTTTTAACTTTTCTTCTAATTCCAAAACTAATTCCCCTCTATTGGTCAACCATTGATTATCCCAAGCACGTTGCACTTGTTTGTTATATTCTGCTATTGGAGGCAAAAAAGTTTTGGTAACATTTATCATTATGCTATTATTTGCGAGTCAATAAATCCGTTCTTTTTTACAAATACCAATTCTACCAGCCACAGAACTTGTGGTTCAAAAGGTCTGTTTAAATCTGTGATTTCAAACAATCGATATCCTTTTTCATCCATGAAATTAATTAATTTCAAAAAACTATTATTAAATAATTTATTGACCACTCCAGCTTCCACCATGAATATTTCGGTTTTTCCAAAATAATTGCTTGCACCATTCAGTACTTCGATATCCAATCCCTCGGCATCTATTTTGATAATATCCGGTACAGGTAATTCGCTATTGGATAACAAATTATTCAACGTAACCACAGGAATTTCTATTTGTTCAAATCCTGCCACTTTTGCTTCTTCTTCGGTATATCTAAAGGAACAACTATCATCTCTATCGACAATGGTAAATTTAAATGTTCCTTCTTGCTCTCCGGCACCCACAGGATGAAACTGTACTTTAGGAATGGTTTCCAGAATATCTTGAAATGAGGCTTTTAGCCAATGCTGCGGTTCCAATAAAGTGTAATAGGCTTCTGGAAAATGCTGTAACGCTTCTCTAGTCCAGGTACCATGGTTAGCGCCAATATCAACAATATGTTTTGGATAAAAATTAAACTGTTTTAAAGTAGTATAAAAATTAAATAATAAAAAATCCTTATTGTTTGTTGGTGCCATTTTAACATCAGCGCCTATTTTTTTTAATTTATAACCGAATTTTTCAAATGCTTTTTTAATTATTTTTTTTACAATCTTATTCATTTTTTATAGCTATGCTTCTATTGACCAGTCAAATTTTGGTTTAATAAAACCCGGTTCTTTTCCCATCCACGTTCCAATGGCTCTTTCACCTTCTTGAATAATAAATGACATAATATCTTTTTCGACAAACAAGGTTGTTTTGGAATTTTCAATAACATAAACAGTTAAATAATAAGACCCAATATTCAGAAAACCTTCAGGCAATGTACATTTAATTTTATTTAAACCCCGATTTAATTTTAGTTTGTTGTTGACATGCGAAAAAGTAAATAAGGCTTCACCCGACTCGTTATTCAAAACAAAAGTAACTTGCAAATTTTCATTTATATCTTTTAAAGTGATAACCGTATTAATTTCAATTTTTTGGTATTCATCCAATGCATCGTCCGAAGATTTCCCAATAGGATTTAGGCTAATCTCATGCAGGGTAAAATCTTTTTTATCATAATCTGATGAAAATATCTTTTTGTTTTGGGATTCTGAATCGCCACTTAGATAATAACTAACCGCATTTTCTATTTTACCGTCAAATTTCACTTTCCCATGCTCCAACACAATTCCCCTAGTACACAAACTCTTCACCGCCGCCATATTATGGCTCACAAACAAAACCGTTCTACCACCTTCACGAGAAATATCCTGCATCTTCCCAATGGCTTTTTTCTGGAACTCGGCGTCGCCCACAGCCAAAACCTCATCTACAATCAAAATATTAGGTTCTAAAAAAGCTGCAACAGCAAAAGCCAAACGCACATACATGCCGCTGCTATAGCGCTTTACGGGGGTATCAATATAACGCTCACATCCTGAGAAATCAATAATTTCGTCAATCTTGGAGGCAATTTCTTTTTTGGTCATGCCTAAAATAGCGCCATTTAGAAATATGTTTTCACGACCCGTCATTTCTCCATTAAAACCTGTACCTACTTCGAGCAAGGAAGCCACACGTCCCCCAAACTTAATACTTCCCGTGGTAGGTGCCGTAACCCGGGATAATATTTTTAATAAGGTAGATTTTCCCGCTCCGTTTTTACCAATAATGCCCAAAATATCGCCACGTTCCACTTCAAAATTAATATCCTGTAAGGCCCAAACATAATCACTCTCGCCTTTAGTACTGCGGTCATTAGTATCTCCAATTTTTAAATACGGATTTTCCTTGCCCCGCACCTGATGCCACCAGCGGTTCAAATCGTGTGCCATAGTACCTGTACCAACTTGACCCAGTCGATATTGCTTCGAGATATTTTCAGCTTTTAATATAATGTCTTTACTCATAATTGGTGTTATCCTCCCCCCGACCACCTTCGAAGGAGGGTGAGCCAGTACTTAGTTGAATGTTTTTTACTTACTTTATATTCTTAAATTTTATTACTGAGCATATTCTTAACAGCAATTACTACAACAACCAAATTATAATTTAAATCTTGTCTGGCATAACTTCCGCAGGAAGATCGCTAAATAATAAATGATTTTTTACCCAATGTTAGTAATACTTGCATCCACGCCGAAGGAAGGGGAGCAAGGTATCTAAAACGTTTTTATCCCCTTCCCAGACTCAACACCCCCTCCTTCGGAGGGGGCCGGGGGGAGGACTCTAAACCGTATCTATAAAACTTTTCTCCGTCTTATTAAAAATCAATACTCCTATAAAAAACACAATCACCGTTACTAAGAACGTATAACCTAATCCCCAAAAGGAAATCTGCCCAACATTCAACAACATATAACGGGCGGTTTCTATCACATACGCCAAAGGATTGTATTCGACTAACCAGCCATAAGTGGGTAATTTTTCTCTGATTAATGCCATAGGATACATGACAGCTGACAAATACATCAACAATTGTACTCCAAAGCCAATCAAATTACTAAAATCCCTGTATTTAGTAACCAAGGAAGAGATAAACATCCCTAATCCCAATCCTAAAACTCCCATCAGTACAATTAACAAAGGGAAGAATACCACAGAACCGTTTAGTCCAATTGTTGCTCCTTTTAGATAATAGAAAATATAAAACGCAATAAATATTACAAATTGAATTCCAAATTTAATCAAGTTAGAAATTACAATGGACAACGGCACAATAATCCTTGGAAAATATACTTTACCAAAAATTCCAGCATTAGCACCAAAGGTATTTGAGGTTCCGGTAAGACAAGCGGTAAAGTAATTCCAAACCGTAATTCCTGCTAAATTGAACAAAAAAGGAGGAACCGTTCCCGTACTAATCCCCGCAACATTGTTAAAAATAATGGTAAAAGTAATGGAAGTAAACAACGGCTGTATCAGATACCAAAGTGGCCCTAAAACAGTTTGCTTATAAACCGTCACCACATCTCTTTTTACAAAAAGCAGCAGCAAATCTCTGTATTGCCAAACTTCCTTGAGGTTCAGCGAGAAGAATTTATTTTTAGGCGTTATTTCAAACAGCCAAGTAGTGCTGGTATGCTCAGGTTGATTCATCGTTTATGCTAAAATCTTGTTGTTCATTGTGTCTTCTCGAGCGCAGTCGAGAGAGAGTAATTTCGTGCTTATCTTTAGAAGATCATCATCTCGAGCGTGTCATCTCGAGCGTGTCATCTCGAACGTGTCATCTCGAACGTGTCATCTCGAGCGTGTCATCTCGAGCGCAGTCGAGAGACGTGAGACGAGAGATATTTTTTTAAAAACTAAACAGTATCATTCCCAAGCAAATATAAATATTTTACACTACGCAAAAATGACGTCATAAAATATTTATTTTTAGGTGCGATTCTCTCTTTAATTAATGCCTAAATTTATTTCAGTGCCAAAAAAAATCTAAATTTTGGGACGCGCTTCGCAACTCTAAACAACAGTTTTAAAGCAAAGCCCATTTGGTAATAAAAGTTTTTTTCCGGCTAATATACTATTCCTTCATAAATAATTGCAACAATTAACAACAATCTTCCTCACTTAGATAGTCAAATAGCAGTTGGAAATTATAAGTTAAAATACAATTTTGAAAGCAATTCACAACTAAGCAAAAATATAAATAATCCTTTACAAATTATCAAATGCACTTTTTATTTGGTGCAGGATTTTTTCTTGACTTAAAAATAATTTTCGTTCACTTATTACTTAATAATAACAACCAAAATAGAAACAACTTTGCAAATAAATTGTAATGCTTTTTATGCTTAAAATAGCCCCAAATCAGGTGTGTAATTCCCGAATTGCACACTATACTTCTTGATTCAGAGAATTGTATTATATAATTTTGTCACCGCTTCCCCACTCCATTCCGACAAATCTTCACTAATACATCATCATGGATACGCAACAAAACCAACAACGGATTAAGGCGATTTACCAAATGCTTTTTGAAATGGCAACCGGCAACCTCTCTTTTAGAATTATCAAAACAGATCAAAATGATGAACTTGACAAACTGTCTGAAATGCTTAACAATCTCGCCAGACTAATGCATGATATTATACTAAGATTAGGTTACATTAACCCACACTACAGTTATCAAAACTTAGTGCAAACAACATTTATTTTAAATGATAAATTTACAATCAGCAATTTTAATGCACACGTACCCGAAGCACTATGCTGCAAATCTGAAGAATTATTTCACGTTGACTTTGGAAAATTTATTGCGCCAAAGTCCTTCAGTATTTGGAATCAAAAAAAGATGGAAGCCTCACTTGATGATAATTACCACAGTACGGTTCAGCTTATTTTTATAACAGGTAATAATAAATTACTGCCTTCATTTTGCACTATTTCACGATTACAATACAGTGATAAAATAGTAATAAGTTCTATTACCACGATATTGCACGAGTTGTTGCCACACGCTTCTCATTCAAGAAAAATAACCGCAGATAAACAATCCGAAGCTGTGGTAATGCAAAGTATTTATGATTACATCTTAAATCACTTGGAAGAGCCCCTTCCTTCCCTAAAAAAATTGGCTGCTATGTTTGACTCTGAAGAGCACAAGCTAAAGATAGGTTTCCGTAAGTATTTCAATACTAGCGTTTACAATTTTTATCATTTGGAACGCCTTAAAAAATCGCATCTACTCATTCAGAATACTCAAATCTCTTTGAAGGAAATTGCCTTTACGTGTGGTTTTAGCGCCTATTTAAACTTTTACAAGGCGTTCAAAAAGCATTATGGCTATGCTCCTAGCGACCTCAACCGACCACCTGAGTAAATTGACCCCTGTTTATGGAACTTTCTTTTTAGTATAACGAAAAGCCTCATTTGCATAAGTCAACCAAAATAACAGTTGCAACTTTACAATATCAAAACTACTAAAATGAGCAAGATCCAAAACTTTAAAAGCAATTTCGTTTTCATTATTAGCGTCCTTACAGCGCTTCTTTTCATTTACGCTGCAAGCAGTAAATTAATCGATTTTGAGAACTTCCAAATCCAACTTGGGCAGTCACCACTGCTAAGTGCATTTGCAGCTTGGGTTGCAATTCTGGTACCTGTGATTGAAATCCTAATTGCAATTGTACTATTCAGTCATAAATTTAGATTTTTTGGTCTGCTGTCAGCTTTTGCATTAATGATGATGTTTACAGCTTATATCTACATAATTTTAAATTTCAGCGCCTACATTCCATGCTCCTGCGGTGGCATTCTGGAAAAAATGACATGGAACCAACATCTGGTTTTTAATTTAATATTTGTTGTACTACTCGCTGTAGCGCTTATTTACGAACCCATAAACTGCAAAAACAGAGGGTTCACTTCGTCAATGAACTCTAAAAGAAAAATTTGGGTCTTGATAATAACTGCGGCTATAGGAAGTACTGTAGTAGTGCTACTATTCCTGTTGTCAGAAAACATCATCCAATATCACAATAATTTCACCCGTCGCTTTCCGCAACATGCCGCACAGGAAAGATATAAAATCAATCTTTTATACAACTCCTACTATTTTGCCGGAACAGGAAACGGAAAAATATATTTGGGTAATCGGACTGCCCCACTGCTAATTACAATATTCGACTTAAAAACCAAAAATACAACCTCTCACAAAATCAGTTTAAAGCAAACTGACCTGCCTTTTCGGGTTCCGAAAATTCGTGTTTTCAATCAGAACTTCTTTGTGTTTGAGGGAGCAGTCCCTTATGTATTTAAAGGAAGTATTTCTAATTGGATCGCAACACTAAAGATTAATTCCGGTGCTCGTTTCTCACAGGCAGAATCGACAGATTCTATAAATCTAACGGTTCGATATAAATCGCCGCAATCAGGAGAAAGCCTACTTGGCATTCTTAACACATCCGATAGTTTGGCAGTTACTTATGCACCAGATATTCTGCAGAAACAGATCGATGGTGTTTTTGATACCGATGGCAGCCTCCATTTTAATACCAATCTGGATAAAATAGTATATGTTTATCGATATCGGAATCAATATAGCGTCACAGATAGAAATCTGGTACTGCAATACCGTGGCAATACTATAGACACCATTTCAAAGGCTCAATTAGAAATTGCCGAAGTTGGGAAAAGCAAGGTCACTAAATTAGTAAAGCCTGCACTTGTTGTAAATAAAAGCAGCGCTGTCAATGGTGATTATCTTTATGTAAACTCGCTTCTACCCGGGCAATATGATGCTGAAAGTGTTTGGAAAAACGCAAGTATAATAGATGTATATAACCTGACAAAGAAAAGCTACCAATCTAGTTTTTATGTTTATCATATCAAAAACAAAAAAATGAGAAGTTTCATTGTTTTCGACAATCATTTATATGCACTAATTAATAATCATTTGGTATGCTATGAATTTCTGGATGACCTCATTCCTAAAAATTAAATTACAATATATACTGGCCGGTATTCAGGGGTAAGATTGAAAACCTGTAAAAGAGTAAATCATAACCATTAAATATTTTTATTATGAGAACAATTTTTTTAAAAAAAATGATGATGCCTTTGGCAGTAATGGTTCTTGGAGTTGGTGGTGCATTCACTACAACATCAATGAGCAGCACAAAAGCCCTTTCGCACGTAACAGGGTACAAATTCATTTCCGCGCAAAACAAATGTCAGACAAGCACAATGTGTGACACTGATGACACGGGAACGATCTGTACAAATGCCGGTGCGCGACTGTGGGGTAAAGTAAATCCTTTGGACGCCGATTGTCCGGTGGAACTGTACCGCATTGAAGAATAGTTCAAAATGAAATGCAGTTCCTCTTGGAACTGCATTTCTAATTTAAGACGAATTGTTAAGGGTTCAGCCAATCAGGCTTTCTTCCGTTTCCTTTCAGATAATAATCAAACCACTCAACTAATTTATTGGAAAGATCCTCTTGATTTTTCCTATCCATTAGTACATGTCCCTCTCCGGGATACAACAGCATTACATGCGACTTATTCAGTTTTCGCAAGGCAAAGTAAAACGCCATAGTCTGGTCTTTATTTACTTGTGCGTCTATTTCGCCTGCCCATGAAAGCAAAGGCGTCTGTACCTGTTCTGCAAATGTTATAGGGGAATTATTCCTATACCCTTCCCAATCTTCAAATAGCGATTTTTTCATCCGAAATTGGTCATTTTCAAACCGCCAAGCATCATGTCGCTTATAACTCACCCCGTATGAAAGATAACCGCTTACAAAATCAGAGATGCCCGCTCCAGCTATTGCTGTTTTAAACATATTGGTCTGCGTAATAATAAAGTCCGTTTCGTAGCCTCCAAAAGAATGCCCTGTCAGCCCAATATTTTCTGTATCAATAAATCCGGATCCAATTGCAGCTTTTGTTGCGGATGTCACGCAATCTAGTGCTGAAAAACCGGGATTTCCTATTTCATAGACAATATCAGGATAGAGTACAAAATAACCAGTACTGGTCAGGTTTGTTTTATTAAATCCACTTCCGTTATGAAGCCCGGGATTAGTATAAGCATGCAGCAGTTGGCTTTGTTTTTGATAGATCTGCACCACCATGGGATACTTTTTAGCAGGATCAAAATCAAAAGGATAAAACAAGATCCCTTTAAGTGCTTTGCCCTTCTCATTTTGATACGATATCAGTTCAGATTTACCCCAATTATACTGATAGTGCTGCTTGTTGCTCTTAAATATACTACTTGTTTTCCCGCTTCCATCCATTCCAACTATTTCTAAGGGACTGTTGTAATCTTCCTGTGTAAAAGTGTAATAATCGCAATTCTTCGCCTTTGTAAGATGTTTCAACCGCTTTGAAACAGTGGTCATAGTATGAATTTTAGATTTACTCAATTTATAATATCCCGAAATACTGAAATCAGAAGCAATGCCCTCCACTAACATACTATTGTTATCAACAACAGGAATCTGTGGCATCATCCATGATTTTACAAGAATAGTAGCATCATATATTCCAGACAGTCTGTACACCATTTGAGTACTGCGTCCATCGGTGAGTTTTTTTGCCTCTGAACCATCGCTTCTTATTTCCCAAACATCATGTTTGTCATAAAGCAGCAATGCCCTATCATCCTTGGTAAACCCACCAATGCCATACGGTGGTGGTGCGCTTGGTTGATCATAATCTTCTTCAGAGAATTGCACTGTTAGATTTTTGGTAAGATTCAAATGTGTTCCTTTCCTAATATCATACACCCACCAGTGATCATTCCTAAAATAAACGATAAAAGTATTACCGGGTGACGTATAGAAAGAATCAGACTCTCCGGGTTGCTGATTCAAAAAGGGGTGCTCTTTTCCGGTTTCAAAATCAGTAAACGTATAATCGCTGTCTGGATAGTATTTTATCGAGGGCTGCAATTTCGAAAATGATTTTGCAAGCACAAACTTTTGTGCCCCGCCTACCATTGCAATCGCTTTATCGGCACTGCCGGTTACTATCATTCGATGCTCGGCAGGCCACCATATTGCCAAGTGGTTCGGAGACTTCCTGCTCACTTTAGTATAAGGATATAATGTTTCGTCATCACCATTCCACACCTGCACTGCTGATACTGCCATTTTTTCACTGCTTTCTAACTTCTCTTTCAGGATAAACAAAACACGTTCGCCGTCATCCGATACATGAATCCCGGAGAGGTCAGTAGATGCAATTTCAAAATTTTCAGTCCAGTTTCCCTCTGCCCTAGTAACACTTTGCAATGCTTCCTTTTCACTGTAATGATAAATTATGGCATCGGCCAAATGTAATGCACCCGTGGGATTACTGATAAAGGCAAACGAATCTTTAGTACCGCTCCAGGTCAAACTAGTAAAGGAATGGGTAGTGCTTTCGACCACTAATTTGCTTTCCGTTCCCGTATCCAAATTAATAACATAGACAGCATTTTTAGTCCCGGAACTCGTAGTGAAAGCCACCGATTTTCGATCATGGCTTATGGCATAACTGTGAACATCCGTGTAAGTCTGAAGTACTTTAAGATCTAAATCAGTTAAAGTCAAATTCCCTTTAATTCCTTCTAAATCACTAAACAATATCACCTTGCCTCTTAAAGATTCATATGATGTGATATTGCTTTTCCTAAGGACAACACCATTCGTAAGGTTTAAAAGATGAAATGTTTTGCTGTTGTCCAAACAGGCAAATGCATTATTCCCTATAAAGCTATCGCTATACCCTTTCGGAAAAGTGTACCTCTTGGAACTTTTTGTATGCTTCACAAAAAGAGTATCGGGTAAACCGTCATAGTCTAGTTTATAACTCAGCCAGTTTCCATTATCTGAAAGCTGATGTTGTCGCAGTGTATGCCACAAAGGATAATCTGCAATAGTCAATTGGTGGCCTTTTGAAACCTGTCCGAAACTCGATACGGTTACAAAAAACCAAAATAAACGAAAGCAAATTAAAAAATTATGTTGGAGTATAGTCTTCATTAGTATCCAGGATTTTGAGGTGCAAGAGTACCGTTAAGATCAATTTCCGTCTCGGGAATGGGGAACAAAACATCATTGGCATCCCAACCGTTTTTACTGGCAGACAACACTTGATTGATTTGGTTAAATCGCTTAAGATCAAAAAAGCGATGTCCAAATTCAGCAAACAGTTCAACTCTTCGCTCCCGTAAAATGGCTGTTAAAAGTTCTTCCTGTGTTAACGCTGTCGTATTTCCAAGACCTGCAGTTTTGCGCATAACATTTAAATCCTCTTTTGCTCCTATGAGTTCTCCGGCTCGTGCCCTTGATTCGGCACGGATAAGATACAATTCACCAAGCCTAAAAATGATGCTGTTCTCAACAGTTCCTGTATTAGTTCTCTTTTTATACTTGAACGAATGATACCATCTTGATCCCCCATTGGTTATTACTTTAACCCATTTGACAGCACGCTGGTCTCCCGCCTCAAAAGCTAAAACCAAATCTCCGTTCATAGCAGACAATGCTGGAGGTGTGCTGGTAAATATAAACGTGGCGGCTTCATTAGTATTGCCGGTCGGTGATTTTGGGCTTAACTGCCAAATCGTGCTAGTGCTTTCCTTTAGGAAAATTTTATTAAGATCGGTCTCAAAGGGATAGAGTACCGTATTGTTAAGTACCGCCGAGGCAGCATTTGAAGATTCTTCCCACGCACCGGCGTACAGACAAACTCTTGCAAGCAAGGCATACGCAGCAAATTTATTGGGACGAGTGCGTCCTGCTCCATTATAGGTGCTCGGTAATAAAGCTATAGCGGCATTCAGATCAGCTTTGGCCAAATCATAAACGGCGCTCACGGAGGTTCTTGACACCTTTCTGTTCTGCTCGTAGTCTGTGGTGGTTATATAGGGAATCCCACCGTAAATGTTCGTGAGATAAAAATGTAGCATCGCGCGAACAAACAAAGCTTCTCCTTTTAATGCGTCTTTGTCAGACTGTGGCAGTTTGACCGCTCCGTCAACGCCGGCGATAACCGAATTGGCAGCATAGATTTGGTTATAACTCAAATTCCAGATGTTCCTGACCTCAACACTAGAGGCAACTAGTGTATTAGTATAAAATGCAGTATTCCCGTTTTGCGCAGTACCATAAAACACCAGTTCATCGGCATAAAGCCCTAAGGTATGCGATAATCCTGCCTGTGTTCCGGTAAGCAGACCAAAATCCCTGATTTTCGAATAGATATCAGTCATGGCAGCATTGGCGGTGGCCTTTTCCTCAAAAACACCACTGGCAATAAGTTGATTCTTGGGCACATCGACCGCAACAAACTCATCACAAGCCTGAAAAGTTAGCGCTAGGATTATCATGTAAATAGCCGAATAAAAACGACGGCGTAAGGTGCTTTTAGGGCACCAAATATGTATCGTACTTGTGGTATTGTTTTTCATAGTCGTAGTATTAAAATGTAAATTGTAGTCCGGCAGTAAGAATTCGAAGCGGTGGCAAATAACCAACCGACTTAAATTCCGGGTCAGCGCCTTGGTATTTTGTAAAAGTCAGCACATTCTGCCCTTCCATAAAAATCTTGCATCGCATATTCTTTAGGATCTTTTCTGGCAGGTCATATGAAATCGAAATGTTCTTCAGTCGTATATAAGAGGCATCCGAAATCACAGCATCACTAGCGAGATATCGGTCATAAGCAGCTACAGCAGCGGTATTGCTTCCATCAGTATAAATTTGGTGCGAGGCAATGTCGCCCGATTGTTGCCAGTGGTCTAATGCGCTGACGGGCTGGTTAAACATGCTCCCCGGCAAGGTATACGCCGCGTCACCATTGTAGTTCAGCTGTTTTACAAACTGGAAAAGAAAATCAAGCTGCCAGTGTTTGTACTTTACAGTATTTTGTAATCCACCATAAAATTCAGGATTAAAGTCCCGTACTTCGGTTTTGTCGTCTTTTGTTGTATAAAGACCGTCTCCGTTCTTGTCCTCAAAAGTGTAGATGCCGGTTTGCGGATCAACTCCCGTAAAATGATACACTTTCTTGATGTTAAGTGGTTCTCCAATTACGTATGTGTTTCGGAATGTAGAGGTGTCTAAATCTGGATATTCCAATAAAGTATTTTTCTCAAACGTCAGATTTAAATTTGTAGACCAAGTAAGTACGCTATTCTCAAGGTTAACCGTACGCAAAGTAAGCTCTGTTCCCTTATTTTCTACCAGTGCATCAAGATTAGACTGCAAGACGGTAAATCCGGTGGTTCCCGGCAATGGTATTCCGGTCAGTTGATTCGAAGAACGATTGTTGTACCATCCTGCCGTTAAAAAGACCCGATCTTTAAAAAAACCGACTTCAAGCGCAATCTCAAACTTTTTATTAGTCTCCCACCCAAAGGCGGGGTTATATAGACGTGTGGGTTGTAACCCTATCGTTCCTCCATAGTTAACTCCCGTAGAGCCATAAGTATCAAGAAATTGATAATCGCCTATTTGGTCATTTCCCGTTACACCATAACTAGCCCTGATTTTTCCAAAGCTTAGTATAGGAAACAACGCTGCAAAACGTTCTTTCGAAAAGAGCCATGCTGCACCAACAGCACCAAAGTTGGCATATTGCTTTCCAGGACCAAAACGGCTTGATCCGTCTCGCCTGCCAGTAAGATTCACAATATACCTTTCCTTCCAGTTCAGATTGAGCCTGCCGAATAATGCTTGGTATTTGTACTGCGTTTCATCATTTGCAGGAATGGTAACTGTGGTTGCCGATGCAATGTTATACAGCAGGCTATTGCTCGAAAATCCTTGTCCAACTTGCACCAGCTGTGTGCTGCTTTGGGACTGGAATGTGCTACCTGCCAGTACATCCACAGCAATGTTCTTGAACTGTCTTTTCCAATTCATCTGTGGTTCTGCAATCCATGTTTTCCTGGTGTTACGTCCCACTATCAAAGTCGAAAATTCTGGCCCTGTGTCAGAGGCAGGATCAAACATGGTTGAAGGCAGACCGTTCACCTCGTCGTTGTAAATAGTCGAATATCCAAAATTAGATCTGATTTCAAAAGAATCGCTAATCCTGTAAGACAATAGTGAGCTTGCTAAAAGGTCATGGGTCTTGGCATTGTAACCTCCAACAAAATTAGCAAGCGGATTATTGAAGGTGCTGTTTTCCCAATTCAGTTCGCCGTTTTCACCATAAAGTGCTGGAGCATTGGGAGCAAGTTGTAAGGCAGTTGTGTTCAGGTCAATCCGCGATTGGTTGTTGTCCTGCAAAGTATAACCTCCACTAAAACTAGTATGGAATTTTTTGTCTTCTGATTCATGGTTAATATTCAAATGCAGATTGGCTTTCTTGTAGACGAAGTCCCCAGGATAGATGGTGGTTTGTTTATTAAAATTGCCACTCATCAAAAATTGTGTTTGGGCACTACCGCCAGAAACGGAAGATTGGAGTTCACTAATCAGCGATGTTCCACCAAGCAATGCGTTCTGCCAGTTGGTATAACGGGTTTGGTCCCATGCCCCATTGATATCGTAGGCCGCTTGTGGATATTGCGTAATCCCGTCATTAACGAACGCTTCCTTTCGCATGGCTATGTATTGTTCGGTGTTGACAAGGTCTATAAAACGGGTAACGGATCCGGCACCTGTAGATAGGTTGGTAGTAAATTTCGTTTTGCCCTGCCTGCCTTTTTTGGTGGTAATCAGTACAACGCCGTTCGCTCCCCTTGAGCCGTAAATCGCTGTAGCATCCGCATCTTTTAATACTTCAATACTGTCTATTTGATCTGGATTGATACTATTCAACGGACTAAGCCTGCTGGGAAAACCGGTAGCATTTTGCCCACTGCCAATAGCATCAGTGGAGTAAGGTATACCGTCTATAATATACAGCGGATTATTACCAGCAGCACGAACACTGTTCAATCCTCTGATCTGTACCGAGAATCCTCCTCCTGGAGTTCCGGTAGTCTGGGTAATATTCACCCCCGCCATCCTCCCCTGCATCGCAGCAAGAACATTGGTTACAGGCTGGTTTTCAATATCTTTTGATGTAATTTTCGCAATACTCCCCGTACGTTCGCTTTCTTTAACGGAATAATAACCTGCATTAATTTTCACTTCCTGCAGTTGGGTGGCATCCTCTTGTAGTTGTATATTAATTGTAGTACGTCCCGCTATCGGAACGGTCAAGGTTTTATAACCTACGAAAGAAAAAACAAGAGTGTCCGTAGTACTAGCAGTCAAACTATAAGTACCGTCATAATTGGTAACTGTAGCGGTCGATTTTCCCTTTAGAGATACAGTAACACCGGGCAGTATACCTTGACTGTCACTTACAATTCCGGTAATATTGTATTGTTGTGATAAATCACTTTTTGTCACCCTGAGCGCAGTCGAAGGGCTTATTGTAGAGGAACGTGCTGGAGAATAGCATAAGTAAATCCCTAAAAGTATAGGAATCCACCATTTACCCTTGTAAAATGAAAATTTATTCATAATATTGGTATAGTTAAATGAAACATTAGTTTTGTTAGCATTGGTCCTCTTTTCAGTTGTCGAGACGGTTGGAGGGCCTTTTTGTCATTGCGAGGCACAGCTTGTCCGCCGTGGCGGAAAGCAACCTCTATAATGTTATTCTGTCATAGGCGTGTTTGTAGTTAGATTTATATTCTTGCTTCTTTGTTCTATACTCTTTATTCTTTGTTCTTAATTCTTTGTTCTTAATTCTTTTATCCCAATTCAACATTCAAAATTTAAAATAACGAATGACCTCTTTGCTCCTCTCAATATGATTTTGGAAGATCAGTTCCGGTGAAACTATCTCAACCATAAAGCCACATGAACATCGTTGCTATAAAAAGTATTATTATTCCTATTTGTATTTGTTTGTAGTATTTCATTATAATAATTCAGATGTTGTAAACCCAGTTGTATTCCTAAGGTAATGTGGCGTAAGGGTGGTATAAAGAAGGAAGATTGATTTTTAACATCAACGTCTTTGCTCTTTACCACAATTTAAAATTTTAAATAAAAATGACCTCGTTGCTAGTCACGATTCACAATAAAAAAGAGCCTGCACTGAAACACTAATTCAAAATAAAGAAACAGCACAGGCATTATATTTATAGTGATTTTTTTATATCATAGGCACGCGGGTTTTAGCGGTTTAAACTGGTGCGAGACTTAATAAATGAAGATGTAGCGCTAAGAATGAAGTTGAGTGTGGCCAAAATAGTGGCCAAAAAAATGGCATGGAACTCAGCTTACTGCCTCAGAGGTACTGGTATACCGTGCAACAATAAGTGAGCCCACGCCATGGGACGTGAGCATCGTACTTATTATCTCGTTGCAAAATTACCAGTTTCCTAAGGCGAGATTCTAAGCGAATGCTTCAAATGTTTTTTTATGAAGAATCGCAAATTTAATAAATGATTATCTATTATTTCAAATAAATACATAATCTAAAAAGCAAATATATGAAATATATTCTTTGCATTGTCAAATTTGACAATTATTTCTCTGCAATTTGCATCAATTTCACATTGTGAAAGAAATTAGAAAAAAATATTATATAAAATTTGGAGAGAATCTGCAGGTTCTTCTAACTAAATATGGAAAAGATGTCATGACAGTGGCATCTATAGGAAAGATTGAGCCTAAACAAGTTTACAGAGTATTGAATGGGGAACATGGAGCATCAATGGGAACAATAATCTCCATTGCAAAAGGTTTAGAAATACCTCCTAAGGAATTGTTTGATTTTGAATTTGATTTAAAAAAAGAATAATTGGATTATAAATAAATAAGGTGCTGTGAGGCATCTTTTATTATTTTTAAGAAATACTCCCAAATTGCATATTGAATTTTCCAAAATGCATATCACATAAAAAATTTAAACACCTATTTTGAACTTAATTAAAGATTCAAAATATGAAATGGTATGAAATTATAGGGCTAATTGTGGTCTGGTTTTTAGGTCTTTATGTGACAGGGAAGTTTTATGAACATTTGAGGAATAGGCATTATAATGATAGCTGGAAGGATAGACGAAAAAAATAATGAAAGATGCTAGTAAGGCATCTTTTTTATTTACTGTATTTTGCATGAGGAAAACCATAAAGAATAGTAGAAATGGTTTTGTATGTTTGAAAAAAAAATGAGATGATAAAATACGATTATAAAGAAGCAAAGGATTTTTCGGAAAGTGAAATTATTCTTTTTAAAAAAATATTAATTAATGCTGGTGAAGTATCTGAAGATTCATTTAAAAGTTTAATAGACAAGAATCCAAAAATTATAATTCTTGGTAATAAAGAAAATATAGATGGAATCGGTGCTCTAAAAATTCCTAATAAAAAATATAAAGAGAAAGTTTTTGCTTTGTCGAACTCCAAAAAGGATTCAAGTGAATATAATTTTGAATTAGGTTGGATAGTCAGTTTAAAAAGTGGAAGTGGAAATAAAATCGTTGAATTATTAACGAGTTTAGAGAAAAATATTTACGCAACTGTACGAGAAAAGAATGAAAAAATGATTCACTTATTAAAAAAATATGGATTTCAACAAACAGGTTTTTCATTTAAATCTAACCGAGGAAATTACCAAATATTGTTATTTACAAAATAGAACTTATAAATGAATTCCGCATTGCAGTACCTGAAAATATTTGGTAATATGGTTTAATATGTTTACAATAAACCTTTACGTGTTTAAAAGGTTATAGTTTTTTCTTAAAAGCTGAATAGGGAAATTAAACTATTTAATAAAATCAGTCACTTCAAGTATATGAAAACTGGTTCCAGACGAAGAATAATTTTCATGATTATAGGTCGCAGGAATAGCAATTGCTAACTGAATCTCTTCATTTTCAAATGCTGCTAAAGCACAGGCAACTGTAGATATTTTATTATTCATAGGTGAAATAATAACATTACTTTTTCCATGCTTGCGGACTTGATTTAATATTTCAGTTTTGCACTCCTCAACATGGACACAGGAAAACTCAAAATATTCAGCTATTGGATATTCTAATAATAATTCTTTACATTTTTCCTTATTTAATTCATAATCTTCAGGACTTAAAGAATCTAATTTCTTTGCATAACCGATACTTATTTTTGTTGGTTCATACGCATCAATGAGTGAAGATGCTCTTTCAACTTCAAATCCTAAAAGTATAATTAAATGATAAGGCCTTGATGGCCTTATAACACCCGAATATCCAAATACAGAATTGACTTCTAATATTCCCTGTGTTAACCATTTGTCACAATGTTTTAGACCAATAGAGTATTCTTTTGCAGGAGCGTATACGAATTGTACAAGATTTTTTGTTGTTAAAATGTTTCTAAGTAAGCGCAATAAAATTAAAAGAGTCTGTCTAGTAAAAGTAGTTATATCAACTAAAAACGAAGCGTCTTCATTATCTTCCAGAATATCTATTATTGGAGAGAGTAAGCTCATCATTGTTCCTACTTGATCAGAATTATCCACTTCAACAACAGTAAAATCTTTTTCTAGAAAGATATTTAAGTTATCGCTTATCAATTCTTTATGTGGCGTACTTACAGAAACAATTTTATACCCAAAAGAAATTTCTGTTTCAATATTTTTAATAATTGAAAGACAACGTTCTTCATAACTCGCAGAGACTATAAAAACGTCATAACTACTATCGAAAGAATCTTTTAATTTATCTAATGTATCAGTCATAACTCAATTTTCTAATGGATAATCAAAATCAAACTTTGCTTGTAATGTTTCTTTCTCTTCTTCCCCTTCTTTAATTTTTAGCATTTCTTTTATAAAAGAATCTGGTTTCAACATTGCTCTCATCAACTTTTCAGAAGTGAAAAATTGATAGCCAGCGAAACTTGTCGGATCCAATAGAAAATGAGGAGCTAATATTCTGCTTAAAACATATAACCTCGTTTTACCAGTTCCATTTTTCTTACCAATCGTTGACTTATGAAAATAACCTAATCTAACACCTAAATCGATAACCTCTTTAAGTTCAGGATCAACAAAACCTGTAATTGCAAATGAAAATACTTTTCTCTCACTCCTGTCAGTAGATGTTATATACTCACTAAATAAACCACCTACCGATTCTATTAAATTTCGCAATTTCGCAATTTTGGAGAGATATTTTTCATCTTTCGCCAGTTGTAGTTTATCTTTCGTATACTTATCATATTCGTCAAAGAGCTGTACAATTGAATAGTTTCGAATTTCTTCATTTTGAATTGAAGGCTCTATTAGTAGAACGTCTATTGGTTGTAATTTATCATTTTTTAATTTTAAATCTCTAAATTGTGCGTTAAACATTTTAGAAGCTGGAGTCAAAAAATGTCTTATTACACCAGACGAAATACTTACCAACATATCAAATCCTGCGTATTTAAAAGTAGAACCCGATTTAGAAGTACCCTTCAAACTTTTTATATAATCTGGAATAGCATACCTTTTTATATCATCATTTACAGTAGCGCCTCTACCGTTTCCTTCGTTATAATTTTCTCTTAAGCATTCTTTTATAATATTAATTCTTTTTTCCTGTTCTAAATCATTTGGAAAAAAGTCATCTGGAGAAATATCTAATCCCTTGCCCTCATAAAAAAAATTTAGACGTCTTTCAATAATCTGCCTAACACGTTTATTATAAATATCTTTTGAAGATGAGTAAGTAGTTAAAATATTAATATCGTAATAGTCATGAGGGCTGTCTATATTAGTTCCGTTAATAGTATTATAACTTGGATAATTTAATTGAGTTGATATTTTTAATGATACTTCTGAATTTGTACGGTAAGACACCCAAGTATTTAAAACAACAACTTGAGCGTCTGTCAAATTATCTGCATCGTCTATAAGCAAAAAGAACGGCTTGTTCGGAAATAATGAAGAAATTTGTTTTAAATCTTTCAATAATGGAAATAAAAAAGACAGATAATCGCACAATGGACCGTTATATTGTACAGCACTAAACTGATTAGGAAATTTTAAGTTTTGTACATTTCTTTTAAGATATTGATTAGCTTCAACGAAAATATCTGAGCAAATCTCTTGAATTATGACAAAAGCCTCTTGTGGACTTTGAGGATTAAAATCCGGCAATGTTTTTATATCGCCTCCGCACTGTCTTAAACGTTTTAAAAAATTTTTACTATAAAAATCTTTTATTTCATTTAAAAGAAGGTCTTTATCTATATTCTTGAAATTAAGTTTTGTGAATGAATCAAATATTAAGTCGGCGAAATAAATACATAATACGTGTTCATTAAAAATTGAATTACCGTAGTCTTTTATCAGTTCATACTCTGGATTGTTGATGCTCGTCAGTTTTATTGGAATATGAATAGAGAAGAAGGGCAGTTCATTATAATGAATAGTTTCTTTGTCGATTAGCTGACAATCGGGGAGTAAAAATCTAAACATCATACTTTTGCCTGAACCCCTTGGTCCATTTAGAAATACATGTCCTTGTTGCGGAATAGATTTAAAATCTTCAAATACATCTACAAATAATTTATGAATGATTTGGGCATTACTTAATTCTATTTCGTTATGAAAACCTTTATCATCAGGAGTCAAAACAACAAAAGGGTTTTCTTTTAGTACTTCCACATTTATACTTTTATTAGATTATTAGCCAGATGGATTTTTAATGTTTGACCGGTCCAGTAACCACCTTCACATTTTAGATCCTTTTTTGCAAGTTCCATAATTGTCAAATTATCAGTAGGATAT
This sequence comes from Flavobacterium cryophilum, assembly GCF_048286555.1. Classification (NCBI taxonomy): domain Bacteria; kingdom Pseudomonadati; phylum Bacteroidota; class Flavobacteriia; order Flavobacteriales; family Flavobacteriaceae; genus Flavobacterium; species Flavobacterium cryophilum. The sequence continues at coordinate 13,998 of NZ_JBLVPZ010000004.1, read as the reverse complement.
CCCGTTTCTTCCAGTTCATAGGCTATTTTAAGTTGCTCATGCAGTTTTAGATGTTCTATCTCAATACTAACACTTATTTTATTAATTGAAATATACGGTCTCAAATATCTCATGCAGTAAACCGTTTCGTAATGTGATTTTACCGTTCGTTCAAAAATTTCATCAAGTAAATACGCTTCTGTAAAGCTGTCTGTTTCTTTTACATATTTAGGGAATGTTTCTAAAGCATCCTCCATTGTAAGATGATAGTCAAAATATACTTTTCCTGTGTCAGGTGATAAACCCACATTTCCTAAACATTGTGCATGTTTCTGATGAATTATACTCCCTTGGGCTATCATGCCATGTTCAAGTAAATAAACCATTGCCCTTTCGGCATCATCAGCATATTCATCTGCAAGCCTTAAAACCGCTGCTAAAAACCGCAAATGTATTACCTTTTCATCTCTGTATAGTTCAGGTGATAATAAGTTTATCTTATCCTTATGTTGCTTTCCGTCAACAGTGATTGAACCTGAGTGGCAACTAACAATAAAGCCTATGTTTTTTAATAAAATTGAATCAATGAGTCCACCAATACCTAAGTCGTAAAATATTTCTGTAGCTTTATTTTCGTGTTCTTCACGCCCTTGAATATTTTTGATATCATGAATCTGAATTGCAACTAATAAAACAAAGGCCTCAAATGCAGTTATATTTGTGTGCGTATAGCTTAATAATTTTGAAGCTTGCTTTATTACTTTATTTATATGACATTCATCATGCCATGTCAAAGAAGTATTGTTAACACTGTCTGCTCCTGCAGTAACTTGTTTATGTATTGGTTTTAATTTATCTTTAATTACGTTATAATTTGCAATGTAATTATTTCCATTATCAGGAAAATCACTAGGCTTTCTATCAAGAAACCAAGTTTCAATATTGTTACTATGAAATGTTAAATCCATTTAAATATTTAAATATTTTATTCTCGACATTTTTTTTCAAAAGTAACTAAATTGAAGTTTACCTCTTATTGTTTCTAACCAATATTATGAACAAAAGAAAACAAAAATATCTGTCATATAGTCAATTTTGTAAATCTTCTTGATTAATGACTATATTTTTTTTCTTTATTTACTTTCAATTTATTAATTAAGAGCACCAATATTTGCGTGCAAAAACAATACGTTTTGTCCTTCAAACAATACTTTTACTAATAATAATAGATCAAATACAGCATTTATTATAAAGTTAAATAGGAACGCAAGGTAAGAAAAAGGACAAATGATTCAAATGTGTTTCATAATTATTTTAAAATGAACATTAACCCAGAAGCAACTACCATGTCGCTATGTCCGAATACTTTTTATCTGCAATTCAAAAATTTCAATTATATCTTGTATTCTAATTTTAAATAGTTCTTCTAACCGTGACAGGTCTTTAAGACGTAATAATTCATTATCAAAGGTAATTAAGGCGATGTTTTGCTTTATAGATTACAAAAAATCCAACAACAGGACGTTATTTCTGAAGGACTAAATAAGAAATTTACATTATTTGTTATAAGAATTTTATATGTATTAATCATATATTAGTTATATATTAGCATTGTATAAATTCAATTTTTATAACCTATAAATGCCCCTAAAAACTCAAATAGTATCTCCAAATGTTGGTAATTTCATTGACTCATTAAGAGAAATTGGTTATTCAACAGAAGTGGCAGTGGCTGATTTAATAGATAATAGCATAACCGCAAACAGTTCCGAAATCTATATTTATGCTGTCACAAAGCCCTGTATCTCTTTCGCAATCCTAGATAACGGAAATGGGATGTCTGAAGAAATGCTTATTGAAGCAATGAGACTTGCCAACACAAACCCACAAGATATCCGTAGCAAAAATGATTTGGGCAGATTTGGATTAGGACTTAAAACGGCTTCATTTTCGCAATGTAAAAAACTCACAGTTGTTACTAAAAGAAAAGGACAGATTTCATGTCGTCAGTGGGACTTAAATTATATCGCTAAAAAAAATGAATGGTTTTTAATTACACCTCAGAATTATAACGATTTCCCACTTTATGATGAATTTGCTAAACTAGATAGAGGCACCTTGGTAATTTGGGAAGAGATTGATAAAATTCCTTCGGCAAATTTTGCAGAAATGATTGATAAGTTACGAAAACATTTATCCTTGGTTTTTCATAAATTTTTAGAAGGTCAAATGCCTCTAAAAAAATTAAAGATCCATGTAAACAACAACCCGGTTAAAGCATTTAATCCTTTTAACATTAATCACCCTGCAACACAACAAATCACATCTGAAAAAATAAACATATACGGCTCAAGTGTTTCTATACAACCATTCATACTGCCTCATCATTCAAAAATATCACAACAAGAATATGAATTGTATGCAACAGAGGAAGGTTATGTAAAGTCTCAAGGTTTTTATCTGTATCGCCAAAACAGAATAATAATCTATGGAACCTGGTGGGGACTTCATAAGGCGGTTGATGCACATAAACTCATAAGAGTTAGGATTGAAATACCAAATTCAATGGATTCTCATTGGGGTATTGATATAAAAAAATCAATGGCAAGACCAGCTGATATTATAAAATCTGATTTGCGTCGCATAATTTCGCAGGTTACTGACAAAGGTGCTCGACCATTTTCGGCAAGAGGAAAAAAAATAGAAGATAAATCAATCATCCAATTTTGGGAAACATTTCCAGTGAAAGAGAATTTCCGCTTTGCAATAAATCAGAGCCATCCATTATTTATTAATCTACTGTCTAGTCTCGATGATTACCAAAAAGAAAAACTAAAATATTATTTAAACGGTGTGCAAGCATACTTACCGTTAGACGCTATCCAATCAAAATTACAGACGGATCCTCATTCAATAAAGCAAGAAAGTGCTTTAACTGAAGATGATATTAATAAATTATTTATTATGCTTCAAGAATCAGGTTTAAGTGAGGAATATAAACAAGAATTATTAAAGACAGAAATATTTAAAAATCGACCAGAAATATTTAAATCATGAGTACTACAACAGGGTATTTAGCTATTAAAGAACATGTTTTCAACAATCTTAAAAAGATTGATGGAACATTGCCGGAAAATAAAATTGAAGAGGAGGTAAAGAATACTAAATTAGTGATAGCTCAAATTGGCTATGAAATGTTTGCAAAGGTAATTGCAATAGAATCTCTCCCTGAATTGGAAGACAATGACTGGAAAAGAATAATCCGTGAACTCGAAACACATTTCGACGTAAAAATGGAAGCAGGTATTCTTATTCAAGGTGCCGAACAACAAGAACGTGACAATACATGGTGGACAGGTGTTGAAAAACAGCGAAATAAAAAATATTATTGGGAAAGGTATAAAAACCATATTTCATCTTTCTTGCCTACGGGTGTTGTAAAAGCAATTGATGACGATACCGATATCGTAATGAATAATATTGAAAACCCTAATGTGACACATTTTTCAAGATACGGAATGGTGGTTGGTCATGTGCAGTCAGGCAAAACAGGTAATTATTCAGGATTAGTTTGCAAGGCTGCTGATGCTGGCTATAAATTTATTGTTGTCATTGCAGGAGGAATGAACAATCTGAGAAATCAGACTCAAGAGCGCTTAAACGAAGCTTTTGTTGGGCAAACTAATGGTGTACAAGTCGGTGCTGGAAAAGGAACTTCAGATAAAAACCAAACCCCTTACAGTCTTACAACGGTGCTTAGAGATTTTAATAGGCATGATGCAGATAGGGCCTCACAAGGTGTTAATTTTGAAACTATAAATGTACCTGTTTTAATTGTTATTAAAAAGAACACTTCAACATTAAAAAGTGTAATTAGCTGGTTAGAAAAACAATATAAAAATAAAGTTGCAGACCATGCAATGCTTGTTATTGATGATGAATCCGACTACGCATCTGTAAATACTAAAGAAGAAGAAGATCCAACGGCAATAAACGGAGGAATAAGACGATTACTAAGCTTGTTTTCACGTAGTGCTTATGTAGCTTATACCGCAACACCTTATGCAAATATTTTTATTGACCATGAAGCCGAAAACGAAAGTATTGGACGTGATTTATTCCCCAAAGACTTTATTTATGCACTAGATGCCCCAACAAATTACTTTGGAGCTCGAAAAATTTTCTTAGACACAGATGGAAGACATTTGATAGAGGTGACTGACAATGAAAATGATTTACCGACAGGACATAAAAAAGATCTTGAAATAGCATCAATTCCAAATAGTTTAAAAGAAGCAATCCAAGTATTTCTTTTAAATATAGCAGTTAGAAATCTACGTGGATATGCAAATAGTCATAATAGTATGTTAGTTCATGCAACTCGCTTTACAGCAGTTCATCAAAAAATTGCAATCGAGATAACAAATTATCTTGATTTTATACAAGAAGATATTATTGCATATGGCAAACTAAACGATGCGAAAAATCAAAGTATTTATATTCAAGATTTGTGGGACACTTATATAAAATATTTCAATCAAGATGAATTTTCATGGGACGAAGTCTTAAATACCTTAACAGATCAAGTAAGTACAATATTAATCCGTGAAGTACATCAGAAAACAACAGTTCCTTTGGAATATAGAAAAGATATCCCAACAAATGCAATAGTAATTGGCGGAACAAGTTTAGCAAGAGGATATACACTCGAAGGATTAAGTGTAAGTTATTTTTTAAGAAATACCGTATTTTATGATACCTTAATGCAGATGGGAAGATGGTTTGGTTATAGGTCAGGTTATGAAGATTTATGCAAAATTTATATGCCTTATAATAAAATTGTTGATTTTGCAGAAATAATTTCTGCAACTGAAGAACTCATGGATGACTTTAAAATAATGGCTGATAATAATATGACTCCAGAAAAATTTGGGTTAGCAATTAAGCAAAATCCAAGCAGTGCATTACAGATTACAGCAAGGAACAAACAAAAAAACGTCCGAGAATTTACTTATTCGATGCAACTTAATGGTAAAGGGAAGGAGACAAGTGTTATAAGTTCAAAGCCAGAGGACATTAAAAAGAATTTGGAAACTATTGGACACCTCGTAGGATTGTTATCTAAAGAACCTGAACGGGTAATAAGCCATTATCTTTGGAGGGATATCGATCGACAATTAATCTTCAATTTTCTTGAAAAATTTATTACATTTCAAAATGACCCATTAGGATTAATGGCAAGAATGCCTGTTAGTTTTGTAAAAAGGTACATTGAAGAAAATGAAACCAATTGGGACATTGCATTATTCAGTGGTCTAGGAGTTAGTTTTAGGGTTTCCGAAGATGTTACTATACAAAAAGAAAAACGTTTTGTCCGTCTAGATGACGATGGAAATTATCAGCTTGAAAACAGACAGGTTTCTTCGGGAACGAGTGAAGCAATTTCCTTACAAGAGTCAGAAAGAAAACAAGTAGGAACTGATAGACCGCAAGCTCGAAGACTTTTACCTCGTCCATTACTGAGACTACACATTCTTGAGCCTACATCAAAATTATCAACATTAACCGTTGATGTTTTGCCAGCATTTGGAATAAGTTTTCCTGGTGACATCACAAATGACAACACTGTAACATTGAAAATTAATACAGTATATTATAGCAATCTACTCAAAGAAATAGAAGCAGATAAAGAAAGTGATGACTGATAAACTACTCAACCCATGGCTGAATATGCTGCCAGATTCTGCTCGAAGAGTTGATTCTGAAATTATTCATAACTTATTTTGGATGATAGACCAAAAAGGGGATTACGGTTTTTATTTAAAAACTACGGAAGAATTCAAGAATATCGAAATTGATATCAAACTAAGAGGCATTTCGTTTATAAAAAGAAATCATGAAAACAATGGAGAATTATTTCTAATTGTCAATCGTCAAGATGACTGGGAACTTTTTCTATCAGTATGTAAAGATATAATCTCAATATGCGCCTCATGCCCAAGTAATGAAAAAATGGTAATTGCAGTTGAAAACAGACTAAAACGTTGGCAGGCATTTTTAATGCAAAATGCGGTGGTTTCTTTATCATTAATGATGCAAATGGGTTTGTTTGCTGAATTATTTTTTCTAAAAAATGTACTTATTCCGAGTAGAGGTGCAACGGCAACGATAACAGCTTGGGGTGGTCCCGAAGCAGATAAACAAGATTTTTCTTTTGCGGACTTAGTTATTGAAATAAAATCATATAAAACGAGTAGAGGTCCTCAAGTTACCATTTCATCATCTCATCAGTTATTTTCAAATGATAAACCTTTATTCTTAGTCGCCTATGGCTTGACAGAAGCTAAAAATGGGAAATCAATAGCTGATTTAATTAACGAATTGGATAATTTGTTTTCATCCGAATCTGTGACAGTCATTCAATCATTTGAACAAAAACTGATTGAATTTGGGTATATGCCTGGAATGGTTTATGATGTTATGTATAAATTTGTTGTTGATAGTGAACGAGGATTTACAGTAGAAAAAGATTTTCCAAGAATCTTACCACATCAAACTCCTTCAGAAATAATTGCTGTCAATTACATTATTGACCTTCAACTTTGTACAAGGTTTGAAATAGATGTAAATAGTATAATCTAAATTATAATTACATGATTAGTCTTGAAGAATTTCATCAATATTTTACACAATCTATTCTTAGTGATGCTGAAAGTAGAACATTGCTAAGACCACAAGCATTTTTCGAAATTGTTTGTGAAGATCTTGTCTCAATAGGGGATTTAACTAAAAATTATACTTATGCAGAATATATTAAAAAAGGTACTGAAGCATTTGGATTTGATTTCGATGAAGAAAGAGGAGTTCTAACAATTCTAAATCACCAATATTTTCAAGATGATGTAATACAGACTTTGACAAGGACCCAATTAGATTCAAAGTTTACCAGAATGAAATCGTTCTTAAAAAAAAGCTTTGAAGGTTTTCATTCTCAAATGGAAGAAACATCTGATGCCTATTCTATGGCATATAATTTAAAAAAATATCAAGACAGAAATCAGATTTTAAAAGTTCGATTAATGTTATTGACAGATGGAAAAGTAACAAGAACGCTAAAAGATATTTTCTCTGAAACTTTTTTGAATATTCCTGTGGAATTTAGAATAGTTGATATTGAATACCTCCATAAGATTTATACTTCAGCCAATGGAATTGGCGAATTTGAAGTAAAAGTTAATTTACCATACCTTAAAATTAATCATGATAGTGATGCTTATCAGTCGTATTTAGCTGTAATTAATGGAAGCATTCTTGTTGATATTTATGAAGACTATGGCCAAAAACTATTTGAACAAAATGTTAGAACTTTTCTTCAATTCCGAGGAGGTGTAAATAGAGGATTACGTAATACTATTGAAACAGCACCTGAAATGTTTTTTGCTTATAATAATGGTATAACAGCAACTGCCTCCTCTGTTGAATTTGGAGATAATGGTAACATCAACTTAATTAAAAATTTCCAGATTGTGAATGGTGGTCAAACTACCTCTGCTATTTATTCTGCTAATAAGGTTTCTAAAATTGATGTTTCAAAAGTTTCTGTACAAATGAAATTATCTGTTGTTAAAGAACTAAATAATCAAGATGATTTTGTTTCGAAAGTAGCCGAGTATGCAAATACTCAAAATAAAATCAATAACTCCGATTTCTTTTCTAACAGTCCATTTCATAAAGATATGAAAGATTATTCGACTAGAATTTTTGCGCCAGCAGCCGAAGGTTTACAAAGAAGGACACATTGGTATTATGAGAGAGTTAGAGGTGAATATTTGAATAACCAAGCCTATCTTTCTGCTTTTGACAAAAGGAAATTTCTTCTCGAAAATCCAAAGCATCAATTAATTGATAAAACGCTACTTTCCAAAGCAGAGAATTCTTGGAATCAAAGACCTGATATTGTTTCGAAAGGGGCACAAGATAGTTTCAAAAGATTTGCCGATAATATTAGTGAGATATTGGAAAATGATAACTTAGCAATAACAGAATCATATTTTAAAGATGCTATAGCAAGAATTATCATGTTTCGCACTATAGAAAGGCTAATTACAAAATCAACCTGGTACGATGGGGGGTTCAGAGCTCAAACGGTGACCTATAGTATGGCGTATCTTTCTTTTATAGTTAAAGAAATGGGGTTCAATTTAAACTTTAATAATATTTGGGAGAATCAAGTTATCCCTGAAACATTATTTAACATCTTGGATACAATTGCTAATAAGGTATATTTTAAAATAACTTCGCCACCTGCAGGATTCGCGAACATAAGTCAATGGACCAAAAACGCAAAATGTTGGGAAAGTGTAAAGGAATTAAAAGTCGAATTTAAAAATCTAGATAATTCCCTGTTTGTAGACAATCAAGAAATCAAATACATCCAGAAAGAAGAGAAAAAGAAAAAAGTGGTCGATACCGGAATAGAAATACAAATTAAGATTATAAATACTCCTATCGAAGCTTGGAAGAAGCTCAATAGCTATTATTCGGCAGATAAATCTGAATTAAAATTATCAAGTATGCAAGCTGATATTTTATTTAAAATGGGAAGCGGGAAAATCTCACTGCCGTCAGAAAAACAATCAGCAATACTATACAATCTAAAAAAAGTAGCGGAAGACGAAGGTTTAAAACTAACTTAACAATTTTTATTTATTAGCTTAATCAATAGCTTGTCTATGCTGAAGCTTAATCGCTTTAAAAATGGCTTCTGCCAATAAAGGTGGAACAGCGTTACCTATTTGTTGTTGTATATGAGATAATGTTCCTTTAAAAATAAAATTATCCGGAAAACTTTGAAGCCGTGCTGCCTCTCTAACCGACAATCCTCTATCTTCAAAAGGATGTATTAGCATATTCTTTCTATAATTAGAAATAACTACAGAAGGTATTGTTGAATTTAGACGTTTATAAATACCACTATGACAATTATTCTTATCTGTATAATTTTGCATTAATTCATCAGGAATCGCCTTCCAATTTTGACCTTGTCCAATATGCTTGTATCTTTCCAAAACATAATCTCTATTTCTGGACACAAAATTTTGAAACGATTTAGTTGAATTTTTTCTCATCAACTTAGCGTAATCACTGGATTCTGATATTTTTTTTGAATAGGAAAGTTCATTAATACTATCTCCATTTTTAAGTGATGGCAAATCAGAAATAGCATCTTCAACGGATACTTTATAATCAAATTTCTCTGGAAATTTAAAATCAATTCCTAGCCGGTTACCCACCATTATAAATCGATTTCTATGTTGTGGCACTCCATAATCTGAAGCAAATAAAACCTGTTCAGTTGTACTATAACCTAACTCCCCGAATAATCTCTTGATTTCTTTTACAGTATTACCACTGTCAAATGAGGTTATTCCTTCAACATTTTCAAACAAAAACCAAGATGGTTGCAATTCTTCAACAAACCTAAGAAACTGATGAAATAAAAAGTTATTTGCATTTTTTAATGACCTTGTTTTTGTATTAGATGTAGAAAACCCCTGGCAAGGCGGTCCACCAAATACTATAAAAGGATTAACACTAGTATGGTCTAAAGGTTTAATGTCACAAATGTCGTTACACAATATTTTAGCGAAAGGATGATTATGCAAAAAAGTTTCAGCAGCATAAACATCTTTTTCAACTGCAATGGCAATATTTAACCCCGCTCTTTCGGCTCCAATACTTAACCCTCCAGCACCACTAAAAATGTCTACAGCATCAAAGTTAAGATTACTTTTATTATTAATATATTTATCGCTCTCAACTTCTTCGGTACATTTCATATACAATTTTTAATGTAAGAAAATATTTATATAAAAAATATCTATTATAAAATTATAGATATAATATGCTTGAGTTACAAACTTAAGTATATTTATTAATAACTTCAATATTTTTTTTATCCTGTAAGCATAATATTATCAAATTGTTACATAAAAAAAACAGCCTTAGCTTGTTAAGATTTTTTTTAATCTTTTTTTTAAAATATTCATCTCATAATAGGTTAAGAAATAGAAAAAACAGATGCCTTTTTAGAATAAATCAATCATTTTTCAATTTACTACAGATAGAATAGTGTTACGTTATTATAATATTTTGTAAAATCAGCACTTAATTACCCACTTGGTAAAGCTTTATGAATTTACGCTTTTTTTAATTCTTAAAAGTCCTAAACGCAATAAAAGTCTCCCAACTTTTCCAAAAACATCATTTTTGTGGTCGTTAAAACTATCATTTACCGCATAATTACAAAAACTATCAACATAGAGTCAGTAACAAGAAAAAAAACAAATTATAACCGCTATGCAATTCCGGAATTTCACTATTCAATTCGGGAATCGAACACCACACCATTTGCAACCCAAGCAACCATCAAATAGATTTGCCTCCCATTCAAGTACTGAATCGGTCAAATTGTAAATCTAAAACTGTCCTAATGAAATTGTTTGCTGAATCATTGATGTCCGAATTAGAACATCAATTAAAATTGATCCATCTGGAATCAGAAAATCCGATACAATCGGCTGAGCAGGCAATAAAGAATAGCGTTGCAGCCTTAGAGACACTAAAAACCTTTTTCATAAAATATAAAAGGCTAAACAAAACAGAGGAAATAGAATTCTTCCGGGACATCAAGCCAAAGTTTGCGGCTAAACTGATTTACTACAACGAAATCTATACTATTGAAACCAACAAGCCATTCGGGTCTCAAAAAACAATAGGTAAATATTATAAAGCAGAACTCAATAAATTAAAAGTCTTTTTCGAGAAGAATCAGGCGTTTTACCGTTACTACCGTACCGCTGACAACTACCTCGATGACAAATATTTTATACGGGCAAAATATGATTTTAAGCTATTAGTAGACAGTTATTATTTTCAAGCAGACCAACGCTTCTCTACCTCTCATGACTATAAAGTAGCTCGCATACTAGCCAACGATGAGATAAAAGTTTTTTTGGAGGAGCAAATAGCAAAATTAAAGCGAAAGACAATAACAATACAATCACCTTCCCCACTCCATAAAGACCCGAAATGGACAGGATCAAAAGTAGAACTGATCGAGTTGATTTATGCACTTCACACCGAAGGCGTTTTTAATAACGGAACCGCAGGACTAAAAGAAGTCACAAGCTTTTTCGAGTATTCTTTTAATATTGATTTAGGGCAGTTCAATAGGGTTTTTCTGGAAATTCGAAACAGAAAATCCGAGAGAACAAAATTTCTGAATACACTCAAAAACAAACTCATAATCCGGATGGAAAAAGCAGATGAAAATTAAAAAAGGTTGCTCAAAATGAGCAACCTTTTTAGAATTGACTGTACAAACTGTCTATCATAAAACTGAAATCCAGTTCCCTACTCGGTACCCAAGCGGGTTATAAGCTTTTTCCAGTCTGGGTCAATAATCTTATCTGCTTCCGTAGTCGAATAAGTCGTAATACTATCCGGCGCATGATGAGTCTCCATTAACGCATTAGGAATATGCTTGGCTGAGGCATAGAAATCCTCACTATTGACTGGCACTACATCTTCTTTTCTGGAATTATAATAAGGATTCTCATTCTTCGCATCTACCTTGTCTAAAGTATCATCTGATACAAAAACAGAATCGGCAGTGCAAGAATCAAGTGTAAACAAAAAGGACAAGCAAATTAAAGTGCTAAGACATGGATAGAATTTTTTCATTTTGGTTAATGTTTTTAAATGTTACTGATTACTTTTTTTCATCAGTTCATTTCTCCCGGGGTAATCTGAACAGTGTTGGTTGTTGGTTTTACTCATAACAAAACCGCTTGAATTCAGGGCAAAACTAGTGGGCCGTTTCCTCCCCGGCAAGCCAATAACTGTTCGATTCGGGAATCTACCATACGCAATTCTCGAATTGAATACGTAACATTTTTAGATAAACAACAACCATCCAGCGACTTGTACTCATCAAGATAGAAAAGCCATTTGTTGAGGTAATTCTTGCATCAATGAAGTAATTTTAGTTACATTTAGTGCACAGGAATAGAATAATGCAATACACTAATTCTGTATTTTCTAATCTGTAAGCCCCCAATATTTTAGATCTATGACGAAAAATTACTTACTTATACTTTGGGTATGCCTGTGTCATAATGCCTATGCACAACAAAATAATTTTGTAATTCCGGACAGTCTTTCAGCTAAAAACTATGAATATTTTAGCCACAACATACGATATGAAGAAAAAGATAGCATCAAAGAAAAGCTGTATGCACAATCATGGTTAACTAAAGCAAAACGGGAGAAAAACTTCGGTCAAATGACCCAGTCTTATAAAGCTTTAATTTATACAAGCGATAATAAGCTACAATTAGTATATGCCGATAGTATGTTGACAGCAGCGAAACGGACAGCCGACATGGAATTAATCGGATCGAGCTACATGACAAAAGGGATTGTACAATTCGATCGTAAAGAGCACATGGACGCCCTCGACAGCTACCTGATAGCGGACGAATACATTTCAAAGACAAACAACCACTACCTAATATATAAAGTAAAATATGTTATTGCTCAGATCAAATATCAACTTGGATTTTACGATGAGGCAACAGCATTATTTCAAGAATGTGTCAGCTATTTCAAGGAGAAAAATGACCGTGCCTATTTAAATTCACTTCACTCTTTAGGGCTTTGTTACAACCGCATAGGTAAATATAAGCTGTGCAGCCAGATTAATCAAATGGGGCTGAACGAGGGAGTGCGATTTAAAAATTTAGAAATGGAGCCCTACTTTATCCATTCCGAAGGAGTAAATCAGTATTTCAAACACAATTATAGGGACGCAATAAAGAAATTGACAAAGACACTGCCTGTTGTGATAGATAATAAAGATTTTACAAACGAAACGACGGCCTATTTTTACATCGGTAAAAGTTACTGGGCTCAAGAGTTGCAGGAAAAGGCATTACCCTACTTAAAAAAGATAGATGAAGCGTTCCAAAAACAAAAGTACATACGTCCTCATTTACGGGAAGCCTATGAAATATTAATTGATTATTATCAGCAACGAAACGACAAAGAATTAGAGTTATATTATGTCAGCACGCTCGTAAAAGTAGACCAGGTGCTACTTAAAGATTACAAATACCTTTCGGGGAAAATAATCAAAGAATACGACACAAAAAAATTATTTCAAAGACAAAAAAACATTGAACAATACTTGACAATTGTAGTCTCGATAATGACAGTAATCATAGCGGTACTGATGCACAGACATTATAAAAATAAAAGATTATTTGAAGAGCTGATGAATCGCAAACCCGAAACGCACCAATCATTAGTTATAAACAATACTAATAAAGAAACTGAACTCGATATCAATCCCGAAGTAGTTGCCGCCATTCTAAAAAATCTAGAAAAATTTGAGCGTAATAAAAAATATCTCGAAAAAGACATGACTTTAGCAAAAATGGCTTCAATATTAAACACGAATATGAAATACGCTTCAAAAATTATAGCACGATATCGAAACAAAGGAACCGTTGACTATATCAGCCATTTAAAGATTGACCATATTATAGAATTACTTAAAATCGAAAACAAATACCGCAATTACACCAACAAGGCACTGGGTGAAGAATCCGGTTTCGGTTCCACACAAATCTTTACGCGGGCATTCAATAACCGAACAGGCCTATCTCCCACTTACTTCATCAGTAAATTAAGAAGCCAGCAACATTCATAAATAATAACAAGATATCATCTGAGACACCCTTACAGTTACCATATCAAAATATCATGGTAAGATTATCAGTGTTGGCCACAGCAGTAATCCCGAGGACGACGCAAAATCAAAGTAAGTTCCGACTTCAACCCGCCCTTATATTTTTAAACCAGAAAATCACGATAAGGATTTCAGCGCCGGCCGAAGGGAGTGACCCTAAGCTGACTGATAAAGCATCATCGAACTAATGTGTACTTCTAACTCGC
>NZ_JBLVPZ010000003.1:0-270318 GCF_048286555.1 Flavobacterium cryophilum | reverse complement strand
TCGGTATACCAAGTAATGGTACCACCTGTTGCAGTAGCCGTTAGCGTTTGAATAGGAGATGCTTGACAAACGGTCTGGTTTCCGCCAGAAGTTGGAGCCACCGGAGCCGCATTGATAGTCAATGTAACCGGAGTTCTTGTACTACTGGAACAAGTTCCATTATCAGCTTGTGCATAATAGGTTATGGTTCCCACCGCATTAAGGGTAGGATTTGTTACCAATGTTCCAGAAGTTGCATCGGTATACCAAGTAATGGTACCACCTGTTGCAGTAGCCGTTAGTGTTTGAATAGGAGATGTTTGACAAACGGTTTGGTTTCCGCCAGAAGTTGGAGCCACCGGAGTCGCATTGATAGTCAATGTAACGGGAGTTCTTGCAAGACAGGAACAAGTTCCGTTAGCAGTTTGTGCATAATAGGTTACCGTTCCCACTGCATTAAGGGTAGGATTTGTTACCAATGTTCCAGCAGTAGCATCGGTATACCAAGTAATGGTACCACCTGTTGCAGTAGCCGTTAGCGTTTGAATAGGAGATGCTTGACAAACGGTCTGGTTTCCGCCAGAAGTTGGAGCCACCGGAGCCGCATTGATAGTCAATGTAACCGGAGTTCTTGTACTACTGGAACAAGTTCCATTAGCAGCTTGTGCATAATAGGTTATGGTTCCCACCGCATTAAGTGTAGGATTTGTTACCAATGTTCCAGCAGTTGCATCGGTATACCAAGTAATGGTACCACCTATTGCAGTAGCCGTTAGCGTTTGAATAGGAGATGCTTGACAAACGGTCTGGTTTCCGCCAGAAGTTGGAGCCACCGGAGTCGCATTGATAGTTAATGTAACGGGAGTTCTTGCAAGACAGGAACAAGTTCCATTAGCAGTTTGTGCATAATAGGTTACCGTTCCCACCGCACTAAGGGTAGGATTTGTTACCAATGTTCCAGCAGTAGCGTCGGTATACCAAGTAATGGTACCACCTGTTGCAGTAGCCGTTAGCGTTTGAATAGGAGATGCTTGACAAACGGTCTGATCTCCACCAGAAGTTGGAGCCACCGGAGCCGCATTGATAGTCAATGTAACCGGAGTTCTTGTACTACTGAAACAAGTTCCATTAGCAGCTTGTGCATAATAGGTTACAGTTCCAACCACACTAAGGGTAGGATTTGTTACCAATGTTCCAGCAGTAGCGTCGGTATACCAAGTAATGGTACCACCTATTGCAGTAGCCGTTAGCGTTTGAATAGGAGATGCTTGACAAACGGTCTGGTTTCCGCCAGAAGTTGGAGCCACCGGAGTCGCATTGATAGTTAATGTAACTGGAGTTCTTGCAAGACAGGAACAAGTTCCATTAGCAGTTTGTGCATAATAGGTTACCGTTCCCACCGCACTAAGGGTAGGATTTGTTACCAATGTTCCAGCAGTAGCGTCGGTATACCAAGTAATGGTACCACCTGTTGCAGTAGCCGTTAGCGTTTGAATAGGAGATGCTTGACAAACGGTCTGATCTCCACCAGAAGTTGGAGCCACCGGAGCCGCATTGATAGTCAATGTAACCGGAGTTCTTGTACTACTGAAACAAGTTCCATTAGCAGCTTGTGCATAATAGGTTACCGTTCCCACCGCACTAAGGGTAGGATTTGTTACCAATGTTCCAGCAGTAGCGTCGGTATACCAAGTAATGGTACCACCTATTGCAGTAGCCGTTAGCGTTTGAATAGGAGATGCTTGACAAACGGTTTGGTTTCCACCAGAAGTTGGAGCCACCGGAGTCGCATTGATAGTTAATGTAACCGCAGTTCTTGAACTACTGGAACAAGTTCCATTATCAGCTTGTGCATAATAGGTTACCGTTCCCACCGCACTAAGGGTAGGATTTGTTACCAATGTTCCAGCAGTAGCATCGGTATACCAAGTAATGGTACCACCTGTTGCAGTAGCCGTTAACGTTTGAATAGGAGATGCTTGACAAACGGTCTGGTTTCCACCAGAAGTTGGAGCCACCGGAGCCGCATTGATAGTCAATGTAACCGGAGTTCTTGTACTACTGGAACAAGTTCCATTAGCAGCTTGTGCATAATAGGTTACGGTTCCCACAACACTAAGGGTAGGATTTGTTACCAATGTTCCAGCAGTTGCATCGGTATACCAAGTAATTGTACCACCGGTTGCAGTAGCCGTTAACGTTTGAATAGGAGATGCTTGACAAACGGTCTGGTTTCCACCAGACGTGGGAGCCACCGGTAATGATGCAGAAGCAATAGTAACACTGGTAGAAGCTGTACATAAATTAGAATCTTTTACCTCAATCGTATATGTTCCAAAAGGTAAGTTATTAACTGTCGCTGTGGACCCTATTAAAACATTTGATGAGTTTTTCCATGAATAAGTGTAAGACTCTGTTCCTCCAAAAGCAGTAACAGATACAGATCCGCTATTTTGACCACTACAATTTGCATTTGTGGAAGATCCTGATACAGTAAGCTCGGCAGGGCTGTTAATTAATAATGAATATGTATTGAAAATACCCTTAGAATCAGTGACTTTTAGTTTAGCAGTGTTGTTAGATGTAGTATATGTATAAATAGGATTTGCTATAGTAGAATCGATTGTGCCGTTATTATCAAAATCCCATGCATAAGTGTACGGTGCTGTTCCTCCATTTGTGGTTGAAGTAAAATTGACTGTATTGTTTGTACCAACCTTACAAGCTTTATAAGTATATTGAACAGCTAGAGGTGCGGCAAAAAAAGTAGTTGTGCCAAATTCGCATTGTGAATTAGAATAGGTTTGACAACTATAAGTAGAGTTTGCATTAAGTTGTGCGTCACCATTACCTGGTTTCCAAACCACCAATACATTTGTAAAAGACAAAGTTTGACCACAAACCCAATTTACTGGAACGGTTGTCAATTTAATTTTCCCGCCAAGGGTACCTTTTGTAGAGGCTAAAGTTCCAACATATGTGTTAATCTGCATAGGTGCACCATCGCCAATGGACAATGTAGCAAATACTCTTGCATTTGGAATGTCACTAGTTTGATTTTGGGTGTAATTCAACCATATAGTTACACTATATGTATCCACTCCAGCAATGCAAGTAGGATAAATATCCTGCAGAGGAGTTCCATCGTTAGTAGTTGCACTAAGGTAAACGTTTTTAGCATTTACATTGCCAGAAGAACAGGAATAATTACACGATCTTAAATCAGGATGTTGGGAATCAAATTGTGAATATATAGTACTAACAAACATAAATAAGGTCAGTAAAAAAAGGGTAGATTTTGTTTTCATACAATCAAATTTTAAAGTATTGTTTGTAATATAATTTTATTCTAAATCATAGTTTGTATTTCAATATTTATCTATAAAATAGTATCATTTTTTTTGGCTTGCTGAGTATTTAAAATGATATTTTTTTTATTTAAATGCTTGAATTTTAAGCTAATATAATTAGAAAGATTTAATAATATTTTTTTTTTCTATCAACTACCTAAATACTCGTTGAAACGACATTTTTTGTTAATAAATATTAAACAAAAACGGATGTTTACTAAGTTTTACAATAATTTTTTTATATTTTTTAACATTTTAATTCTAGATTATAATTTATTATTAACAATTAAAAAACAAGATAAAACTTAATAATTAAATTAAAAAAATATTTTACGGAAATGAAATATTTCACATTGAGTGTAAATAATTCTGTTTAATTTTTATAAAAAACAGTAATTGTAAAAAATATTATTCCTCATTTCGATCTAAATAAGCAATTGCATTTAAAATTTATTTTGTAATTTGTAAGGCTCAAATAAATTGATAAAATGCCATTGACAGATAAATATTGTTAGCATGAAAAATCTAATTTTAGTTCGGCATGCCAAATCAAGTTGGGAAGTTCCAATACGTGATAAAGATCGTGGTTTGACTTGCAAAGGAATGAAAGATGCTCATCTTGTTGCTGCTCAAGCAAAAGATTTTATACCAAAAACATATATTATTTGGGCTAGTTCTGCCAAAAGAGCAACAAACACAGCGTTAATTTTTGCTCAAAATTTAGCTTATCCAGTAGAAAGTATCATTTACAAAGACGATCTTTATACCTTTGATGAAAAAAAACTAGAGGAAAGTATTAAAGCGTGCAGTAATCTTTTCGAAAGTGTTATCGTTTTCGGACATAATGGTGCAATTACAAATTTTGTTAATAAATTTGGGGATGATTATATTGATAATATTCCTACAAGCGGTTTTGTGTTCATAAAATTAGATACCGATGATTGGAAAAAAATTAAAAAAGGTACAATAAAAAAAATAATATTCCCCAAAGATTTAAGATGAATAAAGTATTAGAATATAAATACATTGATAGAGAAAAAAGTTGGTTAGCCTTTAATGCCAGAGTACTTCAAGAAGCTGGTGATAATGCAGTTCCACTATTAGACAGACTACGGTTTTTAGGTATTTTTTCGAATAATTTAGATGAGTTTTTTAGAGTTCGTTTTGCAGCCATCAGACGTTTAAGTCTAACTGGAATAACTGGCGAAAAATATCTTGGAGGGATTTCTGCACAACAACTAGTAAAGGATATAACTGAAATTGTAATCCAACAACAGTCAGAAAGTTTAAGAATCTTAAATATTATCGAAGGTGAACTAGAGACTGAAAACATATTTATTATCACTGAAAATGATATTACTATCGAACAGGAAATCTTTTTGAAAGACTTTTTTATTCAAAAATTAAGTCCTGAATTAGTAACTATAATTTTAAATGATTTAGCCGAATTTCCTTTATTGAAAGATACTTCGGGGTACTTAGCCATTAAACTGGTTATGAATAAAAACGCTGAGGTGCGTTATGCCGTAATCGAAATCCCAAAAACAATTAACCGATTTGTTGTTTTACCATCAAATAATGAAAAGCATTTTGTCATACTTCTGGATGATGTCATAAGACATAATTTGAGCAGTATTTTCAATATTTTTGACTATGAAAGTATTTCTGCACACATGATAAAAATCACCAGAGATGCGCAGTTAGACATCGATAGTGATTTAAGCAAAAGTATGATCGAAAAAATATCATTGAGTGTTAAAGATCGTAGAATTGGAGAGCCAGTTCGTTTTATTTACGACCAATTGATAGAAGAAGATACCCTGCAATTTTTTCTTGATAAAATGAAAATCGTTTCTACGGACAGTATTATTCCTGGCGGTCGATACCACAACAGACGGGATTACATGAATTTTCCGAATCTGGGGCGATTTGATTTATTGTACAAAACCAATGACCCATTACCAATTCCAGGATTAAGTATGGAAGGGAGTATGTTGGAAAAAATTAGCGAAAGAGATTATTTGCTTAATGCTCCTTACCAATCCTTTTCCTATCTGACTAAGTTTTTGCGTGAAGCGGCATTAGACCCAAAAGTAACTTCGATTAAAATTACTTTATATCGATTGGCCAAAAATTCTCAAATCATTAGTTCACTGATAAATGCAGCCAAAAACGGAAAAAAAGTAACCGTTCAAATCGAATTGCAAGCGCGTTTTGATGAAGCTTCTAACATTTCGTATGCCGAACAAATGCAAACAGAAGGCATTGAATTAATCTTTGGAATAAAAGGACTAAAAGTACACAGTAAAATATGTGTTATTGAAAGAAATGAGAATAATAAAGTTAAACGATACGGCTTTATTTCGACAGGAAATTTCAATGAATCTACAGCTAAGGTCTACACCGATGTAACTCTTTTTACGAGTCATCAACAAATTCTGAAAGATATTGTGCGGATATTTGAGTTTTTTGATATCAATTACAGAGTGCACCGCTACAAACACCTCATTGTTTCACCGCATTATACCAGAAGCCGATTTATAAAATTGATTGACAGAGAGATTACGCATGCGTTAGCAGGCAGAAAAACACATATAAAGTTAAAGATGAATAGCTTATCTGATTTTGAAATGATCGATAAATTATACGAAGCCAGTAGAGCAGGAGTGAAAATTCAGCTCGAAGTGAGAGGAATTTGTTCACTAATACCTGGAATTTCAGGAATGAGTGATAATATCGAAGCAATAAGTATCGTAGATAATTATCTGGAACATTCCAGAATTTATATTTTTGGCAATGCAGGACAGACAGAAGTATACATTTCATCAGCTGATTTCATGACCAGAAATCTGGATGGTCGTGTAGAAGTGACCTGTCCAATATATGATCAGGAAATAAAAAATGAGTTAATCGATAACTTTGATATCGGTTGGAAAGGGAATGTCAAAGCTAGATTTCATTCTTATAAATTAGACAATAAATATAGAATTCGAAATCATAATCCTGTTTTTAGGGCACAATTAGAAACCTATAAATATTATCAAAGTAAAGTTGAATTAGAGTCAAAAACGGAAAAAATAGTATAATTATTTGTTCGAGTTGAGTTTAATATTTTTAATAATTTTTTGATTTAGAATTAATATACAAATTAATTGCTAAAAAAATAAACGAATCAAATCCAAAATGATTAAAATAAAAAAATATGCAGCAATCGATATTGGTTCTAATGCCATGCGTTTATTGATTGTAAATATTGTTGAGCAAAAGGGAAAGGAGCCACAGTTTAATAAGAGTTCATTAGTGCGTGTTCCAATTCGTCTAGGCCAAGATGCCTTTACTGTCGGTGAAATTTCAGAAGAAAACTTGGAACGAATGTGCGATGCTATGAAAGCTTTTCATCTTTTGATGAAAGTACATAAAGTGGAACGTTATATGGCTTTTGCAACTTCAGCCATGCGGGAAGCCTACAATGCTAAAGAAGTAGTGGCACTTATAAAGAAAAAAGCCGATATAAAAATTGAAATTATAGATGGTAAAAAAGAAGCAGCAATAATCGCCTCAACCGATTTACATCATTTATTAAAAACGGATCAAACCTATCTTTTTGTAGATGTTGGTGGTGGAAGCACTGAGTTTACATTATTTTCTAATGGTAAAATGATAAATTCAAGATCCTTCAAAGCAGGAACTGTACGTTTATTAAATAATATGGTATGTGACGTTGTATGGGATGAAATTGAAAAATGGATCAAAACAAATACTGAAGATTGTGACGAAGTCATTTTGATAGGCTCTGGCGGAAATATTAATAAGCTATTCAAGATGTCGGGGAAAATACAAGAAAAGCCATTGTCATATATTTATATGAATTCCCAATACGCTTTCTTGAATTCACTTTCGTATGAACAAAGGATTTCTGAATTAGGATTGAATCCGGATCGTGCAGATGTAATTATTCCTGCTACAAGAATTTATCTAAATGCTATGAAATGGAGTGGAGCAAGAAATATTTACGTTCCTAAAATTGGACTTTCTGACGGAATTGTAAAAGCAATGTATTATGGTAAGGTATAATACTTATATGAATAAAAACAGATTAGAAGCTTTTAGCGATGGTGTTTTGGCTATAGTAATTACTATTATGGTACTTGAAATAAAGGTTCCGGAAGGGGGAAATTTTAGTGATTTACAATTGCTTTTTCCTAAATTTATAAGCTATGTTTTAAGTTTTATTTACATAGGTATATATTGGAATAATCACCATCACATGTTGCAAAGTGTTACTAAAATTAATGGTAAAATCCTTTGGGCAAATCTTCATTTGTTATTTTGGTTGTCCTTAATTCCTGTTTCTTCGGGATGGATGGGGGAGCATAATTTTGCCAAAGATACCATTACATTGTATGGAATAATTCTTTTTTTCGCAGCAATAGCCTTTCGGTTACTTCAAAATATAATTATCGCTAGTGAAGCAGACAATTCACTATTGGAAAAAGCAGTGGGAAAAGATTTTAAAGGGAAAATTACTGATGCTTTGAACCTAAGTGCAATAGTTATTTCTTTTTTTTATGAATTAGTTGCCGTTTCAGTTTATATTATTGCGGCAATGATTTGGCTTATACCTGATAAAAGAATTGAAAAAGTTATCGATTTAAAAAAATAAAATAATTCTTATCCTTTAAGATTACGCCTCTAAATCTAATCCAAATGTTGTTCGTAAAAGTTCAATGTTTGGATTTATTTCATGAAGTCTGTTATATCGATCTTGATCATTAAAGCTTTTTTTACTTTCAATACTTTCATTCACAATAACTTGTATCGTAATATCATGATTGTGCAAATGACCTTTTAAATGTCCCAAAAGACCATTTAATTCATTTTCAAAATCTAGTTTAGAACCTTCATTTGGTAATTCAATTGATATTGAAGTTCCATTTAGTTTAGGATCGTTAATGAGTAATAACGACTCCATAATTTTATACCCTTTATCTCCTAAACGTTGAGCGTATTTGTTCCAATGCAATAACATTTCTGTTTCAGTAAAAGATTCTGTTGGCAATTGCGTCATTACTTTTACAATTTTTCTAGCACTTTCTTCCAATGCTTTTTTGGCACGAATACTAGATAATGAAAACGCAGAAACCTTTGGTTCGGTAGATTGCGGAAGTTCAATTTTTGCTGCAGGAGCTGTAACTGGAATTGCAGGAGCAGCAACGAAAGCTTCTGGTTCTTTTTCTTGAACTATTGCTACAACTGGATTTTTTATAGTACTTTCTACTTTGGTTTTTGAATTTTCTACAATGGAGTAATCATTCTTTTTGAAATAAGTAGGTGGAATTATAAATTGGTTAACTTTTTTTTTTCTCCATCATAAGTGATAGAGGCAAGTTGCATCAGACAAAGTTCAACAAGAAGTCGTTGATTTTGGCTCAGTTTATATTTTAAATCACAATCGTTTGCAATTTCAATTCCCTTCAATAAAAAGTCTGGACTACATTTTTGCGCTTGTACGCCGTACATTTGTTGCGCTTGTTCACCAACTTCTAATAATGACAAAGTAGCAGGTGTTTTAGATACTAATAAATCTCTGAAATGAGACGCTAATCCGGATACAAAATGATGTCCATCGAAACCTTTGGCAAGAATATCATTGAAAGCGATTAATATATCAGGAATTTTATTTTCCAAAATCAAATCGGTGATATTGATATAGGTTTCGTAATCCAACACATTTAAATTCTCAGTAACTGCCTGACGGGTTAAATTTTTCCCGCAAAAAGAAACGACTCTATCAAAAATAGACAAAGCATCACGCATTGCTCCATCTGCTTTTTGAGCAATAATATGCAGCGCGTCATCTTCAAAATTTACCCCTTGACTCGTGGCTACTTCGGCAAGATGTTCTTTAGCATCTCGTACAGTAATTCTTTTGAAATCAAATATCTGACAACGGGAAAGTATTGTTGGAATAATTTTATGTTTTTCGGTCGTTGCCAATATAAAAATGGCATGTTTTGGCGGTTCTTCCAATGTTTTCAGGAAAGCATTAAAAGCTGCCGAAGACAACATATGAACTTCATCAATAATGTATACTTTGTACTGTCCCGTTTGTGGAGGGATACGAACCTGATCAATTAAATTACGTATATCATCAACGGAATTGTTGGATGCAGCATCTAATTCGAAAACATTAAAAGCGAAATCTTCATTTGGATCATCATATCCGGGCTGATTTATTTTTCGAGCAAGAATACGGGCGCAAGTAGTTTTGCCAACTCCACGAGGTCCTGTAAACAGTAGTGCCGAAGCTAAGTGATTGCTTTCTATGGCATTCAATAATGTATTGGTAATGGCTTTTTGTCCTATAACATCTTTAAATGTTTGAGGACGATATTTACGAGCCGATACAACAAATTGTTCCATAGAAATGAATTGGTCCACAAATATAGGTTTTGGTGCGCCAAATAACAAGTTCCCATTAACAAAATTTAAATCCAATTTAATTGAGTACACTTCGATAAATTAAAACTCGACTTGCTAGATTTAACCTAAAACGGTTGCTATTGTTTCTTTATGGAGTAGTTTCAACAGTGCGTATTCCATCGGTAAAAAATTAGTATTATTTTTAGTGGATTTATACTGCCAGATAGAACCTTTTTCAAATGCGGCTATTACGGTAGGATGAACATAATATTTTTTACAAACAGTTCTAGTATTACCTAATTTCAAAGCAACTTCATCAATTACTTCAATTATTTTGCGTTTAGATTCCGTTTGACTTTCGGGTGGTTGTAATTGTTGAAAAGCGCTTAATGCATTGACAGTGCCTGACCAAACACGAAAATCTTTTGCAGTAAAATCTTGATTTGTTATGTTTTTTAAGTAGTTGTTTATATCTCCCGAACCAATAGTGTGATGATTTCCTACTGAATCGTAGTACTGAAATAGATCTTGCCCGGGAATATCTTTACATTTTTTTACTAATGCCGCTAATTTTTTACTAATTAATTTAATTTTATGCGTCACGCCTTTTTTACCAATAAATTCAAATTGAATTTGTGCATTTTTAAACTTTGCATGCCTATCTTGTAAAGTAGTTAATCCAAAAGATCCATATAATTTTTTGTAAGCTTCATTTCCTATCCGAATATTAGTGGTTTCAATCAATTTTATTACAAGCGCAATAACTTTTTCGTAAGGCAAATTTTTCTTTTTTAAATCATGTTCTACTTGTTTTCTAATCATAGGTAAGGCTAATGCAAAACTCTGAATGCGATAAAATTTAGATTGATTTCTGATTTTATTCCATTGTTCATGGTATCGGTATTGCTTCCTACCTTTAATATCAATACCCGTAGCCTGCAAGTGACCGTTTTCATAAGGTGAAATCCATACATTTTCCCATGCAGGAGGAACTACTAACTTCAAAATTCGCGTTAGAATTTCAGAGTCGGTAATAGAATTTTGATTTTCGTCACTGTACTGAAATGCATTGTTTTTTTTGATTCGAAAATAACCTTTGCTATAATTAACGCAATACCGCAAACGAACAGCTTTGGCTGTGCTTAACGGATCTCTTCCAATTTTTTCTAACTTTGACTCTAAACGGTTCATATTGCGGTATTTTATTCAGGACGATCTTCTCTCCCTTTTATAGTCAATTCATTCAGAACCATAGCGGCACTATTATCAGCAAATGCTGATAGTCCAGCTACAAAAACACCTTTTTCACCAGTGCTGGATTTTATACCAAAAACCGTTGCTTCATCACCGGGATCACTCGCGCCTTCATACCGGTACAAATGCACAATTTCGAAATCATCAGGACTGTCAATTATCCTTTTTTCCTGAATGTTAAAATCAATTGTAAATCCTTTTTCTTTTAATTCTTCTAATGCTTTAGAAACAGTCGCATAATGATACATTCGCTTATCCATAATATTTTTTTTAAGGTTAATTTTATTTAAAAGATAGTAAATTGACAACAAGTATGACTATTTATGCAATTAATGGTAAGTATTGTGAAATTTTAAACTCAAAATTATTCGCCTTGCCAAAACAAAAATTAATTTTTTTAATCATCAAAGACAACAATAAAAAATTTACTATTTGCAACTGTAGAAGCGAAAGATTTTCATCTTTGACAATGAAATCTCTTAAATTAGAAAGTTATTTTTGCTTTTTTACTGATTTTGTTTGTTGCTAATAATTTTATTATCAGTTACTGATGCTTGTTGATAAATTTAAAAACTTTAGACCAGACAACGGGTATTTCTGTACTTCTTTTTGTTGAATTAATACTTTAAATTTCATTCCCATATCCACTAATAACTTATAATTAATAAGTGCTTCATGGGTCGCCGACTGCAAACTGCTTTTATTCTTAATTAAAGCACTATTTTGATACTCTTTAATACCTAAACCTAATAAAAAATGGGACTGATTTACCATTCCACAACTTTCTATTCCGTACTGTGATCCCCATTGAGATAAAGCAGAAAAATTTATATGTGTTGTAATATCTTGTTCGCCAATAAATTGATACGGGTTTTCATTTTTTTGATGTTTGTGATAACACAATAGCGTGCCGCAACCCCTTCGATTATTGTACAGCTCACTGGACAACGACCCATAGTCTATTGTAATAATATATCCTTTTTGTAGTGAACGCGAAACTTCCTTTATCCAGGATATTGCCTGCAAATTGACTTCTGTGCGAAACCCTTTCGGCAGTTGTACTTTTAATGTTTTAAAATAATGAATCAGTTTTTTATTTGCCGGCTTTAAAATTTCTATAAAACCCTCCTTATAGTCTACAAATATTTCCATGAGTTCCTCCTCCATAAATACCTGATGTACAGAAAAATTATCAACTAATTCATTTGATAAAATACAGCCATTAATTTCAGGAATATCGTGAATTGAGTTGTACCAGCTGACTTTTTCTTTCAGATGTCGTTTTTCAATTTCGCGCATGCGGACACTTTTTTCAATAATACAATAGCTTAAGGTATCATATAAAGCACTATTGTTTTTGAGATAAGCTAAAATATCATGACATAACAAACCCGTTCCAGCGCCATATTCAATAATCTTAAAAGGTTGTTTTGCTAAGTTTAGCCACATCTCTTCAATTTGGCGGCCGATCATGGCACCAAAGTCAGCAGAGATGCAAGGGCTGGTGTAAAAATCTCCATCAGCTCCAATTTTAGTTTGTGTTGCGTTGTAATAGCCTAATTCAGGATGATACAGTGCCATTTCCATAAAATCGTGAAAAGATAGGGGACCTTCTTCTTTTATTCGCTGTATTATTAGTTCGGATAACTGCATTGCGATTAAATAAATATTTTTTCGATACTTTTAAAAAGGATTTTTACATTATTACAAAAGGAATAGCGCAAAATTAGAGTTTGCATTGTCCGTCGCCACCAATACATAATTTTTCCAAATAAATCGCAGCATCATCATCCGAATTAGCTGAAAATCCCGCCACAAAAACTCCTTTTATGTCTGAAGCTGAAGTTATGCCATAAACCACTGATTCTTCTGCTGGATCAGTATCTCCTTCGTAGCGATATACATGATTTACTTCATAATTATGGGGATTTGTTTTAATATCATTTTGATGAATATTAAAATCATAGGTAAACCCTTTTTCTTTTAAATCCTCTAAAGCTTCTAAAACTGTGGTATAATGATAGGATGGTTTCATAAATAACGAGAGATTAATTGTGAAAGATAAAGGTAACTAATTTATTATTAAGTCGTTGTAAAATGGTTGTCAAAGTAAATTGTGTAAAATAGAGATACAGAAAAAAATAGTGTAATTTTGCACCGCAGACCGCCTTATCGCCGTTTTGAGTAATTAAAAGGGAGGAAAGTCCGGACACCACAGGGAAGCATAGCGGGTAATACCCGTCGGTACCGATTTATCGGGATTAGGACAAGTGCAACAGAAAGTATGTACAGGTAATGCTGTAGTGAAAACAGGTAAACTCTATGCGGTGAAATATCAAGTATATCAGTATTTAAGGGCTTCTCGTCCGTTGCTGAAGGGTAGATAGCTTGAGCTTATGAGTAATTATAAGTCTAGATAAATGATAAGGCTCCGATTTATCGGGGACAGAATCCGGCTTATAGGTCTGCATTTTTTATTAAAATATTTAATAAAATAGGGATTGTGAAGTCTAAAAGAAAAACCATCAAGAAATTTAAGTTTAATTAAGTCCCACGGCTTAATTTTCTGAATTTCTTAATGGTTTAATTTTTTAAATAGAAGTTATGAGAACAAGAATAGGTATTTTAGGATTGGGCGGGGTAGGTGGTTACTTCGGAGGATTGTTAGCCAAAGCTTATTTTGAATCAGATATAATTGAAATCGTACTTATTGCTCGTGGTGAAACTCAAAAAGCAATAGCCAAAAATGGATTAAAAATCAGTACTGATGTTACTGAAATAACTGTTTTTCCCAGTTTGGTTTCAAATAATCCAGATGAAATAGGGAAACTCGATTATCTCATATGTGCGACTAAAACCTATGATATAGAAACCAGTTTTGAATCCATAAAACGCTGTATTGCTAAAAACACGGTAATCCTACCTTTATATAATGGTGTCGATGCCACGGAACGGATACAAAAAGAATTTCCTGAAAATGCCATTTTGCAAGGTTGTGTTTATATCGTTTCAATGATTGAATCGCCGGGGGTTATCAAGAAAATTGGTCCGTATGAAAAACTATTCTTCGGTTCTAAAAATGGTCCGTTTTCCAAATTAAATGAATTGCAATCCATCTTCAAAAATGCCAGTATCGAAAGTTATCTTGTTGCGAATATTGACGAAACGGTTTGGGAAAAGTTTATTTTTATTTCAGCATTGGCATCAGCGACTTCGTATTTGGACCAGAATATTGGTGGAATTTTAAATAATCCTGAAAATAAAGCAATTTATATTTCACTTTTAAATGAGGTTACCGCTGTCGCTTTCGCAAAAGGGTTACCGCTGCCCAATGATATTGTGGCTCAAACAGTTGTCAAATTAGAAAAAACACCAAAAGACGCCACTTCATCAATGCACAGAGATTTTTTGGCAGGGAGAAATACCGAAATAGTTTCCTTGACAAAATATGTGGTAAATGAAGGTTTTAAATATGGTGTTGAAACTCCCGTTTACAAAAAAATAGGGGAGAAGCTGTCTCAAAAACTGATCTGAAATTATTCTTCTTCACCATCGTTTTGATCGGATTCATTTTCAGAATCTTCTTTATCATCAGAATTAATTTCAAAAAAACTAAAAATAGAACCACCGTAACTTTTCTGGAATGAAAAGTGAATCATGTGATCTAGTTTGGTATATTTCGAATGTTCGATTACCATCATTCCTTCTTCATTAAGCAATTCTTTTTCGAAAACTAACAAGATAATTTTCTCAAAAGTTTTTTGATCCAAGGCATAAGGCGGATCTGCAAAAATAATATCGTAGGAAGTTTTACATCGTTCCAAATAGGTGAAAACATCACTTTTTGTGGCCGCAATATTAAAATCATATTCGGATGCAACTTGTTTGATGAATTTTACACAACCAAAATCACCATCAACAGAGGTTATCGGCGTGCTTCCTCTTGAGGCAAATTCGTAACTGATATTTCCGGTTCCGGCAAACAAATCTAATATTTTAAGTCCTTCAAAACTGAAATGATTGTTCAAAACATTGAATAATGCTTCTTTAGACATGTCAGTTGTGGGACGAACGGGAAGTCCTTTTGGTGGAAAAATGCGTCTTCCTTTGTATTTTCCTGAAATGATTCTCATGAGTTAAAAAGTATAAAATGATTTCTGTTTTCGGCCTCAGAAAAATAATTGTTCCATCGCAAATCTTCCACTTCGATAAGTGAAACGTTGCGAATGTATTTGTAAGCGATTTTGAAATAATCACTTTCGGCATCAATATTTCCGATTAATTCCAATGGAAAATTTTCGGGATTTAAGTTCAATTGTTCGGCAGTAAATAAAATGTAATATAAGAAATCATCGGGCGTATTGTAATCAAAAGAATTGAAAAGCAATAATTTTTGATTCTGAACCACAATGATTTCAAAATGACCGGTATTAATATGTACAAACATTTTTTTCTCATCCTTATTTTTGGATGCAACCAAAAGTTTCGAAACCAAAATGCTATTGGCATGTTTATAATCGAAAGCACCAAATTGGTCAATGAAAAAATTATTGATATTCACATACGGAATATAAACCGCATTCATTTGATAGTTTGGAATTTCATCAAAAGCAAAAAAATCGGTTTCAAAAACCTTGGTATTGTATTGCAAATAACTGCCTAAAAAGTTTTCATCGAATAACGGTTCAGGAACAAAAGTTGAAAGATTGTTATTGTGAATCACCAGAATCTCATCATAGGAATCGTTTAATTCCGGATGATCTCGGAAAGCATTGGCAAACAAATCTTCAATTTTTGTGGATTTATGAAACGTATCAAAATGTACTTCGTTGAATGAAGTTACCGTGTTGTTTAGCGTATCAAAACAACAAAAAGATAGTCCTGTCAAGGAAACTTGAATGGAAAGTTTTTTATATTTTTTTTCGGCTATGTTCATAATACTATTGCTTTTTTCAACAGCGCAAACTTACAAATTTAAAAATCAATAACAATTGCAATGGTAAAATTCAATTGCAATGACAATAGCAATAACAATGGCAAAAATCAATACCAGTAATTGAAAATTGAAATTGCTATTGACCTTGAAATTGAAAAAACATTCTTTACTTTGCAGTCAAATAATACGAAATGAATTCCTCCCTGTTTTATAGTCTTTTACAAAAAAAGTTCCCTTTTCAACCCACGTACAAACAGGATATTTTTTTTCAGAAAATAGCGATTTTTTTAACCGAAAGCGATAATAAAACCATCTTCGTATTAAAAGGATATGCGGGAACGGGGAAAACAACCGTGATTTCTACGATTGTAAATAGTTTATTGGACATCAATAAAAAATATGTTTTGCTGGCGCCAACAGGTCGTGCGGCAAAAGTGATTGCTAATTATTCAAACAAACCCGCGTTTACAATTCATAAAAAAATTTATTTCCCTAAAAAATCTTCCGGTGGTGGTGTTTCGTTTACATTGCAACAAAACAAACATAAAAATACCATTTTTATCGTCGATGAAGCTTCTATGATTTCGGATACGAATTCGGATTCTAAGCTGTATGAAAATGGTTCATTGCTTGATGATTTGATTTCGTATGTATATTCAGGAACTAATTGTAAAATGATTTTGCTAGGTGATACCGCTCAATTGCCTCCGGTGAATTTGGATATCAGTCCCGCGTTGGATATTCGTACTTTGAGAATGAATTATGATAAGGAAATTGAGCATATAGAGTTGGACGAAGTGATGCGTCAGGAAGAAAATTCTGGAATTTTGCATAATGCTACCGAGCTTCGGGAATTATTAAAAGATTCCTTCATAGATGAATTTAAATTTGATGTCAAGAAATTTAAAGATATTGTTCGTTTGACGGACGGTTACAATATTCAGGACGCCATTAATTCGGCCTACAGTAATTATAGTATTGAAGATACTGCTTTTATTGTTCGTTCCAATAAAAGAGCAAATCAATATAATGAGCAAATCAGAACCAAAATCCTCGATAAAGAAAGCGAACTTTCCACAGGCGATTTTTTGATGGTCGTAAAGAATAATTATTTCTGGTTGAAAGATTCTGATGAAGCTGGTTTTATTGCCAATGGTGATATTATTGAAATACTGGAAATTTTCAATATCAAAGAATTGTATGGTTTTAAGTTTGCCAAAGTAAAAATAAGGATGATTGATTATCCCAATCAAATTCCATTTGAAACGGTATTATTAATGGATACCATAAAAAGTGAATCGCCATCGTTAACCTATGAAGAATCAAATAGATTGTATCAAGAGGTGTTGAAAGATTACGAAGGTGAAACCAAATTCAAGCAATTCCAGAAAGTAAAAGCCAACGAATATTTCAATGGCTTGCAAGTGAAGTTTTCGTATGCAATTACGTGTCATAAATCACAGGGCGGACAATGGAATACGGTTTTTATCGAACAACCCTATTTACCGGATGGAATCAATAGAGATTACATTCGCTGGTTGTACACCGCAATGACCAGAGCAAAAAATAAATTATATTTGATAGGATTTAAGGATGAGAATTTTGTGGAGTAAAACGGAACAAAAAAGGTATCGAGAACCGTTTTTAATACTAATTTTCTAGTTCTCGATATAATTTTATGTCGAAAATCACTCGAACTGACGAAAATTTCCATCAAAAACTAATTACACCCAACGGGTTATGTTATGTTATGTTATGTTATGTTTTTTTAATGAGATTTTTGAGCCTTCTTACAATAAAATTGAATGCTAAATTATGACCTTTAATGTTGAAATTTTAGTTTAAAGCCGCTTGTTTTGACACTTATTTGGGATACAATACAAATTTTATTTGCTTAGCAAGGTCTCCATCATTATCGTTGCCAATGGTGAATCGGAAAGAATCTGAATTAGAACCCATGTTAAAATAATCCAATTGCGTGCGATCTAAAACTGCGCTGTAATTTCCGGGACGTAACCCAAGAAAACTAAAATGACCATCGGATTTTGAAACTAACGAGGTAATAAAAATAGTGTCATCATCATAAATATTTATTTTAATTCCTCCAAGTTCGTATAAATCACCATTCATCTTCAGGGAAACCTCCCCGGTAGCTTCTTGCAAATTCATCCTCACCTCATTGTAAAAAGGGACTATAAAAGCATTTTTAATTCCGCGATTCTGAAGGTCTCTTTTTATTTTTCTTATTTCTCCCAGCGTATAGGCTTCTCCCCAAGTGTATTTGTACAAACCTTCATGTTGATACATTTCAATTCCTTTTAATGCTTTAAATAACGAATTGGAAAAAGATTGTTTATGTTTTGAAGCCATTATCTGGATCTTGAAAACCAGGCCTTTTTGAGAAGCTATTTTATTGTCGTTAGATTTTTCATCAGACGTTTGCTTTTTATTGTCTTTTGTTTCTAGGATAAATTCCAATTTAGCCTCAACATTCCCATTAAGATTGCTTATTCTGAATTTTTGAACGAGTGCTGTTGGTATCATTTGTGCTTTATCCAATTGTTCACTGTCTAATTGGGCAGTATAATCTCCCGGCTTTAAACCCAGAAGTGTAAAAGTTCCGTCGGCCTCTGAAAGGGTGGAGGTAGTTTTAGTATTATTGGAGTCATAGATAAATACTCTTATGCCGGCAATTCCATCTAATTTTTTGCTTTTATAGAACACTACTCCGCTGATTTTACCGGAGTTAATTCTCTCATCGTTATAAAAAGGCACTACAAAAGCATTATGAAATCCCTGATAACGCAGCTTGTTTCGTATGTCGTTGGCTTCCGCTATCGATTTACTGGTACCCGTTGTGTATTTATACATTCCTTTATGTCTATACTCTTTAATGTCTTTAAGACCTTTGAAAATCGGATCAGATAATGCCTTTTTCTTTTTTGAAGCTAAAATCTAATTCTCGAAAACCAATCCGTCTTCAGGGCTATTTTCATATTGGTCTTCTATACTAGCATCAGTGACGGAAGCACTGGAATTGGCTTGGTCTAATTGTGATTTTTGAAAAGCGGCTTCCAACAGATCAGCAGCATTCTTTTTATTGATTGCTTCGGCTTCTTGTAAGCTTGTCCTCTTATTGTGATAAAAAGGCACTACAAAAGTCCCGAAGAACCCTTGGGAACGCAGTTTGTTTTTAATTTTGTTTGCTTTCTTTAGCGATTTACTGATCCCCACAGTGTATTTATATAATTTTTTATGCAGGTACTCTTTGATGCCTTTCAAACCTTTAAAAATTGGATCAGTTAATGCTAATTTCTTTTTTGAAGCCAAAAGTTGGGTCTTGAAAATTAATCCTTCTTCTGAACCGCTTTGATACTGTTCTGGCACACTTCCAGTGATAATGGGCGCGTATGGGATTGAAATCTCAGACTGTAATTCTTGAGGAACAGTTACTAACGGAACAATCAACTTCTTTTTAATAATTGTTGTGATTTCTTGGGCATCTATCCTTTTATTGTCATTAAAAGGTACGACAAAAGCACCAAAGAATCCATTGGAACGCAGCTTGTTTTTATTCTTGTTTGCTTCGGCCATCGATTTATTTGTGCCAATAGTATATTTGTACAATCCCTTATGCAGGTATTCTTTAACGTCCTTCAAACCTTTGAAAAAAGAATCAGATAGTACCACTTTCTTTTTGGAAGCTAAAAGCTGAGTCTTAAAAATTAATCCCTCTTCCAGAGTGCCTCCATATTGTTCTTCAATACTTGCATCACTAATGGAAGTGTTGGGGGGGGAGATCCCGGGTTGTATTTTTCGAGATGTGGCTGCTAGTTGAATAGCGGCGTTCCTTTTATCAATTGCTTTGGCTTCTTGCCTGCTAATCCTTTTGTGGTCATAAAAAGGAACTACAAAAGCATCGAGATAGCCTTCCGAACGTAATTTATTTTTAATTTTGTTGGCTTCACTGCGTGAGGTGCTAGAGCCCCAAATATATTTGTAAACACCGCGATGTTCATATTCAACCATTTCGTTCTTGTTTTTGAACCAAGGATGATTTAACGGAAGTTGTATTTTAGAGGACAGCAGTTGCACGCTATAAATGACTTCTTTGCCATATTCTATTTGATCAGTCACTATTTCAGAAACTGCAAGAACTACTGTTTCACTTGGATTATTAAACGAAATAGTTTCATCTGATTTTTCAGTTTTTACCTTATCCAACATAAATTCAATATTGTCCACAATGGCTCCATCTACTCCGTTGTTAATTTCAAAAAATACGTTAGCTGGTTCTGCCTTCATTTGTAATTTTTGCAATTGCAGCGAATCTATTTTTGCTGAATACCTGCCCGATTTTAAACCCAAATAACTAAAATAACCATCGGGTTCCGAAAGAATACTGGCGATTAATGTACCGTGTAAATCATAAATAGCGACTTTTAGGCCTCCAGTTCCCAGAAGTTGATTATTTTCTTTTCGATACACCATTCCGGAAACTTCTCCCACAACCACAACCGGAATTTCAATTATTTTTAATTGATTGGGATTTAGTGTACAATTTAAAGTTTTGTTATTTATGCGCCAAGCAATAGAATTAACTTTGTCGGTATTAAGTTCTACATAATTTTTAATATAGGGTTCTAATCCGGTTATAATGGTGGTGCCATCGGGATTAACCAGCTGACGGTCACCACCCATTACTATGATCTGAACTCCTTTTACCAGAGATTCTTTAGCCTCTTTTTTTCCATTTCCATTGATGTCTAAAAACGGAACGAATTTTACACTCGCTCTGCCCACACTTATTCGGTTATTAAAACGTACAAAATCAGCTTGGGGTTCAAAGATTAAGCTTGCGCTGGCAGATTGCGAAAAAGAAGCACTATTTTTATAAAAAATACTTGAAAATCCAGTATTGATATGATTGAAATTATGTGTAAAACTAATTTGAACACTACTGTTTTGATTCTTAAAATTATAATCTAAGGAGGCTTGAATATAGCCTTTTTTAAAAATTGGCTTTCTCAATTGTGTTTGCAATGTCGTCATGGCATTGGCATCATATCCATAGCGCAATTGGGGAACAAGGACAAATCTTTTAGGAAGTTGGAATGATGTAGAAATATTGCTGTAGACCAATGGTTTTTGATTTTTGGTAAAAAAGGCATTGGTCGTAAAATTAAAATTAAATCCAAATGAATTTCCCGAGAGTAGAAATTCAGAAGTGGTAAATTTAGTAGTACTAAATAGGTTTTGTTGAATGGTAAATCGGGAAGTTCCCGAAAAAAAAGAACTGTGATGCGGCATGGAAATACTTGCTTTCCGCATTTCGGAATAATTGAATCGAACGGCTTGTTGGTTCTTATCGTATTTGCTATAATCAAAGTCAAAACGAAGGTTTTTGGGTGTGGTATAATTCAAATTGAGATCATACAGCACTTTTGAATAGTAGCTTGCCGTAAGAAATAATTGAGACGAGAGTCGAAAGGAAGAATTCAAAAACGGGATGCTTTTATTCGATTCTAAAGAGGAAATGTATTCCAGTCCACCACCCAAAGTGACGTGATTAGAAAGCCCATAATTTACTTTTGCACTGGTAAAAATACTGCCTTTACTATCCTCAATAATCCCGGAACTAATCGTGTATTCTACCTCCTTTTTTGGAAGAAAAAGAGCGGGAACTAAGAATTGATTGCTAAAAAACTGCTCTTCGCCCCAAGGTCCATAATACCGTAGCGCAACTTCGGTACGACCGTACATTAAAGGAACGTTGAACGAAAAGAAACCGTTGGCATCTGCCTGGAGATAATCGATTAATACATTGTTGATGTAGAGTTCCACCGTCCAATTGGCTTGGGTATGATCGCTCAAGATATACGTACCAAAAGATTTTCTGATTTGGGTAGAGGCATTCGTGATCTGAGCTCCGATAATGGGAAACAAAATTGTCGCTTTGGAAGAAGCTGAAAATTTTCCTAAAGTGAACTGCTTAATATATTTGTTTTCATTGTTCACATAGCGCCATCGATAAAATTGGTTTTTGGCCACTATGGGTTGGTCGCTAGTGTAATTTAGCGAAGTAGTCAATTCACCTCCAGCTACAATGCCGCCTAAATTAAGGAGTAATCGTTCTGAATGACTTCCTTCGGATTGTTGTATGGTATTAACAGCCCAATTTGCGGTTCCAAAATGAAGTATCGGTTTGTCAAGTACGATAGTTGTATCCGCTTTAAATTCCATTTTCATTTTGTTGATGTTATCGCGCATTGCTAGCAATCGGGCTTCTCTAATGGCGGGAAGTTCGAGTTTTGAGACCATTTCAACGGATAAACTCCTAAAGCTAAAATTATTTTCTAGCCCAAATATTTGCATGAAATAGGAAGCTTTCAGGAACAAATTGGTTGGAGTTCGGATCAAATCGCCCGGTTTTAGACGGATCACCTGCTCTTTGTACGTAATTTGGTTAATAATTTCATTTATTTTGAAGTTGTTCTTCTGATTGATGAAAAAACCTTCTATCGTGCTGTAAGTAGCATTAGTGGTATTCTTAATCTTTAAAAAATCAAAAACATCGGGTACCGAAAGATACGCTTCCTCGCCACAGATAATTGTAGGCAGCTCGGTACTGCCAATGTATTTCACCTGAAGCGACACCAGCACTTCATCACAGTCAAGTTCTTGTGCGCTGACAGAAGAATGCAAACTTGCTAGTAGGATAATGAATAGACATAAAAGAGTGCCGGACTTGTGCGTAAACAATCCGAAAAAAGAAGTCCATTTGCTAAGTGGAATATGTTTTTTTTGGATACGCTTACCCATTATATTTTCTAACATGCAACATGCGGTCTTCATTAAAACAGGTGGTAGCAATTAAGTAATTCATTCCAAGAACAGCTATTGTGGGCAGTAAAATAAATAAACGTACCTTAAAGGAATACATGGGTTATGTATTTTAGAGTGTTATAAACGGAGGGTGACTTCAGCATATTTCATGCCTTTGTCTTGTGTGGAATAAATGACCTGAAGCTGGCCTTTGGTGTAATCTATGTTCGGGGTGGTATTGAGTTTTATTTTGGTTCTGCGTAAATTTCCCGGAGCGTACACGGCAAAACCTTTTACGGTGGCTGCGCTGGTGGTAATTCCATCGGATGAAATATGGTTGACCTGTATGTCGCCATAACAGGACGTATTACCGGTTCGATTAAAATATAGGGAAAGCGCAATTCCCTCTTCGGACTGTTGCACTGCCAAATTAGAAAGTGTCACCGTTGTGGTAGATTCTCCTATGGTAATGACATTAGCAATCGAAATTCCAAAAACAGGCGTTATACTGATGCTCAGGCCTTCAGGCTTATGGGCGGATTCTTCTTTCTCCAAAACCTTGGTTTTAGGCACGGCACGGAAATAAAGATGGGAACGGTATTCCCCTTGTTGCAGTTCATTGGTTTTGATCAGCTGTATTTTTACGGTTTGCGATTCATTGGGAGCAAGAGTAACGATGCGAGGATAAAACCGCAAATATGGAGACGCAAAACGCTGGTCGGTTTCTGGCTCTTCAACAGAAATAAATTTGCCGTCCTGATCCATTTTTATCTCGCTGTACGACAGTTTATAAGTGGCGGTGTCTTTCCCGATATTGGACAGGTTAATATTTTGTGTCCTGTTTTGGATGCCGTCAAAGGCGATGCGTTTTGGAAAAATCATCAAATCCCCTTGCGCCATTAACGGACCGGCAAAGGGTAACAACAATAGCAGTATAATTTTCTCTTTCATCGGAATTCATTTGTTATTTTAGTTTTTAATTTTAGTATTTAAAGGGGATAAAATGATAATATATTCCCGTACGACTAATTATATTGTACAGTCACTTCAAAACCGGCGGCATTGGTATAGGAACCTGCGGTTTGAGCACCTGAAACATGTAGCGTTGCGCCAACAAGAACAGTTTCTGTACCGGTTGTTAAATTTAAAGTACCGGTTGCAGAAGGTGTTCTGGTAAAAGCGTTAACAGTCATGGTTGCAGGACCAACTCCGGATTCATAAAGTGTAAAATCAGTAGGTAACGTAATTGCATAAGTATAACCAGGATCACCAGTTACGGTAAATTGCGCCGCGCTAACAGTTCCATTAATCGAGGGCAGCATTATCCCGCCTGTAGCAAATCTTGATCCTGAAGCAGATAATACCACTGTACCACCAACGGAGGAAGCCGCTATTGTACCAAAATTCATGTCTGTGTTTTTCGAAATGGAGATAGGAACCTGCGCCATTAAATAACTGACAAAGGGTAAAAAAAAAAGTAACAGCAGTAAAATTTTCTCTTTCATGGAGTCCTTGTTTCATTGATTCCGCCTTGGGTTTTGCTAGGAAAAGCAACAATAGTAAAAAACTAAAAAAAAGGTTGTTCCATTTTTGGAACAACCTTTTTTTTAAGATTACTAGTTGTAATTTACAGTAATAGCCAATGCAGTACCATTGGTATAATTACCAGATGCCTGATTTGCAACCAGGGTAATTGTTGCTCCAACTATCAGAGTTTGTGTTCCCAATGCTAATGCACCTGTGGTACTCGGACTGCTAACAAATGTTCCAACGGACATTGTTGCAGGGGTAGTGTCAGAGTTACTTACATTAAACGAAGCAGGCGGTAAAGTAATTGCATAGGTGAAATCAGTTTCTCCAGTAACTGTGAATGAAGCGGCTTTCACAGTTCCGTTTTGTGTTCCTAGTAGGATTGCAGCATCACCAGTACGCGCCCCTGAAGTAGAAAGAGCAATAGCCCCACCAGCTACAGTCGCTACTAAATTTCCGAAATTCATGTCTACAACTTTTGTAATTGTAATTGGCTTAATCACTCTTGCGCTAGTTGCTGCCGTAGTCGTAGCTGTGGACTGAGCGACAACCTTAGTAGTAAATGCAATCATTAGGATTGCAGTTAAAAGTGTAATTTTTTTCATTGTAAAATAATTTGGGGGTTAAAATTAAGAAGCAAGTGCAGGTTTTGCCCTAATCCTTAATCA
Source organism: Flavobacterium cryophilum (assembly GCF_048286555.1). NCBI lineage: Bacteria > Pseudomonadati > Bacteroidota > Flavobacteriia > Flavobacteriales > Flavobacteriaceae > Flavobacterium > Flavobacterium cryophilum. The sequence goes on along the minus strand of NZ_JBLVPZ010000003.1, from coordinate 245,353 downwards.
GTTTAAATAATATGTTTCGTAAATGCAGCTGTGCTAATTACTCTGCAAAGATATTTAGTAAGTTTTTATTTGTAAAATGCGAAGTAACAACTGTTACTTACGGAGTCATAAGTGAAAAAAGAGGTATCGAAACTATTTTAGATAAAAACTGTTAAGAGCATGAATTTTAGTATTTACTTATTTTTTAACGCTATTAAAAAACATTAAAAATTTAATTTTAACTAAAACGTCTTGAATTTTCAATAATTTAGACTTTTTAATAAAAGTGTTGTTGCTGCGTTTTATTTTATTTGTTGGCCTTTAAGAAGTTACAAAAGGCCTTTAAATCCCATTTTTAAAAACAGAAAATTAAAATTATTTAGGTATAATTCAATCTAGAAATTCTTTTGTAATCTGTTTTTGTTGATAGGAAACCACATTTGGATCCCTGCAAACACGGGCAATAGACAGATCTTTAAAACAATAAATACTTTAGATTTATTGTTTACCGTCAACGGTCGTTTGTATAAATGGCGGAAAGAGTTCAAGGAGTTTGAACGATGTTTTATTTTTCATTCCGAAAGAGGTGTTCAGCAGACTAACAAAGTTTGTAAATGTCTGTGGGTTTTAATAAAAAAAATAGTGATATGAGCTTAGAGCGCATTATTAAGATAAGGCTGTCGCAGAGCGCTCTTTTAAATTAGCAAAAACGAAATTGATTTATGCAAACAAACTGACTTTTAAAGAACAAATAAAACTGGAAATCTTAAAACCCACCGCATTTTTGACACAATAAAAAAAGAAGATATTCTACCTTGAATGGTACGATTGCAGAAGAATTTAACAATTAAGTTAATTACAAAAACGTAGTTCAACTAAATGTGCAGCTTTTGTTTGTATATCCAAATTATTTTTACTTATTTATCGCAGCCTGATCGGTCAAGAACAACAATTTTCCATCTAAAGGTTTAATTAGTTGCATGGGGTATTTTTCGGGATTATAATCGCCATATAAAACTTCGTTTAATGCATGGGCTTTACTTTCTCCGAAAGTTATTACCACAATTTCCTTCGCTCTATTAATGAAAGACGCAGTTAGGGTTATTCGATACAGACTTTGCGACTCGAGATAATAAGCCGATACCCATTTATCATTTTCATGCAATACCACTTCACCTGGAAAAAGTGATGCGGTATGGCCATCATCTCCCATTCCTAATAAAATAAGGTCAAATTGTCCATTTGCTCCTGTAAAACTTTTAATCAATTTTTCATATTCCAAAGCATATTCCTCCGGTGAAAAACCTTCCTTATACATTGGAAATACGTTGCTTTTTGGTATGCCAACATGATTTAGCAGGTGCTCGAATGACATTTTCGCGTTACTGCGTGCATCATCAAGCGCCACCCAGCGTTCGTCACCCCAAAAAACAAAAACATTTTCCCAATCTATTTTGTCCTTGTATTGGGGTGTTGCCAAAAGCTTGTAAATTAATACAGGCGATGAACCGCCGGTAATCGCTACCAAAAAGCGACCCCGTTTCTGTATTGCATTTTGTGCCGCAGCTACAAACATATTGGCTGCGTGGGCTGTTATTTCTTCTTTAGTATTAAAGATACTTACCATCTGCTACTTCTTTTTTTTCTAATTCTACGTCATTAAGTGTGTTTGATGCCCATTCATGTCCCTGGCGGCCCAGTAATTCATTTGCTTCTTCAGGACCCCAGCCCCCGGCTTCATATTTATATAAACTTGAAAACGTATCGTTTTCCCAAGCTTCCTGAATGGTTGTTACTACATCCCATGCTTCTTCAACCTGATCTGAACGCATGAATAATGTAGGGTCTCCCAGCAAAGCATCCAATAATAATGTTTCATAAGCTTCAGGTGATTGTGTAGAGCATGAAAAATAATCAAAAACCATCTCTGCAGGTTTCAGCGAAAGGGACAGGCCAGGTTTTTTTGTCATAAACTGTAACCGAATATCCATTGCAGGCTGAATATTTATAATTAAGCGGTTTGGCATCATCCCTTCTTTTCCATAAGAAAAAGTAGAATGGGGTACGGGCTTAAACTGTATTACGATAGAGGATTGTTTTTCTTGCATTCTTTTACCCGTTCGAACGTAAAAGGGAACACCCTGCCAACGCCAGTTATCAAGGTAAAATTTCATAGCTACAAATGTTTCTGTATTAGAATTGGCCCCAACTCCCTTTTCTTGCAAATATCCAGGTACTGGTTTCCCTTTTATCGATCCCTTATCATACTGACCCCGCACCGTGTAATGTTTTACTTCTTCGGGAGTTATGCGGCGTATTGCTTTTAAAACGTCAGCTTTACGGTTTCTAATCTCATCTGCCTGTAATGAGTTGGGAGCTTCCATCGCTACCATGGTTAAAATTTGCATCAGGTGGTTTTGTATCATATCCCTTAATGCTCCGGCATCTTCATAAAAACCGCCACGGTCTTCAACCCCAACTTCTTCAGCAACAGTAATTTGGACAGAATCAATGAAGTTACGGTTCCAGAGCGGCTCAAACATCGAATTTCCAAAGCGGAACGCTAGGATGTTTTGCACTGTTTCTTTGCCCAAATAATGGTCTATTCGGTATATCTGTTCCTCTTTAAAAGTTTGTGACAATAGCTCATTTAGCAGCACTGCAGAACTTTTATTGTATCCAAAAGGTTTTTCAATAATAATACGGTCCTGTGCAGGATTAGCAGCGAGATCCATTTTCTTGATATTGTTTGTAATTGTTTCAATGAAAGATGGCGCTATTGACAAGTAAAAAAGTCTGTTGGCACGTTCCCCAAAAGACAAATCTATAGCGTCTAACTTTTGTTTCAGTAGCTGATATGATTCTTCTTGATCTATATCATTTTGCAAATAGGTGATATGAGAAGCAAATTGCTGATAGGCTTCTGTTGAAACTATTTTATTTCTGGAAAACGCAGTCAGGTTCTCCCTTACATGGTTTCTATATAATACATCGCTTCTCTCTGCTCTTCCTAGCGCTAAGATTTTAAACTTTTCCGGCATGCGACCATCAAGGTAGAGATTATAAAAGGCCGGAAAAAGCTTTCTTTTTGCTAAGTCGCCCGTTGCCCCAAAAACAAGAATGATGGTTGGCCTTATAGTATCGAGATTATTCATTTTATTCCATTTAAAATTTAGTCATTCCACTCTGTGTGGAATATACCGTTAGTATCAATGCGCTCATAAGTATGTGCCCCGAAGTAGTCACGCTGCGCTTGTATAAGATTGGTAGGAAGTTTTTCGGATCGGTAAGCATCAAAATAGGCTAAGGAATTCATTAATCCGGCAACAGGTATCCCTTTTTGAACTGCAAATTGCACCGTAGTCCTTATACTGGATTGATTCTCGTTTATCATCTTGGCGATAGTATCATCGAGCAGTATGTTTTTCAATTCACCATTCTTGGCATAAGCCTGTCTGAAATCTTCAAGTACTACAGAACGAATAATACATCCGCCGCGCCAAATTTTAGCTATTGTCTCAAGGTTCAGGTCATAGTTATACTCTTGTGAAGCTTTGGTTAATAATGCTAATCCTTGGGCATAGGTAATTAATATAGAAAAATGTAAAGCTCCTTTAAGTGCTTCTATAGTGGAAGGCAGGTCAGTGTTACTTTGTTCTGCATCCCAAACTAATTTCGCGGAAGCTTGAATTCTTTCCAGCTTATTTTTAGACATATTACGCATTGAAACGGCAGCGTCTATAGTAGGAAGCGGTACTTCTAAGTCCATGGCATTTTGGGAAGTCCATTTTCCGGTCCCTTTAGATTTTGCCCAATCGGATATTACATTTATTAGCTTTTGGCCGTCGGTATCTTTTTTCTTTAAAATATGTCCTGTAATTTCAATCAAGTAGGATTGAAGCTCGGTGTCATTCCAGTCTTCAAATACTTTTTGAATTGTAGTATCGTCTAGTCCGTACCCTCGTTTCATAAGATCGTATACTTCTGAAATAAGCTGCATAATACCGTATTCAATTCCGTTATGAGCCATTTTTACGTAGTTACCTGCAGATCCATTGCCTAAATATTCTACACAAGGTTCCCCATCTACTTTGGCTGCGATGGATTCAAAAATAGGTCGTAACCTTTCATAAGCTTCTTTATTACCGCCGGGCATAAGGCTCGGACCAAATCGGGCTCCTTTTTCGCCACCGGAGATACCCATTCCAAAAAAGTGGATCCCTTTGGCAGATAATTCTGTAAACCTGCGCTCGGTATCCGTAAAGTAGGTATTTCCACCGTCGATAAGAATGTCTCCTTTATCTAAGTAGGGCAGTAGGTTTTGAATGACAGTATCCACAGGCTTACCTGCAGGTACTAATACCATAATAGCCCTAGGTTGTTTAAGAAGTTCTACAAACTCTTTTACCTCTGTTGTGGCCTTAATTTGGTGTAGGGAATTTGCTTCCTGCGTCAGGGATAAAACTTTTTCTGTATCCAAATCCAAGCCTGCAACAGCATGTTTTTGGTCGGCCATATTTAAGAGCAGATTCCGACCCATTACCCCTAGGCCAACTATACCAAAATCGAATGTTTTCATAATTAGTTCTAAATTTATTAATACAAAAAAAGGCTGGAATTTACAAATAAATTCCAGCCTTAATTCATCAATTACGCTACGGTTACGCTATTTATAGCTTCCTTCAATGCTTTAGCAGCAGCAGCGGGGTCTTCAGCGCCATATATGGCACCACCTGCAACAGCTACATGTGCACCAGCGGCTACAACATCTTTTATTGTTTCGATGTTCACGCCACCTGCAACAGAATAGGGAACTTTTGCCAGTCTTCCTTCGCTTATAAGTGTTTGTACAGAGTATCCTGCTAATGTTTGTTCGTCAAGACCAGCATGTAACTCTACAAAAGCAACTCCAAAAGCAGTTACTTCTTGAGCTCTTTTTACTCTATTTTGTACTCCAATAGTATCAACTACTACCTTTTTACCATGTTTTTTTGCAGCTTCTACAGCTCCTTTTATGGTAGCATTATCTACAGCACCCATAACTGTTACCAGATCTGCACCTGCCATAAATGCGATCTCTGCCTCTAGGAAACCAGTATCGGCAATTTTCATGTCTGCAAAAATTAATTTGTCAGGAAAAGCGGCTTTCATTGCCGTTACCACTTTAAGGCCTTCCGATTTGATTAACGGTGTACCTAATTCTATAATATCTACGTAAGGTGCTACTTTGTGAGCTAGTTCTAATGCTGCTTCTGTAGTAAGTAAATCAATTGCGACTTGTAATTTTGTCATGTTCAAATGTATAAAAAAAATTAATAATATTAAAAAAAATCGTTATTCCAGGTTGGCGTGTTTGGGCCATAGCGCTTCTTTAGTCAAACCTGATTCTTGCCATAAGGTCATAAAAACACCTTCTAGGATAAATAATGTAAATTGTTCAAAAAGGCTGCCTGCATATTGCTTAGAGACGGAAACACCGAAGTCTGTTTTTGTCGCAGCATTTATTAGTATGATACTGTCTGCCAATTTTGCTAATTTGCTTTCTGCATCAGCAGTAATAGCGATAACGGTAGCTTGTTGACTCTTAGCTTTCTCCGCTGATGACAGTACTGAGGAAGTAGTTCCCGAACCTGACGCTAATAGTAGCAAATCTCCTTTTAGAATAGCAGGTGTATTTGTTTCTCCTACGATGAATACAGTATATCCTAAATGCATGAACCGCATGGCCGCCATTTTTAATGCAAGTCCGCTTCTTCCAGCCGCCATAACAAAAATTCGTTTGGCTACTTTAATTTCGTGAACCAAAACCTTTATCTGTTGGGGATCCATTTGATTTACTAATTGTCTATTTTCCTCTAAAATAGCAAGCAGATTATTGTTTGTCAATGTATTCGTGTTCATATTTTTTTATTTTTAAATAAGGCCATACGCTGATTATATCAGTCAAATTATTACAGCAATACGATTGGGTAATTTTGAGTGCTATTTTTTGCAGTAACTGCTTATTATAGGATACATTTATGTTTTCGATTCATATGTAGAATCAAACGAAATTAGTATCCTATTATCGCTATTTTGAAATAGCAGTTTGTATATATTTGAATAGTATCATTTACTGATGCAAAGATATATCAGTAGGGAGGGAGGGATGTTATATAAACAAGACTATGCGGTATAAATTTGCGCCAACCCGTTTTGAAGATCGGTTGGAGTTTCTTTTAATTTTGCTCTTACGAATTTATTAAGCGCAGATGGGGAACTAAACCCAAGATCAAATGCGATTTCTTTATGAGAGTGATCAGAAAACAATAGTTGTCTTTTAATTTCAATAAGAATGCGGTTATGGATTGCATTTATTGCGGTTTCGCCCGAATATTTTTTAGTCAGGGCATTGAGCTTTTTAGTGCTAATTGACAGTTTAAATGCATAATATTGTACGCTGCGCTCACTTTTATATTGGTGGTTCAAAAGTTTTTTAAAAGCAATATAAATATGTTGGTTTGGCCCTTGTGTGTCGTGATGCAAAACAGGATGTTGGCCGTGTATTGATTCTATAAGTCCTAAAAGAAAAATTTTGATATAAAAACGGGCCTGTTCTTTTTTAACAAGGCTTGGGGCGTTGTAAATATCTTGTATGTTCTTTATAATCGGAAGGACCTTTTTAAATTCTGGGTCAGAAAGTGCAGTGTTATTAAGGTGTACCGATAGATTAACATTATAAGCACTGAGTTCATTTTTCAATATATCCGAACAAAACAAAACTTCTTCAAATAATATAATTTTGCCAACCAAATCAGTACTCAGATTTGAAAAAAAGTGGATTTGATCCGGAAATATAATAGATATATTACCTGATTTCAATAAATATATTTTGTCTTCGATATGTACTTTAATATTTCCAGATTCGACAAGAATAATACAAAAATGATCTTTTTTATGTGGCTGCAAATAATCTTCAGTACTTTTAATACCGAGGTCAAAAACACGAAACGACAAATTTTCATCATCGGTTTTTTGAATATTTTTCTTGATCTCAAACCTCTTTAAGTCCATAGGATATTTTTTTATATAAGTGCTCAGCGCGCTCAAATCACCAACTCAAATCAATCAAGTTCATTAGGATATCAGGTGCAGTGATACTCGCAACGATAATTTATTAAATTCAATAACATTATTTTTCTGCACGTATTTCGTTACTATATTTATAATCAATGTTATACTTTCAGAAAAACAAAGTAGCAGTAAATTCAAGTAAAAAAGTAATTTACAAATATACACTTTTCTTAATTTTAAGAGAATAATTAAGTTTAAAATTAGGCCGAAACTAGATTTAGTACTGTTCTTAGGTCAGTAATTGGACTGCAGCCAAAAGTTTGGAAAAACAAGTAAAGTTGATCACTCAATACAAATGTAAATTGACGACCAGTTATGGAATAAATGTAACTGTTTTATATCTATACAATAAAAAATAAAAAAGAGAAAGCCGTAGGTACAAAGTGAACCAAGAGCGAGCATATTGGTAACGAATATTTAAAATTTGAATTGTATCGTATCTTTGTTTTTTAAAGTTTTAAAAAAACAGTAAAAAAGTTAAATTCAACTACAATAAATCTTGATTTTTAATAACTTAAACATTTGAAAAAGACCATATTTCAGCAATTTTTTATTCCATTCCGTAGTTTCAAAAACGGTTCAAAAAGAAAATTTTTCGGGTATAATTCGATCCAGGAATTCCTTTGTAATGGGTTTTTGTTGAAAAGAAACCACATTTGGATCTTTACAAGCCCGGGCAATATCGAGATCATCAATCGTGTTTGAAACAATAAATACTTTAGATTTATTTTTCACAATTAACGGCAGTTTGTCGTAAGCTTCTAGAAATTCAAAACCCGAAAAATGGGGCATGTATAAATCTATAAAAATTATCTCAGGCAACTGGCTATTGTTTTCCTGATTTTCTTTTAAATAAGCTAGCGCTCCGTTTGCAAGTGAAAATTCTACGACTTTTTTCCCGAAATTATTATGAAGAATTACTCGAGAGGAACAATAACGTTCGATGGGATTATCATCAATAATCATGACACTTTCGAATTTTGGTTCTAATTCGTTTTTCATGGTTTTAGCTTTTAAGTGCAAAGATAAGTGAAATATGTAGCATTAATACTATAAAATTAGGGCTACTATTTTAATTTGTAAATGTTATTCTGTGAGTTTAATAAATTTGTTAAAATCCTCTTGGCGTCTTTTGGCCACGGCCAGAAGTATACCATTAGGGAATTCGCAGAAATAACCTTCTTTTTTCGAAATTTTCACAATGTGACGCAGATTGACGATATATGAGTGGTGAATTCTAAAAAAATAGTTACGATCGAGAACCGCATTGTATTCGCCTAAATTTTTACTTGACATAATTTTCCTGCCGTTTAGCAGAAAAAAAACAGTATACCTTCCTTCAGCTTGGCAGTAAATAATATCCGCCATTGGAATGAGTTCAATTTTATCTAAGGAGGAAATGGCCACATAATCGTTTGACTGTTTTAAGGAGTTAATAACTTGTATGGCATTAATTTTTTGATTTTGATAAGATAGCTCCATTTTAGCTGTTTTGATTACTTTGTATACGGCTAAAATTAACGAATTAAAATCGACGGGTTTTAAAATAAAATCAATCGCGTTTTGTTTAAATGCTTTAGCAGCATCTTGTTTATTATCAGAAATGAAAACCAATTTAGGAATACTCAGTTCTAATTTATCCAGCATTGTAAAAAAAGTATCTTCTTTAAAGGAAATATCCAATAACACGAGATCTGGTTTTTGCAATTGTATACTATTAATTCCATCAACTATTGAGGTAGTTTCGTTTACTATTTTAAGAATCATAAAGTTTTCTTGTTCAAATTTTTTTATGATTTGTAAAGTGTCTTTTTCTTTCGTAATAATTATGGCATTAATTGGGGGCATGGGCATGTAATTTGGGGGTAATTTATCTTTTTAACGTCACGACTACTTTTACTTGTAAATCAAAGTATTTATTTTTAAGATAATAGAAACAAGATAAAATGATAATTTCTATTTCGAAAATAAAACAAAAAATAGCAATATCATGCAACAGTTTTTTAAAACATATAATAGTGAAAATCGAGATTTTTCAGGTATTAAATGTTGATAAAAAGTTTGTTTAATTAAAACAGGATATTTTTTTTACAATTAAATCTGGACTTAAGCATTTAGTCAGCCACATTTTTCTGTTCTCTATTTTAGATTTGTGCTGGTAAAAAGGATTAAGACCTGATAATTAGACAGTAGTGTTTTTGATATACTTGAAAGTAATTTTAAATTCATTAATTCGTATGGTTTTCAGGCAAGGTAGCATTGATTATTGATAAAAAGAACTATTTTTTGAAAGTATGTACTTTATTAATTATTTTTTATTTTGTGCATTTTAGTGACATTTAAAATAGTCACAGTTTTGGGATCATATTTAGTTTTTACGGATTTTTTTTACAAATAAAAATAAAAAAAGAATTGATTTTGGAATCAATGAACGAAGACCAAACGCATTTATTAGCAAAATAAAAAAATCATACTACCTTAGCGCTTTAGCAATTCCGTATAAAAATGAAAATAATAGCAGTTATTCCCGCCCGTTACGCTTCGACACGATTTCCAGCTAAACTGATGCAGGATTTGGGAGGTAAGACGGTCATTTTAAGAACTTATGAAGCCGCTGTAAACACGCAATTATTTGATGATGTTTTTGTGGTAACGGATTCGGATTTAATTTATAACGAAATCGTTTCTCACAATGGAAAAGCCATAAAAAGCATCAAAGAACACGAATCAGGAAGTGATCGAATTGCAGAAGCAGTCGAAAATCTGGACGTTGATATTGTGATTAATGTGCAGGGAGACGAGCCTTTTATTGATGCGGAACCTTTGGCAAAAATCATTGAAGTTTTCAGAAATGATGTGGACAAAAAAGTAGATTTGGCTTCCTTGATGCGTGAAATCACTTATGAAGACGACATTCATAATCCGAACAATGTAAAAGTAGTGGTGGACCAAAATAGATTTGCATTGTACTTTTCGCGTTCGGTAATTCCATATCCAAGAGAGAAAAATGTGGGCGTTCGGTACATGCAGCACATCGGGATTTACGCATTTAGAAAACAAGCTTTATTGGATTTTTACAGTTTACCGATGCAATCGTTGGAAGCATCCGAAAAACTAGAACAATTACGTTACCTGGAATTTGGAAAACGAATCAAGATGGTTGAGACCACACATGTTGGAATCGGAATTGACACCGCGGAAGATTTAGCAAAAGCGCGAAAAATGCTGTAATTTATTCCGGATTTTCATGATCAAAGTAGCCTTTAGTTTTTACTTTAGTGGAAAAAAAGTTTAAGAAAAGCACAATAAAAAACAAAAACAATAATGCTTGAGTAGTTACTAGAAATTTCCCGATTGTGGTAATAGGATAATAATCACCGTAACCAATAGATGAGGAAGTTACTATACTAAAGTAAACTGCATCAAACCAATGAAAGAAAGGTTTGTTCATGTAACGGTCAATTGAATAAAAAACGGCGTAAGCAAATGCAATTTCTAAATAATTAAAAAAAAGCAACAGCATAGATCTTTTGTAAGAACGTGGTTTTGAAAATAAATCAGAAGCAAAAATCAATGTTGGAATGTAAAAAACAGTTTCCAAAAAAACATAAATAAGAATCCAAATGATCCATTCATGGCTTTGCCAATGGTTTATTAAAATAAATATTGGAAAAATCACTTTAAGTAAAACATAGAAATCCAATGCTAAATCCTGATATTCAACTCCTTTTTTACTGGCCCAATATTTAATGTAGATCCCTGGGAAAAGTAATTGGGAGGAAGCAAGGATCAAACGCACTATTTTTTCAATTCCATTGTCTTCCTGATGATCATTATTCCAAATGGATTGAATATTTTGTATTCGTTTTTGAATGGGATTAAATTTTGGTTGAAAACCCTTTGATGTTTTCCCTAGAAGCAGTTTTTTTAAAATTTTTTTCATTCCATCACAAGTATTAAATAACGCTAGGTAAGAGTACAAAATAATTGCGTTGCTTGATACGATTGGATTGTAAATCTTCAAAAAGAACTTTTCCGGAGTGTTATTTAATTCAATTTTTCGATTAGAATCAACTCGTTATGAACTTCAACTCTAGGAATGGTTTTTATTTGAAATTGATTTTTGTAAAATTCAGAGACGTATTTTTTATTTCTTAAATTTTGGCTTTTGTTCAACAGCATTGTATTGAAAAGAATAAAACCATGACTTTTTAAAAGGGAGCAAATTCGATTAATAAAAAAAGTTTCAAAAAGAAAATTAGGCATTGTTGTATCTTGAAAAACATCAATAATAATTAAATCGTATTTAGTTTTAGTTTTTAATACAAATTCAAAGGCATCCTCAATAACAATTTCAAGATTTTTAACTTCATCTAATTTAAAATAGGTATTGGCTATCTTAATAATTTCTGGATCAATTTCAACTCCAGTAATTTTTCCTTTGTATTTTATTTCATGAACTAATGTCTTGATAACGCTTCCGCCGGCAACTCCCAAAACTAAAATATGATTCATTGGAACTATTTTTTCATAACCAATGTTTTTTAACCCTAATCTTAAAATGCGTTGTAAACTGCCATAAGAATAATTAGAATTTTCAGAATCTAGAACTAATTCGCCATTTGCCCAAGTTACTTCAATCGATTTGCTCAAAGAAGATTTTGTTTCATAAATTTTAATCGGAATTAAATAACTGAATATTTTTTTAATCATTAGAGCAGTTTTATTCAAAAATAAGATATAAATTATTTATTTTGTATGAAATAATAAAGAATGAAAAAACAATTTTATAAATGGATATTTTTCAGGCTCATGGGTTGGAAAATAGTTGGGACAATAAATGCAGATGTCAAAAAATGTGTCATGATGGTGATGCCTCACACGAGTGCGCATGATTTTTACTTGGGAATTTTTATCAGAGGAATAACAGGATTAGAAATGAATTGGGTTGGCAAAAAGGAATTATTCCGCTTTCCGTTCGGATTTTATTTTAAATATATGGGCGGAGAACCATTAGATCGTTCAGGAGGTTTGAACAAAGTCGATTCTATTGCGGCTATTTTTAAAAGAAAAGAAATTTTTCGTTTGGCTGTTGCTCCTGAGGGAACCCGTAAAAAAGTTACGGAATTAAAAACCGGATTTTATTATATTGCTTTGAAAGCAAAAGTTCCTATAATTCCTGTCACATTTGATTTTGGAAGAAAAGAAGTGAATATCGGAAATCCGATTTTGCCCACTGGCGATATCGAAAGTGATATGACTGTTTTAAAGAAACATTTTATAGGAGTAAAAGGTAAAATTCAGGAAAAAGGATACTCATTTTAACAAAAGTTAAATAGGGTAGAAACTGCAATTGCAGGTAATAAAGTGGTACTTCTAGAGCAAAGAATGGAATACAGCTTCAGGTGACCATAAAATTCCCTTTTAAAATTTTTATTTTGATCAACTCCAATTTAACAATCTGAAATTGGATTATTTTTTAATCAGGTAAATAACTTTTAAAAGTTCCATTTTTATAAAAAATTACAATCTTATCAATTTCGCTGGAATACGGTTCGTGGATGCTATTTTGATTTTCAATTTTTTTACTTTCCAATTCAGGAATTGTATTTGGGATTTTTATTTCCGAAAATAAATTTCCAGAAATCGTTTCGGTAGCAGACGGAGGTATACTATTTTGTCTGACAACGGGCGCGCCGCTGTTTTCTTTTTTATCAAATTGTTCCGAATTTTTTGGAAAGATTCCTTTTCCATTCAAAATCCAGTACAAATCTACATCGGGAAAAACCTCTACTATTTTAAGAATAAAATCCAAGCTAGGTTTGTTTCTTCCTGAAAGTAGGTGGGACAAACTAGAACGCTGTACGCTAATTTTATCCGCAAAAGATGAAGCATTTAAACTGTAGTAATCCAGTATAATTTCTAATCTTTTTATAAAATCCTCTATGTTTAACATTGTAAATAAATAATAAAATTAACTATTTACAAATGTAAATAAAATAAATTCAAAAACCAAAATTACAAGTGTAAATTGTATTTATCGTTATAATTAATAGGAAGTTTAACTTTTAGTAAAAACACTTAAGTTACTGATAATAAATTAATTGATTGTAATTTTATAATTTGGTAACAATTGTTAATTTTAGGGAGTGCGGTCACGGTAACTAAGCAGAAAGTGGTGTTTACATAACTAAAGTTTTTAGAATTCAAACGGTTTACAAATGTAAATATAAAGATGTTTACTTTTGTAAATCAAATAAAACAGCATGAATTTAGAGCAATTATTCAGTCTATATAAAGAAAAATCCATACACGGTCGTTATATTACGTTACAATCTATTGAGCCTTTATTTCAAAAATTAAACACTAATAATCAACTTAAAATTATTGGAAAATCAGTTCTTGAAAAATCTATCTATTCGTACCAAATCGGAGTAGGTAAAACTAGAATTTTTCTTTGGTCACAAATGCATGGGAATGAAAGTACCACGACAAAAGCATTATTTGACTTTTTAAATGTGTTGCAGAGTGGTTCTGAATTGGCACAACAACTATTGAATTCATTTACTTTTTACAGTATTCCAATGTTGAATCCGGATGGCGCCACATTATATACCAGAGAAAATGCTAATAAAGTGGATTTAAATCGTGATTCGCAAAATCTTACTCAGCCAGAAAGCAGACTTTTAAGAGCGGCTTTTGAGGATTTTAAGCCCGATTATTGTTTTAATCTTCATGATCAGCGCACTATTTTTGGCGTAAGTGATTCTGGAAAAACTGCTACATTGTCATTTTTAGCGCCCTCTTACAATGAAGAACGCGAAATAAATGACTCCAGATTGAAATCTATTAATTTGATTACGAGTATCAACGAAGTACTTCAGGAGTATTTACCAAATCAAATTGGTCGTTTTGATGACTCATTTAATATCAACTGTATTGGAGATACATTTCAATACTTGGGCGTGCCTACTTTATTATTTGAAGCGGGACATTTTTCAAATGACTATGAAAGAGAAGAAACGCGAAAATATGTTTTTATGGCATTAATTACTAGTTTTAAAATACTCAGCGAAAACGTTATAGTTAGCAACGGAATTAATAAATATTTGAATATTCCTCAAAATAAAGTCGTTTTTTATGATTTTATGTATAAAAACATCAAAATAAATTATGATGGTATCGAAATTATCACCAATTTTGCAGCACAATACAAAGAAGAGTTTATTGAAAATCAGATTTATTTTACGGCCTATTTTTCACAAATAGGAGATTTAGAAAATTATTTTGGTCATTGGGAATACGATGCTAAAGGCGCCGTATATACAGATGATTTTGATAATATTCCTAAATTGAATCAAAAAGCTGATTTTTATTTAAATAATAACATAAAAATTGTTAATGGAATGATAAAAATATAAAATTTTTGTCTTTTTGTTGTTTTTATGTATATTTTTATACTTTGTTATAGCAATTAATAATATTAATTTAAGAATTATGAGTAAATTTCGTTTAGATGAAGTAGATCACCAGATTTTAGATATGTTGATAGACAATACAAGAGTTCCATTTACGGATATTGCAAAAAAATTATTGATTTCGGCAGGAACAGTTCATGTTAGGGTAAAAAAAATGGAGGATGCAGGTATCATCATGGGTTCTTCGTTAGTTCTCGATTATGATAAATTAGGGTATTCTTTTATCGCATATGTTGGTGTTTTTCTAAACAATACCTCTCAAACAAAATTTGTTTTAGAGCGTATTAATGAAATTCCATTTGTGACGGTAGCATCTGTCACTACAGGAAAATTTAATATCTTCTGTAAAATTAGAGCAAAGGATACCAAACATGCTAAAGACGTTATTTTTATGATTGATGACATCGATGGAGTGTATAGAACTGAAACCATGATCTCACTTGAGGAAAGTATAAATGATAAAAAGCGGTTAATGCATACTATTTTTAAAAACATGTAATTAATCTTGAATACGCTATATGATAAATATAACCTCAAGTTAATTCTTGGGGTTTTTTTATGACAAACTAACTAAACCAACTACAGCTAAATTATGTACACACTACCTAAAATTGAACGTTTTAATCAAGACGTTCTCTCTAAATACCATATTTACAATAGTGTTTTTATCACATTGCCATTTCACTCGATAGATAATACGGGAGCTTTACTTCCTTTGTTTACAGATATTTGTGATACAGGATTTAAAAAGCAAGAAACTCCGAAAGAAATTTTTGATTTTTTTGCTAAAAGGTATTTACATGATCCTTCAGAAACAGAGAAAATTGATATAATGTTTCGTTTTATTCAATATATCGAACGCCAAATTGTTCTGTTTGATGCCATTGAAGATGCTGCTTTCCCGGTTGTTAACAATATGGAAGGAAGAGGTTCTTTAAGAGATATCAAGGAAAAATCAGATGCAAAAGACAAGAAAGAAGAATTAATTGATTTCCTGGAAGATTTTAATATAAGGACTGTTTTGACCGCGCATCCTACACAATTTTATCCTGGTGCTGTTCTCGGAATTATAAATGATTTGACAGAAGCTATTCGGAAAAATAACTTACTGGATATTAAGCAATTGTTGGCTCAATTAGGGAAAACACCTTTTATTCAAAACGAAAAACCAAATCCCTTTGACGAAGCTGTAAGTTTAATTTGGTACCTCGAAAATGTATTTTATCAAACGTCAGGCGAGATGGTGCAGTATTTGCAAAAGAACATTTTTAACGGCAATTCCATAAAGAATCCTTTGATTAAACTTGGATTTTGGCCTGGAGGCGACCGTGATGGGAATCCATTTGTGACTACTGAAATAACGCTGAAAGTAG
Organism: Flavobacterium cryophilum; assembly: GCF_048286555.1. Classification (NCBI taxonomy): domain Bacteria; kingdom Pseudomonadati; phylum Bacteroidota; class Flavobacteriia; order Flavobacteriales; family Flavobacteriaceae; genus Flavobacterium; species Flavobacterium cryophilum. The sequence goes on along the minus strand of NZ_JBLVPZ010000003.1, from coordinate 229,410 downwards.
CGGAACGTTTGCGAACCTCCATTTTAAAGTGTTATTATATAGAAATTCGAAATTTAAAAAGAAAATTAACATTCTCAGGTGTAGGCACTTTAGTGACTGAACTAGAACAAAGACTTTATAGATCGGTTTTTTATTCTAAAGGTGAAATTTTCATTACTTTGGACGAATTTAAATCACATTTAAATAAAATTAAACAAATAATTATCGACCAGCATCAATCGTTATATTTAGATGAATTGGACGCACTATTAATAAAAGTAAATTTATTTGGTTTTCATTTTGCATCTTTAGACATTCGTCAAAATAGTAAAATTCATGATACTGTGTTCAAAGATATAGTAGATTTTTATTTAAAAACGGATGCCTCTGTTTTTCCTGAAAATTACTTTGACTTAACAGAGAAAGAAAAGTTTATAATTCTATCAAATGTAAGTGGAAATCTCGATCCAAATGTTTTTGAAAATGAAATGACCCGTTTGACAATTGAATCCATTCAAGCGATTAAAACAATTCAAGAAAATAATGGAGAGTTTGGTGCAAACCGCTACATTATAAGTAATAATGAAAGTGCACTTAATGTAATGGAAACTTTTGCGTTATTCCGTTTGAGTAATTGGGAAAATCCATCTGTTGATATTATTCCGCTTTTCGAATCAATTGATGATTTGCATAACGCGCACGAAGTAATGGAGAAATTATATACTGATCCAGCTTATGCAAAACATTTAACGAATAGAAGCAATAAGCAAACGATAATGCTTGGTTTCTCTGACGGCACAAAAGATGGCGGGTATTTAATGGCGAATTGGAGTATTTACAAGGCCAAAGAAGAGCTTACTACTATTTCTAGAAAATATGGCGTAAAAGTGGTTTTCTTTGATGGTCGTGGTGGACCGCCAGCACGTGGAGGTGGTAAAACACATAAGTTCTACGCGTCGTTGGGGCCAAATATTGAAAACAACGAGATTCAAGTCACTGTGCAAGGACAAACGATTAGTTCTAATTTTGGAACTTTAGATTCATGTCGATATAATTTAGAGAATTTATTAAGTGCCGGCGTAACCAATCAAGTTTTTAATAAAGGTCAAAATAAATTAACAGCTGGCGAAAATGATATTTTAGATCAATTGGCAAGTTTAGGGTATGAAAAGTATTTGAGTTTTAAAAACCATCCTAAATTCATTCCTTACTTAGAGCAGATGAGTACGTTGAAATATTATGCTAAAACAAACATAGGAAGTCGTCCTTCTAAAAGAAGTAAATCAGAACACTTAGATTTCGCCGATTTACGAGCGATTCCTTTTGTAGGCTCGTGGAGTCAACTGAAACAAAACGTACCTGGATTTTTTGGTGTAGGTACAGCTTTAAAACATTTTGAAGATACAAATCAGTGGAATAAAGTTCAGGATCTATATGATAATTCGTTGTTCTTTAAAACCTTGTTAGAAAACAGTATGATGTCACTGGCTAAATCATTTTTTCCCCTGACAGCTTACATGAAAAAAGACCCACAATTTGGTGCTTTTTGGCAAATAATATATGACGAATTTTTAGAAACAAAAAGATTGCTTTTGAAAATTGCAGGTCATAAAGAGCTTATGGAAAACTATCCAGATGGTAAAGCATCTATACAAATAAGAGAACGTATAGTATTGCCATTGTTGACAATACAACAATATGCATTACTTCGTATTAACGAATTAAACAAAGAAAATAAACCAGATGAAGCGTTAATAAAAGTATACGAAAAAATTGTAACCCGTTCTCTTTTCGGAAATACTAATGCCAGTAGAAACTCTGCTTAAACGATAAAATATGAAGTCAACTCAATTACCCGAAAACGAATATGCATCTTTTTATGCTCCTTATATAAATGCTTTAGGAGAAGTAAATTTGATGGAAGAATTAGAAATTTCATTGCATGATTTTATCCGTTTTGTGCAAAATATTCCAATGGATAAGTTTGATTACAGATATGCGGAAGGGAAGTGGAATATCAAAGAGATTATTCAACATGTAATTGATACCGAGCGCATTTTTGCATATCGAGCATTGCGAATTTCTAGAAATGATGAAACGCCTTTACCAGGATTTGATGAGAATTATTATATTGCTAATACTGAAGCTGCCAATAGAAATATTCAGGATTTACTGACTGAATTTTCTGCTGTTCGACATTCGAATTTGTTTCTTTTTAAAAGTTTATCTGAACAACAATTAAAGAGGATTGGAATTGCTTCGAATGCAGCTGTATCCGTTCGTGCGATTGGTTTTATTATGATTGGACATCAAAAACACCATCAAAAAATTTTTCAAGAAAGATATTTATAGTTTAATCGAAACAAGTTGACCAAATTTTTAGCTTGTTTTCGAATGACATTGTATTTGCAGGACTAGTGGAAGGCATCTCATAATATAGGAAGCCTTCTATTTTTCCAAATTTCTTCAAAAAGTATCTATGACTTTCTTTTCCGTTAAAAATGATTGTCGTTATTCTGGGGAATTTTTTGAATAAGGTTTCAAAGTCATTTTCTTTTTGATTTTTGATGTGAATGTCCAAACTTCCTTTTCTTTCACAATTTTCTAAAACATCCCAAAGTCCAATATTATTTGTCTGGAGTAGCTGTATTTTTTCTTTGAAGATTTCAGATATTGGCAAATTACCTAAAAGTGTGTACATTATTTTCCAAAAATGATTTCTTTTGTGTGCATAATATTCTTGCTTTTCCAACGATGCGACACCAGGCATGGTTCCCAAAATCAAAATTTCGGTTTGGGAATTTATTATAGGACCGAAGGAATTAATCATAGTACGTTTTTTATAGTGTAGCGTTTTCTTTTTCTAATATAGCCAATGCTAAACGGATTTTTCCATAATCTATTTTTTCTTCAAAATAATCAAAATAAGGTTTTAAAGTAATTGGTGATTCTAGTTTTATTTGCGCTTCAGCGATTTGAGAAACTTCATCTTTTGAAATAAAAGATTTTAAATCAATAGCAACTCCATCAACATACAATTTTGCTAAATGCGACATAATGGTGCTCATGCCTAATTTTCTTTTTTGCGAAATTTCCGCGACAGAGAATCCGGTATTGTAGAGTTCCAATGTTTCTTTGTAAGTAGTGGCTTCTTTCTTTTTTCGGACAACTTTAGATTTTTGAAAATCAATTATCGCTTGGATAAAAGCATCGCCATATTTTTCCAGTTTTGCTTTTCCAACGCCATCGATTGCCAGTAATTCATGGTCACTCATAGGTCTTTCAGTTTCCATTTGACGCAAAGCCGCATCACTAAAAATTACATATGCAGGAACTGATTCCTCTTTGGAAATTTCGTAACGTAATTTTCTTAAGGTTTCAAAAAGAGAATTGGCAACAGCTTTACCTTTTGTTTCGTTGGCTTCTTGTTTCTCAACAGTAATTTTCTGAACCGTGGTTAGTTTTACTTTTTCTCCTTCAAATAAAACTTTTTTTGCTAGAGTCGTTAATCTGATTTTATTTTGTTGATGGAAAGCAATTTCACAATATCCTAAATTGATCAATTGTATCAAATATTGATTCCAATCATACCATGAAAGATCAACTCCAACGCCATACGTTTTTAAGTTCTGGTATTCTTTTTCATAGATATAAGCATTTTTCGAACCTCTCAAAAAATCAATGATTACTGGCAGTGGTTCAGTTTCCTGCAAACGAATAATTGCTGATAATGCTTTTTGAGCAATCACCGTTCCATCAAAAAATAAAGGTGGGTTTTTACAAATATCGCAATTCCCACAATTCTCTGTGACAAGTTCACCGAAATAAGAAAGCAATATCTTTCTTCGACAACTCAAGGCGTCTGCATATTGCTTCATCCGCTCTAATTTGGCCAGTTGCACTTCGGCATTTAAACCTTCGGAGGCAAATTTCTGCAATTGAATGACATCACCATAACTTTCAAATAGTACCGTTTCTGATGGCAAACCATCTCGGCCGGCGCGACCAATTTCTTGGTAATAGCCTTCGATATTTTTAGGTAAATTATAATGAATTACCCAACGTACATTTGATTTGTCAATTCCCATCCCAAAAGCAATGGTTGCACAAACCACTTTGCAATCATCATTAATGAATTCGTCTTGCGTTTTAGAGCGAATTTTAGTATCTAAACCGGCGTGGTAGGCTTTGGCACTTATGCCTGTTTTTTGCAATTTTTCAGCAAGTTCTTCCGTTGTTTTTCTGCTTAAGCAATAAATAATTCCAGATTCATTTGGTTTTTCTTGGATGAAATCTACAATTTGTTTGACTCTGTCCAAAGCGGGGCGCACTTCTAAACTCAAATTTTTGCGATCAAAAGATGCTACAAATAGTTTTGGATTTTTTAAATTTAATTGTTGGCTAATGTCCTTTCTTGTAGCTTTATCCGCTGTTGCTGTTAAAGCTAAAATTGGAGTGGAAGGGAAGCGGTTTTTAAGATATCCTAGGTTTGTATAAGCTGGTCGAAAATCATGTCCCCAAGATGAAATGCAATGTGCTTCATCAATTGCAATGAGGCTCACTCTTAAACTATTAAAAATATGATCTAGAAAAGATAAACTTTCAGGAGCGATGTAAACTAATTTAATTGCGTTAGATTTCAAACGGTCCATATAAAATTGGCGTTCGGCTTCAGTTTGGCTGCTGTTGATGTAACAAGCTTCAATTCCATTAGCTTTCAGACCATCAACTTGATCTTTCATTAAAGCAATTAAAGGGGAAATAACAATTGTAATTCCTGGGAAAATCAATGCAGGTAATTGAAAGCAAATTGATTTTCCTCCACCAGTTGGCATTATTGCTAATGTATCTTGCCCGGAAAGAATACAATTTATGATGTCTTCTTGATTGGGTCTGAATTTTTCAAAACCAAAGTTTTCCTTTAGTTTGGCGTGTAAAATTTCATGGGTCATTGTGGCGTATATTTAAGAGTCGAAAGTAATAAAAAAAGGAACTCGTGATGAGTTCCTTGTAAATGTATGCAGAAAATGGGATTATTTAATCCTCATCTTCTTCGTCATCATCTTCATTAGAATAGTCTTTTTCGTCTGAATCCTCATCATCCTCATCATCTCCGGAATCAGAATCTGGCTTATCGACAGCATCGTCATCGTCTTCATCATCAATATCATCATCAATATCAAGACCTTTTATTGGCTCAACAACATCGTCAATGATTATTTCATCATCTTCATCATAGTTTTCAATTCTATCAGCAAGTTTAGTGCTCACTTTAACTAAATAAGTAGTGTCATCAGTTCGTACTTCAACTGCTTCAACCAATTCATTTTTAGCGTTTCTAAAACTAATTATGTTTGAATCATCATAACCATCTGGGAATTTATCAACCAATAGGTTCAAAATTTCATTGGTAAGTTTCGCGTAATCTACAATTACTCTTTTCATAAAATATGCTATAAATCTAATAAATAAGCGAAAATTAAAGGAGCTACAATGGTAGCATCGGACTCAATAATGAACTTGGGTGTTTTAATGTCTAATTTACCCCACGTAATTTTTTCATTTGGTACCGCTCCAGAATACGAACCATAACTGGTTGTTGAATCTGAAATCTGACAGAAATAACTCCAAAACGGAATGTCATGCATTTCCATATCTTGGTACAACATTGGCACGACACATATTGGAAAATCTCCAGCAATACCACCGCCAATTTGAAAGAAACCTACACCGTTAGTACTGTTTTTTGGATACCAATCTGATAAGAAAACCATATATTCAATACCGGATTTCATTGTCGAAGCTTTCAAATCTCCTTTAATTACATACGATGCAAATATATTTCCCATAGTGCTATCTTCCCATCCAGGGACAATAATAGGTAAATTTTTCTCAGCAGCTGCATACATCCAACTGTCTTTTAGGTCAATTTCATAATATTCTTCAAGAACACCTGAAAGTAACATTTTGTACATAAATTCATGTGGGAAATATCTTTCGCCTTTGTCATCCGCATCTTTCCAGATTTTGTAAATATGCTTTTGCAGACGACGAAATGCTTCGTGCTCCGGAATACAAGTATCTGTAACACGATTTAAACCTCTTTCAAGCAAATCCCATTCGTCTTGAGGAGTCAAATCACGGTAATTAGGAACTCTTTCATAATGTGAATGAGCTACTAAATTCATGATGTCTTCTTCAAGATTTGCACCAGTACACGAGATAATATGAACTTTATCTTGGCGAATTATTTCGGAAAAAATCTTTCCAATCTCTGCTGTACTCATAGCTCCAGCCATGCTAACCATCATTTTTGCACCGTTGGCTAATTGTTGTTCGTAAGCCTTAGCTGCGTCAACTAAAGATGCAGAATTAAAATGCAAATAATGCTTTTCAATAAACTGACTGATTGGTCCTTTGTTCATTTTTTTTAATTTAAATACTTAAAAATCACTGTGTTAAAAATTATATTTCAAATTTAACGAATTTTTAAATTGACTAACTGAATTATTGTAAATTTATTTTTTCTTATCGTAACCTAATATTTTTAAGACGTCTTCTGAGGTTTGTTGTTCTGAAAATACTTCCGTTGCCAAAATACCATTTTCATCGCGATCAATTAAAATATGTTTGGGCTGTGGAATAAGACAGTGGTGCAAACCCCCGTAACCACCTATTGTTTCCTGGTAGGCTCCAGTGTTAAAAAAACCGATATATAATGGCTTTTCTTTGTTGTATTTTGGTAAATAAATTGCATTCATATTTTGCTCTGAATTGTAATAATCATCGCTGTCACAAGTCATTCCTCCCAATAAAACTCTTTCATAAGTTTCATTCCAACGGTTGACCGCCAACATAATGAAGCGCTTATTTATTGCCCAGGTATCAGGTAAGGTTGTGATAAAAGAGGAATCAATCATGTTCCATTTCTCTCTATCGTTTTGTTGTTTTTGATACAATATTTGGTATATAGCACCGCCACTTTCTCCTACTGTGAAGGATCCGAATTCAGTGAAAATATTTGGAACGTCAACCTCGGCTTCATCGCAGGCAATTTTGATCTGATTGATAATCTCGTCAATCATATATTGATAATCGTATTCAAATGCCAATGAGTTTTTTATAGGAAAACCACCGCCAATATTTAATCCGTCAAGTGTTGGGCACTCTTTTTTTAATGCAATATAAACTTTGATACATTTAACTAATTCATTCCAGTAATAGGCATTATCATTTATTCCAGTATTGATAAAAAAGTGCAACATTTTAAGTTCCAATTTTTTATTTTCCTGAATTTGCTTTTTGTAAAAATTGACAATGTTTTTATAGCCAATTCCTAATCTTGAAGTGTAAAACTCAAATTTAGGTTCTTCCTCGGCAGCAATACGAATTCCAATTTTGAATTTCCCTTTTATTTGTTCTTGTAATAGATCGAGCTCTTCATAATTATCAATAATTGGAATTGCATTTTTATGTCCATTATTTATTATTCGGGCAATATTTTCGATATACTGGTCTCTTTTGAAACCATTGCAGATCACATAGGTACTTTTATTAATTTTTCCGTTCGCCAATAAGTTCTCAACAATATTGATATCAAATGCAGATGACGTTTCAATGTGGATATTATTCTTAAAAGCTTCATTCATGATATATTCAAAATGAGAACTTTTAGTACAATAGCAGTAGTAATATTTTGCCTCATACTTATTTTTTTCCATTGATTTCCGAAACCAGCTTTTGGCTTTATTAATATTATTGGAAATTTGAGGTAAATAAGTAAACTTTAAAGGAGTACCATATTGCTCTACTAGTTTCATCAAATCAATGTTGTGAAACTGAAGATTATCTTTGCTTAAAGTAAATTCTTCTTGTGGAAAGTAATAGGTTTGATTTATTAAATCTGAATATTTTGTATTCATTATATTTTAGAATTATAGATTAGAATAGTGTAAAAAAAATTTAATCTAAAATTCAAACGCGAATATTTGCATAAACGATCTGAAGCTTCTCATTTTCTGCTTTCATGTATTGGAAAATATCAAAACTAAAGTTACCCTTAATAGAATAAAACCGTTTCAATATTCTTAAAAAAGAGATATTGTTTCGGGTTTTAGTAGAGCTATAATTTGGCTTATTTTGATTTTTTTTCATCGGTGTAAATGTAAAAAATATTATATACGCAATGCAATCCTTTTTATAAAAAATAATTAAGATTTATAATCTTGAAACGCTTCGAGAATTAATTCATTCTCAACCGATTGATTGATTTTTATTTTTCCGATACCATTTATCAATGCAAACTGTATATTTCCATACTCGTTTTTTTTGTCGTGGATGAGTAATTCCATGATTGGTTCAATGTCATTTTCATCAAAAATTATGGTATCGTATATAGACTTTATGCTTGATCTTATCTGAAAATACTCGTCTTGACTAATTAGATTTTTATGCAATGAAATATAACTTTCTAATATCATACCAGCAGCAATCGCATCTCCATGTAATAAAGTAGTTTTATTTTCATTTTCCAGAAAATAACTTTCGATGGCATGACCCAATGTGTGACCAAAATTCAATGATTTTCGGATATTTTTTTCTGTAGGATCTTGTAATACAATTTCATTTTTTATTTCGACCGAACGGTAAATCAACGCATCGAAGTCAGCAAAATCTATAGATTTTAAATCTAAAAATTGCTCCCAGTACTCTTTATCGTATATTAAACCGTGTTTGAGCATTTCAGCTAGGCCAGAACGCATTTCATTCTGTGGTACGGTATCAAGATATTGGGTATCTATAAGCACCATTATTGGAACATTAATAACGCCAATTTGGTTTTTTAAATTTCCTAAATCTACTCCGTTTTTCCCACCTACAGAAGCATCAACCATCGATAATAGCGTAGTAGGAATGTGAATAAAATCAACTCCACGCTTGAATGTTGAAGCAACAAACCCACCTAAATCAGTAACTACACCGCCACCAACATTAATAATTAGACTTTTTCTGTCAGCACCAAGTTCTGTCAACACATTCCAAATTTGAACGCAAGTCTCTATATTTTTATTTTTTTCGCCAGCGTCAAATTCAATGATTTCAATAGTAAGGTCAGTTTCTAAAAAAGGGAGAAATTTGGGAATGCAAAATTCATTGGTATTACTGTCAACAGTAATAAAAATTTTTGAATACTTATTTTCTTTCAAATGAAGGTTTAACGCTTCATATCCTTTTTCATTGAAATGAATCGGGTAACTATTGGCTTGAATTGATTGCATCATTAGTGATTAATTGGAATCGCAAAATAAGGCAATTTTTGCTAAATATTATTCAAAAGTCTGTCTATATTTGTACAAAAATTTAACAAATAATGGAAAAAATATTCAATAATACTCAAGTTGCCTTTTCATTAAAAAGTGATACCGAACTCGACAGAGCTTATTTTCTTTTCAAAATGATTGCTAATCAGCCTCTAGTTCGCATCGGAACTGCGGTAACTAATTTTGCTTTAAAAGCGAATCTTCCAGTTGAAGGTTTGATACGAGCTACTGTTTTTGACCATTTTTGTGGTGGAGTAAATGAAGTGGACTGTCTTTCTGTGGTTGATAAAATGTATACCAAAAGAGTTTCATCGGTTTTGGATTATTCGGTAGAGGGAAAAGAAGAGGAAGATCAGTTTGATGCTGCACTGGAAATGACTTTAAAAACCATTGAATTTGCCAAAGAACGAAAAGCGATTCCTTTTGCAGTTTTTAAACCAACTGGTTTTGGTCGTTTTGAACTGTATGAGAAAGTAGGAGAACAACAAACGTTGACTTCTGATGAACAAGCGGAGTGGAATAGAGTGGTGGAACGTTTTGATATAGTTTGTAAAGATGCTCATTCTAAAAATGTCGCGTTGCTTATAGATGCGGAAGAAAGTTGGATGCAAGATGCAGCAGATGATTTAGTGACCAAAATGATGCGTAAGTACAATAAAGAAAAAGCTATTGTTTTTAATACGTTGCAAATGTATCGTTGGGATCGTTTGGTTTATTTGAAAAAATTGCATGAACAGGCAAAAAATGAGGGATTCTTCATTGGTATGAAATTGGTTCGTGGGGCGTACTTGGAAAAAGAAAATGCGCGGGCAGAAGAAAAAGGATATCCATCGCCAATTTGTGCTTCAAAAGAAGCAACTGATGAAAATTATGATGCCGCAGTTCGCTATATGACTGATCATTTAGATATAATGTCTCTTTTTGTAGGAACACACAATGAGTTAAGTACCTATACTTTAATGGAATTGATGCACGAAAAAGGAATTAAAACTAACGATGAAAGAATCTGGTTCGGGCAATTGTACGGAATGAGTGATAATATCAGCTACAATCTAGCCGCTCATGAATATAATGTTGCTAAATATCTACCGTTTGGGCCTGTAAAAGATGTGATGCCATACTTGATTCGTCGCGCCGAAGAAAATACTTCTGTTGAAGGACAAACCAGCCGTGAATTAGAGATGATAAAAGCGGAACGCAACCGAAGAAAAGGAAAGTAGGCAAATAAAAATAGAACACCTATTTATTTCATAAAGACACGGATAAAAACTGATTTTAGTTGTATGAACAACAAGAAGAAATCAGTTTTTATCCGTGTTTTCGCTTTTGCGAATCCCGTAAGATTAGTGTCCAAAAAAATGATAAGGAACTTTAAATTTAAGAATGGCTAAATTGTAAATTACTTAAATTTTTATAAATACCATTTTCCAAAGCGATTAATTCCTGGTGGGTTCCTTGTTCCGAAATTTTACCTTTATCCAAAACTAAAATTTGGTCAGCACTTCGAATGGTCGAAAGACGATGCGCAATGATAATGCTGGTTCTTCCTTCCATCAGAATTTCTAAGGCTTCTTGAACTAGTTTTTCACTTTCACTATCTAATGATGATGTGGCTTCATCCAGAATCAAAATACTTGGATTTTTCAATAATGCTCTCGCAATTGCAATACGTTGTCGTTGTCCTCCGGAAAGCTTTATTCCTCTTTCACCTACAATCGTTTCAAATTTCTCTGGGAAAGTTTCGATAAAATTATAAGCATTGGCTTGTTTTGCGGATGTAATAATTTCTTCTTCGGTAGCATTTGGTTTTCCATATGCAATATTTTCTCTGATAGTTCCTCCAAATAATATAACATCTTGTGGTACAATACTCATGTTTCCACGTAAATTCTCTAAATCAAAAGCATAAATGTTTTTTCCATCTATTAATATTTCTCCTTCATCAATATTATAAAAGCGTAATAATAGGGAAGCTATCGTCGATTTTCCGGTTCCGCTAGGACCTACAATGGCAATTTTTTGACCAAAATTAGCCGTAAAACTGACGTCTTTCAATACTTTGATCTCTTTTCTGGAATGGTAACTAAATGCTACATTTTTGAATGTAACGTTTCCTTTCATTTTTTGGGTATCAACAGCATTTTGAACCGAATTAATTTTTTCCGGAGTTTCATCTAATAATTCAAAAACTCGTTCCGTTGCACCAATTGCTTTTTGAATTTGGGCATAAAGTTCAGCAATTCCTCCAAAAGAAGCTCCGACGAAAGTGGAATACAATACAAAAGAAATCAATTGTCCTACGCTCATTTCCCCGCTGATGCTCAATCGGACACCAAACCAAACCACGGCTACAATGGCTCCAAAGAGACAGAAAATAATAAATGAAGCAAAATAACCGCGGTATTTTCCGCCTTTTATAGCAATTGTAACAACTTCCTTTATTTTTCCGTTGTAACGGGCAATTTCGTACCATTCATTGGCGAAAGCCTTAACGATACTGATACCTTGCATAGTTTCTTCGACAATTACCTGACTTTCAGCTACTTTATCCTGAACATTTTTCGAGTATTTTCTAATAAATCTCCCGAAAATAACTGCGGCAACAGCAACAAGCGGTACTACGGATAACATCAACAACGTTAATTTAATACTTTCATTTGCTAATAAAAGCACACCGCCAATAATTAAAATAAATTGTCTTAAAAATTCTGCTATAGTGGATGTTAAGGTGTCTTGTATTTGGGTAATATCAGAACTGATTCGGCTATTTAATTCACCAACACGCTTTTGCGAAAAAAATGACATGGGTAACTTAACAAGATTACTATATAATGATAATCGAAGATTGGCTAAGGTATTTTCAGTAAAATTGACAAATAAATACAATCTAAAAAATGAAAATATAGATTGAAGAAATAGGATTACAATCAATCCTGCTGCAATCATATTAGCTTGGGAGTTATCTTTATTTTTCACGCAATCTATTAACATTCCCATTAATTTAGGAAAAGCAAGCGCAGTAGCCCCTGTAAATAATAAAAAAACTAATCCTACATAAAATTTCCAACGGTGACTTCCTGCATATCGAAATATTACAGTTGCTTTTTGAAGTGAAGTTGCAGTAATTTTTGATTTTGGTAAATCGTTTTCTTTGAACCTGGCCATTATCTATTGTTTATAGCGCAAATGTATGACTATAACGAATCAATACAAAAAAATACTACTAATTCATGCCTCACATAAAGCGCTATTGTAGAGGATAAAAGCAAATAAAGTCAATATTTTATTGATTTTTTTACGGATTTGCTTGCAGATACCATTTCTAGCTGTATATTTGCACTCGCAGTAAGGAAATGAAAATGACCGCATTGTTTTAGGGCGATTAGCTCAGCTGGTTCAGAGCACCTCGTTTACACCGAGGGGGTCGGGGGTTCGAACCCCTCATCGCCCACCATAAGAGACAAGTCAGAAATATTCTGATTTGTCTCTTTTTTATTTGAGTCTAACTGCTCATTAATCAAGTACATTAGCTGAACTGCTTCATTGATTCTTGTGGTTCGAAATCCAATTCCATCATATATCAAATTCTCAGGATATATTGAACCAATCAAATCTCTGCACGCCACAAATTCAGAATTATCGTAGATCGAATGAATCCTAAGCAAATTTTCAATTCCCTGATTAAGTAATTTTTCAATATCATCTTGATCAGTATCGATTCCTGAATATCTTGCTTGAAGCCTTGCTAATGTCTCTCCATAATCAGATTTTATATCTCTGTAGTCTGCTGAGTCAATTTGATTTGTCATTAGTAAATCTCGCGCCTTACTTAATCTGCCTTCATAATCCTTTATTTGCTTTAACAGCTGAGCCTTTTCATTTTGTCTTTCCTTTGTTTGTTCTTTATAAGCTTCTAGAATTATGATACTATAAACTTTTTTATATTGTCGTTTTGGAGCATATTTTAAAAGTTCCTTTATAAACATTTGATTTACATCATCCGCATTTGAGCGATAGGTACAACCTTTATAACAATGGTAATAGGCGTAATATTTATTGCGCCCTTTTGATTTGCTTCCAGACAATACTTTTCCACAAACTGGACATATTAAAAACCCTCTTAAAGGTAGTTCTAAGATAGTTTCAACTTTTGCACGAATTACTTTCTTTCTTCCGTCCACTACATCTTGAACTTTATAAAACAATTCCTCGCTGATAATTGCTTCATGCTGTCCATTGGCAAAATAGCTCTCTTCATCCTTATACTGAGGAACTTTTATTTTTCCGCAGTACAAAGGATTTCTAACTGCAAGCCAAAAGCTGTGCTTTCCTGTTTTTATGCCTTTTTTCCTTGCCAGTCGATGAATATCCTCAGTACTGAAAATACCTTTTGCAATTTCATTAAATGCCCAACGCATGATAGATGCCTCAGGCTCTTTAATTGCAATATATTTGCTGCCGTCTTCTTTTGATCTGTTTGCATATCCTATTGGAGCTTGACTGACATATCTTCCTTCTTTCTTTGCTCTACGCATACCATGAAAAACATTTAACGCCCTTCTATCATTTTCTACCTCTGGCACAGCTAAATAAAAGGCAAGCATCATTTTGTTTTCAGGAACAGATAAATCTAAAGGCTGTTCTATGGCTTGTGGCTCAACTCCAAGTTTTCTTAAGGTACTAATCATTTGATAAGCGTCTCCTGCATTTCTACTGAATCGATCCCATTTGGTAAATAAAAGTAAATCCGTTTTATTTTTAAATCTTTTTAAGTTAACCAATAATAATTTCCACTTTGGTCTTAGAAATGTTTTGGCAGAATGATCTTCATAAATAACATCCCGTACTGCAATGTTATTTATCTGGCAGTATTTTTTTAGTACTTCTTCTTGGTTTCTTTGTGAATATCCTTTGTCGGCTTGCTCGTCCGTACTCACTCTCACATAAAGGTCTGCTATTTGTTTCATTTTGCTGATTTAAAAAATTAGATACTGTTATACTCGCTAGTTTGCGCATAAATTCCAAGATTATCCTTGCTTGGTCAAGTGTCAGGTCTAAATTTTCTTCTTTGAACATTTTTAAAGCTTGTTCAGCTGTAAGTCTCCCTCTTTCATTTCTTTCATTGTTTTCCATTTGTCATCTCACTTCATTAAAAAAAGACCATTACTGGTCTTTTTTGTTCAACAATCATCTATCGCTATAAAGATAAGATCTTGATTTGTAATGATCATAAGTAAAATATATCTATGATGGCTATGGATTGTTATTCTTTTATAATATTTTCATCTTCATTTCTAGAATCTGCAGGAAACAATATTCTGATTTCATTTAGCAGCTCAAATTCATCACTTGGGAATAGTTGCAAAGCAATCCCCAATATTAAACCTACATCAATTGACTGATTTTTTATCGTAATGGGAACTTCAGCTCCATCTTGATCCAGAGCCACGATACATAATTTCAGTAGATTTCTAATAATCGAAGCGAGTTCATAATAATCACACACTCTTATCTTTAAGTTATAAATCTCGCTTTTATCTTCAACTGGCTTCAAAGTGTTGAGACAATTGGAGGTTAATCTTTTAATAGCCTTTAGCTTTTCAATTTCATCTTTTTCCATGATCTTATTTTTTTAAATCGGTTAATTTTATTGAATAACAATGTATCAGCCTTGCTCAAAGGGCAATAGTAATCTGCCTTCCATAACCAAATTGTGAAGTTCAGATATCAATTTCTCAACAATAACGTTCATCTGATCAACCTCCTCTTTGTTAAGCTTTGACAACTTATGATGAAGCATCATATGTCTATCCAGATAAGGAAAGAAATCAGTCCAGAACTGTTCTATTAAATAATTGTATTTTCTTATATCAGGATCTGCATAAATGCATAATTGCCACAATGTTTGATTTGACAAATAATTAGGCAGGTAGTAAGTCTTAATAAAAATATATGTTCTACAAAAGGACATAAAAAACAATGTAAAAAGGGAATCTAAACCTTGGTAGTTTTCTTTTGTATCATTAACTATTGTGTAAAATTGCAAGGCAATGTCCTTCGTCGGCTTATAATGAAAATGTAAATCAGCATGATAAGGATTGTGAGGTACCTCCCAATGAAATTCCGGAAGGTATTCGTTGGATGAATATGTCAAGTATTTGCCTTGTATAATTTTGGAAAAGAAACTTTGATGCTGATACAGATTAGTTTGTATCCAGTAACGGCTGTGGCTTAACAAAACGAAATCATATTTTTTTCCTATTTTGCTTTTTAGAAACTGAGTGATTAATTTTAATTTTTCATTGCTAGCACCCATAGCAATAAGCATCAGATAATAAGTCGTTTTTTCATGGTCAGTAATTTGATGATATAAGTAGATCTGTTCGACTTCAACCGAGTGCAATATGGTTTCTATTGCAACGCTGAGATTTACATCTTCAGGTTTGTCATCAATTTGAGATATAACATCGTGTCTTTCAAATAATCCTTTTTTTATCAATTTCTTTAATTCGTCAAACCGTTTTTTGATAAGACGATAGAGACTTTGTTCAGCAATTCCAACTGCTTGATACATTTCATTTTTATATATTGCCTCATCATCATTGATGGAAGCTTCTTTTGCTTTAACAAACAGATCAATAAGATAATATTTGCTGTGGCTGTTTCTTACGAAGTATTTTTGAATATCAGGAATGTACGCTATAAGGTTAGTAATCCTTTCATCTAGATTTAACGAAGCAGACCTATTTCCTGAATACAGTTCTTCTAAATACTCAAGATCATATTCTATCAATCTTGCATAAAATGTAAAAACACTGTTTGAAGAACCTTCTGAAATCAGATTTTGGACTTGAGACAAATGAAGATCGTGATCGTGATGAAAATGGTCTTCAAACAAATTAAACCTCTTCTTGTACTTCTTCCAATCCCTTTTAATGATAAGCGGATTTTCTAACTCTTTATTTTGGTAAATTATAGCAGACTCACGGCAGTAAAACGCAATGAACGGAGAACCTAAAGAATAGTGATGACGAAGTTTTGACGAGAAGATAAAAGCTATATTAAT
Organism: Flavobacterium cryophilum; assembly: GCF_048286555.1. Taxonomy (NCBI): domain Bacteria; kingdom Pseudomonadati; phylum Bacteroidota; class Flavobacteriia; order Flavobacteriales; family Flavobacteriaceae; genus Flavobacterium; species Flavobacterium cryophilum. The sequence goes on along the minus strand of NZ_JBLVPZ010000003.1, from coordinate 213,045 downwards.
CTGAAAGTGTTCTTTAACTTTTCTTACCCATTTACTCTGCTGAAGTTTTTGAGCATCTATATTGCTTTCAATATTGATAATAAGAAAGCTATATCCCGAATACTTTTGTCTTGTAAAAAATATTTGAATGATAGTATGTTGATTAACTAATTGTCTCAGTATATTTTCTAAATACTCGTTTTCGAGTTTTGGAAATGAAAGTTTTTTTGAAGTTTTCATAATTTTGCTTTTTTAATTAATACTTATCCGAAAAATTGTATTTTTGTTTAAAACACATTGCAAGTAAACAATAGATTGTACCGTACCGAACTAAACGAAATTGTATCGTACTAATTCAAGCTTGTATTTTACCGATCTGAAAAAAATTAGAGAATTTTAAATATCTTTGAACTATGAGCACAGCAACAAAACCGAAACATATAGGCAGAAATATCAGCCGAATCAGAGAGCTTCGAGGAATGAAACAAGAAGCGTTGGCTATTGCAATTGGTATAAGCCAGCAGTCAGTTTCTAATATAGAAGCAAGCGAAACAATAGACGACGAAAAATTACAGTCAATTGCTGAAGTTCTTGGAGTTTCTGCTGAAGCAATTAAAAATTATAGTGATGAAGCCGTGTTTAATATTATCGGAAATACGTATCATAATACAAGTAGCGATAATTCAACTTTAATAGCTAGTTCAATGAACTATCAACCAACTTTTAATACCGTTGAAAAAATTATTGAATTATACGAGCGTTTAGTTCAAGCCGAAAAAGATAAGGTTGAGTATTTGGAAAAATTATTGAAGGCTAAATAAACCTTTTATAAAAGATATAATTAATTCCAAAAAGAGACCGTCATAAGTCTCTTTTTTGTTTGTATAATAGATAGTAAATCAAAAAAATCACGCAACATATTAGTATCGCGTATCAATAAAGAACAAACCGATGGATAAAACTATTAAGCTAAGAGTTAAAAAAGAAATTGATAATAGCAGTGAGCTTAAAGTTTTGAAATTAAAAGGCTCTCTAATTTCGAAAGGCTACACTGAAATTATTCATATTGCTGATGAAAATACAGAGTATTATCTCAACTCATTTTCCACTTCACCTGAGAATAAAAAAGAGGTTGAGCATTTTGTTTTAAACTATATTATAGACCATAATCTTGCCGACACCATTTCGTTACTTCATGAAAACAAATAAATGATTTTTGATTGCGGTAATTTTTTTCAAATCATGTTCAAAAACCTTCCTGAAAACAGTCAGAATTTTGCACATTAATTAAAATCTATTCATTTGAAAAAGTACGCTCCCTTATTCAAGATCTAATAATTATTTTAGGAACATTTTCTTCTGTATTGGAATAAGGGAGCGTACACTTTCAAAGACCTTTAAAATAAGTATTCTTAGAGCTTTACAATCTCCCAAAGACCTTAAAAATATCCCGATAAAAAATCACAAAAAGTACAACTAAGGTATTGGACATTCATCAACTGCGTGCCCATAATGTCACTGCTCATTCTTCGCAGTGTCACCCTTCGGGACTTATAGCACTCCGTTTGATGCATGTCCAATTTTGTATTGCTTTCTTTTTTTTCTTTTTCTTTTGAAAAATTTTTCAGCAGTCTGTCTGAATCAAAAACGAACATTTCCTCCTATTTATCGAAGACATTTCATAGGCAATATTTACCCATGATTGTTTATGTCAAACACTAGCTTTAAATTAGCTGTTAACCTTTAAAGAGCTGAAAGATTGCAACGTTCCTGCAATCGGCAAGATGAACGGTTGTTAAACAACCGGATCTTGCTGCCCCACACTCGGAACTCGTGGGCAGTGAAACTGAAAGGATAAAAGAGTTTGAAAACAATGAAAATGAAAGATGATGAAAAGAGAAAAATCAAACAGAACGCGAATAGTCGGCTTACGCTTTACACCCGAAGAGTATGCAAAAATTGAAAGTAGATTTAAAGCAAGTACCTCTCGAAAATTAAGTGACCATATTCGAAAACATTTATTCAATAAACCAATTATAACCACCTATAGGAATCAATCTTTAGATGATTTTATGGAAGAAACGATAGTAATTCGTAATCAGCTGAATGCTATTGGAAACAATGTTAATCAAGCTGTAAAAAAACTACACACTTTGCAAGAGATTCCTGAATTCAGGAACTGGATAATTAGCTATGACCTCGATAAAAAAATCCTTTTCAACAAAGTAGAAGAAATCAAAAAACACATTCAAAAAATTACGGACAAATGGTTACAATCATAAAAACAAGCCATTCAATCCGCAGTATTTTTAATTACAATGAAAACAAAGTTAAGGCTGGTGCAGCGGAGTGTATAGTAGCCGGAAACTACCCAGTCGATGTCGATAAAATGAATGATACCATAAAGCTAAACCGTTTTATAAAACGGATGGGATTAAACGAAAACGCAAAGCGGAACAGCGTGCATATTTCCCTAAATTTTGATCCGTCAGAAAATCATTCCAAAGAAAAACTAATAGCTATCGCCGATACTTATATGGAGAAAATCGGTTTCGGAAAACAACCTTATTTAGTATACCAACATCACGATGCAGGGCACCCTCATTTACATGTGATAACCATAAATATTGAAAGAGATGGCAAGCGGATTGACCTGCATCATTTAGGAATACGGAAATCTGAGCCGGCACGAAAAGAAATTGAAGAACTGTTTGAACTCGTTAAAGCAGAAGGAAGAAAAAAGAAAGAGGAATTTACATTGCAGCCTATTCCTGTTGGCAAGGTGCAGTATGGTCGAATTGAATCAAAGAAAGCCATGTCCAACGTTTTGAATGCAGTCCTGAATCAATACAAGTATGCGAGCCTTCCCGAACTTAATGCAGTACTAAAGCAGTATAATGTAATGGCTGACCGTGGTAGCGAAAATTCAAAAATATTTTTGGCTAAAGGACTTGTGTATCGAATTCTGGACGAACAAGGCAAGCCAATTGGTGTTCCAATTAAAGCAAGTGATTTTTATAGTAAACCAACTTTAAAATTTCTAGAGGAAAAATTTAAACGTAATGAAGTTAGAAGAATACCTAACAAAGCACGAGTAAAAAACACCATTGATATTGCACTGCTAAGAGAGCGAGCACTGTCGATAGACGAACTGGCAATATTACTGGAAAAAGAAGGTATTCATACTGTATTTAGAAAAAGTGCAGAAGGACTGCTTTATGGCATTACCTATGTTGACCATAAGACCAAAAGTGTTTTTAATGGCAGTAACTTGGGAAAACAATACAGTGCCAAAGCTATAGAAGAGCGTTGTTTATCGCACAAACAAACTGAAAAACAACAGGTAATAAATTTGAAAATTGATGATTCAAATTTTGAGTCACATAATAGTATCTCAAAATTAAAGGAAGGAATTGAAAATCTCACAAAACTGGAACAGATTTCTGATTATTTGCCTTATCAATTGAAAGGTAAAAGGAGGAAACGAAAAGGAAAGAGAACATAAAAATATTTAATATACGTAAATTCCTAAAAATAAATTCTTTTAATTATTTAGATTTAAAATAAAACCTAAATTAGCAATCAAAAACTAGATTTAATGTTTAGAAGATTTTTTATTTAAAATATTTGAAAATCAGCACTTTTCTTTTCTACTAGTGATTATTAATTGAGCATAATTTAAATATGCGAGAAATCTAAACTTTATATTTTATAAACAAATTATGAATCCAAAGAATGAATGGTTTAAACTTAGTAGAAAAAGTAGAATTTTTCTATACATCTATTTAACTTTATTATTATTATCGTCAACTGTATCAGCAGTAATAAATATTTATTTTAAATGTGAGATATTAGAACTAATAGGTATTGAAAAAATATCGATATTAGGTTGTCTAATTTTTTCGATGCTTGGAAGCAGTATCTTCTATATTAGGAAACTATACAAAGCTTGTATAAATCTTGATTTAGTAGAGCCTACTACTCCAGAAGACAAAATTAGGCAAATTGGAATTGTTTTCTATTATACACTTAGACCAATATTTTCAATCGGACTGGGGCTTTTACTTTTTATCTCATTTAAAATAGGCGTATCTGCGATGGTAAAATCACCAGAACTAAATGAAGGCTTTGTTAATTCATGTATGTTTTTTTCATTTTTTATAGGTTACTCATCTGGTGATGTAATCGATAAACTCGAAAAGGTTGGTAAAAATATAGTAAATAAAAGTTTTGAAACAAATGACAACTAATACTGTTACATACAAGAATTCAATCAAGGAACTAGAAGAAAAAGCTAAGCAATTAAAAAACTTAAAAGATAAGCATGGAACAAGGCGTCCTGTACTTATTGAATTTTGTGGTACTCCAAAATCAGGAAAGACAACTTCTATATCAGCGCTGAACATTTTCTTAAAAAGGAATGGTTTTAACACAGAGGTTATTCATGAAATGGCAGTTTATTGTCCAATAATGAATAAAACTCACCCACATTTTAATACATGGACATTATTTTCTTCACTTGCCGAACTTATAAGGCATTATTCCAATAACAATATTGATTTTATATTAGTAGACAGATCAATATTTGATGCTTTATGTTGGTTTGATTGGTTAAATAACTCAAATGAAGAATCACCCTACCTAGATGATAAAACTTTTCAATCATATGAAAATTTACTTATTGGCAGTAAACTTATATCAAGTTTATTTAGTTTAACTTTAGTTTTTAAAGCAGATCCTAAAGTCTGTATGAAAAGAGAGTTTTCTTTTCTCCTTACTGAAAAAGCAGGTTCAATAATGAATGAACATGTTTTATCTTCATTTAATAAATCAATAGATAATTGTCTGCTCAAGTATCATAGCAAATTTAACAAAATAGAACAATTTGATACTACTAACGAGGAAAGGCCTGAAGAAGTTAATAGAAGAGTTACCGAGCAGACTTTAGATTCTTTATTGAATCTTATAAAAGAAGATGTAGGTTATCTGTCTCAAAGTTTAAGTAAGAAATTAGTAGATGGAATAAATGATTTTTCATTATTAGAGAATGAAAAATTAGACTTTGACGATAGAGATTCAGTAGAAAAGACTGCTAATATTCAACCCATTCCAATCGCCGTTATTACTAATGAAGAGAAAACAAAAGTTTTAATAGTAAAAAAATCAGATAAGAAAGCTGAAAAAGGTTCGCCTGAAAGAAACAGATATTTATTGTATTTAGGTGGGCATGTACGTCAAGAAGATAAACACGATGATTATAACAGTTTGATAGAAATTTTCAGAAACACTCTTAATCGAGAAATTTTTGAGGAAATTGGAGAGTCAATTTACCCTAAAAAAGTAAAGCCTTTTTTAATATACAATACGGATAACCCGAAGAGTTGTAAACATCTTGCTATTTGTTTCACTATTGTTTTAAAAGATTTTGATTTTAAAAATTTTAAAATCGTCTCAGAAGAATTAGTAAAAAAATCAGGCACTTCAAAAAGTGGTCATGCATTGGATGTAAATGACATTACAAATAATTATGCTGACAATTTTGAACCTTGGAGCTTAGTTATATTGAAACATATTTTTGGACAGTCTCCTAAAAAGCATCAAATGGAGTTGTTTAGCAACAAATAACATTATCAATTAGATATTTAATAATAAATAAGAAAAGATGGCAATTACAATTGACACAGGAACTATACTAATTGAAAAAATAATTGTTCACAGTATTCCAAAACATAAAAAAGATGATTTCACTGAAAAGCCGCAATTGAGCGAACATGAAAGTTCTCTTCCCGATGACTTACGTATATTTTTTAAGGAAAAAGTTGTACAATCACTAGATAGTAATAAAGAATTGAGGGTCTGTTATGATGTCGACAGTGTTTCACCAATATCTACACATATAAATCAAATTATCAGCACTAATGGTAAAGATTTAATTTCTGAGTCAAAGGCAATGGCTGAATATTTGTACAAAATTCAAGATGGCCAGAATGCGTCAGGAATTTTAGTTATTATCTACGGAAAAATAAATGACAATGGCACTTGTATTATAATAAAGCTTGAACGAGATGAGGGAGCGCAATTAGAATTAGACCCGATCACAAAATCATTCAACATCAAAAATGTTAAAGATTTAATGTTAACGAAGAAGACTAAGATTTACAAAGTTGGATTGTTTATTGATAAGTCAAATTTTAATGTTAAATACGATGGAAGTACAGCGGATTTACAAATTGATCCAAAAAGCAAAAAAGTTGTTACTACGTGGTTCATTGAAAAATTTTTAGGTTGTATTCCAGTTCAAAATCCTAAAACAACTACAAAAAAATTTTATGATTATACAACAACCTACATTCAAGAAATTGACGATCCTATAAAAAAAGCTAAATACACACAAGATCTTAATTCTTACTTACAAAAAAATTCACATAATATAAGTGCAAGAGAATATGCTAATGACTATATGGAAACCGTAGACAAAGAAAAATATGGCCGATATCTAAAAGAAAAAGATTTTAGAATGTCCGAATTTCCAAAAGATCTTGATTACATAGAAGCCAAAATAAAAACTATTACAATGGTATTCACTAATGACATATCTATAATTGGTAAAAAAGGGACATTTGACAAAAATGTAAAATTAGAAAATCAGCAAGATGGAACTACTAAAGCTGAAATAATTTCGACAGTTAAAACGGTACGTTAATGAACGAAGTTCAAGAAATAGTTGATTTATGGAGTTTAGACAAGTCTAATTATGAGATTTTAGGCAAGATAGTTTATTCATTTATTCAAGAAAAGATTACTGATAATGAAATAATACCCGAAGTTCATTACAGGACTAAAGATCTAATAAGTATAATTAAAAAAGTAAAGAAAAAAAAAATTGAAAAAGAATACTCTTATAATCACCTAAATGATAAGCTAGGTATAAGAATAATTTGCAAGTTTCAAGAAGAAATGGAAATTATCGATAAATTTATAAAAGAAAATTTCATTGTTGTTAATACTGAATATAAGCATGAACAGCTTGATTTTAATAAACTTGATTACATTTCAAATCATTATGATTCAAAGATTAATTGTTTAAATGAAGAATTTAAAAGTCATACAGATTTTGAGCATTTGATTTTTGAAATTCAAGTCAGGACTCTCAATCAACATGCTTGGTCAAATACTTCTCATTCATTATCTTATAAGCAGGAAGCAAACATGCCTCTTAATCTAAAAAGAAAAGTATACCGTTTATTATCATTATATGAGCTTGCAGATGATGAATTTTCAAGCGTAAACCAAGCATTAAAAGACAATGAAAATGATCTAGTCTACAAACTACTCCGAAAGCTTGAAGGGAAGTTCTACAAACATGCAAAATTTGATTTTGACAGAGATATGTCTTTGAAAGATATTAAAGTAATTCTTAATTATCATAAGGACGAAGGTGAAAAGAGAAATTTAATTGAAAATATTGAAAATTTTATTTCTGATAATGAGAAGAAAATAATTAGCATTTTTAATACATATCGAGGTCGATTTCATGAAATTTTGCTATTGACACAACCAGAAATATTTATAATTTGGTACATGCTTCGAAATACACCATTCACCATTGAAGATAATTGGGATAATGACTTTGATATTGAAGACCTTAATCAAATAAAAACCCTTTGGGGAAATGATTTGTAAGCAATAATAGCTTTTTAAATCATGTTTATTTAAATGCTAACTTCTTCAAGTCATGTAAAAAAAGGTTCTTAAATAGTTCCGGTAGAGCCTAGATTCTATATAATAAATAACGGTCGATAAGGAGCTCGAATCCAGATAATTAAAACCCCCAGTTTTTAAATTAAAATTCACTGCACTCAATTTCTTTAAATCCTCAAAAAAATATTTCGAGGATTGTTCAGAAAGACTCCCAATCCTGCGCTTAATCCAATTTCTTTCTTTTACAATCCGTTGCTTTTTACTATGTTTGTAGATTGGGGGTGATTTAATCCATTGCTATATTGTAAGGGCTAATTAACAATAAATGGTTTCTCATTTTTGAATGCATTACTTTCGAAATCCATTAAGAATTATTTTTTTTTTAGGATGACTATAGAATGAAATAACAAGACGGTAAACAAAATGTCGTACCACTGTCACGACATTTTAACCAAAAAATATGATCACAATTTCGAAAAAAAGAACTTCGCCGAAAGCAGCAGAGAACAAATCGAATTGCTTGAAATGCACAAAGACGGAAGAATGGTAGCCGAATATTAGACATACCCTCCTCCCAAAAAAATAATTTGAAGAAAAAATATTTGCTTTTAATCGAAGCTAAAAAAAGAATAGAACGAAAAAAATTGTTATAAAAAGCATGTTAGTTATTTAAAACTAAAATGAAATCAAATGAGTAAAAAGGATTTATCAGAAAGAGACATCTGCACAAAATTTATAACACCTGCTTTACAAAAAGCAGGTTGGGACTTGCATAAGCAGATTTTAGAAGAGGTATTCTTTACTGATGGTAAAATCTATGTTAGAGGAAAATTAACAGCTAGAGGTGAACGCAAACGAGCTGATTATATTCTTTATTACCAAGATAATCCTGTGGCTGTAATTGAAGCTAAAGATAACAAACATTCTATTCGTTCTGGAATTCAACAAGCTTTAGGGTATGCTACAATTTTAGATATTCCATGTGTTTTTAGTAGTAATGGTGATGGCTTTTTATTTCACGATAGAACCGTAAGTAACACAAACATCGAAACAGAAATCTCTTTAGATGAATTCCCTTCTCCAGAAGACTTATGGGATAAATACAAACAATACAAAAATATAGCTACTTCCGAAGGTGAAAAAATTGCCTTGCAAAAATACTTTTCAGATGGTTCAGGCAGAAAACCAAGATATTACCAACAAATAGCAGTAAACCGAACCGTGGAAGCTATTGCAAATGGTCAGAATAGAATCATACTGGTAATGGCAACTGGTACAGGAAAAACTTATACAGCTTTCCAAATTATATATCGTTTGTGGAAATCAAGATCCAAAAAGAGAATTCTGTTTTTGGCAGACCGAACTGCACTTATTGACCAAACCCGAAAAGGCGACTTCAAACATTTCAAAGATAAAATGACTATCATTAAAAAGAAAGTCTTGTCAAATGGAAATGGAAAAGACGAATTGGTCAGTAACAAGAAAAGAGGAATTGACACTTCTGACAAAGCCTATGAAGTCTTTCTTGGATTATATCAAGGATTAACAAATAATGAACCGGGAATTGAAGATGCCTATAAAGATTTTTCTCCTGATTTTTTTGATTTAATAGTCATTGATGAGTGTCACCGTGGTAGTGCAAATGAAGACAGTACTTGGAGAGAAATACTGACCTATTTCAATAAAGCAACCCATATTGGACTAACAGCAACACCAAGAGAAACTAAAGAAACTAGTAATACAGAATATTTTGGAGAACCAGTTTATACCTATTCGCTAAAACAAGGAATTGATGATGGCTTTTTGGCTCCATACAAAGTAATTAGAATAGCTTTGAATATCGATGCAGAAGGATATCGACCACAGCAAGGAAAAACGGATAAGGAAGGAAAAGAAATTGAAGACCGTATCTACAATCGTAAAGACTTTGATAGAAAACTGGTAATTGATGAACGTACAGATATTATAGCTCAAAAAGTAACAGAATACCTCAAAGGGTTAGACCGTTTTGCGAAGACCATAGTTTTTTGTGTGGATATTGACCATGCTGAACGTATGCGAAATGCAATTGCCAAACACAATGCCGATTTAGTTACTGAAAATTATAAATATGTAATGCAAATTACGGGTGATAATGAAGAAGGTAAAAGGGAATTGGACAATTTTATAAATCCGGAAGAAAAATATCCGGTGATTGCAACCACTTCCGAATTAATGACTACTGGTGTCGATGCGCAAACGTGCAAAGTTATTGTGTTGGACGCCAACATAAATTCCATGACCAAGTTCAAACAAATTGTCGGACGTGGAACGCGTATTAATGAAGAATTTGACAAACTGTATTTCACAATTTTAGATTTTAGGAACGCTACAGATAATTTTGCCGACCCAGCTTTTGACGGTGACCCTTTACGAGTGAAACCAATTACTGAAGAAACGGATTTGACTACCATTATTGACGAAGAAGATAACGAAACTACTCCGATAATTGATGATATAACAGGTGCAGAGATTATAATTGCAAAACCCGAAATTAGAAACCCGGTTAACGAGCCCGATACAGAATATGTAAAAAGAGAAAAGCAATACATTAATGGCGTTAATGTTTCGATTTTGGTAAGTAGAGAATTATTTTTTGATTCCAATGGAAAACCAATAACCATTAGCTTAAAAGACCATACGAAAGAAATCATAAATGGTAAATATGCTTCATTAGAGGATTTCCTACTGACTTGGAACAAAGCCGATAAAAAAGAAGCCATTATAAAAGAATTGCAGGAACAAGGTATTATGGTTGAAGCCTTGTATGAAGCCGTTGACAAGCAAATCGATTTGTTCGATTTAATTTGTCATGTAGCCTACGACCAACCACCATTAACCAGAAAGGAAAGAGCCAATAATGTAAAAAAACGAAACTACTTTTCTAAGTATGGTGAACAAGCACGTAAGGTTATGGAAACGCTATTAGATAAATATGCAGATGAAGGCGTTGTAAATATTGAAAGCATTGATGTTTTAAGAGTAAAACCATTTGATGATTTTGGTTCGCCCTTAGAAATAATTAAGGAGTTTGGCAGCAAACGCAACTATTTGGCAGCCGTTAAGGAACTGGAAATAGAACTTTATAGAAAAGCGTAGACTTAATATCGCATAACAGTGGTATTATAAATATATTTTCAAAAGAATTTAAAAAACTTGAAATCAAGAATAGCATGAACTTTGAACAATTAATTCAGCAAATAGAAACCGTACATATTGAAACGCAAAAAATTGCTATCCAACAGGTAAATAGTTTCTTAACTATCCGAAATATCTTAATTGGATTTTATATTGTAGAATTTGAACAAAACGGTTTAGATCGAGCTGATTATGGAGCAAATACAGTTAAGTTAATTGCTCAAAGATTGAAACATATTAAAGGGATTTCGGTTCCGCAATTGTACCGATTTAGAGACTTATACAATACCTATCCGCAGATTTTATCGACAGTGTTGATAAAATTAGAAGGCTCAACTATTATTGATGAAAACATTTTCTCGACACTGTCGAGAAAATTCGATTTGGCAAAAGAAAATGAACTTTCGTTTGACCCCGAACTGCTATTAACCCGCCTAAGTTTTTCGCATTTTGTAGAATTATTAAACGCTGACAACCAATTAAAACGTTCATTTTATGAGGTACAAGCCGTTAAAAATAATTGGAGTGCCAGAGAGTTAGGCAGAGCTATGAATACCATGTTGTTTGAAAGGACAGGTTTGTCCAAAGACAAAGAGCAAGTACTAAAAAACTTTAAAACCGACACTGTTTTTTCGGTTGATGAAGTGGTTAAAAATCCTTATTTCCTAGAATTTATTGGACTTGAAGAAAAGCACACCTATAGCGAAACCCAATTAGAAACCGCTATTATCAATCATTTACAAGATTTTTTGACGGAATTGGGTCGAGGGTTTTGCTTTGAAGCAAGACAAAAAAGAATCACATTTGACAATAAACACTTTAAAATCGACTTAGTTTTTTATCATCGAATACTAAAATGCCACGTGCTAATTGATTTGAAAATTGGAACTTTTGACCACGCCGATGCCGGACAAATGAATGTGTATCTAAACTATTTTCGAAAAAATGAAATGACCGAGGGAGACAATCCGCCAATAGGAATAATTTTGTGTGCCAATAAAAACGAAGCTCTCGTAGAGTATGCCACAACAGGATTAACCAACGAAATTTTTGTATCGAAATACCAAGTACAATTGCCAAGCAAAGAAGTATTAGAAACATTCATCAAAAATGAATTAAAGAACAATGCATAACTTTGAAATAAAAGCAGTGTAATACTGAAACAGCTTGTTTCTGTATTAGTACTAAATTAATACAACTCGGAAATTATTAAAATAAAAAGAAATAAAATAAAAATGTCCAACATATCCTCCATACTAAAAAGCATACAAAACATAATGTGGCAAGATACCGGACTAAACGGTGATGCCCAACGAATAGAACAGTTAGGCTGGATGCTTTTCCTGAAAATTTTCTCAGACAAAGACAAAGAACTCGAAATACTAGATGACAATTACACCTCTCCAATTCCTGATTTGTTTCATTGGGTAAACGAAAAAGGCAATTGGGCCGGCGACGACGAGGGTATGACAGGTGATGAATTATTAGAATTTGTTGACAGACAATTATTTCCTGCACTTCGCAATATAGATGTGAGCACAGGCAACCGCCGAGCATTAATTGTACGTGAGGTTTTTGAAGGCAACAACAACTATATGAAGAATGGTATCAACATTCGTAAGGTATTGAACAAGCTCAACGAGATGGACTTTAACATTGCGAAAGACCGTCACGCCTTTGGGGAATTGTATGAAAGTATCTTGAAAGGCTTGCAAAGTGCGGGTAAGAGTGGTGAATTTTATACCCCTCGCGCCATTACTTCGTTTATTACCGAAATGATTAACCCACAACTGGGTGAAAAGATATTAGACCCCGCTTGCGGAACAGGCGGTTATTTGACTTGTGCCATTGAGCATTTGAAAAAACAGGCAAACAGTGTAGAAGAAAGCAAAAGTATACAAGAAAACATTATGGGTTGGGAGTACAAACCGCTACCGTACTTGTTGGCGACTACCAACCTGATTTTACACGATATGGAAGTGCCTAACATTCGTTTTGGCGATGCCTTAGACCAACCATTAAGCAACTTTACCGAAAAACATAGAGTAAATGCAATTTTGGCAAATCCCCCTTTTGGTGGTATTGTAGCCAACAATAACGAAACCAACTTCCCTCAAAATTTCCGTACCAAAGAAAGTGCCGATTTATTTTTGATTTTAATGATACACTTATTAAAACAAGGCGGTCGTGCTGGTATCGTTTTGCCCGATGGTTCATTGACTGGCGATGGAGTAAAACAAAGAGTGCGACAAAAACTATTGGAAGATTGCAACTTACACACGATTATACGCTTGCCTAACTCTGTGTTCCAGCCGTATGCAACCGTAGCAACCAACTTATTGTTTTTCACCAAAGGAACGCCTACCAAAGAAGTTTGGTATTACGAGCATAAATTACCCGAAGGACAAAAAGCATACAACAAAACCAAACCAATACAAGCCAAAGAATTTAACCCCATAAAAACATGGTGGACAGACCGCAAGGAAAGTGATATTGCTTGGAAAGTGCCAATACAAATCATCATAGACCGCAATTATGATTTGGATATAAAAAACCCAACCAAACAAGAAGAAGCCCACGAATACAATAGTGTGGAATTGATGGAATTGTTGCATACTTCTTTTGATAAAAGCAATGCGTTGTTGGAACAATTAAAAGAAGCAGCGAAATGAGTTTAATGAGAATTGATGATTTATTTCATTTTGAAAAAGGAAGCTTACAAAGTTCAAAATGTACTGCAGGTGAATTTGACTTTATTACTGCTTCATCTGAATGGAAAACACATAACGAATACACGCATAACTGCGAAGCATTAATATTTGCGGCAGCTGCTTCTGGTTCACTAGGAAGAACGCATTATGTAAATGGAAAATTCATTTCAAGTGATTTATGTTTTATAATTACTGCGAAAGACCCTAAAAACTTACCGATTGATTTGAAGTTCTACCATATGATTTTTAATGAATTTAAAGATGATATTGTAAAAAACACCAAAGCAGGAACTTCTAAAGAAGCAATTGGTTTAAAAGCATTCGGTAATTATAAGCTTCCCTATTTTGAAATTGATAAACAAATTGAAACTAAAGTTCAGTTTGTAAATATGCAGTATTCAAAAGTTGAATTAAACTCTGAACTCACCCACCAACTCGATTTAATCAAGCAACTGCGTCAGGCATTTTTACGGGAAGCTATGCAAGGAAAGTTGATTAAAAGCACCAATACCAACGAAACTGGACAACAACTCCTAGCAAAAATAAAAGCCGAAAAAGCCAAGCTTATTGCCGAGAAAAAACTCAAAAAAGAAAAAGAGTTTCCGCCAATTAATGAAGAAGAAATTCCTTTTGAAATTCCTGAACATTGGGTTTGGTGTAGGTTGGGAGAAGTGACTACACAAATTTTTGATGGACCATTTGGCTCACATTTGAAAACTGCTGATTACACAAATTCTGGAGTTCAAGTAATCCGTTTAGGAAATCTTGGCGAAATGAGTTTTAAGTATGAGAAAGAAAGTTTCATAAGCGAAGAAAAATATGAGACAATTAAGCAACATACTATATATGAAGGAGATCTTATTATTGGTTCTTTTTTAGCCGATGGGGTGAAATGTATTGCTTTGCCTCAATTAAAATATAAAGCCATAGCAAAAGCTGATTGTTTCACAATAAGGATTAGACATGAAATGTTGAGCAACAAGTTTGTAATGTTCTTACTTAGTTCAAGTCCGATGTTTATCGAATTATCAAAGTTATTAAGAGGGATGACAAGATTAAGGATTAACACTACTCAATTAAAACAACTGCCTGTGCCATTACCACCACTCCATGAACAAGAGCAAATCGTAGCCAAGTTAGAGGGATTAATGGCGTTTTGTGATGGATTGGAGCAAAGTATCAAGGAAAGTCAACGGTATAATGAAATGTTGTTGCAACAGGTTTTAAGAGAGGCGTTGCAACCTAAGGAAGAAACAAAAAAGATTACTTTAGAAAGTAGAAAAATAGAACAACCTTTAAAAACGATACTTGCGGGTCATATTATTAATTTAAATAATACCACAGATTTTGGAAGAGTTAAATTTCAAAAATTATTGTACTTAACGGAATATTGCTGTAAAATAGATTTTGATTCAAACTATATTAAAAAGGCTGCTGGACCATATGATGATGAATTGATTAAAAAAATCGAAGTAGATTTTGCCAGATTACGTTTTTATAATGTTGTTCAAGATAAAACCGAGACCAAGAGAGTACGTTATACAGCATTACCTGGGGCAAAAGAAATGGAAAATTTATTTTTAGAAAATTATCCGGATGAGTCTTTAAAAATTAATAATCTTTTAATGAATTTAAGACCATTAAGTTGGCGTGAATGCGAAGTTGTAGCCACTATTTATGCGGTTTGGAATAATAGAATTATAAAAAGTGAACCAGTTACCGATGATTTGCTTTACAATGATTTCATGGCTTGGGATGCACAAAAAATTAAATATAAAGACATATTCTATAAGAAGTTGTTTTGGATGAAAGAAGAAAATATTATTGCCGATGGTTGGGGTAAATATGTTGATAAGCCAAACATAAAAATGTCTTAATGAATTAATTTCAAAGGAAAACAAAATGGATATAATTACTGGAAAAGCTGTTGAACGCTATTTTGACTTAAACAAAGCATTGATGCATTTTCATGATTTGTTTAATAATTAGGTAGGAAACAATGCTAATAAATGACAATAAATAGTGGATGGAAATTAAAGTTATAGATTCTAATGACCCAATTTTAAAGGGGGTTGTAGCTCTTGGTAAAAAGAATGGAAATACATTGGGACATTTTCCCGAGGGAGCTTTTATTGATCATGCTAAGAAAAAATGTATAATAGCAGCGGTTGAAAAAGATCAACTACTGGGATACATATTATTTAGAATTACTCAATCAAAAGGAATTGTTTCCATTGCTCATTTATGTGTTGATTCAGAATGTAGAAATAAGGGAATTGCAAAAAAATTACTTGATGCTGTAAAAGCGAAATACCAATATATTTTTAGAGGAATAGCCTTAAGTTGTAGAACCGATTATATCGAAGCATCTCGTTTCTACGAAAAAAACGGCTTCATAGCAGCAAGTAAAGGAAGAAGCAGAAGCAAAGAAGAAAAATATCTTGTAAGATGGTTTTATGATTTTGGAAATCAAGATTTATTTTCTGCAATTCATGTCTCAGATTCTAAGTTTAACGTTTTACTCGATGCTAATATTCTAATTAAGCTTAGAGACATTAAAGATGACGAAATTAATGAAATACAAGCCCTAAATGCAGACTGGCTTGTTGATGAAGTAGATTATTTTTATGCTCAAGAAATGCTTAATGAAATAAATAGAGATTCTGATAAAGCAAGAGCAGATAGCACTCGAAAATTTATCAGTAAGTATAAAGACGCTAGATTTATTCCGGAGGAAAAAAATGTGATCTATGGAGAATTAGAAAAATTCCTTTCTGGCAAATCTGCTAATGACATTTCTGATAAAAATCAATTGTCTGAATGTATCACCTCAGGTATTGACTGTTTCATTACTACCGACAAAGAAATTTTAAGTGCTTCGGATGAAGTACATGAACTTTATTCTGTAAGAGTACTCACTCCTTCCGAATTTATATTACATATCGACCAATTAAAAAATAAAGATAATTACAATTCGGTAAGACTTGCTGGTGCAAACTATGAAACAAAATCTATAGAGTCATCAGATATTAATCAGTTGGCAGGTTTATTTATTTCAAAAGAACTTGATGAAAAGAAACATGAATTAAGTGACAAGATTAATAGTGTAATTGGTAATTTTAAAAATTCATACATCAGAATTGTTAAGGACAGTCGGACTGAGTATATTGGTTTTGTGGCGGGGACATTCACAAATGAGGTGTTTTCAATTACAGTTTTAAGAACTAAAAAAAATAAAATAGCCAATATTCTATTTTATCAATTGTTAACGGATATCATGAATCATGCGTCCGAAAATGGACTGAGTAAAATTATTATTGATGATAAATATTTAACGGATGCTCAAATTCAAATAATAGAAAGGTTTGACTTTGAAAAAAAAGATCTGGGTTTCAATAAAATATTAATAAACGGTATAATTGATACATCACAGTTAATTACCCACGAAACAATAATTTCTAATAATATTGATATATCATCTATAACAGAAAAAATAAACTCTCTAGATGATGAGGAAGATAAGAAGATTCTTAAATTTCGATTAGAAAGACAATGGTGGCCACTTAAATTAAAAGATTTGGAAATTCCGACTTACATAATACCTATTAAAAGTTATTGGTCAAGTCAACTTTTTGATTTTCATCAGGCGGATCAGTCCTTATTTGGAGCTAAGGCCGAGTTAGTTTGGCATAGAGAAAATATTTATTACAGAAACGTGATGCCTGTATCGGAAAAATATCCGGCTCGCATTCTTTGGTATGTAAGTTCCGAAAAAAGGACAACAACTGGCAGAGATAAAGGTATTGTTGCATGCTCTTATTTAGATGAAGTTACAATTGCACCTGCCAAAAGTCTATTTCAGCGTTTTAAAAACTTTGGAATATATGAATGGAAAGATGTTTATGATTTAGCAAAGAAAGATTCAGATAAAGAAATTAAAGCTATTAAGTTCAGCGACACAGAAGTTTTTAAAAACAAAATTGGTTTAAATAAGATTACTCAAATATTAAACGAAAACGGCAGGAAGAAAAATACATTCACTTCTCCTCTGGAAGTATCAAAAGAAATATTTAATAAGATTTATGAAATTGGAAAAGAATTATAAAAAAGAAAGAATACTATTTATTTCAATAAAACCAGAATTTGTAGAAAAAATATTTAATGGAACAAAGACAATTGAACTAAGAAAGTCTGCTCCTAAAATTAAAAATAATGATTTAATAATAATATACAGCACAAGTCCTGTCATGTCTGTAATAGGAACATGTAGAGTTAGTGATATTATTTCGGTAAATCCAGAAGAGTTATGGAATAACTACAATGATAAGATGGGAATAGATAAAAAAAGATATTGTGATTATTTTGAAGAAAAAGATGTTGCTGTTGGGATTTTTTTAAAAGATGTAAAAAAAATAGATAAAGTTATTCCTCTTTCAAAATTACGTGCAAATTTTCATAATTTTCATCCTCCACAAACTTATCGATATTTCGATGAACTAAGCTATAATAAATTAATACAGATTTTTTGAGTTTGCACAAAATAAAGTTTATTCTCTTCCAATGATTTCATTTCCAAAATAAAATTTAGGAAAATCCAATAAATTATAAAACAAAACTCTAAAACTACACTCCTTAAAAGATTGTAGTTTTAGAGTTTTATAATATATATATCAACTTCAATCATGAAAACAATAAAGAAATATTGGATCTTATAAATAAAACAATCAAAGCCGAAAAAGATTCGGGATTAGACGAACCAAACAATTGGAAACAAATGATCTCGAAAAACTTTTTTTAAAATAGTCATTTTATTAATCCTAATTGTTTTGCTATATCTTTTTTGTATTTAGCAAACGGTTCATTTTTTTTATCATCATTAAATATTGAGGTTGCTTATTAGTTTAAAATTTCTTTTAGTTTAGCCACTAATAATATTTTTCTAGCTGAAATATACTGAGTGAAGTTTGATAATTCTAAAATTATGTTTTGTGGTATAATGTGGTTATCCATGAATCTTTTTAGGTCAGAATTTTTAGTTTCTTTTTCGATCCAATCTTTCAAACTCATAGCGTTTTTTGACATATTTTCATTAGCATCTAACATTTGTAAGTTGAGAATAGAATTGTATACTCTCCATCCATAGATTTCTTTTTCTTTATCAGTAATGCCGTTATATATGGTAGCTGGGTGTAAATGGTCTTGATGAAAATTATTGTTCTTATAGTCCATGTCAGGATATAGAAGGGCTAATATTGGGAAGCTATATTGTGAATCTTTTTGTGTCAATAATAATTCTTCAATATAATCATCTCCAATGTCTATGAACTTTTTTATATCCTTATTTATTTCTGCTGACGGAAATTGATTGACTGTTTCAAGTTTTAATTTTTCAATATCAACTGTAAATGCTTTTCTTGATTGAGACAATACAGTATCCGTCTGTCCGCCAAAAGTTCTTCTTACTAAAATTGTAAGCAACCACTTTTTAATTATTTCTCTATCTTCTTTATAAATCGTTTTTGTTGAAAAGTCGACAAAAATATTTTTATGATAGATGTAGTAAAGAATTGGAAGTGTAGCGTTATTTGTTGTAAGTGTATAGTCAGTTAAACCAAATGTTTTTAGCAAATCATACAAACTCAAAATTGAATTGCGGATATTTTCCCAATTCGATTCGATGTTGTTAATAAAATCGTTTTTGAAACTTGTGATTTTGAAACGAACATCTTTGTGGTATAGATATAGAAAAGATTTTAAGATGTAGTCTTTGTCTATATTGAACCCCTTAGCTCGAATTCCGTCAACTAAGTCATTGATTTCAGTTCTAGCATCTTTTTGTTTCCAACTTGCAATTGACATTAAAATATCAGAGAAGCTAAGAGTTGTTCCGCCAGAATTTATGCGAACAAATATGTTTACCGCTTTATCCGGGTTTTGTTCGTCTTCTTCATAGTAATTTATGTTTAAGCCTGTATGGATTACTCTCTCTAATTGCTTTACTAATTTTTTTGATTCTCTTGAAAGTAAATGCTCATCCGCAAAATCATCTAAGCTATCGTTTTTATACAACTTCAATACAGTTCCAACTTTGAACCATTTTTCTTCATCATTGTCTATGTAGATATCTTGTTCTTGAGTAACTGCTTTGTCTAAAAAAAGGAATTTATATTTTCGGTCACTTTCATCTTCTGTGTATTCAGAAGATATGTTTAAATATAAGTGCCTTGTTGGATAACTCCATTCACTATATGCGTACGCTCTCCTATATTCTTTGTAAGCATAGCTGCCACATAACCCAATATATAATGCTGTTAAGCGTTGTTGTCCATCAAGTATTGCGTGAAAATCATTTACGCCGTTTGTAGCAATTGTGTCGTTATGAATTTTGTGATATTCAATATATTTTTTTAAGAATTGATAAAATCTGAAATCTGCTTTTGTGCTTTCTTTTACTTTCCAAAAAAGCATTGAACTAATAGGATATCCTTGCATTAAGGAATCAAAAAGTTGTTCTATTTGAGCTGGTTTCCAAACGAACTCACGTTGAAAAGCAGGTAATAAAAATTCGTTTCTGTTGATTCTTTCAATTGCTTGATGAATCGTAATTGGTGTTTGAAATCCTGCCATTTTAAATTTTTCGTTGTATTATTTGATAATATATGTTCGCGTTTCTATTTCGTTTTGTAATAGTCGAGTGTATTGTTGGGGATATCCACTAACGTTCCGGTAATACAGCAGGTTTGCAACTTACGAACACGTGTGCTCCCGGCTAAATGAAAATACGGTAAAAAAAAGGTAATTCAATTAAATTTGCAAATTGCTTGAGACGTGTGTTGGCGGCTGCCTCTTGTTTACGGTTTTCTAAAATATGGATGTGAAAACTTTTTCTGATTATAATTTAATTCAATTAATTTATAATTTCCTGATACAAAATTAGAAATTTGATTTAACGTTATTGCTTTATAATTACCATTAAACATATAAAAAGATGGTGTGTTAATAAAGAAAACACCTACTACATCAAAATCTGATATTTCTAAAGTTGATAAATTATTAGTAATTTTTAAATGTTCTTGTAAGACAATTTTATTTTCCTCAATCCACTTAACTTTTCTTTCTAATTGAGGTTCATATGTTCTGAAGAAGTTTGAGTAATCACTTCTATATCCAACTGCCTCATATCTTGCTTTATTATATTTTGAATCAGCGACAAAAATAGTTTTAAGATTGATATTTACGACTATGTAATCAATTTCTCCAGCTAATTCATTATCTATTCTAATATTAATTTTATTAGGTTGCTTAAAGGTTTTTATATTTCTGGAATATAAAAGATTCTGTTGAATTAAGATAGCTTCGATTTTATCTTCTAAAATTTTATCATGTGTATTTCCCTTTCTGCTTATAAATTTCATCATTCCTTTATTCCGTAACCAATCATTTGGAATAGTATTCCAATTTATTGCGTTGGTTGCAAGAACATATATGCTTTCTACGAATTTTTCTCTACCAACTAATGCTCTATCGACGCCCTCTATATTGTAAATAAGAATTGGTCTATACATATATCTTTCAGTGGAATATGGTTTTCTAACAACGTCTTTTAAAGACATTTTGTTTTTTCTTGATATTGATAGTCCATTATAAAAACTTTCAGCTAAAAAGTCACTTATAGGAAAATGGTTTTTTAAATTTAAAGGAAGTACATAAGGTTCTATTGTTTGAAATGGAGAAGTTGCATTGTGAAACTTTTTTATTTCAAAAATTATTTGACCCGCAATATTATAATCTATTTCAAAGCATTGATTTATTGCTTGTTTTAGTTCTTCAATTGCATTTTCATCAAATACTGCTTTTTCGTAATCTTCGGACAAAGTTGGAAAAAGATTTTTATAAGCGATTCCGTAGTGGTGCTGCCAACTAAATTGCAATAAATTATTTTCATCAAAATTAATCTCTCTAGATTCATTAATCATTTTGTGATATGCAATTAAATCTGCAAATTCATAAATCCAAGTACCGATATGTAAAAGCTTTTGTAATTTTTCATCCATTTCGAAAACTTCTTTTCCTTCAGGAAATTTTCCCCAACCAAGATTAATGTCGCATCCTTGTTCAAGAATTAATTTAAGAATTCTTCGATATCGAGCAAATTCACTTTCCGAAATTTGATTTAGGCTATAACCAGCAGAAATTTTAACAAATAATTTAATTGATTCTTCATGTAAATAAAATATATACAAAAAGAAGGGTAATAAAGTTTCGGAGTTGATAATTTCTTTGAATTCATTAACCAGAAAATTAAAACAATCAAAAAGGATTAATTCTACATCTTCATGTTTAGAAAACTTTGAATTTTCATGTTTTTGAATTATATGGGACGATAATTTTTGCCAATAAATTTCACGTAGCTTTTCATGCTCATATGTAATTACTAAAATTTTATCTATATAAATTCTCGCCATAATCTATTATTATATTTTCTTTTTTGTAGTATTTACTGAGGTTGACGCCAACTTACATATAGGTCTGATAAATTGACACTTATATACCAAAAATTGGATTTCTTTGTCTGACAAGCGTGATTTTTATCTAATTCCAAATATATAATAATTATCTTATAAATCATCATAAGGATTTTTAGTAGTTGAATGCTTCATGTACCTTAGCATACTATAATTAAAAATAATCGGTTACTAATTGAATATTCAAACTAAGAATATACGTAAATTTTGATAGCTTTTCTCTTAATTAATTCTTCATTATTTATTAGCACATCCAAGTTGGATATACAAAGTTAGCGTGGATATAGAGTTTAAGAATAAAATTGAATATTTTCGTTAACTTTATAAAATTGATGAGAGCTGACTTAATTTTCTCAAATCATCTAAAAAAAGGTTCGAAAATTGTCCCGACAGGGTCTCTAATTTACTTTATTTTTTTATTGACCAAAATTGGATTTGAACCAAATTAATTTGATTTACAACTTACTCAATTTCTTCAAACCCTGCATAAAATGGTTCGTAAACAGTACCGTATGGACCACCATAATTTACAAACCTCCAAAGTCATTTGATTTTGGAGGTTTTTTTTGGTTCGAAAATTATTATTGAATTTATTTTGAATCTGACATCGTCCTTATTTGCTGGAATTATTGTTTCGAACGCCTTATGGTCTATAAATAAGATTGTTTGGAGTTGATGTTTTTTTTGGATGCTTAAATTTTCTATAAAATTATGTTTTGTCATAAATCTATGATTGTCATAATTACAGGAAAGTTTATACCATAACTTTATTTTTGAGATAAAAGAAAAAAAAACACACAATCAGCAAAACTAAAGTAAGTAGAATTTTCATTCGTTTTTTATTTTACTATTGTGTAACAAATTATGTGAAAAACTACTTATACTATATCAGTATAGGTTTTTCTTTATTAATTTTTTTTATAAAAAATAACTATTAAAACACAAAAATATGATTTTATCAGAATGGCTCGTTTTTATTTTAATCATGCAAATTATTCATGGATTATCTACTTGGAAACTTTATGTAAAAGCGGGAAAAAAGCCTTTAGAATCATTTATACCGATTTATAATTTAGTAATTCTAATGAAAATTATAAATCGACCACGTTGGTGGTTTTTTTTACTTTTTATTCCTGTTATTAATCTTATAATGATTCCTGTAGTTTGGGTAGAAACTATTAGAAGTTTTGGAAAAAACTCCAGACTGGATACTGCATTGGTTTTGCTAACGTTAGGATTCTATATTACTTTTTTAAACTATACTTCTGAAAAGCTAGCATATATTGAGAATAGAGATTTACAGCCGAAAACTAAAACGGAAGATACTGTAAGTTCTCTTCTATTCGCTATTATTGTTGCTACATTGGTCCATACGTACATTATACAACCATTTACGATTCCAACTTCATCATTAGAAAAGACATTGTTAATTGGAGATTATTTATTTGTAAGTAAAATTAATTTTGGGGCAAGAACCCCAATGACTGCAGTTGCATTGCCTATGGTGCATGATTCAATTCCTTTTTCAGGTGTAAAATCTTATTTATTTAATGATGATGTTACAAAAAAAGAAACGTCAATATTAAACAAGTTTCAATTACCCTATTTTAGATTCCCTTCGATTGAAACGATTAAACGCAATGAAATTGTAGTATTTAATCAACCCGCAGATACTTTATTGGATATGGATAATTTTAGACCAACAAGAAATTATTACAAACCGATTGACAAAAAAACAAATTTAGTAAAACGCTGTGTTGGAATACCCGGAGATTCTTTGGAAATTCGTGAAGGAAATATTTATATAAATGGAAAGGCAACCAAATTGCCCGAAAGTGCAAAACCTCAATATAACTTTTTTGTAAATACTCAAGGTGTAAATATGGATCAAAATTCCCTTGTAAACTTGTATGGAGCTAGGGAAGGTTTGAAGAATGGAAATGGAGATTTTGCGCTTACAAATAATGGAGAGTATCTATTGACATTAACAGATAAAGAAGCAGCTACGATTGCGAATAATCCAGTAGTTAAAGGAGTTAAAAAATATTTATTACCAAAGGGAGAAGATGGAGATGTATTTCCTCATGTTTCTTCTTTGGGTTGGAATGTAGACAATTTTGGACCTATTTATATTCCTAAAAAAGGGAAGACTATTAAATTAGAAATAAAAACACTTCCTTTTTATAAACGCATTATACAAGAATATGAAAATAATAGTTTAAAAGTTAATGGCCATGAAATTGTAATAAATGGAAAAATTTGCACTAGTTATACTTTTAAGCAAGATTATTACTGGATGATGGGAGATAACCGTCAAAACTCTTTAGATGCAAGATTTTGGGGATATGTTCCTTTTGATCATATATTAGGCAAACCAGTATTTATTTGGTTTAGTTGGGATAAAGATGGTAGTGGTTTTAACAAAGTAAGATGGAATCGTGTTTTTTCTGTAGTAAATGGAAAGGGTGAACCTAAGTCTTATTTATTGCATTTATTATTACTAATAGTTCTTTACACCGCAGCTAATAAAATATTAAAGAAAAAGAAAACAGAATAAGTTCATTATATGTTTATAATTGAAATACTTTTTTATTAGATGATGAATAGTTCAATTTGTGCTTCAGATAATATATTGATTTTAATAATTGTTGTAAAAAAATTTATGAAAAATGCATAATATTTAGAATTAAAGTGTTTAAAAAATGGTAATTATTTTTTAAACAAAGTTTCTTCAAATCCTGTAAAAAATGGTTCGTTAACAGTCCCGTACGGACCACTATAAAAAATTAAAAGCCTGAAAATATAGATTTTTAGGCTTTTTTGATGGTTCGAAAATCCTTATTATATTTTTTTTATTTTTACAAAGTCAGTGTTCATAGGCAATGTTGGTTGGAACTTCGTCAAGGACCTTCAATTTCCAACCCTAAGATTTTGTTAAATTATAGAGTGGTATTATGCCCCTTAATCATAACTCTACTTTTTGTTTTCACATCCATAACGTTACATAAATGCAATAATAAAGCTAATTTTGAAGCTTTTTAATGTCTTATTTTATTGCTTCAAATCCAATTGCTTTTTTATAAAAAAAATAAAATTGTAATCAAAATCGCCTATATTTACCCTGCAATTAAGCACAAAACACATCAAACGGAAATTTTTAGACGAACTGACGTTGGGTGTTTTTTTGACCTATGCTGAAATAAGTCTTTTTTTAACTTAATACATTTGTGGATAAATGCTAAATAAAATTGACGTTATAGCAAATTTTTCAAATTAAAAATTTTTAGATAAAAATGAAAAAATATATTTTCCTGTTATTGATTATGACCTTTAAATTATTTGGGCAAAATGATATTAAAATTATACCAACAAAAAAACTATCGCCTTCAGAAATTTATAACAAAGAACATAATTTTATTGACCAAGAAAAACATAAATTTAAAAAATTTAAAAAACAAATAAAGGCTACTACAACAGAAGATTATTTAGAAAAAATTAGAGCCTACTCAAAAGATTCTTTAAAAACTCTAGCAATAAAACTTCTAAGTGTAAAAGAATTAAATAAAAAAAAATTACTTCAAAAAGATATTACACTAAATTCAGAATATTATATTCGTTTACTTGATGAATTGAAAAATAGTGAAATAAATAATCTTGAATATTTTTTCCTAGAAAGAGAGTTGAATAGTTACTATTTGATTAATTTAAAGAAAAAACAAGCTTTAAGCATAATCGCAAATATCATCTTTGGAATAGTTATATTAGTTCTTACCTATATTATTTACTCAAATAAGTCTCAAAAAAGATTGACCATTATTGAAGATCTAAGTAATCAAGAAATAAAGATAAAAAAACACATAATAGATGGTAAAAGCAATAAAGAAATTGCAGAAGAGCTATTTATTAGTTTAAACACTGTTAAAACACATATCTCTAATATTTATAACAAGTTAAATGTTTCTAATAGAAAAGAATTAATTAATAAATTTCAAAAATAGTACTAGTACTAGTACTTAAATCATACGGTAAAAAAAGCACTTTGACGAGTGTTTTTTTTTTATTTGTAAAAGTATTAATTAAAAACACTATTAAATTAAAATGCTTAAAAAATATTATTCATTCGCATTATTCTTCTTCTGTTTAATTGGATTTTCACAAAATAATTTCACTTTAAAAGTAGAACTTACAGGTGCAGGAAATGAAATTATAAAAGAAGGCAATGCATATCTATTTGATGCAGAAACAAATCAAATTATTAAAACAGAATTTATTGTAGATGGACAATTGTTTTTTACTTCATTAAAAGAAGGAAAATATAATATTCAAATTTATTGCGAAGAATATGAAGATATTGATCAAAAAATCACTTTGAATCAAAATTTAAACCTAAAATTAGTTTTATCTAAAATCATTTTTACTGAATTAAACGAAATCATTTTAAAGAGTAAAAAAAAGACTTTTACTAATTCAAACGGAAATATTAAAGTAGATATTGCTAATACAATTTTTAAAGCTATACCAAATCCAGTGGATTTGCTATCAAAACTTCCAGGTATACAAATAAGTGGGAACAAAGAAAGCATATCAATTGTTGGGAAAGGAAATCCATTAATTTATATAGATAATCAAAAGGTTGGAATGAATGATTTGAATGCTTTATTCGTGGAGGATATAAAAACTATAGAAATTATAAAAAATCCTTCATCGAAATATGAAGCTGAAGGAAAAGCAGTGATTTTGATTACAAGAAAGTTAAGTAAAAAAGAAGGATTTGAAACTAACATATCTGAAGTTGCTTCTTTAAAAAAAAGATTTAATAATTATTTGGGAATAAATTCAAGTTTTAAAAAGAATAAAACAGAAATAAAAACTAATTTTAGTTATAATCAACTAAGTCCTTGGGAAAGTATTGGGAATAATTTTGAAATTTCAAATAACAATATAACGTCAGATTTTATTGCCGAATCTTATACAAAAAGATGTCAATTTATTCTTGGAGGTGGCATTTATCATCAAATAAATGAAGATGATTATTTATCATTTAATATGAGTGGAAAAATTCAAAAAGACAATGACAAAAACACAACTAATTCTTTCATTTACCAAAACAATATTCAAAATAACATTGAAACGTTTAATAACAATGATGAAAACAGAAATTTTTTAAATTCGTTTGTAAATTACAACAAAAAAATAAAGAGTTTAGACGCAAAATTATTTACTGGTTTTCAATTCTCCAGTTTTGATCAAAAATCAAATAGCGTAATCCAAAACAATTATGATAACACTCAATTTGACTTAACACAAAACAGAAAGCAAAAATTTAATGTGAATGTATTTTCAGGTAGAACAGATTTAGAGAAATTATTTAAAAATGAAATGAAATGGGAAATTGGGGCATTATATTTATCAGCAGAAGCAAATACAAATTTTGAGCTTATAGATTTTATTTCAAATAATAATGAACTTACAAATTATAATTTTAAAGAGAAAAATATAACAGGCTATACTCAATTATCGGGGAAAATTAAAAAATTAAATTATTTGTTTGGTATAAGAACAGAAAACACAAATATTAAAGGAAAATTTAAGATTGACGATAATTTATTGATTGATAAAAATTATACTAATTTTTTTCCTAAATTTCAACTTGATATACCAATAGATAGTATAAAAACTATAAGTCTTAATTATGCAAAAAGTATTTCAAGACCCAATTATTCATCAACAAGCCAAATTTCAATTTATACAAATCCTTTTTTAGTATTTTCAAGAAATATCAATTTAAACCCAACAATATCAGATGAAATTTCCGGGACTTTTCAGTATAAAAATAAATCTGTAAAGCTAAATTTCTTTCAAAGTAAAGATCCAGAATATTTTGCATTTTCGTATGATTCTTCTATAAATTTGATTTCATTTAACTCTATTAATTATGCTAGAGAGTCTGGCGTTAATTTAGAATTTACTTTACCATTTAAACAAAAATTTTGGACTTCTACAAACAATTTTAATTTTATCCTAAACAAAATTGAAGATAAATCTGCTGTTTTTAATGAGTCAAAACCATATTTATACTATTATTCAAATCACATTTTTGAATTACCAAAAAAATTTGATTTTTCTGTTACAGGTTGGGGTTTTACAGAACGAAATGAAGGAGTTTTTAAAAGAAACTCATTATTCATAATGGATTTAGCATTATCTATAACATTGTTTAAAAATTTTGATTGTACCTTAAGCTTTAATGATGTTTTTAGAAAAATGAATTTTAATGAAAACTTCACAATAAATGATATAGCTTCAAAAGGAATATATTATACTGATACAAGAGAAATATCATTTTCAATAAATTATAAATTTGGAAGGATTAAAGATTCAAATTATCAAGAAAGAAAAATTGACGAAAATTCCAATAGAATTAGATAAAAACAACACACAATAGGTAGGGATATGCTGCGTTCGCCACGACGAACCAACAATGAATTGAAAATCACCGAATACTAAAATAAATATAAACCAATGAAGTATACCTGTGTTGAACGGAATCGATGTGATTCTGCAACTATAGAGTATTCGAAATGATTGTTGAGAGATACAGAAGAGGATTTATAATACTCTTTTTTGGAGAGTAGGTTCACTTGGTTTTCTTATGTTTTCGCTAACCTTAGTAAACTTCGTCTAAATTTACCTTATAACTAAACACAAACACATCAAACGGAAGTTTTTACACGAACTGACGTTGGGTGATATTTTACCACGAAAAAATAAAAATGAAAAAAATAACGTTATTAGCATTATTTGCTACAATTTTCACTTCTTACAGTCAAAATTACAAAGATTTAATTAAAAAAGCAGATTCATCCTATAATGCAAAATCATATGACTTATCAAATGATTTCTATAAAAAAGCATTTAAAATTGAAGCTAAAAACTCCAATGATTTATATAACGGAGCTTGTGCATCTGCCCTAGCAAATGAAAAAGAAAACGCATTTTTTTATTTAAAATTATCAATTAATAACGGCTGGACATATCTTGAACAATTAAAAACAGATAATGACTTAGAAAGTTTACATTCTGAAACGGAATGGCCAAAATTAATTGAAAAACTAAAGAAAAAAAATGATAAAGAACTAGACACTATTTTCAATGTAGGCAAACAAGTCGATAGAATGTCGGTTTCTAAAACGGACCCTTCAGGATTATACATAAATGATGGAAATTCAACAGAACTTTTTTATTACAAGTTTATGCCCAAAAATGCAATAAAAGGAGTGTTGGTTATTTTACCTTCTGGTGGTGAAATTATTGAAAACACATTAAGACAAATATCACTGTATAAAATTGCAGTAGAAAAAGGAATTATGGTAATTGTTCCTTCGATAAATTGGAGTTCTTATAATC
Organism: Flavobacterium cryophilum; assembly: GCF_048286555.1. Lineage (NCBI taxonomy): Bacteria > Pseudomonadati > Bacteroidota > Flavobacteriia > Flavobacteriales > Flavobacteriaceae > Flavobacterium > Flavobacterium cryophilum. The sequence continues at coordinate 183,545 of NZ_JBLVPZ010000003.1, read as the reverse complement.
GGGATGCAGAATTCAATATGTTAGATAAAATATTTAGTGAAATTGTTGAAAATCACAAAGTAGCAAAAAGCAAATTTATTATTGGAGGTCTTTCAAATGGCGCAATGATTTCATTAACTTATGCAGAAAGAGCCAGTAAAAACCCTGAAAAACATTACTTAATTCCAAAAGGGATTTTTGCGTTAGACGCTCCTCTAGATGAAGCAAGGTTTTATAAATATTGTGAAAGAGAAATTAAAAGAAATATCGTGCAGGCAGGAGTTAATGAAGCAAGACTTATAAAAAATAATTGGGACAAGATTTATGGCGGCTCTCCTGATCAATTTCCAGAGAAATATATTGAGAATTCTATTTATTCCTATGGAGCAAAAGAAGGTGGCAATGCAAAATATTTAAAAGAAATACCTCTTTTAATGTTTACTGATATGGATATAGATTGGCTAATAAACGAAAGACATCGCGATTTATATGATTGGAACGGTATTGATATCATTTCGATGATTAATCAATTAAAGATATTGGGTAATGAAAATGCTAAAGTAATTGTTAGTCAAGGAAAAGGATTTAGATTAGACGGCACAAAAAATCCACATTCTTGGTCGATTATGAATTCTGAAGTGTGTTTAAATTGGATCTTGGAGACACTTGATAACTAAAAAAAATCACCCAATCGCTAATTTGAGATAGTGGGGTTTTGGTGGAATTACCGTTTCGCATCACGTTTTCGTCAAACCGAAAAATCTCGTCTTCGTCAGTTGCAAACTGGACCTTCTAACAAAAATTAGAGACAAACTCAAAAAGGAATTATTCTAAAATGAATTGTTCAAAATTTTTAAATCGTTCAATAAAAGGTTCTAATTCTGTACCGTCAGGGCCACCAATTTTCAACAAACCTGCAAAGTCATTGATTTTGGAGACTTTTTTATGGTTCTAAAAAAGAACTTAATTTCATATCTTTCCGTGAACTCCCATGTATACTGAAATAAAGCATTCGTAGTTCTTAAGGGTCACTACAGTAGTAAAACGACACAAATAAATACTCTAAATTATTAAAAAAAGTATCTGACAAATAAAAAGTCTTTTGGTAGTTTTTAGCTAAAAAACAATATAATTGATAGAGATAAAAGCAAAAAAACTTTGCCAATATAATCATAAATAGGTGTCTATACGAAGGTTTATTTCGCCTATTTACTTATGAGTCATTCTCGCGCGAAACTTAGAAAATATTCTATCAAAATAGACAAAATATGGAAGACATCAATAAAATCAAAATTATACATGAAATTAAGAACAGATTTAGTGTTGACAACACAATACTTGTAAAATTTATGTATAATGGAAAATCTCGCCTCTTTTATACATACCACACATTCTATGAGAATTCATTAAAAAAACATTCTATTTAATTCCAAGTTTCTTCAAATCCTGCATAAAATGGTTCGTAAACAGTTCCGTATGGACCACAAAAAACTCCATTAGAAATAATGGAGTTTTTTTATGCAAAATAAATTAGCTAAAAAGTACGCAAGTCTATGAAAATTTAAAACAAGTCTTTGTGAGCGTTACGTTTTTCTTTCATTTCAAACTTTGTGGTTACCATTGATTTTTTACTTATTCTTCAAACACCGACCCCTCGGCGCATTACCTACATGAAGTACAGTCTCAGAATGTAGAAATTGTGCGGCAACTGCTGAATCTTTCACTTTTACAGCGGTGCGTTCTAACATTTCCGCTTCAAACTTAGTTAGGACACTTTCCCTTATTCCAGCTTTTCTCCATTGTGATAAAGGTCGGCATCCGCTTGATATTCCTCGAGCCAACGAGAGCGCATCCAGCAGTGCTTGGTTTGCACCTTGTCCTTTGAATGGACTCATTGGGTGAGCTGCATCGCCAATCAGCGTCACTGGACCGCCTTTTTGCAGCCATTCTGACTGAAGTAAATCTCGGTCATATACAGGATAGCCAGAAATGTGGACTTCGTGAGTTGCCTCTAAAATCTGCGGAATGGGATCATGCCACTGCGTTCTGCGACAGGCTTCTTCCTTGAGCGCTTGTCGTCCTTGAGCGCTTAAAGCCTTCGCTTCTTCCTCGGGCATTGGGAAACTAAGTTGCCACATCACAGAGTCTGCGGTATAAGGCATTATGTAGATCCGCTCATTGCCGTTGGCGGTTTGAAATACAGTGGCCGAATCCAGTAAAGAACTGTTACTATCTGCGAGAGCACTCAAAGGACAAATACCCAATATTACAATGCAACCTAGGTATCGTAATGGGGTACTATCTTCACCAATCAGCAACTTGCGCACCGAACTGCGAATGCCATCGGCTCCAACCACGAGATCCGCTTTGCAGCTTTTCATCTTTCCATCCACTTGAAAGTGTAACTCAACACTTTCATCTTCACATTTGTTAAAATCTATTAACTGGTGTCCCCATTGTACCGCATCATGTCCGCCGAGTTGCTCAAGTAGTGATAATCGCAACGATTGTCGTGCGATATGTACATTAGAATGTTTCGCTGACGTTTTCGTTACTGACTGCATCCACTTTCTCATTCCCCATTCCCCAATTACTTTTCCTTCAGTAGTATGAACCAAGTGTCTTGTTGAAATCACTCCATCTTCTAATGAAAAAATACCAAATCCCTCAATCGCTTTGCTAGCTTGCTGCAAAGTGAGTCCATAGCCCTGAGATCTGTCATCGAAGTTGCTGTCCCGCTCAAATAAGGTAAAAGGGATCTTGCGGTGAAAACAAGCCACAGCCAAAGCCACTCCGCTTATACCGCCGCCTATAATAGCAACGTGTGGGTAATTTTCTTTATCCGTTATTGGAGGACTGGCAGAATGAACTAACCCGCAACCACAACAGTTCAAGCAGAAGTAAAGATGGCCTTTCGGTTGAACAGGAGCTGTTCCTCTTCCTTCATTTTTATTAAATTGATCTAATGCAAGTTGGTAGTGGAGTCGTACTTTCTTGCTGAGTCCTCGACTTTTTTTACCGCGTCCCTGACATTCGAGACAAAACATCCAGCTTGCTTCTTCATTTTCCAATTCTTTCACTTCCTATTTTATTTAAACTTTCTCTTGGTTCAACTTCATAATAAAAACTTCATTGAAATAACTGATGCTGGTTTTTTTATTAATGCAATTATTATTATTCCTTCTATGGAATTCTACATGAGAAATTTACATTTTTCAATGTTTTGTCGCTTATGGCAATTTCGTAATTTTTTGGCAAGCAAAACTACTTTTTTCAACTTAAAATAAAAAAGATTGCTCTTTGCTATTATTTTGAAATTTTATTTAAATCCTAGGAAAAATTGGTTGACTAAGAATTCATTCTGCAACCTAAGAAAATTCTCATTCATTTTGAGGAGTTTTTTTACTTACTATTTTGATTATTTTACGAAAAAGATAGTAACTTGCTTCTGTATTATTTTAAATAAACTAGGGAACTATGAAAAAAACCATACAATTTCTCAATATACTGTTGATCTTCTTCATAGTCGGGTGCTCTTCATTTAACAAAAATATTCTCCGGGAAACTTTAAGATCCCAAAAAGAAAAAATAAGAAGCGTAATGGAAAAACCAGAGGAGTTTGAACTTCAGATTATCTATACGGAAATAATACGTGATGACAATCATCAGGTAAAATTCAAAGACTACACCTATAATCTGAATGCTAAAAACTATTTTTATCCCGCTAGTACCGTAAAATTACCAATCGCTGTTTTAGCGTTGGAGAAATTGAATAGCATAAGAAAAACTTCAATAAATTCAGAATTTTCAATTGAAGGTACTATAGATAAATTTAAATTTTCGGAAGAAATTTCAAAAGTTTTTGCTGTCAGCGACAATGATGCCAGTAACCGCTTACTAGAATTTGTGGGTTTTGATTATTTGAATAAAAGTATGACTGACAAAGGTCTACAAGATTTCAAAGTTATCCATCGACTATCTACTCCGGATTCTGGAAACCCGATTACTAAAGGTATTATACTCTATAAAGATGATAATTCAGTAGTAGAAATTCCTTCCGTAATTAGTAAACCCAGAGCGCAGTTGCAATTAGAAAAAATGAAAAAGGGAATTGGATACATGAAAGATGATAAATTGATAAGTACTCCATTTGACTTTTCGGGTAAGAATTATTATTCATTAAAATCGTTACATAACACTATGAAAAGAATTGTTTTTCCTGAGGCCTTTAAAGAAAACCAACGCTTTCATTTAAGTAAAAATGACAGAGAATTTATTCTATTTTCTCTTCAGAATTTACCAAAAAATGCGGGATATGATCCAGTAGAGTTTTACGATGGCTTTGGTAAGTTTTTCATGTTTGGAGATACCAAAAGTCCTATGCCAGAAAACATAAAAATTTATAATAAAGTAGGAGATGCTTACGGAACGCTTATAGACTGTGCCTATATAGTCGATGAAAAAAATAAAATTGAGTTTATGGTTTCGACTACAATTTTAGTGAACAAAGATGGAATTTTTAATGATGATACGTACGAATACGAAGAAATTGGTCTTCCTTTTTTGGCAGAATTAGGCAGGCAACTTTATGATAAAAATTTAAAAAAGAAATCCAACTAATCCAATGTCAAAGCTCCTAAAATTTCTTCAGACATGAAAGGTCCTCCAGGATATTTGGCGGTGTAATCGAGATTCAACCATATTTGACCGCGCTCGTCCACGTGATAATGAAGTTTGTTTTCATTGCTTTCATTTACAAATAGTACGTTTTTAATTAGAAAATTGACTTTTTCTAAATCAGTCAGAGATCCTATCAATATTTCTGGATAAATATGTCCGGTAGTATGGATTAATCTGGGAGTTCCACCAATAGACTTAATCGTAGCAGCCATTAATATTGAATGATCGTCACAATCCCCTGAAAAATAAAGCAGCGATTCCGTGGCTGTAGCGATATAATCACGCGCTTTTGGATCGCTTACATAATTCCATCGGCTATTTATTTCCTTGAAAACTGCAAAGCATTGAATTATGGTTCTATAATCTGAATATCCTTTTATGTCTTTAAAATGTTTTGAAGTTGCCATAATCGCAAAATTCCTGATTTTAGGATTTTGATATTCTATAGCATTGATAATTTTTGATTTATTGGGAAACGGAAGCAACTTTGCAATAATAATATCTTGTGGATATGGATTGTCAGACATGGTGTACATAATTGAATTGTAATCTTCAAAAACGCTGTTAAAGCCATAGTTTCCAATAGTAGAACCGTAAACTAAAACCAAGAAATATAGAATGATGCAAAATAGAATAATCGTTCTCAAGAAACGAAGGATGATCTGAATAACAACAATCATCACCAAAAATAAAACTACTCTGTCAATGTTCAAAAACCAATTAGGATTGATTAAATTTTGATGGACAATAATAAAGAGCGGAATAGCAATTAATATATTCAGGATAAAAATTATAACGTCATCCCAAGGTTTTTTGACCCGGAATCGCTGTTGTATACCCTTAAAATTAATTTCTTTTATTTTTATCATAGTAAAAATAAAAACAGTAATCTAGACTGTTTTCACAATATCCTCAAAAGTACCTTTTTTATCTATAATTTTAAGTTGAAAAAGTTGATTTTGAACTTTGTTTAACATTTCAGTTGATAATGGATTTTGTGACCAATCAGTTAATGACAACCATTCTTGAATATCTTCTGTTTTTTGATGATAATTTAAAGCCAACGTTTTGTCAATACTGGGAATATCTTTAAATTCTTGTGTAGTTTGATTAATAATTGCTAGAATTTTTGAAATAATGGCTGGATTGTTTTCCAAAACTTCCTCACGAACCGCAATTACAAAACAATGCCAAGGTGTTGGGCAATCAGCAATTCTTCTAAAAATGCCTTTGTCAACTAGTGGTTTAGTCATAAAACGTTCCCACATAAAATAATCAGCGGTTCCATTCGTCAAGGCTTCAACAGCACCATCAATAGTATTTACGATTTCAAACTGAAGAGTATCTGTTTTCCAACCCTGATTATCGGCGTTGACATACGCCATTAATTGCGAACCGGAACCCAATCTGGAAATAGCCACTTTTTTATTTTCTAAATCAGATAATGTCCTATAATTGGAGTTTGCAGCTACGTGAATTCCCCAAATTAAAGGGCTTTCTACATAAATTTGAACAATTTTACTCGGGTTTCCACCAACGATATCTTTCACAATTCCTTCGGTTAGGATTACGGCAATATCTGTCTCTCCATCACGAAGCATTTGACACATTTTTCCAGTTCCTTCTGGAACATCAGTCCATTGTAAATCGATATTTTCTTTTTCGAAATCTCCGTTTTCTATGGCTAAATGCCAAGGAAGATTGAAATGTTCCGGAACTCCGGCTATTTTTATAGTTGTCATTTTTTGATTTTTATTGTTAATCGATTTACCTAGCCCTGATGGAAAACGGAAATCCTATTGTGCCGGGGTTCGGCGCAATAGATTATAGTGTACAGCAGGAAATAGCTCCTAAAATCACACATTAATATCTTTGAAATTATTCAATCTCGCATACCGAATCATATTGGTGAACGCCTCTTGATCCAGTTTTGGTATTTCTAGAATGGAGTTCAATAAAGTGGTATCATATTCATTGGCAGCTGTAGTGAAATATGGGTTTAAATGCTTTCCAATACTTTCATAATACAATTTTTCGATTGTATTTTTATATTTAAAATCTAACGAATTTTGTATCAAAGTGAAATTAGTATAGCCAACTTCTTTCATAATTACCCGCAATCCGTTTACCATATTGAAACTTTTATCATGTACAATATTAAGCTGTTCAATATCGTCTCTTTCGAATGTATTTACTATCACTTTCGCCACATAATCAACAGGAATAATGTTCAAAACAGTGTCTTGATTGACAATAAAACGCACATTTTCTTGCTCGCCTTTTCGCTGGGAAGTAAAATGAAAGAATTTAGCCAAAAGATAAAAAACCATATATTTTGAAATAAAATAAGGATTTTCTGTTCCTAACATTTTGCCTCCAATCACACTTGGACGCAGAATTTGGAACGGTAAACCAATATTTTTACATTCCTGGGCTATAAAATTTTCCGAGTGAAATTTAGCATTCTCGTACGCATTGCGATGCTCTGGTTTAAATCCTAAACTATGAAAATCATTGTCAATTAATCCTTTTCGGTTTCCAGATGAAAAAGCAGTTCCGATGTAAATAAACTTTTTTATGAAAGGATGAAATAAGTGGAAAAGGGATTTTGTGATTTTCGTATTTTCGTCAAAAATCTTTTCGCGCTGTTCTTCATCGGTAGATAAATTCACAAATCCAGCGGAATGAATGAAATAAGCATCGTTTATTTTGCTTGAAAAAGTGTCCTGAATGACAGCCAAATCAACATCGATGATTTCAATGTATTCGTGCAGTTTTGCTATGCCTTTGTCTTTTATAATTTTAGGCGTATAACTGCTGGATAAAAGTTCGTTTATTCGATCTAAAGCGGAGTTTTTACCTTTATTTCGTGCAATAATAAAGAGTTTTCCATCAATTTTAGTGTTGATGAAAAGCTCCAGAATTTCATACATAATATGAGATCCCAAAACTCCTGTTGCACCTGTAAGTATTATTTTCATTATCGTTTTTGTTGTAAAAGCAAAGGTAGTTTTAAATACTAAAAGTTTAAGATTTAAAGTTGCAAGTCAAACACATTAAAATAAATTGAAGTTTAAACCACATAGATTCATAGTGTTTATTGTTGTAAAAATAAATTTGGACGGAAATAAGAGTTCACAATAGAAAAAAAAGCATTGGCTTTTTTTCTATGCCACCTAAATTTCGATTGTTCGGAACAGACTTAAATCGAAAATTAAATTCTATGTTTCTATGTGGTTCAATTTTTAATGCGTTTAACCTGTTTAAAGTTGCCCTAAACTTCTGCATTCAAAAATCGTTAATCAGTATTCAAAAAGTTTTCAAGTTTCAAAACTAACTGTTGAATCACGATGTATAAATTTTCTCCTTCGTAATTTTATCGAAAGCAATTCTTAATGATCCCATTTTCTAATTTTTCACCAATTTATCTAATGTATACCCAATCAATTCATCAACGGCTTTGTATGGATCTTCACTAAATGTTCCCGAAGCCCGATTGGCAATTATCGCGTTTAATGACAATGCATTATGTCCTAAAAGCGCCGAAAGTCCATAAATCGCTGCGGTTTCCATTTCTAAATTTGTGAGTTGGTTGTCACCAAATGTAAAATTATCCATTTTAGAATTCAACGCTTGATCTTGAATATTTAAACGCAATACGCGTCCTTGTGGACCATAAAAACCACCAGCAGTTGCGGTAATTCCTTTGTGCATTTTGTCGCTCTCGATCATTTTTTCCAATTTTTCGGAACAAGCAATCACGTAAGGTTTTCCTTTTCGTAAATCCCAGTTGGTATGTTTTACGAAGGCGTCTTCAATTTCAAGATTCGAAACTTCGTCAATCAAATAGGAGCGGAGCATGTTATCTAAACCTAAACCAAATTTTGACATCACAAAACTATCCACAGGAATATTCGCTTGCAACGAACCCGAAGTTCCAATTCGAATGATATTCAATGAGGTAAGATTTTCTTTTGGTTGACGGGTTTCCAAATCAATATTGACCAAAGCATCTAATTCATTCATGACAATATCAATATTGTCAGGTCCTATTCCTGTTGACATTACCGTAATTCGCTTGCCTTTGAAAATCCCGGTTTGGGTTTTGAATTCTCTTTTTTGTGTCGAAAATTCGATGCTGTCAAAAAATTGTGTGATTTTCTCCACGCGATTTTGATCTCCTACAAAGATGATATCGTGTGCAATATGTTCCGGTTTTAAATTCAAATGGTATACGCTTCCGTCTGGATTTAATATTAATTCTGATGATTGTATCATTTATTTTTTTGTTTGATGTTTAAGGTTTAAAGTTGCTCAACTGAATACTAATAACGGACCACTGACCACTTTTCTAACCTCCAACACGTTTTACTTTAAATCCTTTTTCTTTTAAAATAGTCATTATTTTATCGCGATAATCACCTTGAATGATAATAGAATCATCTTTAAAAGTTCCACCAACACTCAATTTGGTTTTGATTTCCTTGGCAAGAATTTTAAAATCCTCGTCGGTACCTTCGTAGCCTTCAATTATAGTGGTCGCTTTTCCTTTTCGTTTTTCGAATTTACAAATCATAGGTTCTTTTTGAACATATAATTCATATGCCACTTCTTCAATAGATTCTTCGGGCGATGGTTCGTGATCCGGAAAAAGGTTTTTTAGTTGGTCTTGTAAGTCCATTTTTTAAAAATTAATTGATTATTAAACCATTAAAAAGTTAAGAAAATTAAGTATTTAATGCTCTTAATAGACCTTAATTTCTTAATGGTAAAAAAACAAAAAGACATCAAGCGAACTCGATGTCTTCCTTGAATTATAAATTAAGAATTATTTTTTGATTAACCCTAAATCAACTAAACGTTCGTGTAAATACGCTCCTGCAGTTATATCTTCGAATTTTTTTGGATGATCCGCATCAATACAGTTTTCCAAACAATCTAATTTCATATCACTCACTGGATGCATAAAAAACGGAATAGAATAGCGGGATGTTCCCCACAATTCTCTTGGCGGGTTTACCACTTGATGAATTGTAGATTTCAATTTGTTATTTGTATGACGTGATAACATATCACCCACATTGATTACTAATTCGTCCGATTCAGCAATGGCATCAATCCATTCTCCATCGTGCTTTTGCACTTGCAATCCTTTTCCTTGAGCTCCCATCAGTAAAGTAATCAAATTGATATCTCCGTGAGCCGCAGCACGAATGGCGTTTGCGGGTTCAGACGTGATTGGTGGGTAATGAATAGGACGTAAGATTGAATTTCCGTCTTTTGCATATTTGTCAAAATAAAATTCATCTAAACCAAGGTGCAAAGCCAAAGCTCTTAAAACATAAACGCCAGTTTTTTCCAGCATTTGGTAGGCTTCTTTTCCTGCAACATTAAAACGAGGTAATTCTTTAACTTCAACATTTTTAGGGTATTCAGCGGCATATTTAGAATCTTCAGATACATACTGTCCGAAATGCCAGAATTCTTTTAAATCGCCTTCTTTTCTACCTTTGGCATGTTCTGTTCCAAAAGAAATGTACCCTCTTTGTCCGCCAATTCCCGGGATTTCATAACTGTGTTTTGTTTCTAAAGGTAAAGCGAAAAAATTTTTGATTTCACCATACAATTCAGCAACTAACTGGTCGTCTAAAAAATGCCCTTTGAGTGCTACGAAGCCAATATCTTCAAAAGCACTTCCGATTTCATTTACAAATTTTTGTTTACGTTTCGGGTCGTCCGAAAGGAAATCACGCAAGTCAACACTAGGAATGTTTTGCATACTTTTAAATGTTATTTAATAACTTGCAAGGCCTAAAACCTTGCAGTTACAAATGTAAAGAATAATTTCATATCTTAATTTTAAACTTACGAGCAAAATAAAAAAATATAACAAAATATAACTAAACTGTTATATTTTTTTATCTTTGAACCATCCATTAAATCCGAAAAAATGACCTTTGACCGAAAAAATCTTACTGATGATCAATTATTAGATTTGTACAAACGAATACTTAAACCTAGACTGATAGAAGAAAAAATGTTAATTCTTATTCGTCAGGGAAAAGTGTCCAAATGGTTCTCTGGAATCGGTCAAGAGGCAATTTCTGTTGGTGTCACAGCAGTTTTAGATTCGGATGAGTTCATTTTGCCTATGCACAGGAATCTTGGTGTTTTTACCGGAAGAGACATTCCGTTGTACCGTCTTTTTTCGCAGTGGCAAGGCAAAGCCAATGGTTTTACTAAAGGACGTGATCGAAGTTTCCATTTTGGAACACAGCAATATAAGATTATAGGAATGATTTCGCATTTAGGACCACAATTAGGCGTCGCTGACGGAATCGCGCTGGCCAATAAACTTAAGAAAAACGGAAAAGTCACAGCTGTTTTTACGGGCGAAGGCGCAACAAGCGAAGGCGATTTTCATGAAGCGTTAAATATTGCTTCTGTTTGGGAATTACCGGTTATGTTCGTCATAGAAAATAATGGTTATGGACTTTCGACACCGACCAATGAGCAATACCGTTGCGAAAACCTAGCTGATAAAGGAAAAGGATATGGAATGGAAAGTCATATTATTGATGGAAATAACATTCTCGAAATCTTTAATTTATTATCTGAACTGAAAGCTTCGATGAAAGATAATCCACGTCCGGTATTATTGGAATTCAAAACCTTCAGAATGCGCGGGCATGAAGAGGCGAGTGGGACCAAATACGTTCCGCAAGAGTTAATGGATATGTGGGCAATTAAAGATCCGGTAGAAAATTATAGAAAATATTTGGCTGAAAACGGAGTTCTTACTGCAGATTTTGACGCGACTTTACGTGCTGAAATCAAAGCAGCTATTGATGAAGGTTTAGCTGTTGCCAATGCAGAACCGGAGATCGAAGCGTCTTTAAGTGAAGAACTAAATGATGTTTACAAACCATATGTTTTTGAGCAAGTTAATTCGTCCGGAAAAAAAGAAAATATTCGATTTATAGATGCGATTTCTCATAGTTTGAGACAATCGATGGAACGCCATGAAAACTCAGTAATCATGGGTCAGGATATTGCAGAATATGGCGGTGCTTTCAAAATAACGGATGGTTTTGTAGCGCAGTTTGGAAAAGAACGAGTTATCAATACACCCATTTGTGAAAGTGCAGTAGTATCGGCAGGAATGGGATTGTCTATTAACGGATACAAAGCGATTGTGGAAATGCAGTTTGCCGATTTTGTGTCTACAGGATTCAATCCAATTGTGAATTTATTAGCTAAATCACATTACCGTTGGTTAGAAAAAGCAGACGTGGTTGTTAGAATGCCATGCGGCGGAGGAACACAAGCGGGACCTTTTCATTCGCAAACTAATGAAGCTTGGTTTACCAAAACACCAGGTTTAAAAGTAGTTTACCCGGCATTTCCTTATGATGCCAAAGGACTTTTGAATACTGCTATAAACGATCCGAATCCGGTATTATTCTTTGAGCACAAACAATTGTACAGAAGTATTTATCAAGATGTACCAACCGATTATTACACCATTCCATTAGGAAAAGCAGCTTTATTGAAAGAAGGGAATCAGGTTACGATTATTTCATTTGGAGCAGCGGTCCATTGGGCTTTGGATACTTTAGCACAAAATCCTGAAATTTCGGCTGATTTGTTGGATTTGAGAACTTTACAACCTTTGGATACCGAAACTATTTTTGCTTCTGTGAAGAAAACGGGAAAAGTAATCATATATCAGGAAGATTCTATGTTTGGTGGAATAGCCAGTGATATTTCGGCAATGGTAATGGAAAATTGTTTCAAATATCTTGATGCTCCCGTAAAACGTGTGGCAAGTTTAGACACGCCGATTCCGTTTACAAAAGCGTTAGAAGATCAGTATTTACCTAAAGGCAGGTTTCTAACTGATTTAAAACAACTTTTGGCATATTAGATATTTAAATCTTAAATTAGGTTATTTTTGGCGTTTTAACTCTAAAAGTAACCTAATATCCAGTAGATAATTATAAATATTATAATTGTCCCAATACAGCCTCCGCCTAATTTTTTGGCTCCGTAACCTGCTAGTAAAGTTTTGAAAAATCCGTTCATAAGTTCATGATTTAAGTACTCATAAATTTAAACTTTATTTTTGGAACGGCAAATTTTATTTTAATCAAGAAAAACTAGAGGTGTCTTATGATCAGATCTTTAATTAATCTTTAAAATCTTATCGGTTGATCAATTTTGCTTTTTCCTTAATAATATCGCTGATTTTCCGGTTTTCAATTTTGCTTTCCAGCCATGAGATTATATCTAAGTATAAGAAGGCTCTTTTTTCATAAGTATTTTTTTCCAATTCTATAAATCGAATTCTCATTTTAACAAATTCTTTCTTGATATCTGTTGGATAAATGGAGTTTAAATTTTTCAAAAACTTAATAATTTCTTTTTGCACTTCATGCAAATCATTCATTTTCAGGAGAAACTTGTACGTGTTTTTCAACTGGTTTTCCAGATAATAATCTTTACCTAATTCATAATGAGCAATTAAACACAATATTCGGGCAAAGCACATCAAATCTTCTCGCATAGAAAGATTTTTATTATGTATGATTTTTTCTAAATAGAAAATACAATCCGCATATTTTTCGTTCCCAAAATAAATAGACGCAAATTTATAATAAAACAACATCTCATGATGTTCATCAAGATGGTCCGTATGAATTTTTAGTTTATTTACGACTTCAGGAATTAAGTATTCGCTTTCGGCAAAGGTACCTTCCAGAATATGGTAATTCAATTTATTATTATAGACATATAAGAATGATAATGACGCAATATTATCATTTACAGGAAAATGAGGGTCTTTTATAGTGTTTTCCAGCAGTAACAAATACTTTTTGAATTTTGATTTGTATTTTAACATGTAAAAGGATTCCAACAAATAATGGTTTCCTTTTAGGAAAAATACAGGATTCAAGTAAATCATACTAGGATTATCATAAAAAAGGGTTACCCATTTCAAAGAATATTTATAGCATGATAGAAAATCTTGCACTAAAAAACTTCGCCAAAGATTGGCATTGTAAAACCAATATTTCTCTCGGAAACCAAATTTTTTCTCATCAAATTTAGATATATGTTTCGTAAAATAATCATCAATATAAGTGTATTCCGCGTCACTTTTTACATAACCCGTTTTTAGCATGATACCATACAATTGCAGCGATAAATTAGACAATTTACTGGAAATGGTATTGCGATAATTCAGTTCTTTGGCTTGAACAACTAACTCATCAGCACGTCCTTGAATACTACGAGTAATATACTGTGATTCGATTAATTTTTCGAACTCTACAATTTCGTAAGCCATTAATTTCTCGTCATTTTCTAAAGCGAGAATCTTTGTTTTATCCAAGATCTTTAAACTCTGCTTGTACAACCCCTTATTATAAAGAATCGCTGCAAAATCAATTTGTTCTCGAAGTTGATACCTAATGTTTTGACTAGGAATATTCAAACGAATACTCACTAAAATTTGTTTGTACAAGTATGATTTTAAATTCGATAATTGTACTTTTTTGATAATACCACTCTTCAGAATGAGTTTTTCATCGTAGACTTCTGATTTGTCTAAAATGTTAAATAATTCGATAAATTTTGTATTGGAATTAGTTTCCAATCTGCTCGCGAAAATCTTGAATTGTCTTTTTTCAGATTTTGAAAGTGATTTTATTAATACAAATAAGAAATCTTTTTGATGGTTAGCCATTGTAAAATATAGTAGCTTAATGTGTTATTTTTCAGTAGCTTACAAAGTTATTGTTTGTTTTATAAGCAGTATATTTCATTAAATTGAGTTTTATATTAAAGTAATGAACGATATTTTTGTTATCAAGATGTGAAATTACATTAAATAAATTAAAATGAATAGAGAGAAAGTTCAAATTTTTGATACCACTTTAAGAGATGGCGAACAGGTTCCAGGATGTAAATTAGATACCAATCAAAAACTCGTTATAGCAAACCGACTGGATGAAATGGGTGTTGATATTATCGAAGCTGGTTTTCCTGTTTCTAGTCCTGGTGATTTTTTGTCTGTTTCAGAAATAAGTAAGGTTGTTAAAAATGCAATTGTCTGCGGATTAACAAGAGCAGTGAAAAATGATATTGACATAGCCGCTCAAGCTTTAAAATATGCAAAAAGACCTCGTATACATACTGGAATTGGAACTTCTGATTCGCACATAATATACAAACTAAACACAACTAGAGAAGATATTATTGCCCGAGCAAAATTTGCCGTTTCACATGCTAAATCGTATGTAGAAGATGTAGAATTTTATGCGGAGGATGCAGGAAGAACGGACAATGAATTTTTGGCGCGAGTCTGTGAAGCGGCAATAAAATCAGGAGCTACTGTACTTAATGTACCGGACACAACAGGATATTGTTTACCGGAAGAATATGGTGCGAAAATTAAGTATCTAAAAGAAAATGTCAAAGGGATTGAAAATGTAATTCTGTCTTGTCATTGTCATAATGATTTAGGGATGGCTACCGCTAATTCTATTGCAGGAGCAGTAAATGGAGCCAGACAAATTGAATGTACCATAAACGGAATAGGAGAAAGAGCGGGAAATACTGCTCTTGAAGAAGTGGTGATGATTTTCAAACAACATCCTTATTTGAATTTGGATACCAATATCAATACCCGTCAGTTAAATGAAATGAGCCGATTGGTTTCTGAAAGTATGGCAATGATGGTGCAACCCAATAAAGCGATTGTTGGCGCAAATGCTTTTGCACACAGTTCAGGAATTCATCAAGATGGAGTGATAAAAAATAGAGCAACTTATGAAATCATGGACCCTTTAGATGTTGGTGTCAATGAATCTTCTATAGTTCTTACGGCCAGAAGTGGTAGAGCAGCATTGGCCTATAGAGCCAAAAAGGTAGGGTATGAACTTACAAAAGTGCAATTAGATATTGTTTATGGAGAATTTTTAAAGTTTGCTGATATCAAAAAAGAGGTTCTTGATGATGATATTCATCAAATAATTGAAGCCTGTAAAATGAATAGGGAATTAATCCTTAACTAAAATATTTTGATTTTTAATAAAATCTAAATCCTACGATTATGAATTTAAAAATAGCAGTACTTTCAGGCGACGGAATAGGGCCGGAGGTAATTTCACAAGCAAAAAAAGCATTATATGCAATTGGTGTCGTTTTCGATCATGAGTTTGTCTTTGAAGATGCACTTATTGGTGCTGTTGCTATCGAAAAAACAGGAAATCCGCTTCCGGAACAAACTTTGAACCTTTGTTTAAATACAGATGCGATATTGTTTGGTGCAGTTGATGAATCAAAATATGATAACAACGCTGATCCTAAATTAAGTCCTATCCAAGGGTTATTAAAATTGAGGCAAGCACTGGGATTGTATGCCAATATTAGACCTATAAAAACTTACAATGACTTATTAGATTTATCTCCTTTGAAAAGAAAAATAATTGAAGGTGCTGATTTTATTATTTTCAGAGAAATTTCGGGAGGATCTTATTTCAGTGAAAAAAAGATTAATGAGGCAGGAACGTTAGCATCTGATTTATGTGAATATTCCGAAGAGGAGATTATTAGAATCAGTCATTTAGCTTTTAGAACTGCTCAAAAAAGACAAAAAAAAGTGACTTTGGTTGACAAAGCCAGTATTCTTGAAACCTCAAGATTATGGCGAAAAGTAGTAACCGAAATTGCAGAAGGATATCCGGAGGTAATTTTAGATTTTCTTTTTGTTGATGCTGCTGCAATGCAAATAATTATAAATCCAAAACAATTTGATGTCATTCTAACCGAAAATTTATTTGGGGATATTTTATCTGATGAGGCAAGTGTAATTACGGGTGCAATAGGATTATTACCATCCGCATCTTTAGGAAATTCAAATGCGCTTTTTGAGCCTATTCATGGTTCCTACTCTGAAATAACAAGAAAAAATATTGCTAACCCTATTGCTTCAATACTATCGGCGGCGATGCTTTTGGAACATTTTGGCCTTCATATAGAATCACAAAAAGTATATGAAGCGGTACATAAAGCAGTTGAATTAAATGTCGTCACGGCAGATCTTAATCCGTATTCAAAATTTGGAACAAATGAAGTGGGAGACTTTATTTCAAATTACATTTTAAGTAAAGATGACTTATATTTTAAAAGTGACAATGTCTATATAGGGCAGTCCACAATTGTTTAAACTTTGAAATAAAATAATTTACACACAAACAATCATATAATGGAATTAAATAAATACAGCAAAACTATAACACAAGATCAAACGCAACCAGCAGCACAAGCAATGTTGTACGGAATTGGATTAACGGAAGATGATTTAAAAAAAGCACAGGTAGGAATTGTAAGTATGGGTTACGAAGGAAATACGTGCAACATGCATTTAAATGATCTTGCGAAAGAAGTTAAAAAGGGGGTTTGGGATGCCGATTTAGTCGGTTTGATTTTTAATACAATTGGTGTTAGTGACGGTATTTCGAATGGTACAGAAGGAATGCGTTTTTCTTTGGTTTCAAGAGATGTTATTGCGGATTCTATCGAGACAGTGATGGGAGCTCAGTGGTATGATAGTTTAATTGCAATTCCTGGTTGTGATAAAAATATGCCGGGAGCTCTAATTGCTATGGGAAGAGTAAATCGTCCCGCAATTATGGTCTATGGTGGATCTATACATTCTGGAAAATGGAAAGAAGAATCTTTGAATATTGTTTCTGCTTTTGAAGCGTTAGGAAAAAAATTCAGCAATACCATAACGGAAGAAGATTTTAAAGGAGTTATACAAAATTCTTGCCCAGGACCCGGTGCCTGCGGAGGTATGTACACGGCAAATACAATGTCATCAGCAATTGAAGCATTAGGAATGAGTTTACCCTACAGTTCATCAAATCCAGCTTTGAGTGCTGAAAAAAAACAAGAATGTTCTGATGCTGGCAAAGCAATCAGAGTTTTATTGGAAAGAGATATCAAACCAAAAGATATTATGACTGCTAAAGCTTTTGAAAATGCGATCACAATGGTAGCCGTTTTAGGAGGTTCAACTAATGCGGTCATGCATTTAATCGCGATGGCTCATTCAGTTGATATCGAAATTACATTAGCAGATTTTCAAGCTATAAGTAATAAAACGCCGGTTTTAGCAGATTTGAAACCAAGCGGAAAATACATGATGGAAGATTTACACGCTGTTGGCGGAGTTCCTGCCGTCATGAAATATTTATTAAAAGAAGGTTTCCTTCACGGGGATTGTTTAACAGTAACGGGAAAAACAGTAGCTGAAAATTTAGCTTCAGTTCCTGATTTGAATGATGGACAAGAAGTGATTCATGAAATCCAAAAAGCGTTGAAACCAACTGGAAATATCCAAATATTATATGGTAATCTCGCAGAAGAAGGTTGTGTAGCTAAAATAAGTGGCAACGAAGGAGAGTTTTTTGAAGGTGAAGCAATTGTTTTCGAAAGTGAATTTGAAGTTATTCCTGGTATTCAAAGTGGTTTGGTACATCCTGGAAACGTTGTCGTCATTAGAAATTGCGGTCCAAAAGGAGGCCCTGGAATGCCAGAAATGCTAAAACCAACTTCCGCAATCATGGGAGCTGGATTAGGAAAATCAGTGGCTCTTATTACAGATGGCCGTTTTTCAGGAGGAACACATGGCTTCGTAGTAGGCCATATTACTCCGGAAGCGTATGATGGCGGTGGAATTGCACTAGTGAAGAACGGAGATGTAATAACGATTGATGCAAAACACAATACCATCAATCTGAAAATTTCAGACGATGAATTTGCAGCCAGAAAAGCAAGTTGGGTTCAACCCGCATTAAGGGCTACTAAAGGTGTTTTGTTAAAATATGCGAGATCGGTCTCAAGCGCTTCAACAGGCTGTGTAACCGATAAATAATTTTAAAAAAGTAGAGGTAGAAACAAAAATGATATTTTAAATATTTGTTTCTAATGCTAAAAAATAATAAACGTACCCATGGGAACAAATAAAATATCCGGCGCCGAAGCCGTTATAAGATGTCTTTTAGAGGAAGGAGTAAATTTGGTTTATGGTTATCCCGGTGGAGCTATAATGCCAGTTTACGACGAATTATATAAATTTAAAGATCAATTGCACCACGTTTTAGTGCGTCACGAACAAGGCGCAACGCATGCAGCGCAGGGTTTTGCACGTGCAACAGGAAAAGTGGGAGTTGCGATTGCAACTTCGGGTCCTGGAGCAACAAATTTAGTCACCGGAATTGCCGATGCACAAATTGATTCGACTCCTATGGTTTGTATCACGGGACAGGTAGGAAAACATTTATTGGGTTCTGATGCGTTTCAAGAAACAGATATTATTGGAATTTCAACGCCGGTAACAAAATGGAATTACCAAATTACGGAAGCTTCAGAAATTCCTGAAATCATGGCTAAAGCTTTTTATATTGCTAAATCGGGTCGTCCAGGTCCTGTATTAATTGACATTACAAAAAATGCTCAGTTTGACGAAATTGAATTCAGCTATAAAAAATGCACCAGTATTAGAAGTTACAACCCAAAACCTATTTTAAATTTTGAAAAGATTAAGGAAGCGGCAGAGATAATCAATACTGCAAAAAAACCATTTATCATATTTGGACAAGGAATTATTCTTAGCGAAGCGGAAGCCGAGTTAAAAGCCTTAGTTGAAAAATCAGGAATTCCGGCGGCATGGACCATTTTAGGACTTTCGGCATTGCCGACAGATCATACACTGAATGTAGGTATGGTGGGAATGCACGGAAATTACGGCCCTAATGTTTTGACTAATGAATGTGATGTTTTAATTGCGCTTGGAATGCGTTTTGACGACCGTGTTACGGGAAATTTAGCTACTTATGCTAAGCAAGCCAAAGTAATTCATTTTGAAATTGATCCTTCTGAGATAGACAAGAATGTGAAAACTACCGTGGCAGTTTTGGCCGATTTAAAAGAATCTTTAACCGCTTTACTTCCTTTGATCGAAAGTAACACGCATGAATCTTGGCACAATGAATTCAAAGCTAAATATGAAATTGAATTAGAAGCAGTAATTAATGACGAGTTAAAACCCAAAAAAGAAGGCATTTCTATGGGCGAAACTATTGAAATGATTAACAAACATTCTAAAGGAGATGCGATTATGGTTTCGGATGTAGGACAACACCAAATGTTTGCATGCCGTTATGCCAAATTCAATTCGACAAAAAGTAATGTGACTTCAGGAGGTTTAGGAACTATGGGATTTGCTTTACCAGCAGCCATTGGAGCCAAAATGGGAATGCCAAATCGAGAAGTCGTTGCTATTATTGGTGATGGTGGTTTTCAAATGACCATTCAGGAATTAGGAACTATTTTTCAAACCAAAGTTCCCGTGAAAATTGTAGTGCTAAACAACGAATTTTTAGGAATGGTACGTCAGTGGCAACAATTGTTTTTTGACAAAAGATACGCTTCTACGGAAATGACCAACCCTAATTTTATCGCCATTGCCGAAGGCTATTATATCAAAGCTAAAAAAGTAACGAAACGAGAAGATTTAGATGCGGCCGTTGAAGAAATGATGGCTTCAAAAGAATCCTATTTTCTTGAAGTTATGGTAGAAAAAGAAAATAATGTATTCCCAATGATTCCAACAGGAGCATCAGTTTCAGACATTCGTTTGTGCTAAAATAGTTATTATGGATAATCGTTTATTTGATTGAACGGTTAACCAATTAAACAACAAAAAAATGGAAAATAAAACATTCACCATTTCTGTTTATTCAGAAAACAACGTGGGCTTACTAAACAGAATATCTGGAATATTTTTAAAACGCCATATTAATATATTGAGTTTAAATGTATCCGAATCTGAAATTGAAAATGTTTCTAGGTTTATCATTGTAGTGAACACCACTGAAAAATGGGTGCAGAATATAGTAGGTCAAATCGAAAAACAAATCGAGGTTATCAAAGCCTTTTATCATATTGATGAAGAAACTATTTTCTTAGAAAATGCATTATTCAAAATTCAGTCGAGTTTACTCTTTGATGAAAAACAAATTCAAAATATAATTAAAGAAAGCCACGCTGAAATAGTTACGGTTGCGAGAGATTTTTTTGTAATTTCAAAATCGGGACAACGTGCTGAAATAGAGTCGTTGTACGAAAAATTAAAACCTTTTGGAATCATGCAATTTGTGCGTTCCGGAAGAATATCAGTTTCCAAAGCAAAAATGGAGATTTCAACCTTATTAGAAGAACTTAAACAAGAACCAGTTTAATTTTCAATTAGTAAACCTTATCAATTATTAAATTTTACAATCATTAAAAAATAAAAAATGGCAAATTATTTCAATTCATTACCACTTCGATTACAATTAGAACAATTAGGCGTTTGTGAATTCATGGATCAATCTGAATTTGTAAACGGAATTAAAGCTTTAGCAGGAAAAAAAGTAGTCATTGTCGGTTGCGGAGCACAAGGTTTGAACCAAGGTTTGAACATGAGAGATTCTGGTTTAGATATTTCTTATGCATTGCGTGCCGATGCAATTTCAGAAAAGAGAGCTTCGTTTAAAAATGCTTCTGATAACGGATTTAAAGTGGGAACGTATGAAGAATTAATTCCAACGGCTGATTTGGTATGTAACCTTACTCCAGATAAGCAACATACCGCCGTAGTTACAGCGATTATGCCTTTGATGAAAAACGGGTCAACTTTGGCTTATTCGCACGGTTTTAATATTGTAGAGGAGGGAATGCAAATCCGTAAAGACATCACTGTAATTATGTGTGCGCCAAAATGTCCCGGATCCGAAGTGCGTGAAGAATATAAAAGAGGTTTTGGCGTACCCACCTTAATTGCGGTTCACCCAGAAAATAATCCTAACGGAGCAGGTTTTGAACAAGCAAAAGCATATGCGGTTGCTACTGGTGGTCACAAAGCAGGAGTTTTGAACTCTTCTTTTGTAGCCGAAGTAAAATCAGATTTGATGGGAGAACAAACCATTCTATGTGGGATGTTACAAACGGGGTCTATTCTATGTTTTGACAAAATGGTTGAAAAAGGAATCGAACCAGCGTATGCTTCAAAATTAATTCAATTTGGTTGGGAAACGGTAACGGAAGCCTTGAAACATGGAGGAATTACAAACATGATGGACCGTCTTTCAAATCCTGCAAAAATTGAAGCGTATGAATTAGCCGATGAATTAAAAGACATCATGCGTCCGTTGTTTCAAAAACACATGGATGATATTATTTCAGGTGAATTTTCAAGAAATATGATGATTGACTGGGCAAATGATGACATTAATTTATTGACTTGGAGAGCAGAAACAGCCGAAACTAACTTTGAAAAAACAGCGCCAACAGCAGCACATATCTCAGAACAAGAGTATTTTGACAACGGTGTGTTAATGATTGCGATGGTAAAAGCAGGTGTAGAACTGGCTTTTGAAACAATGACTCAAACAGGAATTATAGAAGAATCGGCTTATTACGAATCCTTACATGAATTGCCTTTAATTGCGAATACTGTAGCCAGAAAAAAATTATACGAAATGAACAGAATTATCTCGGATACTGCAGAATATGGTTGCTATTTATTTGACCATGCTTGTAAACCGTTATTGACTGCCTTTATGAAAACAGTAGACACGAATGTAATAGGAAAACCTTTTTCAACTTCAAATGGAGTTGATAATGCAGTACTTATTGCTGTAAATAATAGTATTCGTCAACATCCAATTGAAGAAGTAGGAGCATGGTTGAGAGAATCAATGACTGCCATGAAAAAAATAGGATAATTAAATAGGAATTACCACACAAAACGGTGTGTACGAATAAACACATATCATTTGATTTATAATATTTTGAATTAGTTAAAATTTATTAAAAAAAAATAAATGGATATGGATGTTTACTCATTCACTTAATTTTGAACGAGCTTAAAGTTAAGTGAAGTAATCCCTATGAAGCAGAATGGAAGTAGGAACATTTCCATTATTATTGTTAACTAAATCATGTGAAAATTCAGTAGTAAAATTATGTACTTGAACGGTAATGATCTCGGTGCACAATTGTTCAAAAATTATTATTGATAGAACTGAAATAATTATTGATACGTTTTATTGATAAAATAAAGGTGCGGCCGATTTGATTGGTCTCGCCTTTTTGTATTTTCTGTTTTTGCTAAAAACAACAAAAATCAGACAAATTACTAGTAAAAGTGCTTTAACACTTAGGAATCTATTTTTTTTATCACGTATTTATAATTTAAATAATTATAAGAATACCGAGAGATTTAATACTTTTATAAAAAATTAAAACATGAGCTACTACAAAATTGAAAATCTAGAACAATATTTTAAACATTACAATAAATCTGTTCGTGAACCTAGAAAATTTTGGGGTAAAATTGCAGAAGAAAATTTCACTTGGTACCAGCAATGGGATAAAGTTGTTGAGTTTGATATGGCTGAAGCCGATATAAAATGGTTTACGGACGCAAAATTAAATATTGTTAAAAATTGTATTGACAGACATCTTGCTAAAAGAGGAGAGAAAACGGCGATTATTTTTGAACCTAATGATCCTTCGGAAAAAGCATTGCATATTACCTATAATGAACTGCACCAACGAGTTTGTAAAATGGCAAACGTATTGCGTGATCAAGGTATAAAAAAAGGAGATAGAGTTTGTATTTATTTGCCAATGATTCCGGATCTTGCTGTTTCAATACTAGCTTGTGCTAGAATTGGCGCGATACATTCCGTTATTTTTGCAGGATTTTCAGCTACAGCTGTAGCCACTCGTATCATCGACAGTGAATGTAAAATGGTTATTACATCTGATGGTGGTTACCGTGGTAACAAAACCATTGCATTAAAAGAGATTGTTGATGAAGCCTTAGAAAAATGTACATGTGTCGAAAAAGTTTTAGTTGCGAAAAGAATTCACTCTGATATTAATATGAAAGAAGAGCGTGACCAATGGTTGCAACCGCTTTTGGATCAAGCATCAGATAATAATGTAGCTGAAATTATGGATGCCGAAGATCCATTGTTTATATTGTACACTTCAGGTTCAACCGGCAAACCAAAAGGAATGGTGCATACCACGGCAGGCTATATGGTGTACACCGCCTATACTTTTAAGAATGTCTTCAATTATGAAGAAAATGATGTTTTTTGGTGTACCGCCGATATTGGGTGGATTACCGGACATTCCTATATACTTTACGGTCCATTACTAAACGGAGCAACAACAGTGATTTTTGAAGGAGTTCCTTCTTACCCTGACTTTAGTCGTTTTTGGGAAGTAATCGAAAAACATAAAGTAACACAGTTTTACACTGCGCCAACTGCAATTCGAGCTTTGGCAAAAGAAAATGTAGAATTTGTACAAAAATATCCATTGAAGTCACTTAAAGTAATTGGATCCGTTGGTGAACCAATTAATGAAGAAGCTTGGCACTGGTACAATGACCACGTTGGGGATAAAAGATGTCCTATTGTAGATACTTGGTGGCAAACGGAAACCGGCGGTATTATGATTTCGCCTTTGGCATTTGTTACACCAACGAAACCTACATACGCAACTTTACCGCTACCCGGAATCCAGCCTGTATTAATGGATGAAAAACGAAATGAAATAGAAGGAAATCAAGTAGTTGGAAATTTATGTATTAAATTTCCATGGCCAGGAATTGCCAGAACTATTTGGGGAGATCATCAACGGTATAAAGACACTTATTTTTCTACTTTTCCAGGTAAATTTTTTACAGGTGATGGTGCTTTGCGTGACGAGGTAGGGTATTACAGAATAACGGGCAGAACAGATGATGTCGTAATTGTTTCGGGTCATAACCTTGGAACGGCACCCATTGAAGATGCCATAAATGAACATCCAGCGGTAGCAGAATCAGCAATTGTTGGGTTTCCACATGACGTAAAAGGAAATGCTTTATATGGTTTTGTAATACTTAAAGAAACTGGCGTAACAAGAAACAGAGAAAATCTGGTTAAAGAAATTAATCAACACATATCAGATCATATTGGACCAATTGCCAAATTAGATAAAATTCAGTTTGTTTCTGGTTTGCCAAAAACACGCTCCGGTAAAATTATGCGACGAATCCTCAGAAAAATTGCTGAAGGAGATTATTCTAATTTTGGAGATATATCAACGCTTTTAAATCCTGAGATTGTAGAGGAGATAAAAGAAGGAAAATTATAACATATCATTTATAAAAAAGTGTCACTCAAAACATCTTTTTATAAAATAGAGCATCTTACACTAAAACCTTTCAAGATTTAAAATTTGAAAGGTTTTTTTTATTTTAAAAATTTCTTTATTAGGCGGGTGTATTTACAGTTACTTGCGTCAGATGTTAATGTAAACACAATGCGGGCTTAGTTTTTGACAGCTTAGAATAGGAAAGCTATATTTACATATTAAGCTTAATTTCCTATGATTCAAATTGAAAAAAGATACAACATTGCGCTCTGGTTGGATAAATGGTTTATTGAAGATTTTGGTTTAGATCCATTGTTGGCTTTATATTTAAAACTTTTGACACTTATTTTAATATTGTTTATACTAAGCTTTTTTTCTTGGTATTTATCAAAAATACTCATCGTTAGGTTTGTTCATAAAATTTTTTTAAAAACAAAAGTAGTTTGGGACGATGTGCTTATCGAAAAAAAAGTTTTTGAAAAAATCTCCTATTTAGTACCTGCTTTTATCGTTGTTTTTGTTGCTCCATACATCTTTGGAGATTTTCCAAAAGTAATTGCCTTTGTAATTATTCTATCAAATATCTTTATCATTATAGTAATAATCCGCATTGCTACTGCTGTATTAACGGTTTTTGACGAAATTGTATCCAATACCTTAATATTAAAAGACAAACCTATTACCAGTTACATTCAGGTACTAAAAATTGTTGTCTATTTTATTGGAGGAATTCTGGTTTTATCTTTAATTTTAGGAAAAAGTCCGTTCTATTTTCTCGGTGCAATGGGTGCCATGACCGCTATATTACTTTTAATTTTCAAGGATACCATTTTGGGGTTTGTTGCCAGTATTCAGATGTCCGTTTACGATATGGTTCGGGTAGGAGACTGGATTTCGATGCCAAAATATGATGCAGACGGTGATGTAATGTCAATCAATTTAAATACTGTAAAAGTTCAAAATTGGGATAAAACGATTACTACCATACCTACTTATGCTTTTATTACAGACTCTTTCAAAAACTGGCGCGGTATGAGTGATTCTGGCGGGAGACGAATAAAAAGAGCTATTTATTTAAAAGTCAGCAGTTTTCAGTTTTGCGATGAGAAAATGCTTTCGCAATTCAAAAAATATAAACTAATCCAAGATTATATCATTGCAAAAGAAAATGACGTTCAAAAATCCAATTCGAAAATACTGGACAATGAAATCGTTTCCGTAAACATTCGTAGGTTGACTAACATAGGTGTATTTAGAATATATGCCGAAAAATACATCACGGCTCATCCTGATATCAATAAAGAAATGATAATAATGGTGCGCCAGTTAGAAACAACATCGAAAGGTTTGCCACTAGAAATTTACTGCTTTAGTTCTGAAAAAGAATGGTTGCAGTATGAGAATATAATATCCGATATATTTGATCATTTACTAACGATTACTTCTGAATTTGAATTAGAGGTTTTTGAAGAACCCACAGGAAATGACTTTCGAAATTTCAACAGATAATTTATAGCAACATCTTTAAAAGCGGTGACTATCTGTGACTAATACAAATTCAGTATTTGAGCATTGAATTACACGAATTCCTTCTTTTATTGGTTACGTAAACAAGGAAAACATTCGCTTTAATATCTTTCACATAAAGTTGCGCGTTTGCATCCTATAACTTTAGTCTGATTTGCGAATAATTATTAAAAATTAAATAAATATGCCTGTTTTTTATGATTTGTTATAACAGTAATGTCAAACAAATCCATAAATTTACTTACATATGAAAAATAAAGAAGTAATAATTATTGGTGGTGGGTTAGCTGGATTGACTTCGGCTATACATTTATCTAAATTAGGACTTCAAGTGACAGTTATTGAAAAAAATAGTTATCCAAAACATAAAGTCTGTGGCGAATACATTTCGAACGAAGTTGTACCATATCTCAATTGGTTGGATTTAAACATAGCAGAATTAAATCCGACACATATTACAAAACTTGAATTTTCTTCCGCTAACGGAAAAACAATAAAAAGTATTTTACCTCTTGGAGGTTTTGGAATCAGTCGTTTTACTTTAGACGAACATTTGTATAAAAAAGCATTAGATAATGGTTGTACGATAGTGCAAGACCAAGTAGAAAATATTCTTTTTGAGGATAATAAATTTATAATAACGACTACAAATTCGGCGATCTTACGATCCGAAATGGTGCTTGGCGCTTTTGGAAAACGTTCCAATATTGACCAAAAAATGAATCGGGAATTTACGCATAAAAAATCATTTTGGTTGGCTGTAAAAGCGCATTATTCGGGAAATTTTCCAAATGATTGCGTTGGTCTGCATAATTTTAAAGGAGGATATTGTGGCGTTTCTAAAGTTGAAAAAGACATAATTAACATCTGTTATTTAGCAGATTACAAAACCTTTAAACAGTATAAAAACATTACCGAATATCAAAATAATATTGTTTCTCAAAACCCACATTTACGATCAATTTTCGATAACAGCACCTTACTTTTTGAAAAACCTTTGACCATTAGCCAAATTTCTTTCGAAAAAAAACAAGCCGTTGAAAATCATATTTTAATGATTGGCGATACTGCCGGATTAATTCATCCTTTATGTGGGAATGGAATGGCGATGGCAGTTCATGGTGCCAAAATTGCTTCCGAATTAGTGGAGCGCTATTATACCAATAAAATTAAATCCCGAACGGAGTTAGAAGAAAAATACATACAGGAATGGAATTTTAATTTCAAGAAAAGGCTTAAAATGGGTCGATTGTTATCGCATCTTTTGCAAAAGCAAAAACTTTCAACAGCATTGATACGTATTTTAATTATATTTCCATTTTTATTGACTGCGATTATAAAAAAAACGCACGGAACCCCAATAACATTAAATTCATAGATGTTGCTAAATACCAAATACAGAACCGATAAGATTGAAACTATGGATGATTTTGACATGGAAGGAGAAATCTTGCGTGATGCATTAGATAAAATAGCCAAAATCAATCAACTTTTAGGTGGGAACCAGTTAACTTTACAAGGCGTTCAGGATTTGATGCACAACATTTCAAAATCAATTGAGATTGTTATTGTAGATGTGGGTTGCGGCAATGGAGACATGTTGCGAACTTTGGCTGAATTTGGAATAAAAAACAAGCTGAAATTTCAATTAATAGGTATTGATGCGAACAGTTTTACAGTTAATCATGCGCAAAAATTATCTAAAAATTATCCCAATATTAGCTACCGTTGTGAAGATATATTTGACACACCATTTAATGAAATAAAGTACGATATTGTATTGTGTACCTTGACGTTACATCATTTTAAAGAAGATGATATTATTTATTTATTAAATGTATTTCATACAAATTCAACGATTGGAATTGTTATTAATGATTTACACCGAAACGCAATAGCCTATCGGTTATTTCAGGCATTGTGTTTTGTGTTTCAATTGAATGAGATGTCTCGAGAAGACGGATTAACTTCAATTTTAAGAGGTTTTAAAAAAGAAGAGCTTATGAACTTTTCTAAAAAATTGAGTTTTAAAAACGATAAAATTAATTGGAAATGGGCCTTTAGATACCAATGGATTATAAAAAAAGACCAGGCAGCAATAGAACTAAAGATAAAAGAGGCATAAAGTTTAAAGCTATTATCTATCTGCCTTTCATCTAACAGTCTAAAAAAAATATGAGTGTAAAAATCAAAACCGTAACCAAACAGTTACCAAAATATTCCAGAACTACTGAAGAAATCATTCCTTTTTTAGATGCATGGCTCGTAGGCCAAGACGAACGTTTCATTAGAAAAGTAAAGAAAATTTTTGAAGGCGCAGCGGTTGATAAACGGTATTCCATCATGGATCCGATCGAAGTGTTTACCAAAACCTCATTTCAGGAAAGAAACGATATCTACGTTCGTGAAGTGATCGATTTAGGTGAAAAAGTTTTAGAAAAAGCCTTGAAAAAAGCAAATTGGAACCCTGAAGATTTAGATTATATAATAACCGTAAGTTGCACTGGGATCATGATTCCGTCTTTGGATGCGTATTTGATTAATACATTAAAATTGCGCCAGGATATCGTGCGACTTCCAGTAACTGAAATGGGTTGTGCCGCTGGAATTTCCGGAATTATCTACGCTAAAAATTTCTTGCAGGCCAATCCCGGGAAACGTGCTGCTGTTGTTGCAGTTGAAAGTCCAACGGCAACCTTTCAATTGAATGATTTTTCGATGGCAAATATCGTAAGTGCCGCAATTTTTGGTGATGGTGCGGCGTGTGTTTTACTATCTTCACATGTAGATGATGAGGGTCCGGAAATTTTGGCAGAAGAGATGTATCATTTCTATGATAATATCCACATGATGGGTTTTAAACTTACGAATTCTGGATTGCAGATGGTATTGGACATTGAAGTTCCAGAAACGATTGCTTCTCATTTTCCCGATATTATACATCCATTTTTAGAAAAAAACAATTTAAAAATGGAGGATATTGATCATTTGATTTTTCATCCTGGAGGAAAGAAAATTGTACAAACTGTTGAAAGTTTGTTTTCTATTTTGGGTAAAAATATAGACGATACAAAAGAAGTTTTGCGTTTGTATGGAAATATGTCCAGTGCGACAGTTTTATATGTTTTAGAACGAATAATGGACAATCAGCCTAGAAAAGGAGAGAAAGGATTAATGCTGAGCTTTGGTCCTGGTTTTTCGGCGCAAAGAGTATTGTTGCAGTTTTAAACTAATTCAACACAGATGTCACAGATTTGCACAGATTATGTGATGTCTGTATATTTTTTTATAAGTCTGTGAAATATGTATTCAAGAATATGACTAAACAGGAAATAATATCAAAATTACCGTATTCAAAACCGTTTTTGTTTGTGGACGAAATTCTCCAAATCAATGAAAATGGAGTAGAAGGAACCTACACTTTTGATGCAAACCTTGATTTTTATAAAGGACATTTTAAAGATAATCCGGTGACTCCAGGAGTTATTTTAACAGAAGTTATGGCGCAAATTGGATTGGTATGCTTCGGTATTTTTTTATTAGATGATTCGTTTAATAGAAATACTTCAATTGCTTTTACTTCAATGGATATAGAATTTTTGAAACCTGTTTTTCCTAATGAAAGAGTGAGCGTAATCTCAGAAAAATTATACTTTAGATTTGGAAAATTAAAATGCAAAGTAAAAATGATTAATCAGCTACAGGAAACCGTTTGTATGGGAACAATAGCAGGAATGATGGTTTCCTCAGCCGAAACCTCCGCAGTAGCGAGCGTGCCAAAATTAGACTAAAATACCGTATGGATTTAAACTTGTTTTAATTGCCAATGGATTTTATTAAACATCAAAATATGAACAAACGGGTTGTAATTACTGGTCTTGGTGTTGTTGCTCCAAATGGAGTAGGACTTGATGCGTTTACACATGCTATTAAAAACGGAATTTCGGGAATCAAGCACGACGCTGAGTTGGAACGATTACAATTTTCTTGTCAAATAGCGGGAAAACCAGCGATTTCTACTGCATTAGCTTTACAATATTTCTCGGAATTAGAGTTACGCAACTTTAATTCTACTGGGATTTTATACGGTGTGATTGCAGGAATAGATGCATGGAAAGATGCTGGTTTATCAATGGAAATTAAGGAAGAGCCGGATTGGGTTAGTGGAACTATTTTTGGCGCTGGAACTTCGGGAATTGATAAATTTCGTGAAAGTATTTATAAAATAGATGATTTTCAAACCCGCAGATTAGGTAGTACCGCCGTGGGTCAAACGATGAATAGTGGTGTGAGCGCTTACCTGGGCGGAAAATTAGGACTGGGAAATCAAGTCTCTACTAATTCATCCGCATGTACCACCGGAACGGAGAGTATTTTAATGGGATACGAAAGGATTAAATCAGGACAAGCAAAACGTATTTTAGCAGGAAGTACAAGTGATTCAGGGCCTTATATTTGGGGTGGTTTTGATGCTATGAAAGTATGTACTTTCAAGCATAATGAAAATCCAGAACAAGGCTCAAGGCCGATGTCAGCTAGTGCTTCAGGATTTGTTCCAGGAAGTGGAGCTGGAGCTTTGCTTTTGGAAGATTTAGAAACTGCGATGTCGCGTGGCGCTAAAATCTATGCCGAAGTTTTGGGTGGAAATGTAAATTCTGGCGGACAACGTGGGTTAGGAACGATGACTGCGCCAAATCCTATTGCTGTCCAGAAATGCATAACTGATGCCATTGCAAATGCAGGAATTACTGCTGCTGAAATTGATGCAATTAATGGCCATTTGACAGCAACAACAAAAGATAGTTTAGAAATTAAGAATTGGAGTGAAGCTCTGAGACGAAAAGGAAACGAATTTCCATACATAAACTCCTTAAAATCAATGGTAGGTCATTGTTTATCAGCAGCGGGAAGTATTGAATGTGTGGCTTCGGTATTGCAATTGCATCTGGGATTTATTTTTCCCAATATCAATTGTGCCGATTTACATCCTGAAATCACAGCGATAATTGATGAGTCAAGAATACCACAACAATTGATTAAAAAGGAATTAAATACCGTTGTAAAAGCCAGTTTTGGTTTTGGAGATGTGAATGCATGCGTGATATTCAAGAAATTTATATCCCATGAACAGTCTTTCGTGTAGAGAAACGAGGCGAATCCAAAAATCAATATTTAAAAACAGCTTGTTAACTAATAAAATATTAATTTTAACGTCTCTTAATAGCTGTAAACCAAATAATTAAGCAAAATGAATATAGAACAAACAATTGAAGAATTAAAAAACATAGTAAAACCGTATATTCAAAATCAAGAAGCCTTTGACGTGCTTACTGAAAATACTGATTTTATAAATGACTTAAAGATTAATTCTGCTAATTTAGTAGATGTTATTTTAGATATTGAGGAGAAATATGACATTGTAATCGACAATGAAGCAATGGAGCGAATGATTAACGTGAAATCGGCACTGGAAATTATTAAAACTCAATTATCCAATAAAAATTAGTAAATCAATGTTAAAAAATTCAGTGACAAATGATTGGAAATGATGTAATTGATTTGGCCTTAGCCAAAAAAGAAAGCAATTGGAAACGAAACCGATTTTTAGACAAAATTTTTACCGTAAAAGAACAATTATTTATTGTTAATGCCGAAAATCCAGAAATAATGGTTTGGAATTTATGGTCTCGAAAGGAAGCTACTTATAAAATCTACAATCGGGAAACAGGAATTAGAGGATATTTTCCTTTACAGATAGAATGTAGCTTTGAAAATGAACATTCAGGTACCGTTGCAATCAGAGGGAACACTTATTTTACAAATACTATTATTTCGGATGCTTTCATACACACGATTGCAGCATTAAAAAAAGAAAATTTTGAATTTATTGAGAAATTAAATTCAAACGACATTATTAGCAAAACAAATGGAATTCCTTTTATAATTGATATGCAAACTAAATTGATGAAGCCCGTTTCTATCAGTCATCACGGGCGGTTTTGGGAAGGAATTACGCTAACTGATTAGAGTAAAAGTTATTTTATTCCCAGTCTGGATTTTAATTTTAAAAACAATAACGCCGTTTTATAAGCATCTTCGGCAGAAGAATTTCGGTCACTTTTAGGTATATTATATACCGTACAAAGTTCATCAAGAGAAAATTGTTTATCATTGATATCATGCAGTTTTCGATGCATAATATCGACATCCAAAGCTTCGTTTTTCAATCTCCCACACTCTAGTTTTTCTAATGCTGTATTAATCATTTCAACATCAAAATCAATATGATGGCCTACTAAAACCGCATTTCCTATAAATTCAATTAACAGTTTTATAGCTTCTGACTCGCCTAATTTTTTCATTTTACTTTCTACCAAAAATTCATTGGAAAGACCATTATCATGAAAAAATTTGTATTGTAGCAAAACTGCTTCGAAACCATCGCCGATCACAATGCTGTTATCTATTACCGAAAAAGAACCAATTGATAAAATAACATCTTTGTCTGGATTCAAACCAGAAGTCTCTGTTGACAAAACAACAAATCGAGGTGATTTTTTTTCAAATTTCGAAAGATATGTTTTCCAAAATTCTGGATATTCTTTATTAATATTTTTTAACCAGTGGAACATAATTATGAAAATTGTGTAAGTTGAAATTTATTTTTTATTAACTCTTCCAAATCTTTCATTGGAGCCAAAGCATTTTTTAATTTTTCTTTATCAATTTTTGACAATTCATTCAAATTTATAAATTGGCCTGAATTATCGTTTTTTAATCCTTCTAACGTTCGGAATTTTGATAAAATCAAAAAGGCATCAGCGCAACTAAGATAAATTTCCGCATGTCTAGGATCTGTAATGACTAACTGCTTAAATCGTTGAAATGTATTATTGATTCCGCGTATATCAAAATTTAAGGTAAATAATCGGGCGGCATCAATCAGTGGCATCAAAGCACGTGTCTTTATGTCAAATTTATCTTTATTTGGGCCTTCTTCTTCTAGATTGAAATTTTTGAAAAAAGTAAGTGGTGAATTTTTTCTTAAGGCATCATTACCTAAGAAGTCAAAGAACAACGTATTGTTTTTTGCATTCTTAAAAATAACATTTGCAATCGCATCTTCAATTCTTTGTTCTCCAAAAGTGATTTCGTAATCAAAGAAAATACTGCTTAAATCAGTACTGTTTTCACCTGGAGTATTCATCCAGCTATCGTATTGTTTTGTCCAATCAGTCAGTGACTTACACCATAACATGTTACTTCCCATATGGCCATTTGGACATAATTCATAACCAATTTTTTCGAGTGTAGCAGTTGTTCTTTTTCCAAGTTTTAGGAAATAATCTTTCACTTCTCGATATTTATCCGCCGCAACATCTTCAAAAATCAAGATACTGTCTTGATCCGTTAACAATAACTGCTCTTTTCTTCCTTGGCTTCCAATGCTTAACCATGCAAAACGGGCAGGAGGGGAGCCTAACTCTAAAATTGATAACTCTACAGAACGTTTAATGATAGCTAAATTAATTTCGCTAACAATATTAAAAACGTGAGAAAGCGGAATATTTTTAGAAATTGAGGTTTGAATCAAATCTGTTAATCGCTCTCGAATTTGTTTTAATTCCTTAGCATCATAAGAACGCTTAATCTCTTTTATTAAAACACCTGGATTATTTGCTTGGGCCGCTATTAAATCGTGTTCAGAAATGACCCCTTTCACATCAGATTTATCAGTCCCGTCAAGTGTAACACATAAATGCGTCACATTATGTTTCAACATTAACAATTGCGCTTCGGCCAAGGAAACATTCTCAACAACAGTGATTACTGGATATGACATTATTTTATCTACTGAAACTGTCACAGGAAATCTACCGGTTGCAATTTTTGCGCGCATATCATTGTCTGTCACAATTCCGATAGGAAAGTTATTTTCACAAATTATGATATTGTTCTTTAATGTTTCAGTCATTAACTGGGCAACATCTTGTACAATTGCTATGCTTGTTGTTTTTAACGGTGAAACATTATACGATAAAGATTGAAAATATTGCATTTCTGATTGCTGGTCAGAATAGAAAACATTGTCAGAGATGAGTTTGCCTTTTAAATTTTCTTTATCATTTGGATTTCGTGTATTTGTAGCAAAACTCTCCAGTAAAAAATTTAAAACGTCTGAATTATTCACCACAAAAGGACGGAAAGTAGCAATTGGTATAGCGTAAACAATACTTTCTTCTCTGGCTTTGGCCGTCATCATGTAATTGTTTTTGGCAAAAAAGGGACGTAATCCAAAAATATCACCTTCATGACATTTATTTAATAAAGTTTCTTCCGCATCTGAAATTACAGACAAATTAATAGTACCTGAAGCAATAACATAAAAACTGTCATGCAATAAATCATTAATTTGGAATAAGGTTTTATGTTTTTCTAAATTTACAACGCGAATACTCGTAGCTATTTCGGATAACTCTTCAAATGTCAAATGGTTAAACGGCGGATATTCTTTTAAAAAATCGGCAATGTGCTCAGCAATTGTATTCATAGTTAATTATATCAATAAGGTATTGTTTGTAAAAATAATAAAATAAAAAATTATAATACTGTCATTATAAGAGTAAAACAACTAATTTATAGGTTTCATAATTTTTTCTTAAAATTAAGAATAATTATGCGAAATTAAATGCAGTTATTTTATTTTTATAATCAAAACTAAATCCTTTTAAATCATGAAATTACTAAAAAAAGTACACTTTTTATTTATTGCATTTTTGATTATAAATTTTGTAAATGCGCAAGATAAACCAACAAGCACAAAGGAAGAGGTTACTGGAAAAATTAATGGTGCTACAATTACAATTAAGTATGGTAGTCCATCTGTCAGAGCCAGAGAAATCTGGGGCAAATTAGTTCCGTTTAATCAAGTTTGGCGCGCTGGCGCTAATGATGCAACGACTTTTGAAACTGACAAAGACCTCACAGTTGCGGGATCAAAATTACCTGCAGGAAAATATTCTTTTTTTATAATACCAAATGACAAGCAAAGTATTATCATCTTTAATAAAGAAGCTAAGCAATGGGGCGCTTACAAATATAAAGAAAAAGAAGATCAATTACGTGTTGTTGTAAAACAAGAAAAAACTAAATCAAAAGCTGAAAAATTAGTTTATACCATTAATAAAAACACTATTTCTTTAAAATGGGATAATTGGAACATACCAATTTCTGTAAAGTAAAATACTATATAATATAAAAACAGCATTACCAAAACAGGTGATGCTGTCATTATTTTTAATAATCCGATATTATTTCATTTATCAATAAATCCTATTTTACATAATATAAATTATAGTGCATTTTAATACAGTCCGATATTATAGTTTTTTCGATCCATGTAATCCCGTTTTTAACTGTTTTAAAAAGTACAAATCGTTTTTAAGTTACAAAGAAACTATACATCCTTTAAATTTGACAAGATTAAATGTGTTGTCGGTTCCCCATACACTAAAAGACGATCAATAAATTGTTGCAAATGAAGTTGATCGATTAGAACTACTTTCATAAAAATATTATGTGTGCCCGTGATTCTATAAATTTCATATATTTCCGCAAATTCATTTAAGTGATCACTAAAGACTATAAGTTTTCCGCTAAACAATTTGAACAGAATAATAACTTCCAGACCAAAACCAAGTTTTTTATTATTAAGTTGTAGATTATATCCTTTTATAATTTCGGCATCTTCTAATTTTTGAATGCGTTCTCTTATTGAAGACGGAGATAGTCCAATTTTTTTACCAATTTCTACAAATGAAGTTCTAGAATTATGTTTAAGACTTTCAATTATTTTCAAATCAAGCGCGTCTACCATAAATAAAGTTTTAATTTGGGCTAAATTACATTTATATTTTGGAAGAATGACATTACATCCGTTGATTAAGTTTTATTATAACACAGTGTTGTTCTAATTTTGTTCTATGGATATGATGTTATTACTGCTTACAATTGGAATTTTTACCGGTTTTTTTGTTCAGACTATCACTGGTTTTGCAGGTGCTTTAATCGCTTTGCCTTTTCTATTGTTAGTTATGCCATTGCCTGATGCCATTGCTTATTTATCTATATTTTATTTTATATCAACGCCAGTTCATGTATATAAAGAATGGAAATATATAGATAAACCACTACTTAAAAAAATAGCTTTGTCATCATTTATTGGGCTTATTGTGGGAATTATCGTTTTAACGTACGGAAAACCGATGATTTTAAAAAAAGCCTTAGGTATATTTATTATTCTGTTTGTCTTAAACAGTTTAAGAACTAAAAAAGAAATACAATTAATTTCGAAAATGAAATTTATTTTAGGTTTTTTAGGTGGATTTTTTTCGGGTGTTTTTTCAACGGGCGGCCCTTTATATGTTGTTCTTGTGAATAACGAAACTTCTGATGTAAAGAAATTACGAGCTACCATGTTTGGAATTTTGGGTTTAGTGACATTAATGAGAATACCGGTTTTGGCATTCGAAGGTATTTTAACTTTAAATCAATTGTATAATTCATTTTATGTTCTGCCCTTCTTTATATTGGCACTAGTACTGGGTAAAAAAGTATATTTAAAACTAAATGATGTTCTTTTAAAAAAAATTATGTTGAGTCTGCTTTTCCTATCTGGAATCATGTTATTAATAAAAAATTAGCGGTTGATTAGATATTTAAAAAAGATATTGCCAAATACTAAATTACCATTTGTAACATTAGCTTTGCTTTTAAAGCAATAAGCCCCAGACAAGTTTATTGTTTATCCTTCCCCATATTCCTGCACCTACATTGTAAATAAGTTGAATATAATATCAGCAGCAATTTAAATTGATTTTACTTTTAATTGCATTGTTAGTGCTCTTAAATCACAAACAATTATTACATTTTATTTATTTTATTTCATCGCTAGTCTATCATTACAGAGGATGTTATTAATCATAATTCTTCTTTAATTCGGTTCTTTATTATTTACCTTTGCAAAAAATTAAAAAAGTTCAATTTTTATGATTACTACTGAAATGACAAAAAAAAAATATATCAAATTAATATTGATTTTGGGTTCATTAACTGCGCTAGGCCCATTTTCAATTGATATGTATTTGCCTGGCTTTGCAGGAATTGCAAAGGACTTAAATACTTCAGTCGCAAATGTTTCTATGACGTTATCCAGTTATTTTATCGGAATTTCAGCCGGACAATTGTTGTATGGACCTTTATTAGATCGTTTTGGTCGCAAAAAACCACTTTTTATAGGATTGTTAGTTTACATATTAGCTTCATTAGGCTGTGTTTTCGTAACGGATATTGATACTTTTATTGGTTTACGATTCATACAGGCTGTGGGTAGCTGCGCGGCTACTGTGGCTTCGGTTTCTATGGTTCGGGATTTATTTCCTATAAAAGATATTCCTAAAGTATTTTCTTTATTAATGCTGGTTGTGGGGCTTTCGCCAATGTTAGCGCCTACAGTTGGCGGTTATATAACCGAAGATTATGGTTGGCACACGGTCTTTTTTATCTTGATGTGTATGGGAATTTTGATTCTTATAGCAGCGCAAATTGGCTTGCCAAATACGTTTAAGCCAGATACTTCAATTTCGTTAAAACCAAAACCAATCATTAAAAATTTTATCAGTATTGTAAAAGAGCCTCAGTTTTATACCTATGCATTTGCGGGAGCAATAGCTTTCTCAGGATTGTTTACTTATGTAGCGGCCTCCCCTATTTTATTTATGGACATTTTTAAAGTTGGCGGAAAAACGTATGGTTGGATATTTGCTTTTATGTCATTAAGTTTTATTGGTGCCAGCCAGCTTAATTCATTTTTGTTAAGAAAATTCACGAGTGAACAAATGATTTTTGGGGCATTAATTTCACAATCGATCATTAGCATTTCATTCCTTATTTTGGCAATAAATGATCTTTTAAATTTGTATGAAACTATCGCGATGCTATTTTTATTCTTAGCATGTTTAGGAATTTCAAATCCCAATACAGCCGGACTTACCCTAGCTCCCTTTTCAAAAAATGCGGGAAGTGCTGCGGCATTAATGGGCGCTATTCAGTTAGGATTGGGAGCTTTGGCTTCTTTTGCAGTGGGAGTTTTTGTAAAAAATTTGATGCTGCCAATGGTTTTGATTATGACTGTTTCAACAATTTTGGCACTAATTATTTTAATTTTCGGAAAACGAAACATAAAAAAAACGATCACAACTATTCACAATCAAGAAAGTGCGGTAATTCATTAATTATAGATTCGTTTTAGTGTTGTTTGGTTCAGTTTTTACTTTTTTATCAGGTCTGATAATCATACGTAGAGATTGATCTTTTGAAAAATAAGCAATCATCCAATTAAAGAACGTTTTCACTCTGTTGCGATAGGTAATCAATGAAACGAGGTGAATAAAAAGCCATATAATCCAGGCAAAAAATCCTTTAAAATGCATTTTTGGTTTTGGTAAATCAACCACAGCCTTATTTTTACCAATTATAGCCATAGATCCTTTATCATTATATTTAAAGGGTTTTAATGACTTGTTTTGGTTCAGTAGCGTAAAGTTATTCGCTAAATTTATTCCTTGCTGAATCGCAACTTGCGCCACTTGCGGATGTCCATTAGGGAAATCTATATCTGTAAGTTGAATACAAGTATCGCCTATTGCAAAGATATTTGTAGTGCCATTAACTTTATTATATGCATCGGTTGCCATTCTTTTTCCGCGACCATAACTTTCGGCTGGAATTCCGTCGAAAACTCTTGCAGAAACTCCCGCGGCCCATATTAAATTTTTAGTTTGAATAGTTTCGCCATTAGCAAAATATACGGTATCATCTAAATAATCTACTACTGTGGTATTTAATTTTACGACAACCCCTAA
Organism: Flavobacterium cryophilum; assembly: GCF_048286555.1. Taxonomy (NCBI): domain Bacteria; kingdom Pseudomonadati; phylum Bacteroidota; class Flavobacteriia; order Flavobacteriales; family Flavobacteriaceae; genus Flavobacterium; species Flavobacterium cryophilum. The sequence continues at coordinate 144,165 of NZ_JBLVPZ010000003.1, read as the reverse complement.
TTTTGTCAGCGCTTCAAGTGTATCTTCCTGAGAAGCTTTACTCATTGGAGACAGAACGGCATTAGCGCCATCAACGAGGTAAATATTGCTTGCTGTTGTAGTCAATTCTGAATATTCTTTCAGCAAAATATTTTTTCTCATCTCAGCGAGCATACCGGAAACTTCAACACCCGTTGGACCGCCACCGGCAACTACAATGGTTAACAATTTTCTGCGCTCGCGAATGTCTTTGCAAATAGCTGCTTTTTCTAAATTTTTCAACAATGTATTACGCATAACGATGGCATCATTCAGCGTTTTCATTGGAATAGCATTTTTCTTCACATTTTCCATCCCGAAATAACTGGTTTCAGCACCTGTAGCAAAAACCAAGTAATCGTACTCTAATTCACCATTATTGAGGATAATTTTATTTTCTGAAGGGTTTATTTTTAATAAGTTTCCCAGACGAAATTGCAGATTTTTTTTACCTGCAAAAAATTTTCTAAAGGGATAACTGATGCTGGAAGGTTCTAAAAAAGCCGTAGCGACTTGATATATTAGCGGTGCGAAGAAATTGTAATTATTTTTATCTACTAGTGTAACATGAATTCCTTTTTGATTTAAAAGTTCTTTAGCAAGATTTAATCCTGCAAATCCACCTCCTATTATTACAATTTCCATACTATTCTATTTATTGTTATAAAAAAAATATCCATAAATATACTCTATTTATGGATACGATTAAATTTAAATGGTATTGAAAAACCTGTGAAAATTAATTCATTTTTTGTCTTTTGACGGGCTTTTCTGTGGGCTCATTTTTGTTTTGAAGAATATAATTAGCCATTAATTTTTCAATTAATTCATCTTTAGTCAAATGATGAAAAACAGTTTTCACTTTTTCTTTTACTTCCGGAACGACATCATGGTTGGGTTTGGTCTTAAAAATTTGTTTGGCCCATAACAGCATGTTGTTTTCTTCGATGCTGGCAGCTGTTGGTTTCTTGAACTGGGAAAATTTTATCCCTAATTCTTTTTCAAAATCAGCTATTTCGATTACTTCTTCTTGTTGTAAAACCGTCAGCGAAAGTCCCTTTGCTCCTGCTCTTGCCGTCCTACCACTACGATGAACATATGCTTCGTACACATCCGGCAAATGATAATTCACCACATACGAGATTTCCTTTACGTCAATTCCTCTTGCTGCTAAATCCGTAGCTACTAATATATTGATATACCCTTCACGAAATTGCTCCATGATTCTGTCCCGAATTCCTTGAGATAAACTGCCGTGCAATGCTCCTGATGAAAATCGGTTGATGGCTAGATTTTTAGCTAATTTATTGACTGCTGCTTTCGTTTTACAAAAAATAATTCCGCGTTCTCCTTCTTTAGTATTCAAGAAATGCATCAAAACTTCTAGTTTTTCAATGGGATCAACGATAATATATTCATGGTCAATTTCTTGATTCCCTACCGTTTCCATGTTGGCACTAACTTGAACTACGTTTTTATTTAAGTAGTTTTGAATCAATTGTTTTATACTTCCGGGCATGGTTGCCGAGAATAAAAAAGTCTTATGAGTTGCAGGTAACTCCGCTACAATCTCATCTAAGCTTTCTTTTAAAATAGTTACCATTTCATCGGCTTCATCGAGCACAAAGAACTTGGTTTCCTTTAAATTTATTGCTTTGCGCTGAATCAAATCTATTAAACGTCCCGGTGTTGCCACAACAATATGTGTAGGAGTTGAAAGTCGTTCAATTTGTGGTTTGATTGGAATTCCTCCACAAGTTGCTGCAATAGAAACTTGAGGTAAATATTTTGAAAAATTTTCTAAGTTTCTAAAAATTTGGTGTCCTAATTCCCGAGTAGGAACCAAAATAACAGCTTGTACAACTGGTAGATCAGTATCAATTAGTTGTAAAATGGGCAATCCAAAAGCAGCCGTTTTTCCTGTACCGGTTTTTGCAAGGCCAACCAAATCTGAAGTATTTGATAAAAGTAACGGAATTGTTTTTTGTTGAATTTCTGTTGGTACAACAATTTTCAGTTCGGTAATCGCTTTTAATATTGGTGCTGAAATTCCTAAATCAGAGAATTTTTTTGGCATTTTTTTGAATTTTATAATATTATAAAAATAGTTGTTGGATAACCGTGTTTTTAGCCCCGATGGAAACGGCATCCTGTTGTGGCGGGGTTCGCCACAACAGATATAGTGTACAGCGGGATTAGCTCCTTGAAAAGAAAATATTAATCTTCATCCGGCTCATTCATAATTTTCTCACGATATTTTTTCCCGGTTAACAGTATCAGTTTTAATTTGTAATCGTCAACAAGCCACTCACGATAATTTTTACTGCACTGACTCAAACATTTTGAATAGCGCTTAATGCGACAATCGATATCATCCTCTAACAATTTCCCTAATGCTTTAGCCTCTTGTAGCGTCTCTGAATTATCAACACACATCGCAGCGTGCTGTTCTAATGATTTTTCAAGCACTTCTTTTGATCGTAAATTTTGTTTGATGATGAGTTTATGCTCTTCATCGACATCAAAAGTTACGACTTCGGTTTTGCTAAATTTAATACGTAATTCTGGTGGCATGCTGTATTTAAAATACAATTCGATTTCCGTATCATCACGCAAATTTTCCAAGTAAAATTCCGGTGATTTAAAGATGTGTTGCCAGTTTACTGGCTCACTCCACAGTCCAAATCTTGCTGCATTATTTCCTAAATCGATAACGTTAAATGTATCTTTATTAGGTAATTTTCGGGAACCACGTCCAATCATTTGATAATATAATGTCAATGATTTTGTCGCTCTGTTTAAAATTATTGTTTCTACGGTAGGCTCATCAAAACCGGTGGTAAGAATTCCAACTGACGTTAATATCGCATCCGGTGTATGCTTGAACCAATGTAAAATATCTTTTCGCTCCTCGTTATTACTGGTGTTGTCCAAGTGGCGAATTGCATAACCGGCTTCTCTAAAGGTTTCATAAACATACAATGATGTATTGATACCATTATTAAAAATTAGGGTTTTCTTGCCCAAAGATTTCTCGGTATACGCATGCAATAATTTTTCTTGCATGGCCATATTCGTGTACAGGTCATCTGATGACTTAACGGTGTAATCCCCATTAATACCTACTTTTAAGGAAGTCAAACCTACATCATAACTATAGGTGATTGCTTTGGCTAAAAAGCCATTTGCGATCAAAGAACTAATGGTGTCTCCTACAATTAATTCATCGTAGCTTTCATGCATTGGCAACTTGATATTCGAACTTAAAGGCGTTGCTGTAACTCCTAATATAAAGGCATTTTTGAACGAGCTAAGTAATTTTCTGAAGGAATTGTAATGCGCCTCATCGATGATTACTAAACCTACGTTATCCAAATGTAATTTTTCATCGTTGATACGATTTTTTAAAGTTTCCACCATGGCAACAAAACAAGAGTAATCGTTTTGATCTGGAAGTTCTTTAACTTTACTGTTGATGATTTTGTTTTTTACGTCAAAACCCTTCAACATTTTTGAAGTTTGCTTACACAGCTCTATTCGGTGTGTTAAAACAACTACTTTTTTATCGTGCTGCGATAAATAACGCCTCACGATTTCTGAAAACACCACTGTTTTCCCTCCGCCTGTAGGCAACTGGTATAACAAATGATGTTGTGGCGGTGCATTATCGATGCGTTCAAAGATGGCGTCGATGTCGCCTTTTTGGTACGCATAAAGTTCTTTTTTGTCTTCGATTTCTATTTCTAAAGTGTTTTGGGACATTGCTTGTGGTTGGATTTTTGCAAAAATACGCCTAAAAAACAGTTTAATAGTCAATTTTAAGTAAAAAAAAATGCGATTGATTAAATAAAATTAAATTAAGAAACCATATACTATTCAAATCGCTCGATAACCGCATTGAATTCAGGTTCATTGTACCATTTTTGCGTAATGGTTTCGTTGTGAATACCTATTATTCTTGTTTTGAAATCCTGTACTATTCCATTTGCAATCAAGAACATTACGGCTTGCTCAAAAGAGTTAAACATACTTTTAAAAAATAAGTCTTGTTTTATCCCGTTTTCCGAAGAGAAAGTCTGCGCAATTTCGATATTAAAGAGCATAACATCAGCAATTATAAATGAATCTACGCCCAAAAGTGTAAAATGTTTAATGTATTTTTGGGCAACGGAACGCCTCATTTTTGGTTTGCTGCGTCTTCCTGCCTTTTTCAAAGGATAATATTCATTTGAAATTTTGAGTTTGCATTCTTGCAAAAGTGTTTCTTCTTTTGGATTAAAAACAAAATTATAATAGACTTTTACCGGGCTGAATTTCTCATACAATTCGATAATTTGCGCTTCGAGTTGCTCTTTATTAAGTTCTGCTAAATATTTTTTTAAATCGCGTTTGCTCATTATCAAAGTTTAAGAATACAAAAGTAATTTACTTTCGGAATGAATGTGCCGTAAATCAATGATAATACTTAATTTTGGCGTAAAAAAAATAGTGATTTCGATTTTTCCAAACCTATTTTTTTACTTTTATTATCTAATTTCATTTTCATGCTTAAAATTTTCAAGGTTATCGCTTTACTAGAGGGAGTTTCTTATCTAGTTTTATTTTCGAATATGCTTTTTATAAAACCTACCAATCTTGTTCTTTATAAAACATTATTATTCCCAATAGGAATGGCACACGGGATTTTGTTTGTCACTTATATTATTCTGGCTGTGATGCTAAAATTTGAGCAGAACTGGGATTGGAAAAAATTTGGAATAATTTGTCTAGCTTCAATACTTCCTTTTGGAACGTTCTACGTAGAAAAGAAATACTTGAAAAATGTATAAATTAATAGAAAAAATGTTCACTTTTCTATATACTATACTAAGAAAATGGGGATTGGGGAGCAGTTTGGCTTCTTACCTAAGTCTGATTATAAATATTATTATGCTTTGCGTATTTGCTTATGCTATATATGTGGTCTTTCGTCTTATTTTAGTAACAATTATGGCGGTAATCGCCCAGAAAACTAAAACCAAATTTGATGATTTACTCGTAACCAATAAAACGGCTAAATACATCGCACATTTAATTCCGCTATTGTTTATATATAAATCGGTTCCAATAATTCTAGACCGGTATGAATATTGGGAAGGCGTATTTGGTAAGCTGGTAGGGATTTACATTGTAATGCTTGTTCTATGGATTATCCGAACTATTTTCAATGCATTACGTGATTATTTAAAACTAAAACCGAGATACAGCGATAAACCTATTGACAGTTTCATTCAAGTGATCATGATTGTGCTGTGGGCTGTTGGTATAACGGTTATTATTTCTAAATTATTTAATATTGATCAGAAAGAGCTTTTAACCATTTTAGGAGCTGTTTCGGCGGTGATAATTTTAATTTTCCGAGATACAATTTTAGGTTTTGTCTCCAGCGTTCAAGTCTCTATAAACGATATGGTTCGAATTGGCGACTGGATTACGATGGATAAATTTGGAGCTGATGGCGATGTAATTGAAATTAATCTGGCAACCGTAAAAGTTCGAAACTTTGACAATACGACTACCACAATTCCAACATACAGTTTAAGTTCCGATTCGTTTCAAAACTGGCGCGGAATGCTGAATTCAGATGGAAGACGTATCAAAAGACACATTCTCATTAAAACCGGCAGCATTCGATTTTTGGAAGAAGCCGAATTAAATGACTTAAAAAAAATACATCTGATATCAGATTATATCAATACTCGAAAATTAGAAATTGACGACTATAATTCTACTAATAAAATTGATAAATCAATCGCGATCAATGGTCGAAATTTAACTAATTTAGGCTTATTTCGAAAATATATAACGGAATATTTATTTAATTATCCTGGATTAAACCAAGATATGTTGATGCTTTGTAGGCAATTGCAATCTACTTCCCATGGAGTTCCGCTTGAAGTTTATGCATTTTCACATGACAAACGATTTGAGAACTATGAATTTATCATGTCAGATATATTTGATCACATAATTGCTTCTGTAAAATATTTTGATTTGGAAATTTTTGAAACGGTTTCTGAAAATGAGTTTAATTAACAAAATTACTTTTTATTTTTTGTTTCGTCAGGCATCATATTTCTAGCTTCACATTGTGGCGCTAGTCAAGCAGTTTCCAGATTTAAAATATTATAATTTACCAAATCCTATTTGTTGCTAGCTTTACGGATCTTATAAAGTAGATTACAATGAGCTTTTGCGAAATATTCGGATTTACTCTGATTGAATAATTGTATGTAAAAGCCCATTTATTATCGATTACAAATAATAATTTACTTACAAAGTAAGTTGACTTTACGTGCAAATTTTATGTTTTTACCTATTTTCTCGTGTGGTAAAGCATAATTTTTCATTATATCTGCAAAAACAAACCGTACTTATGGCTATTTTTCTTTATTTTTAAGGAAAAAATCATGAGCGAACGCGATACTTTTTTAAGCGAATTCCGAGGAAAAACAATTGGTTCTGTTACCACTCAATCGTCAACCGAAGAATCATTTCAAAATGAGGTTCTCAGACCTATTTTAAAATTACAAAATGATTTATTTATAGCTTCTTTCATAAATTATGCTTTGAAAAACAAGATAGACTTTTACAGCTACACTGCTGAAAAGAAAGTATTGGTTATAGAAAATGCAATCCAAAAAGACATCAAGTTTAGAAATGCTTTAAAAGGAATGATAATCGCATTATTTACTTTAGATGAGTATACTGTTTATATAAAGAACTCGTCAAACATTAATAAAAGAATGATGAATATGCTAACTGAAAGACTAAAAAGTCAAGTCCAATTGTTTGAATCATATAAACAATAAAAAAGCAACTCTAATTTGACGTTGAATTAAAAAGAGCGTAAATCCTTATTTCTGTTACAATCTCATCAATTTGTGACACTGTTAGTTTTTTTTCATTTTAGAAATATGTTAAAAGAAACTCATATGTTGTTTATAATTTAAAAAATAGCTGCAAATTGATTTAAATTTTACAATTTAATTACGATTTGACATTAGTAATGTTTTATATAATAAATCGTAATTAGGCATAAATAGTTGTGTCATTTGCACGAATTTTTTCCTTATAATTGTTAAAAATAAAGTTATGAAGGAAGAATATTTCAAATGGCACTCCCCTAATCTTAACAAGGATATTGAAATGTTAGTTTTTGGACACGCTGGGTATCCTGTTATTTTATTTCCCACTTCGATGGGCAGTTACCATGAAAATAAAGATATGGGATTAATTGGTTCTGCAAAATGGTATATCGATCAGGGATTAATTCAAATATTTTGTCCAGATAGTATCGACAAAGACAGTTTTTACAATAAAAATATTCATCCCATACATCGCATAGAAAATCATGTCAGATACGATAAAATGATTTGTCACGAAATTGTTGAAAAGGTAAAAAACAATACTCCATCAGGAAAAGTTGTTGTGGCAGGATGCAGTTTTGGAGGATATCACGCGGCAAACTTTGCTTTTCGCCATACAGGTTATGTCAGTCACATGTTCTCGATGAGCGGAGCTTTCACTGTTAAAAGTTTTATGGATGGATTTTACAATGACGACGTGTTTTACAACAGTCCTGAAGATTATCTGTATGGACTAAATGATGCTGAGTTGTGGAACATGGATATTGTCTTAGGAACTTCTAATTGGGATATTTGTTTTGATGCCAATCTAAAATTAAGCAAAATTTTAAGCGACAGGAATGTTCATCATTGGTTAGATATTCGTCAAGAAGAAAAACACGACTGGCCTGTTTGGAAAGAAATGTTTCCCCATTATTTATCAAGAATTAAATTTTTATAAAATTATAAACAGATCAAGATGAAAAAAATCGGAATTTTATTTGGAATGGAAGACACCTTTCCACAAGCATTTATTGATCGTGTCAATTCAAAAAACGAAAAAGGAATTGTTGCTGAAGCTGTTGTTATTGATAAGGTAGTTCAAAATCAAGACGGAGAATATGCGGTAATTATTGATCGGATTTCGCAAGATGTTCCTTTTTATCGTGCGTATTTAAAAAACGCCGCTTTAACAGGAACCAATATAATAAACAATCCTTTTTGGTGGAGTGCAGATGATAAATTTTTTAATAATTCGTTGGCTGATACCCTTGGAGTTCCGCTTCCTAATACGGTACTACTTCCTTCAGCGGAACATCCTACTGATACAACCGGACAATCATTTCGAAATTTAAAATACCCAATGGACTGGGAAGGAATTTTTAATTACATTGGATTTCCAGCGTATATGAAACCCTATGCCGGCGGGGGGTGGAAAAACGTATACCGATTAGAAAACAAAGAAGAGTTTTGGGAAAAACATCAGGAAACAGGACAATTGGTGATGATGTTGCAAGAAGAAATTGTTTTTACTGAATATTTCAGGGTGTATTGTTTGGGGTGCAAAGCAGTTCGAATTATGCAATATGAACCAAGAAATCAGCATCATTTACGATATGTAATTGATGGACCTCCAGTAGATAAAAAGTTATTAGCCACCATAAAAGATTATACTTTACGGCTTTGTAAAGGGTTGGGATATGATTTTAATACCGTAGAATTTGCGGTACGCGACGGGATACCTTATGCTATTGATTTTGGAAATCCTGCACCTGATGCTGAACTAACTTCGGTTGGTGCAGAGAACTTTGAATGGGTGGTCGAAGAATCGGCAAAAATGGCTATCGCTGCCGCAAAAAAGCAAAAACCAGGAAAAATAAATTTGACTTGGGGAACTTTTATAAAAGATGCCGCCGGAGGAAAGTAATCAGTATTCAGTTGTTCAGTTTGTCATTTCGACGAACGAGGAATCTTAACCATCTATAAGGAAAAGTAAACAGAGATTTCTCATTCCACGGAATTGTAAAAGGGAAGAAAAATATAATTTTAAATAAAAGTTTTATTGATTACGAAATGCCCTAGCCCCGATTACAGTGAAAATCCTTTTTTGTCCTGAGATTTTTCAGGACAAAAAGATTGAAGCGGAAAGCGGGACACGAGCGAATCGAACTGACGAAGTAATTAGCTCCTAAAAAAATAAATTAATGAAAAAACTACCCGTTTTTACACTTGGTGTAGAAGAAGAATATCAAATTATTGATCCTGAAACAAGAGATTTGCGGTCCCATTTATCAAAAATTGTGGATGGTGCCAAAATAATTCTAAATGAGCAGGTGAAGTCCGAAATGCATCAATCAGTAGTGGAAGTGGGAACTAATATTTGCCACAGTGTTAATGATGCCAAAAATGAGATTCGATTTTTACGTTCTAAAATCGTTGAATTAGCGGACAAACAAGATCTTATTGTAGGTGGTGCCGGAACGCATCCATTTTCAAAATGGCAGGATCAACCCATAACTGACGATCCCAGATACCACGATATTGTCAACGAATTGCAGGACGCGGCTCGTTCCAATTTGATTTTTGGAATGCATTGTCACGTGGGTATTGAAAACCGTGAAATTGGTTTGCAATTGATGAATCAGGCCACGTATTTCCTGCCTCACATATTTGCCCTTTCGACAAATTCACCTTTTTGGGAAGGTAGAAAAACAGGGTATAAATCATTTAGAACCAAAGTTTTTGACAAGTTTCCAAGAACGGGTTTACCGGAATATTTTGATTCCGTAAGTTCATATGAGAATTATTTAGATACGTTAGTGAAAACAAATTGTATTGATAATCCAAAGAAAATTTGGTGGGATTTACGCTTGCATCCATTTTATAATACGATAGAATTTAGGATTTGTGATATGTGTTTGACGGTCGATGAAACGATTTGTATTGTAGCAATTATTCAAGCAATTGTAGCCAAACTCTATAAATTAAACATGAATAATACGAGTTTTAATATTTATCGATTGGCATTGATTAAGGAAAATAAATTTCGTGCTGCTCGTTATGGAATTGATAATACTATGATTGATTTTGGATTGCAAAAAGAAGTGGAAACCAAAATGCTAATTTTGGAATTATTAGATTTTATTGATGATGTAGTGGACGAGTTGGGTAGCCGTGAGGATATTAATTATGTACATGAAATTTTGAAAAATGGAACTGGAGCCGACAAACAATTAACCGTTTTTGAAGAAACAGAGGATCTTTGCAAAGTGGTAGATTTTATAACTGGCGAATTTACAAAGGGATTGTAAAATATAAATTATCTTTGCACATTGTTTTTTAAAAATAGTTATGCCAAATAAAATTATAAAAATAGCACTTTTAGACATGTACAAAGGAGAACCTAATCAGGGGATGCGTTGTATTATTGATATTGTAAACAGGTTTAGTCCTGTCGTTAGTTTTGAAATATTCGATGTTCGGGTGAAATGTGAATTGCCGGACATTAACAAATTCGATATTTATATTTCCACCGGAGGTCCTGGAAATCCAATGATTGGCGATGGAAATTGGGATGTGAAGTATTATGCATTTATTGATTCGTTGACTAAATGGAATACTGAAAATGCGGTTAAAAAGCATGTACTGTTCATCTGTCATTCTTTTCAAATGGCGTGTTTACATTTTGGGTTGGCCACAGTGACTCGAAGAAATGACACCTCTTTTGGTGTAATGACCATTCATAAAACCAAAGAAGGGCTCAAAGATCCTTTATTTGCAGGACTCGCAGATCCTTTTTACGGAATTGATTCCAGAGATTACCAAGTCGTACAACCAAAACTTAGTGTTTTTGCTAAAAAAGGAGCTAAAATTATTTCATTGGAGAAAATTAGAGATCATGTTCAATACGAACGTGCAATAATGGCAGTTCGTTTTACGGATTATTTTGTAGGGACTCAATTCCATCCCGAAGCTGATCCAATAAGCTTTGTAGCACATTTAAGAAACAAACAGGCGAAAGAAAAAATTAGGGCTATGAAAGGAAAAAAGAAGTTTAGAAACATGCTGGAAGATTTATTAGATGATGATAAAATTTACCGAACGAATGAAACCTTGATTCCAAACTTTCTAAGATCTGCTATTAATGACTTGATGAAAACCAAAAAAATGCTTTCTAACTAATAAATTCATTTCGAGATGATTTCAAAATATCGGGAGTTATTTAATGCTCAATTTACAGCCACTAAATATCAGGAATTTAAAGATGATATTGCTTCTGATTTTGATTATTTGCCTACTTTTCGAGTAGCTGAAACTCCATTTTTTATTTCAAATGAACTAAAAACACAATTGATTGAAGGCTGTAATGAACTTATAGCTTTTATTCAAAACGAAGACTTTAAAGATCTCACAAATAAATCATTAGAACTAAATAATAAGGTTCCGAATGAAGATAATCATACTACTTTTCTAGCAATTGATTTTGGGATTTGTGAAGAAGATGGGCTAATTATTCCCAAATTAATTGAAGTGCAAGGATTTCCTTCTTTGTATAATTATCAGATAAATTTGTATGAAAAATTCAAGAATCATTACCCTTTTCTAAATGAATTAACCCCGTTTATCACCAGTATTGAACCACAAGAATATCATGATATTCTAGAAGAAGCGATTTGTAACAAGCATCCAAAAGAAAATGTTATTCTCCTAGAAATTGAGCCCGAAAAACAAAACACCAAGATTGATTTTTATTATTGCCAAAGAGATATTGGCATACCGATAGTTTGCGTTACTGAACTCATAAAGAAAGGCAAACAACTATTTTATAAAAACGAAAAAGACGAAGAAATTCGGGTTAAAAGAATTTATAATCGGGTGATTTTTGATGAATTGGATTTGCGAACTGATTTAAATTTAAACTTTCATTTCTCAGATGAACTTGATGTAGAATGGGCTGGACATCCCAACTGGTTTTTTAGAATCAGTAAATTTATTCTACCTTTCTTGAAAGGCCAATATTTCATTGAAACTACATTATTGAGTGAACTCAAAGAAATTCCTCTTGATTTAGAAAATTATGTTTTAAAACCGCTCTTTTCTTTTTCGGGAACAGGAGTTATTTTTCATGTAACAAAAGAGGATATTGAAGCTGTTGTCGAAAAAGAACTTTATATACTTCAAAAAAAGGTTAATTACCTACCTATCGTACAATCCCCGGATGGAAAAGTAAAAACCGAAGTCCGCGTTCTTTGTGTTTGGAAAAAGGAAGATGCTGCTCCTACTCTACTTTGTAACTTAGTCCGATTGAGTCGTGGTGAAATGATAGGTGTAAAATTTAATCGTGACAAAGATTGGGTTGGCGGAACATTTGGTTTATTTGAAAGGTAACTTCTTTTTATTACATCAAGTTATAACGTTCCTATTTGTAGTTCTCTTTTTTTATCTCTAATTTTAGGTTTTAAATTAACTATTTAATCTTGTTGCATTAAACGCTTCTTATTGTTGGTGCTATTTAAAATTAAAATGGACCAATTAAAATTCATTTTTAAGTTTAATTTTTCGTTATAATGTCATTTTAACGCATTGAAATTTCTTAAAATGGAAATTGAATGAAATCTTATAGGTTATAACTGATTAAATTAAACAAAAAACAATAAAATAAAGGATTTTTAACCCTCCACTACCTTTTTTTTTTGTCGTTATAGTAGATTTCAGATGGTGTTTAATGAATTTTATAAAGCGATTCCCTTAATAATTTGAAATATATGGAATTATTCAATAATTTAACATAAAAAAAATTAAGCTATTTTTTTTTTCTTTATTATTGTAAAGTTATAATAATTTAAAAATAATAAATAATTTTAATAATTAACAAATGAATAGAAGAGAAGCACTTAAAAGCGTTGCGTTTTTGATGGGAAGCGCAATCTCAGCAACTACAATGGGCGTTTTATTTGAAAGTTTTACTTTGCCTGAAAAAGAAAAGAATCGAGTATTTTTTTCGGCTTCGGATGAGGAAGTTTTAGCTGAGTTTGCCGATATCATTTTGCCGACGACAGCATCTTCACCAGGAGCTAAAGCAGCAGGACTTGGCGCTTTTATTCCAATGATGATTAAAGATTGTTATCCTGCAGTACTACAGGAAAAGTTTGCTTCAGGAATGAAAGAGATGCAAGCAAAATGTTTGAAAGATTTTAGTAAAGATTTCTTGGCAATGTCAATTGAAGAACGTCAGAAAGTAATGGGAGCTTTAAAAGAGGAAACAATTGCGAATAAAAAAGCGCCTTCTTTCTTTTTGATTGCTAGAGACTTAACGTTGCTAGGCTATTATTCTTCAGAGATTGGTTGTACACAAGCACGTGAATACCTTCCTGTTCCGGGAAGATATGATGGAAGTGCTGAATATAAACCTGGACAAAAAGCTTGGGCTACCTAATCGGTGATGAAGCCTTTTGTCTGATACTATTTTATTAAATAAAAAACACTTACACGTGAATATAAATACAAATTTAAAAGAGGAAAATACATATGATGCTATTGTAATAGGATCAGGAATTAGCGGTGGCTGGGCAGCAAAAGAACTTACCGAAAAAGGTTTGAAAGTTTTGATGTTAGAACGCGGAATGAACATTGAGCACATTAAAGATTATGAATCTGCAATGCAAGCTCCTTGGGAAATGCAGCATGCAGGTAACCTTACTGAAGAACAAAAAAGGACACATCCTGTACAAACGCGTGATTATCCGTATAATGAAGCTACCGAAAAATGGTGGGTTAATGATTTAGAATGCCCTTATACTGAAGACAAACGTTTTGATTGGTACAGAGGATTTCATGTGGGAGGAAAATCGTTAATGTGGGGACGTCAAAGTTACCGTTTTAGTGACCATAATTTTGAAGACAACATTAAAGATGGTCATGGTAATGACTGGCCTATTCGCTATAAAGATATTACTAAATGGTATGATTATGTTGAAAAATTCGTTGGAATAAGTGGACAAGCTGAAAACTGGCCTCTTTTACCAGACGGAAAATTTTTGCCTCCGATGGATTTAAATTGTGTTGAAAAATCAGTTAAGGAAAGATTAGAAAAGCATTATAACAAAACACGTATTTTAACGATTGGGCGTACCGCTAACTTAACTGTGCCTCATAACGGTCGTGGAAGTTGTCAATACAGAAATTTATGTAGCCGTGGTTGTCCATTTGGTGCCTATTTCAGTACACAATCATCTACATTACCAGCAGCTATGGCTACTAATAGATTGACAGTAAGACCTTACTCCATTGTAAATCATATTATTTATGATAAAGATACCAAAAAGGCAAAAGGGGTAATGGTTATCGATGCAGAAACAAATGAAACTATGGAGTTTTATGCTAAAATTGTATTTGTAAACGGTTCCACTTTAGGATCAACATTCATCTTATTAAATTCCACTTCAGAAGCCCATCCGGAAGGAATGGGAAATGCCAGCGGTCAACTGGGACATAATTTAATGGACCATCATTTCCGTTGTGGTGCTGAAGGAACTGCCGAAGGTTTTGAAGATAAATACACTTACGGAAGACGAGCCAACGGAATTTATATTCCAAGATACCAGAATGTCGGCGGTGATAAACGAGATTATTTAAGAGGATTTGGTTACCAAGGAGGTGCCAGTAGAGGTTTATGGCATAAGGAAGTTGCTGAATTAGCTTTTGGTGGTGATTTCAAAGATACTATGTCTTTACCTGCCGATTCATGGAGTATGGGATTGGGCGGATTTGGAGAAATGTTGCCTTACTATGAGAACAAAGTCTATATCGATCATACAAAGAAAGACAAATGGGGACAACCTATTTTGGCTATTGATTGTGAATACAAAGAAAATGAAGCTAAAATGCGGGAAGACATGATGTATGATGCTGCCGAAATGCTTGAAGCTTCTGGAATCAAAAATGTAAGAACCTATGATAACGATTGTTATCCTGGAATGGCTATACACGAAATGGGTACTGCCAGAATGGGTAATGATCCTAAGGATTCAGTTTTAAATAAATGGAATCAAATGCATGAAGTTAGTAATGTATTTGTTACCGATGGTTCTTGTATGCCTTCCATCGCTTGTCAAAATCCATCATTAACATTTATGGCTTTAACGGCACGCGCTTGCGATTATGCAGTAAAAGAATTAAAAAAAGGAAATATTTAGGTTCATCATTATGAGAAAATTAAGAATGGGAATGGTCGGTGGTGGCCAAGATGCGTTTATAGGTGCAATTCACCGATTAGCTGCCAATATGGATGGACTAATTGAATTAAGTTGTGGTGCACTGAGCATAAAACCAGAAACAGCAATAGCCTCTGGTAAAGCCTTGTTTCTTCCAGAATCAAGAACGTATTTAACCTATGACGAAATGATTAAAGCAGAAGCGGCTTTGCCTGCTGACGAAAGGATCGATTTTGTTACTATTGTTACACCAAATTTTGCCCATTTTGCACCTGCTATGATGGCTTTAGATTATGGTTTTAACGTTGTTATCGAAAAACCAATGACTTTTTCACTGGAAGAAGCAAAACTATTGAAACAAAAAGTAGAAGAAACAGGATTAATACTTTGTATAACGCATACTTATTCCGGATATCCAATGGTCAAACAAGCGAAAGCTATGGTCACAGAAGGAAAACTGGGTAAGATCAGAAAAGTTTGGGTAGAGTATCCACAAGGTTGGTTGAGTAAACTTTCCGAAAGAGAAGGTAATGCGCAAGCCGCTTGGAGAACTGATCCTACTAAATCCGGTAAAAGTTCAGTAATGGGTGACATTGGAACGCATGCGGCACATTTAGCTGAATATATTACTGGCGCTAAAATTACAGACGTATGTGCAGAATTGAACACCCTCGTTGAAGGCCGCGTAATGGATGATGATGGTGCAGTACTACTAAAGTTTGACAATGGAGCAAAAGGAGTTTTAATGGCTTCACAAGTAGCTGCCGGAGAAGAAAATGCTTTGAAAATCAGAATCTATGGTGAAAAAGGTGGGATTGAATGGTTGCAACATGATCCAAACACTTTAACGGTTAGGTGGTTAGACGAACCAGCTCAAATATTAAGAGCGGGATCTAATTATGGAGCTCATTTATCTTCATTTGCAACACATAATTGCCGTACTCCAGGCGGACATCCAGAAGGTTATTTAGAAGCCTTTGCTAATATTTACCGCAACTTTGCCTTAACGCTCAACTGCAAATTAGATGGTACAACACCTACTCCTGAAATGTTAGACTTTCCTTCTGTTGAAGATGGATTGAGAGGAATGGCATTTATTGATAACGTAGTAGCATCATCTCAATCTGATAAAAAATGGACTCCTTACGTTTTATAATAAAGTAGGAATTCACAAAAGTTTTAGACAAAATATAATATGACAACAATACAAGGTCCAGCAGTATTTTTAGCCCAATTTATAAGTAATGAAGCGCCTTTTAATTCCTTAGATGGGATTTGTAAGTGGGCCGCTGATTTGGGTTTTAAAGGTATTCAAATGCCAACATTAGATACCCGTTTCATTGATCTACAAAAAGCCGCCGAAAGTAAAACCTATGCCGATGAACTTAAAGGTACCATTGCTTCTTATGGATTAGAAATTACAGAATTATCCACGCATTTACAAGGTCAGTTAGTCGCAGTTCATCCTGCTTATGATGACTTTTTTGATGCATTTGCGCCGGCAAATGTACATGGTAATCCTAAAGCAAGACAACAATGGGCTGTTCAACAATTAAAATATGCGGCAAAAGCATCCCAAAATTTAGGCCTAAATGCACATGCAACGTTCAGTGGATCTTTGCTTTGGCAATATTTTCACCCATGGCCACAAAGACCTCCGGGCTTAGTTGAAGACGGTTTTGCTGAATTGGCAAAACGCTGGTTACCAATTTTAAATGAGTTTGATGAAAATGGGGTCGATCTTTGTTATGAAATACATCCTGGCGAAGATTTGTTTGATGGGGAAACCTATGAAATGTTTTTAAAGGCGGTAAATAATCATTCCAGAGCTTGTTTGCTTTATGATCCTTCCCATTTTGTATTACAGCAATTAGATTACATTCAATACATTGATTTTTATCACGAGAGGATTAAAGCTTTTCACGTAAAAGATGCCGAGTTTAACCCTACAGGAAAGCAAGGGACTTTTGGAGGATATCAAAGTTGGGTAAACCGTGCGGGACGTTATCGTTCCCCTGGAGATGGTCAAATTGATTTTAAAACTATTTTCAGCAAACTGGCACAATATGATTTTAAAGGCTGGGCCGTTATGGAATGGGAATGTTGCATTAAAAATCAAGAAGATGGTGCCCGAGAAGGCGCTGCATTTATAAAAAATCATATCATAAAAGTTACTGACAAAGCATTCGATGATTTTGCCGCTGTTGAAACAAATAAAGCTTTTAACAAAAAAAACTTAGGATTATAAAACTTAAATATAAATGAAAATGAAATTAAAATATTTGCTTTTTGGGGTTGCTTTAATTAGCTTAACCTCATTTTCTAATGATAATTTAGACACAAAATATATTAAAGCTACTAAAAAAACAACCGCCATTTTTCAAACATCGGATGGTGAAAAATTAATCGCTAAATCGGATTGTGTTGGATGTCATAAACTGGACAAGAAACTAATAGGTCCCTCCTATTTAGATATTGCAAAAAAATATCCTTCGAACGATAAAAATATTGCTTATTTATCTGGTAAAATAATAAAAGGTGGTTCGGGAGTTTGGGGAACACTACCTATGTCTGCACATGCATCGCTTAAAAAGAATGATGCAAATTCTATGGTAAAGTATATTTTATCCCTAAAAAAATAAATCAAAAGGCACTTTTAAATATTCCATATAATTTTAGAATGCCGAAAATAAAGTCACGATGTGACACAATTTTATTGCTATTAACTAAACTAGATTAAAAATAAATGAAACAAGAAGAAGAAGAAAATAAGAACACAAATAACCGTCGTGATTTTATAAAAACAACAGCTATAGCTGCCGCAGCTTTTATGATTGTCCCACGACATGTTTTAGGAAGAGGATTCGTTGCACCAAGCGATCGTTTATCAATAGCCAGTATTGGCGTTGGAGGAAAAGGTAAATCTGATATCGCTATGTTTGCCAACAGTGGTAAAGCTGATATTTCTTTTTTATGTGATGTGGATACCAGAAGAGCCGCTGCAAGTGTAAATGCATTTCCTAAAGCTAAATTTTACACCGATTGGCGCGAAATGTTAGACAAAGAACATAAAAATTTCGATGCAGTTTCTGTTTCAACTCCGGACCATAACCATGCTATTCAAGCGCTTGCTGCTATGCAATTAGGGAAACATGTATATGTTCAAAAACCTATGGCACATGATATTTACGAAGCTCGTATTTTGACAAATGCGGCCAAAAAATATAAGGTGGTTACCCAAATGGGAAATCAAGGTTCTTCAAATGATGGTACTCGAATAATGAAAGAATGGTATGATGCGGGTCTAATAGGCGATGTTCATACGATACATGCATGGACAGACCGCCCGGTTTGGCCGCAAGGTATTCCGTGGTCTGCCAATAAAGCCGCCGTTCCAAGTGAATTAAATTGGGATTTGTGGTTGGGAACTGCTCCTTACAAAGAGTATGTAAATAAATTAGTGCCCTTCAACTGGCGAGGATGGTGGGATTATGGCACTGGTGCTTTAGGAGATATGGGTTGTCACCTACTAGAAGCTCCTTTTAGTGTATTAAACTTAAAATACGCTAAAGATGTACAATGTAGTGTAGGTTCTGTATATGTAGATGAATTTCAAAGAGGGTATTTTCCGGAGAGTTGTCCACCTTCTAGTCATGTTACATTAACTTTTCCAAAAACTGATAAAACAAATGGTGACATAGCTGTGCACTGGATGGATGGAGGAATCCAACCTGAAAGACCTTCTGAATTAGGTTCAAATGAAATCTTTGGAGATGGTGGAAATGGAACATTGTTCACAGGTACGAAAGGAAAAATGATGTGTGACACCTATGGTTTAAATCCTCGTTTGCTTCCTCTAAGTAAAAATGAAAATTTACAAGTTGCTCAAAAATATGCAAGAGTGATCGATGGTTCCGAAGGACATTACAAGCAATGGGTCGAAGCTGCAATTGCAGGTTATGGAAAAAAAGAGTTAAGTTCTCCTTTTGAAATTGCCGGTCCATTAACAGAAGCATTATTGATGGCAAATCTTGCTATCAGAGGATATGATGTAATGAGAGAAGAGCTTGGAGAAGAAGTGTATCCAGGCCGTTCAGCAAAATTACTATGGGATAATGATGCCATGAGAATAACCAATTTTGACGAAGTTAATCAATTTGTGAAACGGGACTATCGCCAAGGTTGGAAAGCTTTAACTTTATAAACAAGATTACCTAATAATTTAAAAACTTAAAAATGATTAAAAATATTTGTACTTTATTAATTATTATACTAATGATTCAAACCGCAAATGCACAACAAGCACCAATAGCCAGAGGATTTAAATCAATATTTGACGGACAATCAACATCAGGATGGCACAGTTACGGAAAAACAACTGCGGGATCGGGTTGGAAAGTTGAAGATGGTGTGTTGCATTTTGATCCTACTGCGGCCAAAAACGGTCAAGGCGGTGATCTTGTAACGGATGCAGAATATACGAATTTTCATTTAAAATTAGAATGGAAAGTGGCTGCAAATGCAAATAGTGGGATTATTTTCTATGTCAAAGAGGATTTGGCAAAATTCAAAAATACCTATGAAACAGGTTTAGAAATGCAAGTATTAGATAATGAGAATCACCCTGATGGAAAAATTGAAAAACACCGTTCAGGAGATTTGTATGATTTAGTAAAAAGTACTTCAGAGCCTGTTAAACCTGTTGGAGAATGGAATGCTGTTGATGTTGTATGTAAATTCGGAAAACTGACAATGTTACTGAATGGAGTAAAAGTAGTTGAAACTACACTCTGGGATGCTGATTTTAAAACATTGGTAGCAGGTAGTAAATTTGCTTCTTGGCCTGGTTTTGCTGCATTCAAAAAAGGTAAAATTGCACTACAAGATCACGGAAATAACGTATGGTTTAGAAACATTCAGATAAAAGAATGGAATACTATGAAAATTACAACTGGATGTGAGGCCGGAATGTAATACACTGGTCAACATTAAAAATTAACTAAAACCAAAAAAATAAACCAATTAACCAATGAATAGCACGATCCGAATTAAATTATCCATCATGATGTTCCTAGAATTTTTTATCTGGGGCGCATGGTTTGTAACCCTTGGTACATTTCTAGGGAATAATCTTAAAGCATCTGGATCAGAAACTGCCGCAATTTTTTCTACACAATCATGGGGAGCAATTATTGCACCTTTTATTATAGGTTTAATCGCTGACCGTTATTTTAATGCGGAGAAAATTTTAGGAATACTTCATCTTATTGGAGCGTTTTTAATGTATCAAATGTATCAGTCGGAAGAGGTTGGGATGTTTTATACTTACGTTCTGAGTTACATGATTTTATACATGCCAACATTAGCATTAGTCAATTCAGTTTCTTTTAATCAAATGAAAGATCCCGAGAAAGAGTTTGCAAATATTAGAGTTTGGGGAACAATTGGCTGGATTTTAGCCGGATTGTCTATTAGTTTTATATTTCATTGGGATTCTGCGGAAGCAATTTCTGAAGGATTTCTTAAAAACACGTTCCTTTTAGCAGGAATAGCCGCTTTCATTTTAGGAGTATTTAGTTTTTCATTACCAAAAACGCCACCAAAAGTGAGTGGCGAGAAAATAAAAATAGGAGATATTATTGGTCTTGATGCTTTAAAGTTGCTTAAAGATAAAAACTTCGCTATCTTTTTTATATCCTCAATCCTGATTTGTATTCCTCTTGCCTTCTATTACCAAAATGCACATCCTTTTTTGACACAAGCAGGTGTTGAAAATCCAACGGGGAAAATGGCAATAGGTCAAATATCTGAAGCCTTATTCTTATTATTAATTCCGGTATTTTTTACCCGTTTTGGTTTCAAGAAAACGATTTTGATCGGTATGCTTGCATGGGCAATTCGCTACGTTTTATTCGCTTATGGTAATGGCGGAGATTTAAGCTTCATGCTTATTATAGGTATTGCTTTACACGGTATTTGTTATGATTTTTTCTTTGTATCAGGTCAAATTTATACCAACTCAAAAGCGGGAGAACAATATAAAAGTGCCGCTCAAGGTTTAATCACATTAGCAACTTATGGAGTTGGTATGTTGATTGGTTTTGCTGTTGCAGGTTGGATCACAGATAATTATAAAATGGTTGATGGAGCAATAAATTGGGAAATGGTTTGGATAATTCCTGCCGGAATTGCGTTTGCTGTTTTCTTACTTTTTGCACTTTTATTTAATGAAAAAAACAAAGTAGAAAAATCCACTTCCGCTGTATAAAAATTAAAAATGAGTACTAATTTAAATAGAAGATCTGCCATAAAAGGAATAGTAGCCGGAACAGTTGCAATGGGAATTCCTTCTGGATTTTCTGCTTTGGCTATGCCAAAAAAGGAAACAGAAACACAATTGGGTAAATTGAAAGGAAATATAAATCACTCCGTTTCTCGGTGGTGTTTTAATGACATAGATTTAGATACTCTGTGCATCGAATCAAAAAAAATGGGAATTACTGGGATTGATTTAGTGGGTCCTAAAGATTGGCCAACCTTGAAGAAATATGATCTTGTTTCTACCATGTGCAACGGTGCGGAGATTAATTTGGTGGATGGTTTCAATGATATTAAATTTCATGAGACACTCTTAAAAAATTATATCGAAATGATTCCGCTGGTTGCCAAAGCCGGTTATAAAAACCTAATTTGCTTTAGCGGAAGCCGAAGAGGAATAACTGATGAAGAAGGTTGGAACAATTGTGTTATTGGTTTGCAAAAACTAATTCCATTGGCTGAAAAACATAATGTGATTCTAGTAATGGAATTGCTAAACAGCAAAATTGATCATAAAGATTACCAATGTGACAGAACATCCTGGGGAGTAGAATTAGCAAAACGCTTGAATTCTGAAAACTTTAAACTTCTGTACGATATTTATCACATGCAAATTGATGAAGGTGACGTGATTAGAAACATAAGAGACAATCATCAGTATATTGCACATTATCATACGGCCGGCGTTCCTGGACGAAATGAAATTGATGATACACAAGAATTAAATTATGAGGCAATAATGAAAGCAATTGCAAAAACTGGTTTTAAAGGTTATGTAGGACAAGAATTTGTACCTAAAAACCCGGACAAACTAGCTTCTTTGAAGCAGGCTATTGCAATTTGTGATATTTAACTAATCTAAAAAATAAACCATGATAAAAAGAAGAGAATTTTTAATTAATGCTAGTTTAGCGTTAGGCGCATTAGCCATTGCTCCTTCATTTGCTTTTGACTCTAAAAGAAGAGCCATAGGAATTCAATTATATACACTTCGGGATACGTTACCAAAAGATGTTAAAGGCGTTTTGACTCAAGTTGGAAAAGCTGGATTTACAGAAGTAGAAACTTTTGGTTATTCAGTTGATAAAGGCTTTTTTGGAACTTCAGTACGTGATTTTAAATCGATGCTTGACGATAATGGTTTAAAAGCTACAAGTAATCATTTTGATTTCAATTCGATGATCAAAAATGGTTCCACTGATCTTGTAAAATCATATGTTGAAACAGCAAATCAATTAGGAAGTGAATATGTGACGGTGCCATATATCGTTTCAGAATTGCGCGGAACTACTGGTGATGCCTATAAAAAATTAGCCTTGCAAATTAATAAAGTAGGAGAACTTTGTAAAGCAGGAGGTTTGAAATTAGCCTATCACAATCATGATTTCGAATTCACAAAATTTGGTTTAACCAATGGATATGAGATTTTATTAAATGAAACTGATAAAAACTTAGTTGATTTTGAAATGGATTTATACTGGGTAGTACGCTCTGGAAATGATCCGCTGCAATTATTCAAAAAATATCCGGGACGTTTTTCAATGTGGCATGTAAAGGATATGGATAAAAGTAATCCAGATTGGAATGCAGAAATAGGAACTGGATCAATTGACTTCAAATCGATTTTTGCTCAAGCTGAACTTGCTGGAATGAAACGTTTCTTTTTGGAGCACGAATCAAACTATAAACCAAATCCAATAGAATCTGCGGTAACAAGTTTTAATTACATTAAGAAAAATTTAATCTAAGTTGGTTTTTTTTAAATAATTATAAAAAAGGGATATATTAAATATCCCTTTTTTTATTTATACTTCCCATCGCTTAATAATTTTTTACGCAACGCACTCATTTCTGTGGTTTTATTTTTTTTAGGAAAACCATAAAAGTTTTCATTCTTTCTTTAAAATTGAACATACCATCATAAAATTCAGGTCTTAATTTTTGGATTTACTCCGTTATATTAAAACTGGCGACGTAAAAGTTTTTGTCTATTTCTAATTTTGAATTTTCAGTATTTGCTGGAACACTCTTCCATTTTATTTCCGGTTGCAACAATTCTTCTTTTCCGTTCAGCATTACTTTCACAGGCATATTAAAACCAGCTACACAATTTGTCCAGCGGTACCCCAGCTGATTATCCTTGAAAAAATATTCCAGTGTAGGTATTCTGGTGTCTCTTAAATACTGATTAAAAACTGTCGATAAATCGATTCCAACTTGCTGACTTAAATAATCTTCAATTTGTTTTGTAGTTACGGTTTGATGATAAAAAGTACTGTTCAAACCTCTTAAAATTCCTTTCCATTTCTCATCATTATTTACTATTTGACGTAATGTGTGCAACATGTTCGCTCCTTTTGAATACATATCCCCCGATCCTTCATTGTTAACACCGTAGTTTCCAATAATAGGTTTGTCATTGTTTATTCCTTTTCTGGTTCCTCTAACATATTCAAATCCAGCATCTTTTCCATAGTAAAATTCGACAAAAAGACTTTCGGAATAGTTTGTAAAACTTTCGTGAATCCACATATCAGCAATATCCTTATACGTAATATTATTTGCAAACCACTCATGTCCAGATTCATGAATAATAATAAAATCAAATTTTAATCCCCAACCCGTTCCGCTTAAGTCCCTGCCTCGGTAGCCGTTTTGAAAACCATTTCCGTACGTTACACTACTTTGATGTTCCATTCCTAAATACGGAGCTTCAACCAATTTGTAACTGTCTTCATAAAATGGATAAGGACCAAACCAATGTTCAAAAGCCTTTAGCATTCTTGGAACATCTTGAAATTGTTTTTTGGCTTTCGCCAAATTGTCTCTCAAAACATAATAGTTGCAATCTAAATTGCCTTTTTCTCCCTTATATTTTTCTGAAAATGAAACATAATCTCCTATGTTTATATTTACACCATAATTATTGATTGGATTTGAGACATACCAATTAAAGGTTTTTGTTCCGTCTTTTAAGTTGGTAACGCTTTTTAAACGGCCATTGGACACATCCGTCAAATTTTTCGGAACATTTACACTAATCAACATAGCATCCACTTCATCATACATATGATCTTTATTTGGCCACCAAACACTGGCTCCCAATCCTTGACAAGAAGAAGCAATAAATGGATTGCCATTACTATCTTTTTTCCAAGTGATTCCTCCATCCCAAGGTGGATTTACAGCAACTTTTGGTTTTCCCCCGTAATGTATAGTCAGTTCTTTTATTGCACCTTTTGTTTGAAGAGCAATTAATTCAATAAAAAATGCATTTCCTTCCCTTCTATATTTTAAAGTTTTACCATCTTGAATGACTTTAAAAATTTCCATAGGATTTTGTAAGTCAATTTGCATCGTGCTATACTCCTGAAGAACTTTATATTTTATTGTATTAGAGCCTGTAATTGTGCTATCTGCAGGATTTACTTTAATATTGAGATGGTAAAATTTTACATCCCACCACACTCTTTCTTTTGTGATGCTCCCGCGCAAAGTATCTTGTCTCGTGAATATTTGCGCTGATTTATTTAATAAACCTTGTGCAGTTATACCATTAAAAAATAGAAACATAATCAAAATAACACCTAACTTTTTTTTCATAATTAATCATTTTAAGCAAAAATAAACTTTATAAATATAGCATTCTAAAAATCATTTTTTAGAATATATTTGGACATATTGTTGTAATAATCTATTTTCTTTTCCACGAATTTCCATTATCACTTTATTGTTTTTAAAATCAAATTTTAAAAGTCCAAAGTTCAGCTCTTTAACTACTTCCCCTTTAACATACGGGTTTTCTTCCCCTGAAAAAGAAGCGTACGTATGAGTCAATCCACTTGAAGTAAAATCTATTAACGGATAGGGTAAACCTGCGACATTTTTAGTAGAAAAAGTTGCTATGTGGCGATCTCCAGAAATTATAAAAGTGCCTTTTGCTTTCGTCGAGACAATCAGTTTCTCTAGTTTTTCTATTTCATGAGGAAAATTTCCCCATGCTTCA
Source organism: Flavobacterium cryophilum (assembly GCF_048286555.1). Taxonomy (NCBI): domain Bacteria; kingdom Pseudomonadati; phylum Bacteroidota; class Flavobacteriia; order Flavobacteriales; family Flavobacteriaceae; genus Flavobacterium; species Flavobacterium cryophilum. The sequence continues at coordinate 118,723 of NZ_JBLVPZ010000003.1, read as the reverse complement.
AATCCGTGTTTACCAGATAAAAACTGAATGCTGCTGACGATCACATTAAATTGTGCTTTGGAATTGCTAAGTTCTTTTTTCAGCCATGTCCATTGCTCCTTCCCTAAAATAGTACCTTCACCATATTTATTGGGTTTAAAACGCTTATTTAAATCGGTGGCTTTGGTCAGTGCCGTTCTAAAAAAACGGGAATCCAATACAATGACTTTTATTTTATTGCCATTTACAACAATAGTTTTAGCGGTATAAACTCCATCTCTTTTTCGCTCTGAAGCATTCCTTGGAGTCTCTAAGAAATCTAATAATAATTGTTGGCTTTTTCTTTTCAAAGGATATTCTTCCCCACCATCATTAGCGCCATAATCGTGATCATCCCATGTTCCTTATATTGTTTTGTCTACAATAAACTTGAGATAATCAGGATCTTGTTTCTGAATTTCATAATTACTTTGAAGAAGATTCATATCTTCAGTATCTGAATATACATTATCACCTCCCCAAATCCAAACTGATGGATAATTTTTGTCTATCGCGGGCCACAGTTCATTTTTAATCTTCTGGTTATCGCAGGAACCAAAAGCAATGGTGTAATATTCATTTTGAGCCGGTTTTTGAGACTCAATTAAACTGGCGTTATCATACGATTTACAACTAATTATTGCTAATAAGCTACATATCAAAATTATTTTTTTCATGAGAGAGAGATAGAAACCGTTATTTTATTATAAAAATTTTGTTCAAGATATAAAAATTTATTCACTTGTAGATTAAGTAAACTTTAATAAAAAAGCGACTATCTCCACTGAAATAGTCGCTTTTTTTTAGTTTAGTGGTAGTATTTAATGCAAGTTAGTTACTTTGTTTTGTTCTATTACTGCAGTAAAATCATTGGCTAATCGATTGCCATAATCTTCTAGCAGGCCTAAAACTCTTTGCTGTTTCTCCGATTTTACAATCAATCCTGCATGATATTCTAATGGAACTTTGAAGCAAACTTCCGGATCTGAAAACGAAGATAAATTAGGATGCTGGAATTTTGACAAAGTCAAAACGATACCCGCATATCCTTTTTTTACTTTTGGTAAAGCGTATTTATTTTTTTTTACCAAGGCGTCTTCAATTGCCGCCCATTCTTTCCATAAATTAATGTTGGAAGCTTCGACAACCATTTCGGCTAAATGTGCCCCTCCTACTCTTGACGAAGTTTCCAGAAAATAAATCTGACCATCTTCCTTGCTTTTTATAAACTCCGTATGTGCTGCACCATGTTTCAATCCAAAGCCTTTCATCACTTGTTCATTCAACTTTTTTATCGCGATATCATCTCCTGAATTGTATTTAATATTAGCCGAACGGAAAACACCGCCATCCTGAGAAATTTCCATTGGTGTGGCTAAATATTTTGAAGATAAACTAAAAATTACTTTACTGTCTGAAATCAAACTATCACAATGATACACATCGCCAGGTTTGAATTGTTCTAATAGATATTTGAATCTATTATTCCCCATTTCATTAATATGAATCCACAAACTCTCTTTGTCATGTATTTTTATAATTCCTGTTGCCGAAGCTTCTGATCGTGGTTTCAAAACCCATGGCGCTGAAATCGTGTCCGCAAAAGTATTAATATCAGGATCATTAAATAATGAACAAAAAGAAGGAATTGGAATTCCGCAACTCTTCGCTCTCATGCGCATGGCGAGTTTATCTCTAAAATAACGTCCCGTAGTTTGTCCCATCCCATCAATGCGCAGGTTTTCCCTAAGGTACGTAGCTTTTTCGACATCATAATCATCTAAGGCAACAATGGCATCAACTTTAGTGGACTTCATAAAATTACCCACACCTAACAAAAGATGTTCTAAATTCCAATCTACATCTTGGCCTTCCATATAAAATATTGCATCAATATATTGATGTGGCCATGGTTTGTCTCTCAGTTTTTCACTCGTCACTAAATAAACTTTGTTTCCTAACTTCTTTAAATTAATTAAAAAATCGGCACCTTTAAAATAATTTGAAATACAGAGGAATGTTTTAGAGTTTTCCATACGTTATAGATTTTCAATAAATTTAGTTAATAAATGAACTCCATATGCTGTGGCATGTTTACTTTTAGCAAATTCATCATCGCCAAAAGCTACACCTGCAACATCAAGATGTGCCCAAGCTTTGTGTTCTTGGGTGAAATATTCTAAAAATTTTGCGGCGCTTATTGCTCCGGCAACGGGTTTTCCACTATAATTTTTCACATCGGCAATATCGCTTTCAATATCTGATTTATAGGCATCCCAAAGCGGTAAAGGCCACAAACGCTCTCCAATTGCATCGCCGCTTTCTTGTAATTTTTTAGCCATTTCGGCATTATTGGTAAACAAAGCACCACATTCATAGCCAAAAGTCCCCACGCTGCTTCCGGTAAGTGTAGCAATATCAACGATATATTCCGGTTTATAATTTTTAATCAAATACGATAATCCATCGGCTAAAACGAGTCGGCCTTCGGCATCTGTATCAATGATTTCTATTGAATGTCCGCTGTAACTGTGAATCACATCACTCGGCAAAAACGATTTGGCATCAACAGAATTTTCGGCACAGGGAACAATTGCGGTTACTTTAACAGGTAACTGCAGGTCGGCAATTAATTGCATCGCACCTAAAACTGCACCGCCACCAGCCATGTCACATTTCATGTGAACCATTCCCGCTGTTTTTATATTTAGTCCACCGGTATCAAAGGTGATTCCTTTCCCTACTAATCCAACGTGTTTTAGCTGCTTTAATTCCACTACAGGAGTGTAATTGATTATGATGAATTGGGGTTCATTCTCGCTACCTTTTCCTACCGCCAAAAATGCGCCTAGACCCGCTATTTTTGACGCTTCATAACCAAGAATTTCTACCTCAAATCCATATTTTACTCCAGTCTCCTTAGCCCAATTTGCCAAATATTTTGGAGTAACAGTATTAGGAGGCAAGTCGACCAAATTATAAGTTGCTAATTGTGCCTTGGCAATTTTAATTCCTTTTTTGGCTATAGCCAAATAATCTTTTTCAGAAACCAAATTCAAAATGAAATCAGGATCTAAAAAAGGATGCTCAATTTTATCCGATTTAAAATGGCCTAAATTATAAGTTCCTAAAAGCAGTCCCGAAACCATGGCTTCAACCTGATCCTCAGTAAATTGTTCCAATACAACTAACGCTACATTTGAACTAAAATTATCTTTATGTTTCGAAGAAATCCGCCGAAAAGCAGTTTTTAATGATTTATAATCTATCTCTTTTCCTAAGCCAATAAAAATATAGGTGTTGTTATTTTTTTCGACTAAATAGTACGTGTCTTTTTTTCCAAAAAAAACTTTTGAACTAATTTCCAATCCATTGTACACAATAGGAACAATACTTTTTGAATACGTTTCATAAACCGGAATCAAAATTGTTCCTGAAAAATCAGTTATGTTTTGTACTATATTTGTTTTCATTTGATCGTTTAATTTTTGTCTGCAATGGATTGATTCATATAAATGCAGTACGTTTTCTTTAGTTGAGACCGGATAAATAGAATATTTACGATTCTTTTGTATTAAAAAATAACCATTCTATTGCTTTGGGAAATTCATCACTCCAAAAAGTTTCATTATGTTTTCCTTGCCTATTAATGCTTAAATTAATCATCGATTTGACTTTTACAAATTCACTCAAAAGTAGATTTTCTTTAAAACTTTTTACATCCTCAATCATGGTTTTACTTTCATCTCCCCCAGCATAAAGATAGATTTTTGTATCTGCTGAATAGGCCTTTTTCGAATTAATTTTAAGTTCAGGAACTACCCAAAGCGACGGCGAAAAAATCATTAATTTACCATAAACTTCCGGGTTTCTCAATCCACTAAAAATAGTGATTAATCCGCCCATAGAACTTCCTCCAATTCCGGTAAATTCACGTTCTTTTTTAGTTCTAAAATTACTGTCTACGTATGGTTTTAGTGTATCCGTTAAAAAACGGATGTATTTTTTTCCATGTCCTTTTCCTAATACTGTTTTACCCACATTGTATTCTTGTACACGATCCTCTTCCGCATGTTCAATGGCGATTATAATAATTTTACCAATTTTATATTCTGACATTACCGCCAATTTTTTATCAATTTCCCAATTGCCAAATTCGGCTGATTCATTGAATAAGTTTTGGGCATCCTGCAAATACATCACCGGATAGCTCTCGCTTGAGTTATCGTAATCATGTGGTAATAAAGCCCAAATTTTCCTGGTTGTATTGAGCTGTGGAATTATAAATTCATCTGAAATCAGCTGAACTTGTGGTAAAAAAGATTGCTTAAACGGCAACCAATTTTTTCTCCATCTTGCTACATGTTCTTTTTGAACACCAGTATGATTAAGCGTCGAACGATTTTCTGTTCGATTACCATGGCTGTCAATTTCTACTTCACTCCAATCACCTTTTGTAAATTTATACAAAAGCGCTGCAGGATAATCAAAATCATGGTGAAATTTATAATGGTATAAACCAATACCCATTCTCTCCATCATAAATTCTTTGTCCTGAGTAAGCCAATTATTAAAATTTCCTGAAATATATACCGGTCTTGAATCATCTTCATCTGTTGTAAGGATTATATGTAGACCTGTATTTAGTATTGAATTATTTATCTGTTCTGGAAATATGGTATTATCTGAATTCATCACTTGCATTGGGGACTTTTAATTGTAAAATAATAGTAAATATAGGGGATTGGCATTTGAAATAAAAGAAAAAAGAAAAACCCAATAGTATATTCATTTACTATTGGGTTTTATTGATGTAAATTCTTTAAAAGAAATTTCTATTTTTGACGTGTTTTTAATACTTCAACGACGTCATTCAGCTTATATCCTTTGGCTTGTAATAAAATAAGATAATGAAAAAGCAAATCTGCACTTTCGCTTAAAAACAAATCATCGTTATCATCTTTGGCTTCAATAACTACTTCTATCGCTTCCTCTCCTACTTTTTGTGCAATTTTGTTGATCCCTAACTTAAACAATGAGGCAACATAACTTTTTTCAGAGTCTGCATTTTCTTTTCGAAGTTGAATTGTATGTTCTAAATTCGAAATAAAGCCATAATGTGCTGTATTTTCGTCCGCCCAACACGTATCGGTACCTTTATGACAAGTTGGTCCATCTGGTTTCACTTGAATCAATAACGTGTCGTTATCGCAGTCATTTTTGATGTCAATCAAATTCAAAAAGTTGCCACTTTCCTCTCCTTTTGTCCAAAGTCTTTGTTTTGTGCGACTATAAAATGTTACTTTTTTAGTTTCAACAGTTTTTTGGTACGCTTCGGCATTCATGAAACCTAACATTAAAACTGTTTTAGTTTCGCTGTCCTGAATTATTGCGGGAATTAATCCATCTGTATTTTTTGAGAAATCTATGTTCATGTTTTTTTAGTCTAAAGTTTAAAAGTCGAATGTCGTAATGGAAATATCTAAATTCTGACTTCTATATTATTGTTTTTAAGGGCTGTTTTTAATGTTTTAATTTTAATTTCTTTAAAATGAAATATACTTGCGGCCAATGCTGCATCGGCTTTTCCAACCACAAAAGTATCTACAAAATGTTGAATATTTCCTGCTCCTCCCGAAGCAATTATAGGAATATTAACTAATTCCGAAAGTCTTGCCAAAGCGTCATTTGCAAATCCGTTTTTAGTTCCATCATTGTCCATGGAGGTAAACAGGATTTCACCTGCACCTCTTTGTTCCACTTCTTTGGCCCAATCAAACAGGTTCAATTCAGTTGGCACTTTTCCGCCCACTAAATGAACAATCCATTGTCCATCTATCTGTTTGGCATCAATCGCGACAACAACGCATTGGCTACCAAATTTTTGTGCCAAGTCATTGATCAACTGCGGGTTTTTCACTGCAGATGAGTTAATGGAAACCTTATCAGCTCCGTTTTGCAATAAAATTTCTACGTCACTGACAGATGAAATTCCACCACCAACGGTAAACGGAATATTAATCGTCGAAGCGACTTTTCGTACCAAATCAACCAAGGTTTTTCGTCTTTCTTCCGTTGCCGAAATATCCAAAAAAACCAATTCATCAGCACCTTCATCCGAATATATTTTGGCCAATTCCACTGGATCTCCTGCATCACGCAAGTCCACAAAATTAACACCTTTTACGGTTCTTCCGTTTTTTATATCAAGACAGGGAATAATTCTTTTTGTAAGCATTTTAGTTGTTGTTAAAATCTTTTTTATTCAAAAACAGGACGTAAAAAGGTTCGTTCATAACTCAATATACATTTCGTGTCTTCTGCAATTTTGAAGGCTTCTATACACTCTTGATCTTCTAAAATCAGCCTTCTATAATTTTCGTATTCGGATAAACTAGGAAACGAAAACATTGCAAATGCTATATTATTTGCGCCTTCAGACGGCAAAAAATAACCGTGATGCTGCCCGCCAAAACGGTTGACTAATCTAATCCATCTTTTACCATACTCTTCAAAAATATCCAATTGAAAAGGGTCAATAATATATTTTACGTAACAAGTTATCATAATTTAAGCTTTGAGTTTGACTATTTACTAATTATAAACTGTTCCAATTGTTTCAACGAAATTCGTCCTTCATAAATGGCCTTACCAATTATTGTTCCTTCACAACCCAATTCAGCTAGCTTTGGTAATTCATCAAAAGTTGAGATTCCTCCTGAAGCAATCAATTTTATACCGCTGGCTTCCGCCAAAATTTTCGCGTATAAATCAAATGATGGTCCTTCAAGCATGCCGTCTTTGGCAATATCGGTACAAATTACATACTGAATTCCCTTTTTTTGATACTCTTGTATAAAGGGAATCAAATCTTCATTCGAATCCTCCAGCCAACCAGAAACTGCTACTTTTTCATTGTTGGCATCTGCTCCCAAAATAATTTTATCAGCGCCATATTCTACAATCCATTTCTCGAAAACTGCTCGGTTTTTTACTGCGATACTTCCGCCGGTAATTTGATTGGCACCACTCTCAAAAGCAATTTTCAAATCGGAATCGGATTTTAATCCACCACCAAAGTCAATTTTCAGTTTGGTTTTAGAAGCAATTTGTTCTAATATCTTATAATTGACAATTTGGCTTGATTTTGCGCCATCTAAATCAACTAAGTGAAGGTATTCTATTCCGTGCGCTTCAAATGATTTGGCCACTTCAAGAGGATTTTCATTGTATATGATTTTGGTATTGTAATCCCCTTTTGACAAGCGAACACATTTTCCGTCGATAATATCTATTGCGGGTATTATTCTCATTTATTTAAGTCTTAAAGTGTAAAAGTCAAAAGTCATAAAGACCCAACTTAATTTATAATTTTAAAAAATTACCAAGAATTTGCTCTCCAACGTCACCACTTTTTTCGGGATGAAATTGAGTTCCATAAAAATTTTCGTTTTCTAATGCTGAGGAATATTCTAGCTCGTAATTAGTTGTGGCAATAGTTTTTGTACAAAGAGGAGCATAAAAACTATGGACCAAATACATGTATTCATTCTCGGCAATTCCTTTGAACAGGTCTGATTTCAAATTGTAAATTTGGTTCCAGCCCATTTGTGGCACTTTTACTTTTGGCGTAAATTTGATCACATCAACATCAAAAATCGCCAAACCTTTTGTATTCCCTTCCTCAGATTTGTTGCACATCAGTTGCATACCCAAACAAATTCCTAAAACGGGTTGTTTTAAGTTTGGAATCAATGAATTCAAACCACTTTCTAAAAGCATTTTCATTGCTGAACTTGCTTCTCCAACGCCTGGAAAGATCACTTTATCGGCTGCTTTAATTTCGTCCGGATTATTGCTCAAAACTGCTTTAAATCCCAATCTTTCGATGGCAAACATAATGCTTTGAATGTTTCCTGCGCCGTAATTTATGATTACTATTTTCATTTATATTGGTCTTAAAGTTGTAAAGTCAAAAGTCATAAAGTCAGTACCGAACCACTTTTAGACTTTAAGACTTTTGTCTTTCGACTGAATTAAAGCATTCCTTTCGTACTTGGCAAAATCATCTTTTCGGTATCCCGCTTTACGGCTACTTTTATTGCTTTGGCGAAAGCTTTAAAAATGGCTTCAATCTTGTGATGTTCGTTTGTTCCTTCGGCTTTGATGTTGATATTGGCTTTCGCACCATCCGAGAAGGATTTGAAGAAATGATAAAACATCTCTGTTGGCATTTTTCCTACCATCTCCCGTTTGAATTCGGTTTCCCAAACCAGCCAGTTTCTGCCTCCAAAATCAATAGCCACTTGGGCTAAGCAGTCATCCATTGGCAAACAAAAACCATAACGTTCAATACCTAATTTATTTCCTAATGCTTTTGCAAAAACTTCTCCAAGTGCAATCGCTGTATCTTCAATCGTGTGGTGTTCATCTACTTCTAAATCTCCTTTCACAAGGATTTCTAAATCCATTTGCCCGTGACGTGCAATCTGGTCCAGCATGTGGTCGAAAAAAGCAATTCCGGTTTCAATTTTACTTTTTCCTGTTCCGTCCAGGTTTACGTTGATGTAAATATCCGTTTCGTTTGTTTTTCTCTCTATTGAAGCGGAACGTTCTTCTAATTTCAAAAACTCATAAATGGTTTTCCAATCCGTAGTTTGCAAGGTAATAACATCTTCCAATTCGTGTCTTTTGGAGGATATTTCATCACCGCCTAATTCTTCGTCCGTATTGATAAAAATCGCTTTTGAACCTAAGTTTTTGGCCAATTCCACATCTGTTATTCTGTCTCCGATGACGAATGAATTTTTTAAATCATACTCTGGATTATTAATATATTTTGTCAGCAAACCTATTGCTGGTTTGCGCGTTGCTGCATTTTCGTGTGGAAATGTTTTGTCAATTAATACCTCTTTGAAAACAACGCCTTCATTTTTAAAAGCTTTCATAATTAAATTATGCACGGGCCAAAAGTTAATTTCCGGATGCGAATCAGTTCCTAAACCATCTTGATTGGTTACCATCACCAATTCGAAATCCAGTTCGTTAGCTATTTTTCCAAGGTATTGAAAAGCTTTTGGATAAAATTCTAATTTTTCAAAACTATCCAATTGATAATCATTTGGTTCTAAAACCATTGTTCCGTCACGATCTATAAAAAGTATTTTTTTCATTAAAAAAGTTTAAAGTTGAAGATTTAAAGTTGTTTTAAAACCTCAATTAATTTCATATTTTCTTGTTCAGTTCCAACAGTAAAACGCAAACAATTATCACATAAAGGTTGGGTTGTTCTGTTTCTAATTACGATTCCTTTTGCAATCAATTCATCATACCTTTTATTGGCATCATCCACTTTTATCAAAATAAAATTAGCTTCTGTCGGATAAATTTTTTCGACAAAATTTACATTAAGTAATACTTTAAGTAACTCTTCTCTTTGCTCAATAATAGAGCTAATTTCAGCTTTTATTTGTTCTAAATTATCTAAACGTTGCAAAGCTTTTTTTTGAGTAAGTTCATTCACATTGTAAGGGGGCTTTATTTTATTTAAAACCTTAATCACTGCGGCAGAGGCATAACAAATTCCTAATCGGATTCCAGCCAATCCATATGCTTTAGATAACGTTTGGGTAATGACTAAATTTGGATATTCATCTAATTCATTAATCCAACTATCTTTTTTAGAAAAATCAATATACGCCTCATCAATCACCACTAGGCCGTTAAAATTTTTCAGTAAATAAACTACGCTTTCATCCAAGAAAGAATTCCCGGTTGGGTTATTTGGCGAACACAAAAAGATTATTTTGGTGGTTGAATTGATAGCTTCTATAATTTTTTCAATTTGAGGTTGAAAATCTTCTGAAAGCAAGACTTCTTTATTTTCTACGGCATTAATATTTGCCAAAACGCCATACATTCCGTAGGTTGGAGGCAAAGTAATTACATTATCTTTTTTTGGTTCGCAAAATGCTCTGAATAACAAATCCAGTACTTCATCGCTTCCATTACCAAGCAAGATTTGATTTGTTTTGACATTTCTTAGTTTAGCCAAAACCTCTTTTACACTAACTTGTTGTGGATCTGGATACCGATTTATACCATTTTCAAAAGGATTTTCATTGGCATCCAAAAAAATCATATCCTTAGTGTCAAAATCTTCAAATTCATCACGAGCCGAAGAATATGGTTTCAATTGCTTTACGTTTTCTCTAACCAAATTATTTATATCGAAATTATTTCCCATTTTGAATCGCTTTTAATCGTAATGTAACTGCATTCTTGTGTGCTTGTAAACCTTCTGCTTCTGCCATAATTTCGATTGCTCTGCCGATATTTTGTATTCCTTTTTCAGTTATTTTTTGAAAAGTCATCGCTTTAGTAAAACTATCGAGATTTACACCGCTATAATTCTTGGCATAACCGTTGGTTGGCAAGGTGTGATTCGTTCCTGAAGCGTAATCACCAGCACTCTCAGGAGTGTAATTTCCTATGAACACAGAGCCAGCGTTATAAACGCCATTGCTGTAAAAATCATCAAATTCAGAACAAATAATAAAGTGTTCCGGTCCATATTCATTTATTAATTCCAAAGCGATTTTATCATTTTCGACAAAAATTAATTTAGAATTAGCAATCGCTTTTTCAGCAATGGCTTTTCTTGGCAACGCTTTTATTTGGATTTGTATTTCATTCTCAACAGCATCAATTAATTTTTTGGAAGTAGAAACTAAAATTACCTGACTGTCAGCTCCGTGCTCTGCCTGTGATAACAAATCAGAGGCTACAAAAGCCGGAATAGCAGTATCATCGGCTACGATCAATAATTCCGAAGGACCAGCCGGCATATCGATTGCCACTCCAAATTGCGTTGCCAATTGTTTAGCGACCGTAACATATTGGTTTCCAGGACCAAAAATTTTATATACCTTAGGAATCGTTTCCGTACCAAAAGTCATTCCTGCAATCGCCTGAATGCCGCCTACTTTCAAAATTTTGGTTACGCCACATAAATTTGCAGCATATAAAATTGCGGGATTTATAGCGCCATTTTTATCCGGAGGAGAACATAAAACAACTTCGTTACAACCTGCAATTTCTGCAGGAACGGCTAACATCAATACTGTCGAAAATAATGGAGCTGTTCCTCCAGGGATATATAAACCTATCTTTTGAATCGGTCTTTTTTCCTGCCAACAGTTAACTCCTTCGATTGTTTCTACTGCTACTCTTTTCGTTTTTTGTGCTGTATGAAATTTTTTAATATTTAACTTTGCAAGTGAAATCGCTTCTTTTAAATCTGTAGAAATTGATGCAATGGCTTGTTCAATTTCAGCTTTAGTAACTTCAATTGTATCTATTTTAGCACCGTCAAAAAGTGATGTATATTTTGCCACAGCAATATCTCCCTTTTTTTGTACTTCCTTAAATATTTCTTTTACTGTCGCCTCAATATCATCAACAGTTTTTGTAGGTCGTTCTAAAATGGAGGTCCAGGTTTCTGGTTTTGGATTGTATATTTTATTCATGATATTATTTTTAAAAGCAAAGTCCACAATGAATTTTCAGATAAAATTCTTTAAAATTTAAAACTCTTATAGTACCATTTTTTCGATTGGGCAAATTAAAATTCCCTCGGCTCCTGCTTCTTTTAATTGATCAATCACGTCCCAAAAACTGTCTTTATCAATTACCGAGTGCACACTGCTCCAGCCTTCCTGTGCCAAAGGTAGTACGGTAAGACTTCGTAAAACGGGAAGAATTTTACCAATAGCTTCAATTTTATCGTTAGGAACATTCATCAAAATGTATTTTGATTTTCTGGCCCTTAAAACGGATTCAATTCTGAATTGTAATGTATCTATTAATTTTTGAACTTCTGGAGTGACTTTTGGGGAAACAGCTAACACCGCTTCGCTTTGCAAAATAACTTCTACTTCTTTCAGATTATTTTTAAATAAAGTACTTCCACTGGAAACAATATCGACAATTGCATCTGCTAAACCTATATTTGGAGCAATTTCTACCGAACCTGAGATTTGGTGAATATCAACCTTTAGTCCAAAAGAACTGAAATAATCGTTTACTGTATTCGGATACGATGTTGCAATACGCATCCCGTCTAAATCTTTTAATGAATTGTATTCGAACGTTTTTGGAACAGCAACAGAAACTTTACATTTTGAAAATCCTAATTTTTGTGCAATTATAATATTTTTCCCTTTTTCAACTAAAAGGTTATCTCCAACAATAGCTGCATCTACAACGCCATCAATTAAATACTGAGGAATATCAGAGTTTCGAAGAAATAAAACTTCTAACGGAAAATTTGTTGCTGATGCTTTTAGTTGATCATTTCCATTATTTATAGAAATACCGCAGTCTTTTAAAATTTGAATGCTGTCTTCGTTTAATCGTCCTGATTTTTGAATTGCAATTTTTAATGTACTCATTTTGTCTTTTTTGTTTTGTTTAAAATATTTTGATTGAGTACAAATATTGGGTAATAAAAAACCCGTTTGATGTACTCAAACGGGTTTTTAGAATATGATGATTTACACACATATTATTAACACATCGCTTGAGAGCAATAATGAAAATGATGATGATGCAATTGATTTGTAAACATTTTTGTGTGTCTTTTAGAATTAAATTCTTTTGCAAATATAAGAGATAAATTAATTAAAAAGCAATTTTTATTCTAACTTAAATATTAATTTTTGTTAAATTAAATTTATTTAACATCCTCTTTGTATTCTTTATTAATAGTTGAATTTTCATTTACAGTTTTGGAACCAACAGGAACGTCTCTAATTTCTGTATGTCGAATTTCACCTCCGGTTGTCCCTACTTTTTGGAGTAAAAAAAGACTTGCAATTCCCAAACCAAGAATCAAAAACGAAATTACTTTTTCTTTAGAATTATTCCTGAAACTTAAAAATAAAGTCAAGAGAGATAAACCTCCCAGAGCGTATAATAAAAGCGCCAATTTTTCTGCTAATTCTTCATGTTCATGAATAATAGCTTTACCAATATTTGGGAAATCCTCAACCATCTCCTCTGCTCCTTCGCCTGTTCCCATACTGAGCGCTCCAAAAATAGCCGCAGTAATGAACACAACGTAAGCCGTATTTTTAACCGAAATATTATTCAAAAACATTCCTGCAATTAAAATTGCAATTCCAAAAATGGTTCCGATTAAAGGAAAATGGTTTACAACCATGTGTAAATGAGCATCATTCATATTATTTGTATTTAATTAATTAGTTAAATCGAAAACAGCTTTTTTTAAAATTCTTGAAGAAGTATTAATTAATGTACTAAGAAGTGTTTCGGCAAATTTTCTCGATTTCTCGTTAACTTTGACATCAACTTACTTAAATGGATCTTCGTTTTTTTGATTCGGCAGTAAAAGTACGAAATTTTTGTTGTTTTCTGTCATTATAGCTTCAGATGGAATTGTCATCCCTTTTTCGATAGCAGTTATAATTTCAGCTTTTGCAAACATTCCTGTTACTAATTTTTTACTTTATAGCTTCGTTTAAAACAGTACGCAATTCTTAAAAGAAAGGTGAAAATTATGCATACTTTTGTTCACAAAAACTGCACAATGAATTTTCTTAAAAAATCGTCACCTTTCTATTTTTTATTGCTCTTTTACATTACCGTAAGCTTTTTTTTACGAGTTGTCCTCTACTTTCATCCCATAACACAAACATCATTTTCTTGGACTGATACACTGTCCCTTTTTGTGTTTGGGTTTATATCTGACTTTTTTATTTTTGTTTTACTCAGTGGATTTTTATGGCTTTACCTCATTTTTATATCCAATTGTAAATATTTAAAACCGTACAGTTATATTGTTTTAGGATTATTAGTCGCTCTATTGCTTTATGTTTCATCCGGAAAAACCATACTCAATGAATATGGCAGTGCTTTACCCAAAATTGCAATAAGTTTTGTAGCAATAAAGACATTTTTGTTTGGATTATTACTTTTCCTTCCAAAATACCGAAACCAAATCAGGTTTTGGTTGTTCACATTTGTAATTTTTCTTTACGTGATTTTAATTTTACAAAATGGAATCAGCGAATACTTTTTTTGGAATGAATTTGGCGTAAAATACAATTTTATCGCAGTAAATTACTTGGTGTACACCAATGAAGTTCTTGGAAATATTATGGAATCGTATCCTGTAATCCCATTGTTTTCAGCACTCTTTATTATTGCAGGGATAATAACGTATCTCATTGTAAATAAATCAAAAAACTATATTGAAAACATTCCTGGTTTAGTAGAAAAAATAAAATTGTCTGGAATATATGTAGTGCTGATTGGCCTTTCTTTGCTAGCGATACCATTTTTGTCCGCTAAAGAAAAATCTCAAAATGTTTTTGCAAATGAACTACAAGCCAATGGTATCTATAAATTCTATCTGGCATTTATGCACAGTGAACTGGATTATTTTAAATTTTACAAAACAATTCCGAATAGCGAAGCATTTGCACAATTAAAGCAACAAATTCCTTCTATTTCAGGAGAGACAACGTTGCGACAAATAAAAAATGAAGCTGCGGAAAATCATAAAAATGTGGTACTGATAACAATCGAAAGTTACAGTGCGGAGTTTTTGAAGATGTATGGTAACGAAAAAAATATTACGCCATTTTTAGACAGTTTGGCAACCAAAAGTTTAGTTTTTACAAACCTCTATGCTGTAGGTAATAGAACGGTTCGTGGTCTTGAAGCCGTTACTTTATGTTTACCGCCTACCGCTGGGGAAAGTGTGGTGAAACGTGAAGACAATAAAAATAAATTCTCAACGGGACATTTATTCAAACAAAGAGGCTATGCCGTAAAATTCATGTATGGAGGCGATGCTTTTTTTGACAATATGGAAGATTTCTTTTCAGGAAATGATTATGAAATTGTTGACAAAAAAACGTTTGCACCAAATGAAATTACTTTTGCTAATATTTGGGGCGTTTGTGATGAAGACATGTATAATAAAGCAATTCAAGTAATGAACAAAGAAGCAGCTGCTGATAAGCCGTTCTTTAATCATATTATGACCGTGAGCAATCACAGACCTTTCACTTATCCAAATGGTAAAATTGATATTCCAGGTGATGCAAAATCTCGTGATGGCGGTGTAAAATACACAGATTATGCAATGAAAAAATTCTTTGAAATGGCCAAAAAACAACCTTGGTTTACCAATACCGTTTTTGTAATACTAGCCGATCATTGTGCTTCCAGTGCAGGAAAAACAGAACTTCCAGCAGATAAATACAGGATTCCGGCAATGATTTACAGTCCTGGTTTTATAAAACCTCAAAAATATACGCACTTAATGTCACAAATTGATGTTATGCCAACGGTATTTGGCTTACTTAACTTTGATTATCAAAGCAAATTTTATGGTCAGGATGTTTTACAACCGAATTACAAACCCAGAGCATTGATTGCTACGTATCAGGATTTAGGATTAATAAAAGACAATATTTTGACCATAATTTCACCCAAACAGAAAGTCAAACAATTTCAATTATCGTTAAAACCAAATCAGAAAGTAAGTTCTGATTTTCAAATTTTTTACGATCAGATACTCTTAACTAAAGAAAGAACAGATTTAGTACATGAAACAATAGCGTACTTTCAAACGGCCTCATATATGTTGAAGGAAAAGAAAGATCAACAAATCAATTAAAAAAACGGGTGCGATTAAATTCACACCCGTTTGTTAATTATAAATTTATTGATTATTCTTTTTCATTTATTAAACCAAAAAGATTTCCTTTTTCAAAAATTTTTAAATCCTTTTTCAAATTTTTATTGTTGCGTTTGGTAAGTTCAGCAGCATCAAGAGTACTTAAATCTGGCTTTCCTGCATTTACCCAAGCCGTGTACCAAAAACTTGCTGTAGCTGTAATGGCTTTTTTCATTTGTTGTTCGACCATTCCGTTTAAATCGGTGTGTAATTTAGCTGCATATTCATCAGAATATAACATTCCGCCATATTTGTTTTTGACAACATTACCAGCTGCATCTGTTACGTACATTTTATTTTCTGTAGTTGCAATTCTTAATTTTTTATCAGTAGCCAATAGTGGTTCCACTAAACTGTGGGTATCAAAAATTATATCCCAAGTTGCTTTGTCTACATCCTCTAAATATTTTCCCTGTGCTACATTCAAGTTGTAATTTTTAGCAAATAACTCTGGCAAACGGCTTTCCCATAAAGAGTGAATTCCTTTTTGATTGGTATTTTGTCCATCGTGATTATCTGATGTATGCAACGGCATGTGCGCATCTGCAATGTAATGACCTAAATCACCGGCGATAAATAAGATTTCATTTTTTCTTTTGTCCTTGAATGCTTTAGTCAGTTTCACCATCATATCCTGAATGTACCAAGGTAATATTCCGTTTTTATTCAAAAATTTCTCATCATATTTCAGTTTAGCGTCTTTCATTGTTTTAGGCAAAGCTGCTGCTGCGCCAAAATTTTCCATATCAAAATAATGACGTGGTGGTTCTTCTTTATCATTCAAAACATTTCTTCTCAAATCTGGAACAGTAGATTCTTGCGTAATAAAATCAATATGGTTGTAAAAAAAAGTCTGTAATGGTTTTGGAAGTGCCATTACTGCCGCTCTATTGATTCGTTCATGTCCTATAACTCCCCATGACAAAAGAAAAAAAGCAACTGCAAGAGTAGATAACACAACAAGTGTAGGTCTGATTGTAAAATTTTTCATTAATTTTATTTTTTTGAAGTACAAATGTATTTCTTTAAATCGTTATTAGAAAAAATTGGCTTTAAGATTCTGTTAATAAAAAAAGAAAACGACAAAAATATGTTTAGACATCAGGGAAAAAACAGAACTTTTATACATAATCTTCGTTTAGCCACTTTATTATCTTTTGTTGCGGGAATTGTAAATGTTACGGGAGTTTTATCAATCCAAACATTGACTACCAATGTTACGGGTCATTTCGCCTACTTTGCCGAAGAAATAATGAAACGAGATTATACCGCCGCAATTACTTTTTTTGTGTTCACGATTTTCTTTTTATTTGGCGCTTTTGTCTCTAATTTTTTAGCAGAATTAATTTCTAAAAAACATCCAAATTTATCTCATGTCATTCCTATTTCGCTGGAGATGATAGTTTTGATCAGTGTTGGGATTTTCGGAACACAATCAACATTATCAAGTTATGAAGGAAAATGCATTGCTTTTTCGTTGCTTTTCGCAATGGGAATACAAAACTCATTGGTGACAAAAATATCTCAGTCAATAGTGAGAACTACCCATTTAACAGGGCTTTTTACTGATTTGGGAATTGAATTATCCCAATTATTTTTCTATAAAAAGCCCGAAGAAAAGAAAAAATTAAAAACCAGTATTTACTTGAGATTATCCATTATTGTGTTCTTTTTTATTGGCTGTTTTTCAGGTGGTTTTCTTTATAATTTATTGGAAATAAAAACGCTGTATGTTGCTGCAACCTTTTTATTAATAGCACTTTTGTATGATTACATTAGACTGCAATTTCATGTTATCAAACGAAAGACCTTTCAACATAAACCTATCGTAAATAAATAATCGAAAGTAAAGTAACTACTGCGATGAATGTCCAAAGTAAAACTCCCTGCGCAAGCGGTTTTAAACCCACGGATTGCAAAACAGTTTTATTCAATCCGGCTCCAATTAGAAACAAAGTTACCGTCAGACCTATTTTGGCAACGGAAACTAAATGCGTCCCTATGCGCTCCATTTCCGGCAAATAGGTATTTATAATCATAGCCAGAATAAACAATCCAATAAAATAAGGAATTTTTATTTTTTCTGATTTATTTTTAAAGATAAAGGCTGTAATCATTGCTACAGGAATAATCCATAACGCACGTGCTAATTTTACCGTCGTGGCTATCTGCAATGCTTCCGGACCATATTTAGTGGCAGCACCAACTACAGAACTCGTATCATGAATTGCAATGGCACACCATAATCCAAACTCTTTTTGTGTTAAATCCAACCAATGTCCCACCGCTGGAAATAAAAATAACGCCACTGAATTTAAAATGAAGATTACTCCTAAAGCAACGGAGGTTTGTTTTTCATTAGATTTTATTACAGGAGCAATTGCTGCAATCGCACTACCACCACAAATTGCAGTTCCGCAGGAAATTAAATGAGATGTTTTGTGTTCGGTTTTAAACCATTTTCCAAGAAAAGTTCCTAAAACCAAAGTAGTTAAAATAGAAAAGACCGTAAACAAAAAACCTTCTTTTCCTTCAGAAATAGCGCTGTGAACATTCATTCCAAACCCTAAACCGACTACAGAAAATTGCAGGAAATAGTTTGTCGCTTTATGATTCAACTTTAAAAAGGGATGTCCAAAAAGATTGGCGACAACTAATCCTAATAGTAAAGCAATCGGGGGAGTAACCACCATTGTTGTGCAAAATAACAGCAATACAACAAAAATGAGTTGCTGAACTGTGGCATTTACTTTAAAAAAAATGAAAGATTCTTTTTGAACTAGTTGTTGATGCGTTTCCAATGTAAAATTATTGAATTAATACAGTGCAAAGGTGGATAGATAGATCTTTTTATACCAATCGCAAATTATAATCCGTCATAACTTTAAATTATAATGATTTGAAATATTATGAATAAACAAATCCGATAGTGAATCGCTTTTTCCTTGCAGAGTAATGACATAAAAGGAACGTTCAATGATGAGATCTTTAATGTCTAATATGAGCAATTCATTATTTTTAAGTTCTTTTTCTATCGCATGAATCGATATAAAAGCCACGCAATCCGAGTTCATTAGATAGGATTTAATGCTTTCAGTACTTCCTAACTGCATTTCAATTTTTAATTCTGACACTTTAATTTCAAATGGTTTCAATGCATGCTCAATAACTTCAAGCGTTCCAGATCCTTGTTCTCGCATTAAAAAACGCATCTTTTTAAGATCCTCCTGCGTCACTTGATCAAGCCGTGCCAAAGCATTGGAACTCTTACAAACCAAGACCAATTCGTCTTTTAAAAACGCGGTATATTTAATTGACTTATTTTTAGATTGACCTTCAACAATTCCTATTTCAATTTCTTGTTTTAATAAAGCATTCTCTATTTGTTCGGTGTTTCCATTCAATAAACTGACTTTTACATCTCGTAATTTTTGATGAAAACGAGCTAAAAGTGGCGGAATTATATACTGAGAAATCGTAGTACTGGCTCCTAATCGCAACACCCCAGAACGTTGATTAATCAGCGTACTCATATCAAAATCAATTTCGCGGTACACTTCAAAAATGTTTTTGGTATGTTTTAATAGTATTTCACCAGCGGTTGTCAGTGCGATTTTAGATCCATTTCTGTCAAAAAGTTTGATTTTATATTGTTCTTCTAATTCTTGAATATGCTTTGAAATGGCGGGTTGCGTAATAAACAATTCGGTCGCAGCTTTTGTAAAACTCAAACGCTTGGCAACAGTATAGAATACTTTTAGTCTAAAATCCATGTTATTTAATTGTATTTTACTACAGTAATCCGTTGTATTTTCGAACAAACCATTCGGTTGCCAAAAAAATTGAAATTAAAACTAATAACCAAATCCAATCAATCAATGGAGTTTTAGTAACGATGTTCTTTTGAATCGCCTTATATTCTTCATTTTCTAAAAGTGTTTTAATCAACACGTCGATTTGGTCTGTAAAATATGCTTTCCCTTTTGTTTGCGTTGCTAATTGTGTCAATTTCTCCACATCAGGATTGACAAATTGCTTTTCGATATCAAAATCAAGAATTTCAAAACTACTGGAATACGTGGTTTTAGAATTTAATTCTTTAATCGTGAATGCATACAGTCCGGCTTTCAGTCCGTCGAGATTGACTTTGTAAAAACTATTACCTTTTAATAAATCGTAATTTTTAGTTTGCTTCGTTTTAGTATTTGTTACTGCAATAGTCAAACGTGCTTTTTCATCAAACTCATAATTTTTATTGAAAAATTGTGCGGTTATTTCAATCGCTTCCCCGGAATTATAAAAACTTTCATGTTCAACCACTAATGATTTTTTAGAATTATTAGAAGCCAAAAATTG
Organism: Flavobacterium cryophilum; assembly: GCF_048286555.1. Lineage (NCBI taxonomy): Bacteria > Pseudomonadati > Bacteroidota > Flavobacteriia > Flavobacteriales > Flavobacteriaceae > Flavobacterium > Flavobacterium cryophilum. The sequence continues at coordinate 98,580 of NZ_JBLVPZ010000003.1, read as the reverse complement.
AATAATCTTATCCATGAAAACATCATATTTTTCAAATAATTGATTACTGACATGTGTTTGCAAACGCCATTTCCAACTGTTTTCACCGAAAAGATAAGCGGATCGCTTGCCTTGATTTTCTGTAAAAGCCAATAAAGGCGCGCCAGTATCTATAGTTCTGATCTTGGACGAAAGCAAAACAGACACTACTCCTTTTGTTGTGATGGTTCCAAAAGCATTTTGTAAAGGCGGTAAATTTTCAAACCCGATATTCTCAACTGCAAACAAATTAAACTGAGCATTAAAGACTGCCAAATAATCTTCTTTTTGTCCGCTCATTTTAAAGCTAAAATTTTCTTGCTGTTGATTTAGAAAATTAAAATCGGTATTGTTTCCAGTAATAATAAACGTATTGATTCCGGCAGCTTTATTACGCTCAAAAAGGGTTTTAAACGCATTAGTCGGTTGGTACAATATAAGAACATTAAAATCCTGTAACGTATTTATTTCGTTTGGTTTGACAATGATTACTTTACGTTGTACATTCGACTCAATGGCTCTTTTTAGTGCTCCCAAATCAGGATGATTTATAGCCGAAACAATAGCAATATTTGTCTTCTGATCAATAACTTCTACCGCAAAATTCTTATTGTTATTGTAGCTGTTTTTTTCCTTTTCTTTAGATGAAATTGTGGCTTTAAAAATCTGTACTCCTATTTTATTTGCCGGTAAAAGTATGCTTAAGGTTGCCGTTTTCTTGGAAGGTGAAAACGTAATTGATTGTTTACTGAATACGATATTCCCTTGTGAAATAATAAAATCGGCCGTTACGCTTTTAGTTCCTGAATACTGTAAAAAAGCTTCTACAGGAAATTTGTTCTTGAGAAAAGCATATTTATTAACGTTCAGCTGATTAATTTTAAAATCTAGGAAAGTAGTTGTATCCCCTACGATTACTGGATATACTTTATTAGCAGCGTTAAAAGTATACACATAATCATTTCCAGAAGTTTGATTTCCATCCGTAATTAAAACCGTTGGATAGATTACGTTTTTATAAATGCTTTTTAGATTTTTAGCTACAACATCAATATTTGTTTGTGTTCCTTTAAAATCAAATGTTTCTGCAGGTTCAAAATCGTTTGAAAACTGATACGATTGTACGTCAAATTTCTCTTGTAAGTCTGCATTGGATTGTATTTTTTTATACAATTCTATTGCTTTTTCATTGGCATTCAAAAATGAGATAGAACTAGAATTGTCAACAATAATAGGTAATGGGGTTTTTATCGTTACCAGCGTATTTTTGGTTACTATTGGATTAATCAACAATAATAATATTCCAAAAATGGATCCAAAACGTAAAAAAGCCAAAAACAAACTCACTTTCGATTTGTTTTTGGCTTTATAGCTATATTGAAAAAATGACAAACTGCCAGCTATTAGTATAGAAAGTAGTATTAGTAGAACGGTAGCTGTTGTCATTCTTTTTTTATTTTAAACGATTAGTTTTAAATTTTGAATTATTCCATCATTTGTAATTTATATTTATTTAGGTAAGCATTCCTCCACAAACATTCATCACCTGTCCCGTTACATAAAGACTCAAATCCGACGCGAAGAAAAGACATGCATTTGCAACGTCTTCAGACGTTCCGCCGCGTTTCAATGGGATTCCGTCTCTCCATCCTTTTACAACATCCTCATTTAATTTAGCCGTCATTTCTGTTTCTATAAATCCTGGAGCAATTACATTACAACGAATATTACGAGATCCTAATTCCAATGCTACAGATTTTGAAAAACCAATAACACCCGCTTTAGAAGCAGCATAGTTCGTTTGTCCCGCATTTCCTTGCACTCCTACAACTGAACTCATATTGATTATAGAACCGGAACGTTGTTTAAGAAAAGTACGTTGAATTGCTTTGGTCATATTAAAAACGGATTTCAAATTGACATCGATTACATTATCAAAATCTTCTTCGGACATGCGCATTAATAGGTTGTCTTTGGTAATTCCGGCGTTGTTAATCAAAATATCAACCGTTCCAAATTCAGCCAAAACCTTGTCTACAAGAGTTTGCGCTTCATTAAAATCGGCTGCGTTAGACTGATAACCTTTGGCTTTAATTCCAAGAGTATTCAATTCGTTTTCCAGTGCCAAAGCAGATTCTACTGATGAACTATAAGTAAATGCAACATTTGCACCATGTTTTGCAAAAACTTCTGCAATTCCTTTTCCAATTCCGCGACTCGCACCAGTAATTAGGGCTACTTTTCCTTCTAGTAATTTCATGTTCTATAGTTCGTTTGTGTTTTTTTTTATAAGACAAATATAGCAATTCAATTCAAAAATTTTATATCAAAAGCTTAAACTTTCAAAAATCTATGAATCCATTTATCCCAAAAATTACTGTAAATAGCAAATACTGTAACCAAAAACAAAAATAGCAGATACCAAGCGTTACTTAGTAAATCTAAGAAATTCAATTTTCCATTTGCAAAACTTAAAATTAACAACACTTGAGCACCATAAGGCAAAATTCCTTGAGTAATACATGCAAAAATATCCAGTAAAGTTGCCGTTTTTTTAGCGCTTAAATTATATTCATCGTTAATTTCTTTAGCGATAGCACCTGTGATAACAATAGAAACCGTATTATTAGCAATTGCCATATTAGTAAAACATACTAAAGTTCCAATTCCCATTTGAGCCGATTTTTTATTCTTTATTCTGGATTTAATTTTATGAATAACAAAATCAATTCCACCTGCTTTCTCCACAAGTGCCGCTAAACCTCCAGTAAGCATGGACAACAAGAATATATCCGTCATGCTAGTAAATCCTTCGTATATTTTTTGTGCAAAAACTAAAATAGTAAAATCAGTACCAATAATTCCAATAATTCCTGCCACAACGATTCCGATAATTAATGTAGTGAAAACATTAATCCCAATTATAGCAAGGACAATCACCAACAAATACGGTAAAATAGTAATTAAATCATAACTTGATTTTGGAATAGCGACTGCCGTAATTTCTGAATTTAAGCCTAAATAGAAAAGTAAAAAAATTGTTATTATTGAAGCTGGAAAAGCAATGAATAGGTTGATTTTAAACTTATCTTTCATTTCACATCCTAAAGATTGAGTTGCGGCAATAGTTGTATCAGAAATCATCGATAGATTATCCCCTAACATGGCACCTCCCAACAAGGATCCCGCGATTAATCCTAGTGGAGAACCGCTTTTTTCAGCTAAGCTTACCGCAATTGGTCCTAATGCCACAATAGCGCCAACTGAAGTTCCTGTTGCAGTAGAAAGAAAGGAAGCAATAAGGAAAATGCCCAACGGGAAATAAGCAACATCAATATTGTTAATTCCTAAATTTACCACTGAATCAACTCCTCCCATTGCCTTAGTAACAGTAGCAAAAGCACCTGCAAGCAAATAAATTAAACACATAGTGATTATTTTACTTTCACCACAACCGGATATTAAGGTATTTACTTTGTCTTCTGTTGTTTGTTTAAAAAGTAAAAAAGCAGCGATAATACCCAACAATACAGCTACTGGAGAAGGAAAAGCATAAAAATCATTAAGCCAAATTCCAGCCCCTAGGAAGGTTAAAATAAAAATAAATAATGGAAGTAAAGCTAGTGCATTTCCTTTTTGTTGCATTTTCTTTGTCATAAATAAGGTTATAAAAATAAATCTATTATTACGACAAACAAAAACCCAATATATAAAAATGATTAAAACAACATTTTTTCCAAAGTATTTGGCTTATCGTTTTAGCACCTTGCTTGTTGCTGCAGGTTGCTATCCTATTAAAGGATTCGTGATAACGGATGCAAAAGTACTTAATTATTTATGAAATGATTTCAATTTCAGTCAAAAAATGTCAATTTACACAAAAGCGCCACACAAAAAGGTGGCGCTTTTATATAAAAAACTGAATTGTCAAATTTTAAACTATCGTGATAATTAAAAAGCTACATTCCATTTTGGCAATCTTCCAGTTTCGTCAAGAAAATTTTGTAAAACTTGTCCTTCTGCAAATGTTGGAATTACTTTAGTTTTATCATTAAATGTTTCGTACCAAACTACTTCTAACGTACTTATATCGTCGATTTTCATTTGGGCTGGCCAAGAATACTTTCTTCCAGTTTTTGCAAATTGGTGTCCTTCTACAATTTTTTCTTTTAAACCGCCGTTTTTAATTTTCAAAGTTCCGTTATTTTGAACAGTTCCAGTAGAACCCACCATAATTAACTCTTTTTCATCCCCTACTGAATACACTAAAAATATTCCAGACCCTTCTGAAGCATTGCAAACTTCAGCTAAACTTTCTTCTGTAGTAAATGAAAACTGATTGCTAACTTTGAATTTTTTTAACTCTTTGTACATATTATTTTATTTTTATTTGAACTGGATTCGACAAAAAAATACCCCACAAAATCGTGAGGTCCATTAGAAACCATTTGTTTATGTTTGTTTTTATTACAACTGAATCCGCATAAACAGATGTATTTATTAAAGTGCAAAGATATTTCTTTAATTCAATTTATAATAAAAAAGCCCCACAAAATTGTGAGGCTTTTAAAATATTTAATTAGCGTTTCGATTATCCTAAAACTTCTTTTACTTTTTTACCAATTTCAGCTGGAGAATCTACTACGTGAATACCACATTCTCTCATGATTTGTTTCTTAGCTTCCGCAGTATCGTCAGAGCCTCCAACGATAGCACCGGCATGTCCCATTGTACGGCCTGCTGGAGCGGTAACTCCTGCGATGAAACCTACAACTGGTTTGCGATTACCATCGGCTTTAATCCAGTGCGCAGCATCAGCTTCTAATTGTCCACCAATTTCACCTATCATTACGATACATTCTGTTTCCGGATCATTCATCAATAATTCAACTGCTTCTTTCGTAGTTGTTCCAATAATTGGGTCTCCACCAATTCCAATTGCAGTAGTAATTCCTAATCCTTGTTTTACCACTTGGTCAGCAGCTTCATACGTTAATGTTCCTGATTTAGAAACAATACCAACCGTTCCTTTTTTGAAAACAAAACCTGGCATAATACCAACTTTAGCTTCACCCGGAGTGATTACACCTGGACAGTTTGGACCTATTAATCTAGAATTTCTTTCTTTAACATAACTATTTGCTTTTATCATGTCAGCAACAGGAATTCCTTCAGTAATTGCAATAATTACTTTAATTCCGGCATCTGCAGCTTCCATAATTGCATCTGCAGCGAAAGCCGGCGGAACAAAAATGATAGTTGTATCAGCTCCTGCTTGTTCTACAGCATCTTTCACAGTGTTGAAAACAGGCCTGTCTAAGTGCGTTGTTCCCCCTTTTCCTGGAGTTACACCACCAACAACGTTAGTACCGTACTCAATCATTTGAGAAGCATGGAAAGTTCCTTCACTTCCTGTAAAACCTTGAACAATTATTTTGGAATCTTTATTAACTAAAACACTCATGATATATTTTTTATGTTGTTTTTAAAATTGTAATGCAAAAGTATAAAATAGTAATCAGTTATCAGTATTCAGTATTCAGTTTTTTGATACTAAATTAGGATAATTGACTCATTTGATACCCTCGAAAAAGTTTATTGTCTTTTATTTGCCAAATTACCATAAAATGCGCCAGTAACATTTCTTCTCTGGGATTCTCAATCGTTTTTACAAAATGAGAGTACCGTACCGAAATGGTATCATTTTCACTTACAAGATGACTAATTCTAACCTTGGAACGTACATAGGCTTTACTCAAATCATGGGACAGAATTAACAATGAATCATAATCCAATTGAATCAATCCTTTACTGCTATTCCATTCAACGATAACTTCAGGATGCAAAAAATCTTTCATGACTTCGCTATCGATAAGAGCATCCGATTTGTAAAATTTCTGAACGATTTCTTTAGGAGACATATTACTTTAATTTATTAAGAATTTCTGGTATTTTCTTGATATTAGCCAGTTGTTTCAATTTTTCTCTTGATTCTTCAATCGGAGTACCAAAATAGGATTTCCCTCCTTCAACGGATTTCGTAACGCCAGTTTGACCAAGAATTACGGCCTTTGCTCCTATTGTTATCCCGCTGGTGGTTCCTACTTGCCCCCATATTGTCACATCGTCTTCAATTATGACGCAACCTGCAATTCCGGTTTGTGAAGCAATTAAGCATCGTTTTCCAATTACAGTGTCATGACCTACATGTACTTGATTGTCAATTTTTGTACCTTCGCCAATAGTTGTATCACCTGTCACTCCTTTATCAATCGTACATAGGGCACCAATTCCCACATTATCTTTGATGACCACTCTTCCGCCTGAAAGTAATTGATCATAACCGTCAGAACGTTTTTTATAATAAAATGCATCTGCACCCAGAATAGTCCCTGCATGAATAATTACATTATCGCCAATCACGGTGTAATCATAAATCGAGACATTAGAATGGATCAAACAATTTTTACCAATAACAACATGATTCCCAATAAATGTATTTGGCTGTATTACAGTCATTTCTCCTACTAAAGCTGAAGTGGATATTGATACATTTGAAAATTGAAAAGGTCTAAAATAATTGGTTAATTTATTGAAATCTCTAAAAGGATCTTCAGAAATCAGCAATGCTTTTCCATCAGGACAAGGTACATTTTTATTGATTAAAACTATAGTTGCTGCAGAATTTAATGCTTTGTCATAATACTTAGGATGATCTACAAAAACAATATCCCCGAATTCAACAACATGAATTTCATTCATTCCACTCACTGGAAAATTTTTATCCCCAACATATTCGCAGTCGATGATATTTGCAATTGCTTTTAAAGTATAAACTTTTTGGAATTTCATTTTTTTAGTTTTTAGTCTCAGTTTTCAGTCCCAGTTTTCAGTCCCAGTTTTCAATCTTTACCGACACGAACTGCCTACTGAGACTGAAAACTGAAAACTTATAAAAACTATTCCTTAACACGTTCCATGTAAGAACCTGATGTAGTGTCAATTTTAATTTTATCTCCTTCATTAATAAACAAAGGAACATTTACGGTTGCACCCGTCTCAACAGTTGCTGATTTAGTTGCATTTGTAGCAGTATTTCCTTTTATTCCTGGCTCAGCGTAGGTTACTTCAAGTATAACCGATGCTGGCATATCTACAGAAAGAGGTAAATCAGTTTCTGTATTGATACTAACCATCACATTTTCACCTTCTTTTAATAAATCTGGTGAATCTAGTATGTTTTTATTTAATGTGATTTGTTCAAAAGTTTCGGTATTCATAAAATGAAAATCTTCACCTTCTGGATATAAAAACTGAAATTTATGGTTTTCTACTCTAACTTCTTCAATTTTATGACCAGCCGAAAACGTGTTGTCCAACACTTTTCCATTCGTTAAACTTCTCAATTTAGTTCTAACAAAAGCAGGTCCTTTTCCTGGTTTTACGTGAAGAAATTCGATGATTTTGTAAATATCGTTATTGTATTTAATACACAATCCGTTTTTAATATCTGATGTTGATGCCATTTTTTATTTTTTTGTTTACCCCACCCCAACCCTCCCCGAAGGGGAGGGAGACTGGATGGAAATGTGTTACTTAATTATTTTTATATGTTTACGTTTCTATCTCCCTCCCCTTCGGGGAGGGTTGGGTTGGGGATTAATAATTCCCTGAATATCCTTTCATTACGCCTCTAGATGAATTTCGGATAAAGTCAATAATTTCATCTCTTTCCGGTGTCGCTTCCATCTCTGCTTCAATAATACCTAAAGCTTGTGTTGTATTGTAATTTTTTTGATATAAAATTCTATAAATATCCTGAATTTCTCTGATTTTTTCAGTTGTAAAACCTCGTCTTCTCAATCCTACAGAATTAATTCCAACATACGACAAAGGCTCTTTTGCTGCTTTTGTAAAAGGAGGAACATCTTTTCTTACCAATGATCCACCAGATATCATCGCGTGATCTCCTATGTGAATAAATTGATGAATTGCTGCCAATCCGCCAATTACAGCGTAATTTCCAACCGTTACATGACCCGCCAAAGCTACTCCATTTACAATAATAGCATTATCACCAATGTGACAATCGTGAGCGATATGTGCCGTTGCCATTACCAAGCAATTATTACCTAACGTAGTTTGTCCGGATGCTATTGTTCCTCTATTAATAGTTACACATTCTCTAATCGTACAATTGTCGCCAATTATTGCTAAAGAATCTTCACCACCAAATTTTAAATCCTGTGGTACCGCCGAAATAACTGCGCCAGGGAATATATTACAATTTTTTCCAATTCTTGCGCCTTCCATAATGGTAACATTTGAACCAATCCAAGTTCCGTCTCCAATAACTACATTATTGTGAATGGTTGTAAAGGGTTCAATGACAACATTTTTAGCGATTTTAGCGCCTGGATGAACATAGGCTAGTGGTTGATTCATATTCTATATTTAATCGTTTAACTGTTTAATCGATTAACCGAATCAACGATTAACCACATTAACAAAAAAATCTATTGTTTCTTAGCAATTTGTGCCATTAATTCAGCTTCAGCAACTAGTTTTCCATTTGCGTAAGCGTTAGCCTGCATGTGACAAATTCCTCGTCGGATAGGCGTAATTAAATCACACTTAAAAATCAAGGTATCCCCAGGCAATACTTTATGTTTGAATTTAACATTATCTATTTTCATAAAATAAGTTAAATAATTTTCAGGATCCGGAACGGTACTTAAAACCAGGATTCCGCCCGTTTGTGCCATCGCTTCAACAATTAAAACGCCGGGCATCACTGGCGCTTCAGGAAAATGTCCCACAAAGAAATTCTCATTCATCGTAACGTTTTTCATACCCACTACATGGGTTTCCGACATTTCAATGATTCTGTCAATCAATAAAAATGGTGGTCTATGGGGAAGAACAGCCATGATTTTATGAATGTCCATTAACGGCTCTTGATGTAAATCATAAACAGGAACATAATTTCTTTGCTCAATTTTTATAATTTTGGCCATTTTTTTAGCAAACTGTGTATTGACAAAATGCCCTGGTTTATTAGCAATTACTTTACCTTGAATTCTAGTTCCAATTAAAGCTAAATCACCTACCACATCAAGTAATTTGTGTCTTGCCGCTTCATTTGGATAATGCAATGTAAGGTTGTCTAAAATACCATTTGGTTTAACGGTAATCTCGTCTTTACCAAAAGCGATTTTTAAATTCTCCATCGTTGCCGCAGAAATTTCTTTATCTACGTAAACAATTGCATTATTTAAATCACCGCCTTTTATTAAACCATTTTCTAACAATGATTCTAATTCGTGTAAAAAACTAAAAGTTCTTGACTCCGATATTTCAGTTTTAAAATCTGAGATGCTTTTCATTGTAGCATTTTGAGTGCCAAGTATTTTTGTGCCAAAATCTACCATTGCAGTAACGGAATAATGATCGTTTGGCATTACTAATATTTCACATCCTGAGGCTTCATCTGTAAAAGAAATAACTTCTTTTACGACATAAACATTTCGTTTCGCATTTTGCTCCTCTATTTCTGCTTTTTCAAGGGCTTCGACAAAATATTTTGAAGAACCATCCATAATAGGCAGCTCAGAGGCATTTAATTCGATGATTACATTATCTAAATCACAACCAATTAGTGCCGCTAGAACATGTTCAGGGGTCTGAATTTTAACACCTAGTTTTTCTAGATTAGTTCCTCTTTGCGTGTTTACAACATAATTAGCATCTGCTTCAATAATAGGATGTCCTTCCAGATCTACTCGAACAAAAGTAAAACCATTATTGACTGGAGCAGGTTTAAAAGTCATTTTTACTTCTTTACCGGTGTGTAATCCAACTCCAGTTAGCGAAATTTCTGTTTTGATGGTCTTCTGTTTAACCATTGTTTCCATTTTTTTGGTTTAATATTTGTTTTTTTAATTCTTTTATTTCTGCAACAATTTTAGGCAAATTTTTGAAATGAACATATGATTTACTAAAATCATTGTATCCAAATGAAGGGGTTCCTTGCAATATTTCGTGATCTTTTATATTGCGTCCCACTCCTGATTGGGCTTGAATTCGAACATTATTACCAATGGTCAAATGTCCCGAAATTCCAACCTGTCCCCCAATCATACCATTTTTTCCGATTTTTGTGGAACCAGCAACTCCTGTTTGAGCGGCAATAACGGTGTTCTCGCCAATTTCAACATTATGTGCGATCTGAATTTGATTGTCAAGCTTCACACCTTTTCGGATAATAGTAGAACCCATTGTAGCCCTATCAATAGTTGTACAAGAGCCAATATCTACATTGTCTTCAATTATTACATTTCCTATTTGTGGAATCTTACTGTAAGTCCCATCTGGGTTTGGTGCAAAACCAAAACCATCAGCACCTATTATTGCTCCGGAATGAATGGTACAATTATTCCCAATTACGGTCTCCGAATAGATTTTTGCGCCAGCGAATAAAATTACATTATCCCCAATTAACACATTATCCCCAACAAAACAATTAGGATATATTTTTACATTTTCGCCCAAAACTACATTCTGACCCACATAACTGAAACTACCAAGATATAAATTATCTCCGTATTTTACACTTTGTGACAGAAAAGAAGGCTGCTCTATTCCGGTTTTATTCAATTTTACCTGATTGTAAAACTCTAATAATTTTGAAAATGCGGCATACGCATCAGGTACTTTTATTAAAGTCGTAGTTAAAGGCGATTCTGGTGTAAAAGTTTCATTAACAATGGTTACTGAAGCTTTTGTAGAATATATATAATTGAGATATTTAGGATTTGATAAAAAAGTAAGCGATCCCTCAGTCCCTTCTTCGATTTTTGACAATCTAAAAACTTCCACCATAGGATTCCCTACAACTTCTCCTTCTAAAATCCCTGCTATTTGTTCTGCTGTAAATTTCATCGCGACAAAAATATAAAAAAATAGATTTTAAATGACTTTTTTATAGCAGTTGTTTTGGGAAACAGATATAATACTTGGTCACTAATTTAGATAACGATTTTAAATTCAGCTGATCAGAAGATTCAATTACGTCCTCAATTGTACAATCTTTTTTCAAAATTCGTATCGGTTCCGCCTCTTTGCTATAGGCTTGATTTTTTATTTTGCCTTTAAAGATAAAATAATTGGTTTCTGATAATGAAATATTATTTTCCAATGCAAAACGCTCCTTTAACGGTTGCAATTCTTCAGTTGCTACTTTTTCACTAGTCAATTTTATTTTCAATAAATCTCGGTTTACTATCATTTTACTCAAAGAGGACAGTATAAAATCATCCTGTTTTTGCCAAGCTTTTAAAGCTCCAATAATATCAAAATCATCTAATTGAGCAAATAAATCCAAGGTTTCAGCATCAAAAGTAGCTAGGGTGACTTTGTTTTGCATGAAAAAAAATAAAGGCTCACTGCAAGGCAATTGAATTCCTTTCAAGGTTAATTCTTTAGCACGTTTTAAGATTTTCATCAAAATTAACTCTGCCACTAAACTCGTTTTGTGCAAATACGCCTGCCAATACATCAGCCGTCTGGACATTAAAAATTTCTCTACAGAATATATTCCTTTTTCCTCAATGACTAAATAATCGTCCACCACGTTCATCATTTGAATCAATCGTTCCGAGTTGACATTTCCTTCTGCCACGCCCGAGTAAAAACTGTCGCGTTTCAAATAATCCATTCGATCCATATCCAATTGACTGGAAATCAATTGCAGCATGAATTTTCGATTGTATTCGCCTTTAAAAACCTGAATTGCCAAACTTAACTGACCGTTAAATTCCACATTCAATTGGTTCATAAATAAGAGCGATATTTCTTCGTGATGCACATCTTCAACAATACTTTTTTCCATCGCATGCGAAAAAGGCCCATGACCTATATCATGCAATAAAATAGCAATGTACAATGCATTTTCTTCATCGGGAGATATAGAAACTCCTTTGAAACGAATTACTTCAACTGCTTTTTGCATTAAATGCATGCAACCTAAAGCGTGATGAAAACGGGTATGATTTGCTCCCGGATATACTAAATACGACAATCCCATTTGGGAAATTCGACGCAAACGCTGAAAATAAGGATGCTGAATTAAATCGTAGATTAAAGCGTTTGGGATGGTTATAAACCCATAAATAGGGTCATTAAATATTTTTAGCTTATTGATTTGACTCACTATAAGTTTGTTTTTAAGGTCAACAAATATAAGTAAATTACTGTTCAAAACAGAAACGTACCTAAATGGGTCTTGCATCCAAAAAAAAAAGGAGCGTTTTTAGCGCTCCTTTTGTATTCTCTTTTAAAGTTTTCTAATCCAAATATTTCGAAATTGATTTTTAGAATCATGATCTTGAAGCGAAATAACATCATCGCCATGAGACTCAGGATAATTGTGCAAACCGATGTAAAGTGTTAACCCGTTTATAGTCGTATTGTTTTGTACTAAAACACCATTTAAAAATACGGTGATTCTGGCTGGAGCATCAATTTTGCCATCAGCTTTGAATCGTGGCGCAGTATAAACTACATCGTAAGCATTCCATTCTAATGGTGTTTTTACAACGTTTACTAATGGCGGATGATCTTTATAGATACTTCCAGCCTGACCATTATTGTAGGTTCTATTATTGTAGGAATCTAAAATTTGCAATTCGTATCTGTTTTGGAAAAACACACCACTGTTTCCTCTGGCCTGTCCTCCATCTAAAACGATATCCGGTGCGCTCCATTCCAAGTGCAACTGGCAGTCACCAAAGGTCATTTTAGTTTGAATGGCTCCTGAGCCTGGAACAACTTCCATGTAGTCTTGGTCGACAATTTTCCATCCGGCAGGCTTGTTTACATCTTTTTGACTAACCCATTGCGATAAGTTTTTACCGTCAAATAAAATAATTGCATCCGAAGGTGCGTTGCCCAACGTTTTAGCTGGCGTAATTACTTTTACCAACGGTTCCCAAATTTCCGTCATTTCGGGTTGCATCAGCATTGGGGAAACCTCTGGCGGAGTATTCACATATTTGTGTTGCGCCATAGTTGCTGTAGCTGAAAAAATGGCAATCATTAAAAAAGAGTTCTTGAAATTTTTAGCATTCATAGTAGGATTCATTTGGTTTATTAAAATATAAATTAAAAGTTATTGTTCTCTTTTCAATATTAAGCATTTTTTTTTCACGAACTAACTTTTAATCTAAATATAACTAATTGATGAATAAACTTTAGATTTTTAGATTTAAACTGCAGTTTCTGTTAGCAAATTAAAGGGAAACCGGATGTTAAAACAATTAACATAATTTTAAGTTCGTTTAGTTCGGTAAAATGTGAACTAACTGTATTTTTGCAAAAAAAAAATTATGGCCACTACACAAAAAGAGAAAGAAGAGCTTATTGAGATGTTCGGAATTCATTTTGAGTTAATGTATAATTTATCGCCACTGGGTTCACGAATTCTTGGACTGCTAATAATTGACGGTTGTAAAACAGGCTTAACTTTTGAAGAAATCGTTGAAAAACTAAGTGCCAGTAAAAGCTCTATTTCTACAAACTTAAACTTGCTTTTAAAAATGGATAAAATAAATTATTATACTTTATCCGGTGACCGAAAAAAATATTTTAAGCCTTCTCCATTCAGTGAAAGATTGACAAATTATATTAAAATACTGGATTTTGAAAAAAAAATAATAGATAAATTAATTTTTTACAGAGAGAAAACGGTCTCGTGTGCGGAAGAACAATTTAATATGCAAAATGTCAAAGCCTATAAAGCCCATGTTTGCGAAGTAGAAGAACTTTTAATTAAAACTATTGATAAATTTAAAGAAATAGAACGAAATAACGCGTAAATATAAATCCAAAACCCAATTATAAAAATGAAAAAGTTTTCAATATTTTCAATATTTGCTTTGCTAATTTTAGCATCCTGTGGCAATAAATCAGAGCCTCAAATGGCCGCTCAAGTCGCAGTTCCGTTCCCCGTTAAAACTATTGTAGAAGAAGATGCGGTTGTTTATCAGGAATATACTGCCAATCTCGAAGGACAACAAAATGTAGAAATTCGTCCAAAAGTAAACGGATTTATCCAGAAAATCTATGTAGATGAAGGGCAACTTGTCAAAAAAGGACAATTACTTTTCAAATTAGAAACACAAACGTTAAACCAAGATGCCGCTGCAGCAAAAGCGATGGTCAAAGCTGCTCAGGTCGAAGTGGATCGATTGAAACCTTTAGTAGATAGAAAAATCATCAGCAATGTTCAGCTGGAAACTGCCAAAGCAAAATTAGTTCAAGCCAAAAGTGCTTATGGAAGTATTGCAGCAAATATTGGTTTTGGAACAATCGTTTCTCCTGTAAATGGCGTTATTGGAAGTTTGCCTTTCCTAGAAGGAAGTTTGGTGAGTTCAACCAGCGAAATGCCTTTAACTACGGTTTCAGATACTAAAATTGTTCGTGCTTATTTTTCGATGAATGAAAAACAATTGCTATTTTTTAATAAAACGTTCAAAGGAGCAACAGCTGCACAAAAATTGAAGGCAGTTCCAGCAGTTTCCTTGCTGTTAATTGACAATACTGAATACGATCAAAAAGGAAAAATCGCCACAATGAACGGTTTAGTAAATCCAACGACAGGAACTACACAGTTCAGAGCAGAATTTAGAAATCCGGAAGGATTATTAAGAAGCGGTAGCAGCGGAATTATCCGTTTGCCTATTGTTCAAAAACAAGTTATTCTAGTACCGCAGAATGCTGTTTTTGAAGTTCAAGGAAAACAAATTATTTATGTTGTAGGACCAGGAAACAAAGTGAAATCTAGAATTATTACAACAAACGGGACTTCTGATTTAAACTTTATTGTGACTGATGGTCTTACTGCAGGCGATATTGTAGTAACGGAAGGTGCATCTAAACTAAAAGATGATATCGTAATTGTTCCGCAACAAGCAAAAAATGAAATAGTACTAATAGAAACATCAGCCTCAGCTAAATAATAATTCACAAGATGCTTAAAACTTTTATTGAAAGACCCGTTCTTTCGACCGTAATTTCGATTCTAATAACTATTTTAGGGGTTTTAGGATTGATGTCATTGCCTGTAGAACAATACCCTGAAATTGCGCCTCCAACTGTTCAGGTTAGCGCAACATATACCGGAGCAAACGCAGAAACTGTACTAAATAGCGTCGTGATTCCTTTAGAAGAAGAAATCAATGGCGTAGAAGGGATGACCTATATGACATCCTCGGCAGCAAATGATGGCTCTGCTAAAATCTCTGTATATTTTGAACTGGGCGTTGACCCCGATATTGCAGCGGTAAACGTTCAAAACAGAGTTTCGCGTGCTACCAGTAAATTGCCTCAAGCAGTAGTACAAACAGGAGTTACAACGTTGAAAAGCCAAACAAGTGCCTTATTATTCTTTGCTCTATATACCAACAACAAAGACTTTGACGAGACGTATATTCAGAATTATGCCAAAATAAATTTGGTGCCAAAGTTACAACGTGTAAAAGGAGTTGGGCAAGTAAATGTTTTTGGAGCCAAAGATTACTCGATGCGAATCTGGATTGATCCAGCAAAAATGGCGTCGTATAATGTTTCTCCAAAGGAAATTCAAGCGGCATTGCAAGAGCAAAATGTAGAAGCCGCTCCCGGAAAATTTGGTGAAAATGCCGAAGGTGTTTATGAATATGTAATCAAATATAAAGGAAGACTTTCTGAAATTACCGATTATGAAAACATTGTTATAAAAGCTACCGGAAATGGAAATTTCCTTCACTTAAAAGATGTTGCGACAATAGAATTGGGAGGTTTTAATTACGGAACCAAGAATATCGCAATGGGTAAACAAGGAGTTGCGGTAGGTGTATTTCAAACTTCGGGTTCTAATGCTCAGGATATTATTGCAGAGGTAATGACCATCCTGGAGGATACAAAACCAGATTTCCCAAAAGGAGTGGACTATGTAATTCCATTTAATACAAAAACCTTTCTGGATGCTTCTATTGATAAAGTAATCACCACTTTAATTGAAGCTTTTATTTTGGTGTTTATTGTAGTGTATATCTTCCTGCAAGACTTTCGTTCTACCTTAATCCCCGCAATTGCAGTTCCTGTAGCTATTATAGGTACGTTTTTCTTTTTGCAATTATTTGGATTTTCGATCAATATGTTGACTTTGTTTGCCATGATTCTGGCCATTGGAATTGTCGTCGATGATGCCATTGTCGTCGTCGAGGCGGTGCACGCCAAACTGGATGAAGGAGCAAAATCAGGAAAAGAAGCAACTATGTCAGCGATGAGCGAAATAACAGGTGCTATTATTTCCATTACAATGGTTATGGCAGCTGTATTTATTCCGGTTTCATTCTTGAGTGGACCTTCAGGAGTTTTCTACCAACAATTTGCTATAACATTGGCGATTGCGATTTTGATTTCTGCCATAAATGCCTTGACGTTAAGTCCTGCATTATGTGCCTTGTTTTTAAAACCACATGCCGACTCGGAACATCACAATGCAAATTTGAAAGATCGATTTTTCATAGCTTTCAATACTAGCTTTGATCGAATGAATAATAGATATGTTAAGTCTCTAGGATTCTTAGCACGAAAAAAATGGATTACAGTGGTTGCCTTAATCGTGTTCTCAGGAATCACTTTTATATTATTCCAAAGTACGCCTTCTGGATTTATTCCAAATGAAGACCGTGGAATAATCATGGCCGATCTAACATTGCCGCCGGGAACAACATTGGAGAAAACCCAAAAAGCAGTAAAAGAATTGGACACCATTCTAGGTTCAATGGATATTGTGGAAGCCAGAATGAGTGTGGTTGGATTTAGTTTATTGAACAGCGTAAATGGAGGTTCTTATGCCTTTACGGTAATTAAATTAAAAGACTGGAAATACCGTAAGGAAGCCAATCAATCCGTTGATGCTGTAGTGAAAGAACTGTTTGGAAGAACGGCTCACTTCAAAGATGCAAGAGCATTATTTTTCACCCCTCCAAGTGTTCAGGGCTTTGGTTCAGCTGATGGGTTCGAGTTAAAAATTCAAGATAAAGGAGATGATGATTGGACTACGGTGAGTAAAGTGAGTAATGAATTTTTAGCAGAATTAATGAAAAGACCCGAAATTCAATACGCGCAGACTAATTTTAATCCAACATTCCCACAATTCCAAATGGATATTAATGTGGAAAGAGCCAAAGATGCCGGTGTATCGATTTCGGATATTTTCAATACAATGCAAGGGTATTATGGAGGATTGTATACTACGGATTTCAATAAATTTGGTAAGCAATACCGTGTCATGATTCAGGCAAAACCGTCTGATCGAGCGACCGAAGCTTCAATCAATAACATTTATTTAAAAAATGCTGCAGGACAACAAGTAGCAATAAGTCAATTTATAGATTTAAAAAGAATCTATGGTCCTGAAGCGGTAGCGCGATTTAATATGTTGAAAGCGGTAAATGTGAATGGAAAAGCAAATCCGGGATACAGCTCTGGTGATGCGATTAAAGCCATACAGGAAGTAGCGGAGCAACATTTGCCCAAAAGCTACAGTTATGAGTTTTCAGGAATGACACGTGAAGAGATTATGGCCGGAAGTCAGGCAATTGGAGTGTTCTTACTTAGTTTGATATTTGTTTATTTCTTATTAAGTGCCCAGTATGAAAGCTATTTAGTACCATTATCAGTATTGCTCTCATTGCCTGTAGGTTTAGCGGGCGCGATCGGTTTTATTAAACTAGCAGGGTTAGAAAATAACATTTATTTCCAAGTTGCCTTGATCATGCTTATAGGACTATTAGCCAAAAATGCGATTCTGATAGTCGAGTTCGCCATCCAGCGAAGACGACAAGGAATGGATATTACACAAGCTGCTATTGAAGGTGCAAAAGCACGTTTACGTCCTATTTTGATGACATCTTTAGCTTTTATATTTGGTTTATTGCCTTTGGCTTTGGCTTCTGGAGTAGGAGCAGTTGGTAACCGTTCTATCGGAATGGGAGCAGTTGGAGGAATGTTAGTTGGAACAATTTTAGGGGTATTTGTAATCCCAATTTTGTTTATCATCTTCCAAGGATTACAGGAAAGAATTACAGGAAAACCATTTGGAGAAAAAGAATCTGATGTTATACTTTTAAGCGAAGAAAATGAAGAATAAACTAAATAGAATAGTCGTGTTGGTTATAGTAGCAACGGTACTACAATCGTGCTTTGTTGCCAAAGATTACAAACGACCAGAATTAAAAACAGAAAATTTATATCGAAACGAAATCGTCTCAACCGATACCACTTCGCTGGCTAATGTTGCTTGGGACAACGTTTTTACGGATGCGCTTTTGCAAGGATATATCAAAAAAGGATTAAATAATAATCTGGATATCAGAATTGCTATGCAAAATATTGTAGCTGCTGAAGCCACTATGAAACAAGGAAAAGCGGGGTACTTCCCTACTCTTTCTGTAGGTGCCGATTGGACACATCAAGAACTTTCTAAGAACAGCCAGTTTGGTGCATTGTTGCAAGACAGAAGTACAGATCAATATCAGTTGACAGGAAGTTTATCTTGGGAAGCTGATATTTGGGGGAAAATAAGAAGCAACAAGCGTGCAACAAATGCCACTTATCTGCAAACAATTGCAGCAAACCAAGCGGTAAAAACACAACTGATTGCTAGCATTGCAGCCACATATTATCAATTACTTTCTGTAGATGCTCAAATAAAATTAGCAGAGCGAACGTTGATAAACAGAAACCAAAGTATCGAAACTATTATTGCGCTAAAAGATGCAGGAACGGTAACAGAAGTTGGCGTGAAGCAAACCGAAGCTCAAAAATATGCGACCGAAATTATCATAGCTGATCTTAAGAATACTATTATTATTCTTGAGAACACGATGAGTATTCTTATGGGGGAAGGTCCTGCTACAATTGCGCGAAATACTTTTGAAACACAATCCATTCAACCATCAATTACACTTGGTGTTCCAGCAACATTGCTAAGAAACAGACCAGATGTGATTGCGGCTGAATATAACTTGATTTCAAATTTTGAACAAACCAATATCGCCAAGAGTAATTTTTATCCAACATTAAAACTTACTGCAGCAGGTGGACTTCAAAGTATTGATTTGAAAGAATGGTTTAGTGCCAATTCGATTTTTGCAAATGTGATTACGGGTTTGACTCAGCCTATTTTCAATCAAAGACAAATTAAAACACGATTTGAAATTGCAAAAGCCAATCAAGAAAGGGCTTATCTTCAGTTTGAGCAGTCATTATTAACCGCTGGAAAAGAAGTTTCTGATGCTTTGGCACAATACAATAATGAAACCTATAAACTTACCGTTAGAGAAAAACAAGTCGATGCATTGAATAAAGCCACCGATTATTCGGATGAATTGCTCACTTACGGCTTGGTCAATTATTTAGAAGTTTTGACAGTAAAAGACAATGCTTTAAATGCAGAACTAAGCTTAATAGACAATAAATTCCAACAATATAGAGCAATAATTCAGTTGTACAGATCCCTTGGTGGTGGCTGGCAATAATGAGATTGCTTGACTAATTATTATTGATTCCTTTTTGTTCATAACCACTGCTTATTGTATAGGCAGTGGTTTTGTCATTTAAATTATAATTATATTGAACGGTATTATTAATTTTATCAGTGAAAAATTACATTATAAAAAAATATAAAACCAAAACAAATAAGCGTCAGAAATACAAATCCAGAGAACATACTTTTTTCGGACTCAATTACTGGTTTGTTGTCTTTGTATAAACTCATTACCACTCCGTTTAGTCCATATCCCAAAATAAATTTACACATTACTTCTTGATCATTTTCAATTATTTTAAAATGATGCGTTGCTCCCGTTATGGAACGTTTTTCCGAAACTACTTTTCCGTTTAATAGTATAGTTTCTTTTGCCATAAAAGAATTAAAAACTTCTATTTTATTGTCTCCAAGATTGATTGTGGTAAATTTCATATTGTGTTTGTTAATTTTATTAATCAGTTGCTAAAATAGCGTAACCGTAATTATCGGACCAGCCGGATGATAACGGCAACAATTTTCGGGTGTGCGCTTCCCTAGTCATTCCTGTTTTTTCCAAAACACGGACGGAACCAATATTTCCCACCGCACAACCCGCTTCTATCCGATGCAGATTCAGCTCATCAAATCCAAAACGGAGAATTTTTTTTAAAGATTCTGTTGCGTAGCCTTTATTCCAATAATCTTTGTGGAATTTAAACCAAACTTCCGCATTTTTATATTTTAACTTCCCCAAATTGATTCCTATCAATCCTATAATTTGGTTTCCGGTGTTTATTTCGACCGCAAAAGTAAAATGGGTCGTAAATTCTTTATGATTTTCAAAAATCCATTTTTCTAACAGTACCTTTGTTTCTTCTATAGCTGTAGGAATTCCTAACGTATTAAATTCATCCGTTTCTTTCAAAGAATGCAATTGGTGAATATAATCCAAATCCAAAAGCGTAATTGGCCTTAAAATTAATCGTTCTGTTTTGAGAATTATAGTGTTCATTTTTTGTTTTTACTTATTTACCCCGATCTCGCCAAGCTCCTTTTCAAGCAATTAATTTTATATAATTGAATTTTATTTCTTCTTTATCTGCTCAACAGTGATTTTATTAAATATTATCCTTAACAATCCTGTAATTGAAATAAAAGCAAATACAATCACTAGTCGATATTCTTGAAACATAGTATTGGGATATAAATCCGTTAAAGCGATTATTAGAGTTGTTAAACTGCCAATCCAAATAAATGCAATAGAGACGATAAGGATTTTTTTCATATTTCTGTACTTGTATAATGTTTTATTGTTGCAGATCATCATTTGCGTCTGTGAGACAATGGTTGATAACTTGTATACTAGTCTGACAATTACTCGATTATTGTTGCATTCAAATATATAATAAATTCATTACAAGAAAGGAGTTGCATTCCCTTTTCTGAAAACTTTTGGTACCCATACGTTATACTAAACCGCAATCATTCTTGTATGCGCGTCAGGAATGGAAGCGGCATCCTTTTTCGTGTTCTCGATACTCCCTGAAAATGCAAATTCGAACTGACGAAAAAGATACAGCGTACAGCCCGACACAGACGGAGTTTACGGAGGACGAGTCACGCCAAAGAACAAACCCTTATCATAGAATTCTACTTTTATAAAATGCTGCATAGGAGTGTTAAAAAATTATCATAATATTAGCAGGTAGCCGTTGCAAAAAAATGTAATTTGGCACTTTGATTTAGTACTTTCAAACACTGTTGATACAACTATGGATAAAATAAAAATACTTTGGGTAGATGATGAAATCGACCTTTTGAAACCACATATCTTGTTTCTGGAAAAGAAAAATTACGAGGTAACGACCTGTAACAACGGGTTGGACGCCATTGCAATTTTTGAGGAAAACAATTTTGATATCGTTTTCTTGGATGAAAATATGCCCGGAATGAGTGGCTTGGAAACCCTGTCAGAAATGAAGGAGAAAAAATCGTCGGTTCCGATGATTATGATTACCAAAAGCGAGGAAGAATATATCATGGAGGAAGCCATAGGTTCTAAAATTGCCGATTATTTGATCAAACCTGTAAATCCAAATCAGATTCTGTTGAGTCTGAAGAAAAATCTGGATCATTCTCGATTGATTTCGCAAAAAACGACTTTGGATTATCAGAAGGAATTCAGGAAAATCACCATGGAAATGGCAATGGTGAATTCCTATGAAGACTGGATTGAGTTATATAAGAAATTGATTTTTTGGGAACTGGAGCTGGAAAATATTGATGATCAAAGTATGATTGAAATACTGGAATCCCAGAAAACAGAAGCCAATTCGCAATTTGGAAAATTTATTGAGCGTAATTACGAGGATTGGTTTGCACCAAAAGCAGATAAACCGGTTCAATCACATACTTTATTCAGAGAATTAGTGGTTCCAGAAATTGTAAAAAAAGACAAACCAATTCTATTTGTCGTGATCGATAATTTGCGTTACGATCAATGGAAAACTTTTGAAAGTGTGGTGGCTAATTATTATAAACTAGAAAAAGAAGTGCCATATTACGCTATTCTTCCTACGGCGACTCAATATGCGCGGAATGCTATCTTCTCTGGTTTGACGCCGCTGGAAATGGAAAAACAATTTCCGCAATATTGGAAAAATGATCCGGAAGAAGGTGGGAAAAACCTTTTTGAAGCGGAGTTTTTGACGGCACAATTGAAACGATTGGGCTTGAATATTAAGGAAGACTATTTTAAAATAACGAATCTTGCAGGTGGAAAAAAACTGGTAGAAAACTTTAAATCGTTGAAAAATAATGATTTGGTTACTATAGTATACAACTTTGTAGATATGCTTTCACATGCCAAAACAGAAATGGATGTTGTGAAAGAACTTGCCTCCGATGATAAAGCGTATCGCTCGCTCACGTTGAGTTGGTTCAAAAATTCTCCGCTTTTAGAAATCATTCAACAAGCTCAAAAAATGGGTTTCAAACTGATTTTGACTACCGATCACGGAACCATAAACGTAAAAAATCCATCAAAAGTGGTGGGTGACAAAAACACCAGTTTGAATTTGCGTTACAAAACCGGACGCAGTTTGACCTACGAACACAAAGATGTTTTTGCGGTAAAAGAACCAAAAAATGTTGGATTACCTACCATAAATATGAGTAGTTCTTATATTTTTGCAAAAAATGATTTGTTCTTGGCGTACGTCAATAACTACAATCATTATGTGAGTTATTACAAAAATACGTATCAGCACGGTGGAATTTCATTGGAAGAAATGATTATTCCGTTTTTAGTTTTTAATCCAAAATAAAAAAATAATCCTATTGCTGCGGTCAGTTTACCAAAACAAATGCACGAACTCTTAAGTACTGAACATCGAACTCTTAAATTATGAATATCATTTTTTCTCAAAACCAACTTGAAGAAGTGGCTACACAAATTATTGCGCAAAACCCGAAAAAAGTGCTTCTTTTTCATGGAGAAATGGGTGTTGGAAAAACAACTTTAATCAAGCAACTGTGTAGAACCCTTGGCGTAAACGGCGCGACGAGCAGTCCAACCTTTTCTTTAGTTAATGAATACGAAACTAAAGACAATCAACTCGTTTATCATTTTGATTTTTACAGATTGAATAAGGAAGTCGAAGCTTTAGATATGGGTATCGATGAATATTTGTATTCCGGTAATTGGTGTTTTATCGAATGGGCAGAGAAGATTCCAAATTTAATTCCTGAAACACATTCGATTATAACTATTTCACTTCTTCCTGATGGAAAGCGTTCATTAACCATAAGCTAAAAAACACTAATGAGTTTACATAATACCGTAGAAATTATCCCTTTTTCGACTACTTTTGCAGCTGCTATAAAAACCTTGAATCTGGAATGGCTGAGAAAATATTTCAAAGTAGAACCCAAAGACGAAATTGTACTTTCGGATCCCCAAGGTCAAATTATAGACAAAGGCGGAATGATTTTTTATGCGAAATACAATGATGCTATTGTAGGTACCGTTTCCTTAATAAAAATTGACAATACGACCTTTGAATTAAGTAAAATGGCGGTGACAGATGGTGTTCAAGGTATGGGAGTTGGAAAAAAATTAATACTGCATTGCCTTGCTGTTGTAGAAGCGAAAAAAATCGAAAAGCTGATTTTGTATTCGAACAAAAAATTACTGCCTGCGATTCATTTGTACGAAAAATTTGGTTTTATAGAAGTTCCATTGGAAGGTGGCGTTTATGAAAGAGCGGATATCAAAATGGAAAGAATCACACACTAAATTTAAATACAAATTCCCTTGTATTTATCCCTTTAATAGTGCGCCTTTTTTTAAAAGTTTTTACGTAAATTGTACCCCTAATTTAACAACATCAATGTCAATTACTATAACTCCATTCACAAAACAACAGCTATTGCCTCAAGAAGAAAAACTTGAAGTTGCCAGAACAAAAAGCGAGCTTTTTATCGGTATTCCAAAGGAAACCAGTTATCAAGAACGCCGTATCTGTCTCACTCCAGACGCTGTTAACTCGCTGACTTACCATGGACATCGGGTGATGATTGAGGCTGGCGCAGGACTGAACTCCAGTTACACAGATAAAGAATATTGTGACGCCGGTGCCGAAGTAACGTGTGATACTAAGAAAGTTTTTAGTTGTCCGATGATATTAAAGGTAGAGCCGGCAACACTTGCCGAAATTCAAATGATGAACCTTGATACGATTTTGCTTTCAGCCATTCAATTAAAAACGCGAAAAAAAACGTATTTTGAGGCTTTGACTAAAAAAAAAATTACCGCATTTGCTTTTGAATACATCAAAGACGAGGATGGAACTTATCCTGCCGTTAAATCATTGAGCGAAATTGCTGGAACAGCCTCGATCCTGATTGCTGCCGAGTTAATGATTACCAATGAATTCGGAAAAGGATTATTATTTGGAAACATTACCGGTGTTCCTCCTACTGATGTTGTGATTCTCGGCGCAGGAACTGTGGGAGAATTTGCCGCCAAAACCGCCATTGGTTTAGGTGCCAATGTCAAAGTATTTGATAATTCAATTACAAAACTACGCCGATTACAGAATAATTTGAATCAGCGTATTTTTACTTCAACGATACAGCCAAAATCGTTACTGAAAGCACTAAGACGATGTGATGTCGCTATTGGTGCCATGCGAGGAAAAGAACGTTGTCCGGTAATTGTAACAGAAACCATGGTAGAACACATGAAACATGGAGCCGTAATTGTTGATGTAAGTATTGATACCGGTGGTTGTTTTGAAACTTCGGAAGTAACCTCTCATGAAAAACCAACGTTCATCAAAAACAATGTGTTGCATTATTGTGTGCCAAATATTCCTTCCCGATATTCTAAAACGGCCTCGTTGTCCATAAGCAATATTATAACGCCTTATTTGATGCAAATTGCTGCCGATGGTGGAATTGAAAGCGCTATTCGTTGTGATAAAGGCTTGAAAAATGGCGTTTACATGTACCACGGAATCCTGACAAATAGTGCCATTGGCGATTGGTTCGATCTGCCAAACAACGACATTAATTTAATTGTTTTTTAAGAAAACTTTCTGCTACCTTTGCCAAAAATTTAATTCATGAAGTTTATACATCGTTTTGCCTATTATTTGGTAGGTTTAGTAATCGGATTATTTTTTGTAGCGTTAGTTTTTAGTGGTAAAGATACTCGTTGCAATTATTTTCCTAATGCAAGAGTATTAAATGATCTGAGAAATAAACCCTTCCATTATTCTGACAATGCATCACAAATTTTGGCTGAAAAATGGATTGATACTTCTGATATAAAAAACACATTACAATTTGGTGATGTGAATTTTGATCAAAGCAATACTGAATTAAAAAAAGGGAAGCTATATATCATCGAAGGAAAGACAATTAAAAACCAAGAGATTACTTTGAAAGTGATTAATTACTCCGATAAAGCGGTTTTAGAAGATATAATCAAAAAATAGACCGTAGTCATAGTTAGTAAGGCTTAAATTCTTCCAATGCTGATAGTAGAATTTGGGCGTGACCCTACGTAAAAAATTCGGGTCGTGCTGTATGTTCCCGCTTTTTTTGACAGGCTGAAACGCCTCTCAAAAAAGAGCTCCACTTCCATCACTCACGCAAACCGTATGACTATTCTATTGAATTCCAATTAAGCAACCTCGTTCCATTTTGTTTTAAATAGTCATTTGTTTTACTAAAATGTTTATTCCCAAACCATTTTCCTTGATTGGCGCTCATAGGCGAAGGATGCCCGGATTCTAATACCATATGCTTGTTTCGGTCGATTTTGAGTCCTTTTTTGTGGGCAAAATTCCCCCAAAGCAAGAAAACAACATGCTCTTTTTCTTCGGAAATTTTTTGGATTACAGCATCCGTGAATACATTCCATTTCAAATTTTTATGACTGTTCGCATTGTCTTCCCTAACCGTCAGTGAAGCATTCAACAGTAAAATGCCCTGCTTTGCCCAAGCTTCTAAATTCCCAGATGTAGGCATAAAAATAGTTCCCAAATCATCACTCATTTCTCGAAATATATTACGCAACGAGGGCGGAATTCGAATACCGTCATTCACTGAAAAACATAAACCATTGGCTTCTCCTTTTCCATGATACGGGTCTTGACCAATGATAACCACTTTTACATCTTTAAAACTACAATGGTTGAATGCAGCAAAAATCAATTCTTTCGGAGGATAACAGGTATGATTTTTGTACTCCTCGGTAACAGTTTCCGTTAAAACCTGAAAATAGGGCTTGTCGATTTCATCTGATAAAATGGATTGCCAAGCTGGATTGAGATCGAATTGCATGTAATTTATTTTGCCGTAAAGTTCGCAAAGTTTTTCATAAAGTCTGCTAAAAAAATTACTGCATTTCACTCTGAATCTTTGTAACTTTGAACCTTTACAATTTAGCTCATAAAATGATATCCATCACCGAAAAAACATTACAAGATTTACAATTTCCTACTGTTCTCGAAACCATTTCGACAATTTGTAATACTGATATTGGAAAACAAAAAGCATTAGAAATAACCCCTTTTAAAGATAAGGAAACCTTGATGCAAGCATTACTGCAAACGTCAGAATATGTTTCGTCTTTCCAAAATAACAATGCCATTCCCAATCATGGATTTGACGCCATCACCAATGAAATAAAATTTTTGGCCATTGAAGATAGTTTCTTAGAAGTGGGCAGTTTTAGAAAAATAGCCACCATTTCATCAACCACTAATTTCCTGTTGAATTTTCTGAGAAAATTCGAAGATTATTATCCAAATTTAAACGCAAGAGCAAACCACGTTGAGCTCACCAAAGAAATCGTAACAATGGTCGATGAAGTCGTCGATAAATATGGCGAAATAAAAGACAACGCGTCACCGGATTTACTGAACATCCGCAGAAACATGAATGTCGTTCGTGGTAAAGTCAACCAAAGTTTTGGATCAGCTTTGACACAATACAATAGTTTGGGCTACTTAGATGATATTAAAGAAAGTTTTGTACAAAACAGACGCGTTTTAGCCGTTTTAGCGATGTACCGTCGCAAAGTAAAAGGATCAATTATGGGCAGTTCCAAAACAGGAAGCATCGCTTATATTGAGCCTGAGGCTACCTTACAATATTCCCGTGAGTTGAGTAATTTAGAATATGAAGAAAAAGAAGAAATTACACGAATTTTAAAACAGTTATCCAATCAAATTCGACCTTTTTTACCGCTGTTAATTAAATATCAGGATTTCCTTAGTGATATTGATGTTATTGCCGCAAAAGCAAAATATGCCAATAAAATTAATGGAATTTTACCTACCATTACCGAAAACCGCCGACTTTATTTTAGAGATGCGTACCATCCTATTTTGTATTTGAACAACAAACGCAACAACGAGATTACGCATCCACAAACCATTGAATTACGGCAGGAAAACAGAATTATTGTAATTTCCGGTCCTAATGCTGGTGGTAAAACCATTTCGTTAAAAACCGTTGGATTATTACAATTAATGCTGCAGTCCGGAATGTTAATTCCAGTACATGAACGCAGTGAAACGTTCTTATTCGATCGGATTTTAACTGACATTGGTGACAATCAATCTATTGAAAATCACCTAAGTACATATAGTTATCGATTAAAGAACATGAACTACTTTCTTAAGAAGTGCAATAAAAAAACGATGTTCCTAATTGATGAATTTGGTACCGGTTCTGATCCTGAATTAGGAGGCGCTTTAGCCGAAATTTTCTTGGAAGAATTCTACCATCGGGAAGCTTTTGGTATTATTACAACGCACTATTCAAACTTGAAAATTCTGGCTAACGAATTGCCTTTTGCTACCAATGCCAACATGATGTTTGATGAAAAATCATTGGAACCCATGTATAAATTAGCTTTAGGACAAGCAGGAAGTTCCTTTACGTTTGAAGTCGCTTTAAAAAACGGAATTCCTTTTAGCTTAATCAATCGAGCCAAAAAGAAAATTGAAGTTGGAAAAGTACGTTTTGATAAAACGATTGCCACACTTCAAAAAGAGCGTTCAAAGATGGAAAAAACGTCACAAACCCTCAAAGAAGAAGAAACAAAAGCACGAGAGGAAGGAAAGAAAATGGAAACCATAAATGTAAAGATTAAACAAAAACTGGAAAGTTATCAGGAATTGTACGACAGTAACCAGAAAACAATTTACATTGGTCAAAAAATCGAGGACATCTCGGAGAAATATTTTAACAATAAAAACAAGAAAGAATTACTTGGTGAATTTTTGAAAATCATTGAAATCGAAAATTCAAAACGCAAGAAAGCCACAAGCAAAGAAATAAAAGCATTGATTGAAAAGAAAAAAGAAGTAATTCAAGAAGTCACAGTTCAGGTAGAAGAAATTAGAAAAGAAAAGAAAGAGAAGAAATTAAAAGTGGTAATTGAAAAACCAAAACCGATCCTAAAAGTAGGCGATCGCGTGCGAATGTTTGACGGAAAAGCAGTAGGAAGTATTGATTCGATTGAAAAAAATAAAGCAACAGTTAATTATGGCATCTTTACGTCAAAAGTAAGTCTGGAAGCACTTGAATTCGTTGAAGCAGGAAAAAAGTAGACTAAAGTCATTGCGAGGAACGAAGCAAACCCACTAGCACGAGTAACTATATGAGTAATTTAAGACATACAACATGAGATTGCTTCGTTTCTCGCAATGACAAATGCAAATAAAAACTATGAAACCCGGATTTATCTATATCATTACTAATAAATACCAAACCGTAGTTTATATAGGTGTCACTTCAAATCTTCCACAAAGAATTTTGGAACATAAAGAAAAAAGATATCCTAATTCATTTTCTGCTCGTTATAATGTGAATGTGTTAGTCATTATGAACAATTCCAATGGATTGGTGACGCCATCGCAAGAGAAAAGCAAATAAAAGCAGGTCCAAGAGAAGCAAAAAATGAACTAATTCGTTCAATAAATCCAACTTGGGAAGATTTATTTGAAGAAATTAAAGATATAATGACGGAATAACTCTCGTAAGACAAACACAAATCATTTTGAGGTACGAAGCGATCACACTAACAAGGACGCAAGTTGAGCAACAAAATGCTATTGCTTCGTTCCTCGCAATGACATAACAAAACAAGAAAATGCTTAATATTCCTAAGGACAAAAAAATAATCCTCTTTGACGGCGTTTGCAATCTATGTGATTCGGCCGTACAAAAGATCATTAAACATGATACGAAAGATGTTTTCAGGTTTGTTGCCTTACAATCAGTTTTAGGTCAAAAAATCGTCAAACATTTAAAAATTGATACACAAAAAACGGACAGCATAATTCTGTATGAGCCTGGTTTCGCATATTATTACAAATCAGAAGCTGTTTTAGAAATTGCAAAACATTTAGGTAGCATATTTTATTTCATTACTTTTTTTTCGATATTACCTACTTCGTTCAATAACTATATTTACGATTACATCGCTAAAAACCGCTACAAATGGTACGGAAAAAAGGAAGCTTGCCTGATTCCCACAAAAGCCTTGAAAGCTAAGTTTTTAGAATAATTAACGATTATGATAAATATCATGCCTTTTATTTTGTAAGAATATTATATTTGAACAATCTTAAATTTGATTAATTATGAAAGACATTTCGCTTTTTTCTTGGGATAACGGTTCATTTATAATGATAGTTGTATTTGGTTTAGTAATTTTAGGACTGGTTGCGGCAGTTTTAATTATGATGAATTCTGATAAAAAATAAAAAACAGCACAAAAAAAGAGGATGACCGTGGACATCCTCTTACTGCTTTTAAAGAAATAAGAACGAATTAACTTCTAATTAATTTTCTGTATTTCAATCGCTTAGGCGTTAAATCACCACCCAAACGTTTTTTCTTATTTTCTTCGTATTCTGAGAAACCACCTTCAAAGTAGTACACTTCCGAGTTTCCTTCGAACGCTAAAATATGCGTACAAATTCTGTCCAAAAACCATCTGTCGTGAGAAATAACTACCGCACAACCTGCAAAATTCTCCAAACCTTCCTCTAATGCACGAAGTGTGTTAATATCCAAATCATTCGTAGGCTCATCCAGTAGCAATACGTTTCCTTCTTCTTTCAAAGTCATCGCAAGGTGTAAACGGTTACGTTCTCCTCCAGAAAGCATGGACACTTTCTTATTTTGTTCACCACCGCCAAAATTAAATCGTGACAAATAAGCTCTTGAATTAACTTGTTTTCCGCCCATCATAATCAATTCCTGACCATCAGCAAAGTTTTCCCAAATCGATTTTTCCGGATTTATATTCGAGTGTGCTTGATCAACATAAGCGATTTTTACAGTATCTCCAATTAAAAACTCTCCTGAATCTGGCTTTTCTTCGCCCATAATCATTTTGAAAATTGTTGATTTTCCCGCACCATTTGGCCCAATAATTCCAACAATTCCTGCTTGTGGTAAGGTGAAATTTAAATTATCATACAGCAATTTGTCGCCAAAAGCTTTAGCAACATTTTTAGCTTCAATAACATTAGTTCCTAAACGAGGTCCATTTGGAATATAAATTTCTAAATTTTCATCCAATTGCTTTTGGTCTTCGTTCAATAATTTATCGTAGTTCTGCAAACGCGCCTTTTGTTTCGTTTGACGACCTTTGGCTCCTTGACGAACCCAGTCCAGCTCACGTTCTAAATTTTTTCTGCGTTTTGAAGCTACTTTTTCTTCCAGTGCCATACGGCTTGATTTTTGATCTAACCAAGAAGAATAGTTCCCTTTCCATGGAATTCCTTCACCTCTGTCTAATTCCAAAATCCAACCGGCAACATTGTCCAAAAAGTATCTATCGTGCGTAACGGCGATAACCGTTCCTGCGTATTGTGCTAAATGTTGTTCTAGCCAAAGTACGCTTTCGGCATCCAAGTGATTCGTAGGCTCATCGAGTAGTAATACGTCAGGTTGTTGCAACAGTAAACGGCATAAAGCGACACGACGACGCTCTCCACCAGATAAATTCTTGATTGGCGTATCGCCTTCCGGGGTACGCAAGGCATCCATTGCAATTTCCAGTTTGGTATCAATTTCCCAAGCTCCCAGTGCATCAATTTTATCTTGTAGAAGCGCTTGACGATCCATTAATTGCTCCATTTTGTCAGCATTTTCATAGACTTCCGGCAAACCAAAACTATCATTGATTTTATTGAATTCATCTAAAACTGCCATTGTTTCAGCAACTCCTTCTTTTACAATTTCGATAACCGTTTTACTGGCATCTAAAATAGGTTCTTGTTCTAAATAACCTACCGTATGGCCAGGGGCAAAAACTACATCACCTTGATAGTTTTTATCAATACCGGCAATAATCTTTAATAAGGAAGATTTTCCCGAACCATTTAAACCTAAAATACCAATTTTAGCACCGTAAAAAAAACTCAAATAAATGTTTTTTAGTACTGGTTTATCTGCTCCTTGATAGGTTTTACTCAATTTTGACATTGAGAATATCACTTTTTTATCGTCAGCCATTTCTGTTTTTTAATTTAAAATTACGTTATCTATTCTCTCTTTCAATCTTGGATCAATATTAAAATAAGTATTAAAGTCTGCCTTTAAGTGAACTAAACACCCACGCATTAGCCAAAAAACCAACACCTACAGCTGCAAATCCCCAGCCTGCTACATCATCATATCTAAAAGCGCCTAATGCAATCAGCAACAAACCCATTACAATCATTAATAAAGTAGCCCAGCCTAAAATAGTATTTTTATTCATTCCCATATATCTGTTATTTGTTAATAATAACCCGAAGTATCGGGAATGCAAATATCGGAATTTTTTGTCCTTTAATTAAATATTTTATAAAGCATTTCTCGTAACAAATCGGATTGTGACATCGCATTAGCGCCAACACCTTTACTTTTTACATCAATATCTCTTAAAGCACCAACTATTTGACTCACTTTTTTCATTGGGTAGTTTTTCAAAGCTACATCATATTCTTTCAGAAAAAATGGATTTACGCCCAATATTGCAGCCACATTCTTTGGATTTCTGTCTTTCAAACCATGGTATTTCAATAATTGGATAAAAAATCCAAAAACCAAACTCGTCGTTACCACCATTGGATTGTCTTTTGGATTCTGGGCAAAGTTTTCTGCAATCGTATAGGCCTTTAACTGGTTGCGTTCGCCAATTGCTTTTCGCAATTCAAACACATTAAAGTCTTTACTGAAACCTATATTTTCCTCAATATGTTTAGGAGTTATGGTACTTCCAACAGGTAAAACAATCTGTAATTTCTCCAGTTCATTGTTTATTTTACTTAAATCTGTCCCTAGAAATTCCACCAACATGGCATTTGCTTTGGGTTCGATCGAATATTTTTTACCTGATAAAACACGTTTAATCCACTCTCCTACTTGGTTTTCATAAAGTTTTTTACTTTCGTAAACAATACCATTTTTAGCCAATAGCTTCGTTACTTTTTTACGTTTATCCAACGTTTTGTATTTATAGCAAAAAACTAAAACTGTCGTTGCCATTGGGTTTTCAGCATAATTTTCCAGTTTATCTATGGTTCTGATTAGATCTTGAGCTTCTTTTACGATTACCACTTGACGTTCGGCCATCATTGGATACCGTTTTGCTGTCGAAATGATATCTTCTATAGAAACATCTCTGCCATATAAAACAGTCTGATTAAAGCCTTTTTCCTCTTCGGATAACACTTTTTCCTCAATATAATTCGATAGTTTGTCAATATAATACGGTTCTTCACCCATTAAAAAATAGATTGGTTTGATGTTCCCGCTTTTTATATCATTTACAATTTTTATAACCTCGTCCATTTATTTAGTGTTCAGTGTTCAGTTACGGTGTTCAGTCTGGATCGTACAACATCTCCAAACTTTAAACACCAAACTTTCAACTTATTTTATATTTTTGCTTCATGCAAAAACTCAATTTTCAGCTTTATAATTTTCGTTTCAAAAATAGCGAAAATAAAGTCTCCATTTTTGATGAAATCAGGAAAAAATTTATCATTCTTACTCCTGAAGAATGGGTTCGTCAGCATGTAGTCCAATTTTTATTGGAGGAAAAAAAATATCCCAAATCATTGATTAACGTGGAAAAAGTTTTAAAAGTCAATGGCTTACGCAAAAGATATGATGTCGTCGTTTTCAATTCTGATGGTTCTATTTTCATTTTAATCGAATGCAAAGCACCTGAAGTAAAAATTGCGCAAGCCACTTTCGACCAAATTGCCCGTTATAATATGACAATGAATGCCCAATTTTTGATGGTAACTAATGGATTGAATCATTACTTTTGCCAAATGGATTTTGAAAATGAAAAATATCAATTCCTTTCCGAATTGCCTGTATATAAAATTGTCTAATCAGATACTTTAAATGAAAATAGCCGTTGTCATCCTGAATTGGAATGGAGTTTTATTGTTAGAAAAATTTTTACCTTCGGTAGTGAAATATTCTTTGGAAGCTACCGTGTATGTTGCTGATAATGATTCGACAGATGATTCTGTTTCTTACGTGAAAACTTTTTTTCCATCGGTTAAAATTATAAAAAATTACACTAATTTGGGATTTGCAGAGGGTTATAATCAAGCTTTACAACTCATCGAGGCTGATTTTTTTGCATTGATAAACTCTGATATTGAAGTGACAGAGAATTGGTTACAACCCATTCTTAAAACTTTTGAAAATGAGCCAAATACTGCTATAATTCAACCTAAAATTCTGGATTTTAAAAATAAAGAGTACTTTGAATATGCCGGTGCTGCCGGTGGTTTTATAGATCAATATGGATATCCGTATTGTCGTGGTCGTATTTTTGACACTTTAGAAAAGGACAACGGGCAGTATGATGATAACTGCGAAATTTTCTGGGCAACAGGGGCATGTTTTTTTATCAGAAGTACTGTTTACAGAGAATTAAATGGTTTTGATGCTGTTTTTTTTGCACATCAGGAAGAAATTGATTTGTGCTGGAGGGCTTTTAACAATGGATATAAAACAAAATACATTTCAGAATCATTTGTGTATCATGTAGGCGGAGCGACTTTGCAACTGGGAAACCCGAAGAAAACATTTTTGAATTTCAGAAATTCATTATTGATGCTGACTAAAAACCTTCCTAAAAATAAAATGTATCCCGTTCTTTTTAGTAGAATGGTTTTGGACGCCATTGCAGGAATACAATTCCTTATGAAAGGAAAATTCAGTCATTTTGCTGCAATATTAAAAGCACATTTTTCTTTTTACAAACTTTTTTTAGATCATTATAAAAAAAGAACAAAATTTCAAGAACAAAAATACTATAACACAAAAAGCATCGTTTACATCTATTTTATTAAGAAAATCGTTGTTTTTAACGATTTATTTAGAATAAAACAAATATAAAAAAAGTAAATTTGCCTTTAACATTAAATTAATATCATAATATGAAAAAAATAGTAATCGCCTTATCTGTGTTAGCGCTTTTGACGTCGTGTGTCTCTAAAAAGAAATATACTGATTTAGAAGCCAGAAATAAAGAAACTCAAGATTTGTTAAATACTGCAACAGTAAAATTAAATGCTTGTTTAGAAGAAAAATCGGCACTTTCTGCTACTGCATCTTTCTTGAAAGAGCAAAACCAAGGATTAATAAGTACTTCTAAAGACATGACAATCTTGTCTACGAAAGGAGCTGAAAATATTGAAAAAGCTTTAGAATCTATCAAAGAGAAAGATTTAAAAATCAGCAGAATGCAAGATGCTTTAACTAAAAAAGACAGTGTAACACTTGCTGTAGTAACTAGTTTAAAAAGCGCTGTAGGAATCTCTGATCCAGATATCGAAATAAATGTTGAAAAAGGAGTAGTATTTATATCTATTGCTGACAAATTATTGTTTAAAACCGGAAGTTACGAGGTAACTGATAGAGCAAAAGGTGTTTTAGCTAAAGTAGCTAAAGTGATAAATGACAAACCAGATTTTGAATGTATGGTTGAAGGTCATACTGATAATGTTCCTTACAACGGTTCTGGCATTTTATTGGACAACTGGGATTTAAGTGTGAAACGTTCCACTTCTATTATTCGTGTATTAACAACTCAATTAGGTGTAAAACCAGAACAATTGATTGCTGCAGGAAGAAGTTCATACATTCCTTTAGTAGCTAATGATTCAGCTGAAAACAGAGCTCGTAACAGAAGAACACGTATTGTGGTTTTACCTAAAATCGATCAGTTTTACGAAATGATTGAAAAAGAAATGAAAAAACAAAGACCATAAAAAAGTGATCAGTTTACAAATTTCATAAAAAAACGTCTTGAGAAATCAAGACGTTTTTTTTATGGTTTTTACGGAACGCTAATCCCGACACTTCGGGACAAAACATAAAGGCTAATTAAAGAATATCCAAACTTCCTTTACCTTCTCTAACCACAATGGGTTCATCACCAGATAAATCAATAATCGTAGAACCGATGTTATCGCCATAACCGCCATCGATAACGAGATCAACTAAATTTTGCCACTTCTCAAAAATGAGCTCCGGATCAGTCGTATATTCAATAACATCATCATCATCATGAATGGAGGTCGAAACAATTGGGTTTCCTAACTGCTTTACAATTTCTAATGCTATCGAGTTATCAGGAACCCTGATTCCGACCGTGGTTTTCTTTTTAAATTCCTTGGGTAAATTATTATTTCCAGGTAAAATGAACGTATACGGTCCCGGCAAGGCTCTCTTCAACAGCTTAAAAGTAGCGGTGTCAATCTGTCTTACATAATCAGAGATATTGCTCAAATCGTGGCAAATAAAGGAAAAATTAGCCTTGTCCAGCTTTACTCCTTTAATCTTTGCGATGCGTTCCAAAGCTTTGGTATTAGTAATATCACAACCCAATCCATAAACGGTGTCCGTAGGATAAATCACCAATCCACCTTCTTTTAAAACCTTCACTACTTTGGCAATTGCCGTTTCATTGGGTTTGTTTTCGTATATTTTTATAAATTGAGCCATCGGATTTAAGATTTTTGATTAACGATTTTTGATTTCCTGATTTAAAACTTCAGTCATCTGATTTTAGATTTACTCAAACTATCACTGAACCCTTAAAAACTGACCACTTAGGTACTATCCTATAATATCGAGTTTCGCAAAGCGTAACAATAATTTCTTTATTCCACCAACTTCAAATTTGATTTCGGCTTTTTTATCCGCTCCTACGCCTTCTAGGTTTAAAACTTCGCCTTTCCCAAAACGTTCGTGCATTACGATATTTCCTGTAACTAATTTATTATCAAACAAATTTGCACTACCACTTGTTGCTGCGTTGCTACTAACAGGTTTTAATTTTCGAATATTTATATCTGATTTCGGTTCATTATCTGAACTATATTTTGGTGGTGCTCCATTGGCCGGTTTTGCCAATCGCAGTCTTGATTTATCTACATCGCCAAAAATATCGCTATCAATCATTGGTTTAAACCTGTAATTCGATTCGGCTGGTGTTAGATATTCTAAATATTGTGCATCAATTTCCTCAATAAATCGGGAAGGTTCACTATCCGTCAATTTCCCCCAACGGTAGCGCGATTGTGCATAGGTTAAATACGCTTGATGCTCCGCACGTGTCAAAGCTACGTAGAACAAACGACGTTCTTCTTCGAGTTCACTTCTCGTACTCATACTCATCGCACTCGGAAACAAATCTTCTTCCATCCCCACCACAAAAACATGTGGAAATTCAAGTCCTTTAGCCAAGTGAATCGTCATCAAGGCCACACGGTCTTCATCACTGGTGTCTTTATCTAAATCTGTTGCCAAAGCCACGTCTTCCATAAATTCAGACAATGCGCCACGAGCGCCATCAATTTCTCTTTGTCCTTCGGTAAAATCTTTGATACCGTTTAATAATTCTTCAATATTTTGGATTTTTGCCATTCCTTCCGGAGTAGAGTCTTTCTTTAATTCTTGAACTAATCCTGTTTTTTTTGCAACGTGATCAGTGATGTAAAACGCATCTTGATTTTGATTTATAACCTGAAAACTTTGAATCATCGTTACAAAATCTTGCAATTTTTGCTTGGTTCCCGAATTCAGTTTTAAATCTATTTTATCTATATTCTGCATCACTTCCCAGATGGAACGTTTGTAGTGATTAGCCGCAATCAAAAGTTTTTCGACTGTTGTATCACCAATTCCACGAGCTGGATAATTGATTACCCTAATCAGCGCTTCTTCATCTTTTGGATTAATAACCAATCGCAAATAACACAACACATCTTTGATTTCTTTCCTTTGATAAAAAGACAATCCACCATAAATTCGATACGGAATATCTTTTTTTCTGAGTGCATCTTCCATTGCACGCGATTGCGCATTGGTACGGTATAAAATTGCAAAAGAACCGTTGCTAAGCTGGTTTTGCATCTTTTGTTCGAAAATGGTGCTGGCCACAAAACGCCCTTCTTCGGCATCGGTCATGCTGCGGTGCACTTTTATTTTTGGACCAAAATCATTTGCAGTCCAAACTATTTTATCCAGCTTTACTTTGTTCTTATCAATAATGGTATTGGCTGCTTCCACTATATTTTTTGTCGAACGGTAATTTTGTTCCAGTCTAAAAGTTTTTACCCCTTCATAATCTTTCTGAAAATTTAAAATGTTGTTGATATTCGCACCCCGAAATGCGTAAATACTTTGTGCATCATCACCCACTACACAAATATTCTGGAATTTATCAGATAATGCACGTACAATCAAATATTGAGAATGATTCGTATCCTGGTACTCATCCACCAGTATATAACGGAAACGGTTTTGGTATTTGGCCAAAACTTCTGGGAAACGAGTCAGTAATTCATTGGTTTTCAATAACAAATCATCAAAATCCATCGCTCCGGATTTAAAACATTTATCAACATAATTTTGATAAATTTCTCCTAATCTTGGCTTTTTAGCCATTGCATCCGCTTCTTGTAATTCAGGATTGTTGAAATAGGCCTTTACGGTAATCAAGCTATTTTTATAACTGGAGATTCTGCTTAAAACCTGCTTTGGTTTATACACATCTCTATCCAATTGCATTTCTTTGATAATCCCGGAAATGCAACGCAATGAATCTTGGGAATCATAAATAGTAAAATTTGAAGGATATCCCAAATGATCGGCTTCGGAGCGTAATATTCTGGCAAAAACCGAGTGAAAGGTTCCCATCCAAAGATTTTTGGCTTCACTTGCGCCAACAATTTGAGAGATTCGGGTTTTCATTTCCCGTGCCGCTTTATTGGTAAACGTAAGCGATAAAATATTGAAGGAATCAACACCCTGATTCATCAAATAAGCAATTCTAATAGTCAACACACGCGTTTTCCCAGAGCCCGCACCAGCAATGATAATCATTGGCCCATCTTTTTGAAGAACAGGTTCCCGTTGGGCTTCGTTGAGTTGATCGATATATTTATGCATGGAGAAATTTAAATTTATTATGCAAAAATAAGAATTTAAGATTTAGAAAACAGGTTTATATTATAATCATAATAAGTTCTGATTTAACCAAAAATGTACCTGCTGTAAAGTCTTTAGTACAGTTGCTACTCTTTAAAAAAGACGTCATATGCAAAACGGATTAAGGTGCCTACAACCACAACCAAAAAGAAAATCCGAATAAAACTATTTCCTTTATTAATGGCCAATTTAGCGCCAATCCAGCCGCCAAGAGCATTGCTGGCAGCCATTGGCAATGCAACCGCCCAAATTATTTTACCTTTTAAAATAAAAAGGCAAATCGAACCAAAATTAGTCGACAGATTTACCATTTTAGCATTTGCGGAAGCATGTAAAAAATCGAAGCCCATAATGGCAATAAAAGCCACAACCAAAAAACTTCCAGTTCCCGGGCCGATAAATCCATCATATAAACCGACTACAAAACTAATTCCAATAGCATTCCAAATTTGCGTTCGCGAGGAATGATTTTTTTCAATGTGTTGTCCAAAATTTTTCTTGGCATACGTGTAAATCACTAAAAAAGAAAGAACAACCAGCAATAATGGTTTCATAAAATCGTTCCTCACATAGGTCAACAAAGTAGAACCTAAAAATGCTGATGGAAACGCTAATAGCATCATAATGGCCAGCAATTTCCAGTTCATATCCACTTTTTTAAGATACTGATAGGCTGCAAACGAAGTACCACTAAAAGCAGGAACTTTTAACGTGCCAATTACCGTCGACACAGGAAGATTAGGTAATAAAATCAAGCCCATAGGAGTTTGTATCAAGCCGCCGCCGCCTACAACAGCATCTATAAATCCTGCAGCAAAAGCAGCCAAACAAAGTAAAACTAATATGTAGGTTTCCATTTAATCTTTTATTTTTATAATTCCCGTTGTGTTTGGCAAAAATACTATTCGAATTGATTTATTGCTATAAAAATGAAATTGATTTATAGTCAAAAAAGTATATTTTTGCTTTTATAAACTTTATCAAAACATGGATACTACAAAAATTATAGAATTACTAAGTTATACACTACCGGCAATTGTTACAGGTCTTGTTGCCTATTATTTTTTTGATCTCCATACCAAAAACGAAGAAGGAAGACGTCGTTATTTACTGAACAAAGAAGCACAAAAAAATTCTTTACCCTTGCGTTTGCAAGCGTATGAACGCATGTCATTGTACATGGAACGCATCAACCCTACTAAATTATTAATTCGGATTGTTCCAATTTCTAAGGATAAAAACGATTACGAAAACCTGATAATTACACAAATTGAACAAGAATTTGAACACAATTTAACCCAGCAAATATACATGTCAGATGAATGTTGGACAATTATCGTCACGGCAAAAAATGCTACAATCCAAATGATTCGAAAAGCAAACAGTAGTGATCGTGTTGACAATGCCGATACATTGCGCGAAGTAGTTATCAGTGATTTGATGGAAAAACATTCGCCTAGCAATGCTGCTTTAGCTTACATCAAAAACGAAGTGAGTCAGTTGTGGTAAAACGTTATAAATAAATAAATCTTTGTTGATTTCTGACTTATTCTTTCAACAATCGATTCAATTGAAACTGTTCGGCTTCATTTAAATCTGCGACTATTCTTTCTAAAGAAGCGTTCGTTTCTGGGTTTTTTAATAATTTTCTAATGTTATCTCTACCAAATTTCGAGAATTGCCACATGTGATGGGTAGTTGCATTTACTAAATTCACTAAAACAACATCATTTATTATTTTGAACGCAAGCAGTTTCTCTAGAGCATTTTGTCTCGTATTCGCTTCGTAATTACGGGATGAATACGTTATTAATTCGTTTGCCAATGCTGCTTTATCTACAACATAATCTGGCGTTGATAACGCGAGAGTCAGCCACAACGTTCTTAAATTATAATCATTGAAACCCACCCAAGTTTTTGATTTCTCTAAATATTGGGTGCGTCGCTCAGGAAAATTATTCCATAAACTATATAGCGCGATTTCTTGTGTTTGATACGATTTGTCCTCTAATAAAGTTTCATATTGCGCTCTGAAGTTTTTAGGAATTTCGATAAATGATGCAGCAACCGCTTGACGAACTTGTACGTTTTTAGTTTCTAAAGCCAACGTTAACAGCGATTCTTTATCTTGAAAACCTTCCTTTTTTAATTGATTCACAACTGCTTCTTTTACCGAGAAATGCACTTCGGACTGGAGTGTTTTTTCAAGAAACTCTTTTTTGGCTGACAAGGGTATATTTTTTAATTTCTCGACTTCAAACAACACTTGAATTGATTTATTTTTAAGCAATAAAGTATTGGCTAGTTGGGTATTAAAAGCAGTTTCTTCAAGCCATACTTTACTGAAAGCATCCAAATCATAATTGGATACTTTTTTAATTTCAGCAAAGAAATCTAAAGTGTTCACACTCTGAAACGCATGTTTTTTTAAATAGTTTTTCACCGCTTTTTTAAATGCCTTCTCCCCTATTTCTTCGTGTAAAACAAAAAGTGACCAAGCTCCTTTTTGATAAAAAGTTAAGGAACTGGCTTTGGCATTCAAAACGGGAATGGTATCCGTTCGCGATGCAAATTTCAATTGTTGTGCCGACTCATATAATTTAGAATAAAAATAATCTTCTCCATAGATTTCCTTTTCGGCCAATAACGAGTAATATGTAGCAAAACCTTCCTGCAACCAATGGTGTTTTCCACTTTCGGCAGTGACTAAATTCCCAAACCACTGATGGGCCAATTCATGCGCATTGACATTCGTGTAACTTCGGTCCTCAAAACCTGTAGAATCTACCACATAACGGGTGTTGAAAAGCGTTGCCGAAGTGTTTTCCATTCCTGCATACAAAAAATCCCGAACAGGAACTTGTTTGTAAATTTCCCAGGGATACTTTACTCCTATTTCCTTTTCTAAAAAATCAAACATTCTTTTTGAATCACTGTAGGTTGATTCAAATTTAGCAGCATCTTTTGGTTCCAAATACATTTCTAAAGGAATTCCAGATTTTGATTTTTGCGTTTGTTTTTCAAATTTTCCTATGGCAAGCATTAATAAATAGGAACTCATCGGTTTTTGCATTTGGTATTGCCAAACCGAAAGTCCATCAAGTGCTGCTTTAAATTTCAACGTTCCATTTGAAATTACCAGATAGTCTTTATTAATTGTAATATTTAAATTGAAAATTACTTTTTCATTGACATCATCAAAACTCGGAAACCAATGGCTGGTGTATTTTCCTTGTCCCTGTGTCCAAATTTGAACATTGTCATTTGCTTCTGAACCTATGAAATACATGGTTTGTTTTGGCTTAGCCGAATACTGAAAAGTCAGCTT
Source organism: Flavobacterium cryophilum (assembly GCF_048286555.1). Taxonomy (NCBI): domain Bacteria; kingdom Pseudomonadati; phylum Bacteroidota; class Flavobacteriia; order Flavobacteriales; family Flavobacteriaceae; genus Flavobacterium; species Flavobacterium cryophilum. The sequence continues at coordinate 56,608 of NZ_JBLVPZ010000003.1, read as the reverse complement.
GTATTTTCCTTTTTTAAAGTTAAAAATGATTTGTAATTGTTTTTGTGTATTGCGATAATTAACAGACTTTCCGTTTAATTTCAAATCAGAAAATTCCATGTTTTGCGCATCAATTTTAATAGTATCAACGAGTTTCAAAATCTCAAAATCATAATTGATACCGCCCGAAACAGCCCGTTCAACTGGATTAATTGCTATTTTTCCCTGAACCGATTTAAAATCAACAAATTGGGTTTGTTGGGCAAAAGTGAATGTGGAAATAAAAAATAATAGGTATTTCATTATAATGGCATTTAATGCTGCGGTTTTCAAAGTTACAAAGGTTTTCCAAACTAATCCGACTAATTTTGTAAGTTTACCTTCAGAATATCAGAAGAAAATTACAGTGAAAAAGAAAGCCCTATTTAATTGGAGCAGCGGAAAAGATTCTGCGCTTGCCTTATACAAAACCCTACAAAATCCCGAATTTGAAATCGCTTGTTTATTAACCAGCGTAAATCAACAATACCAACGCATTTCAATGCACGGTGTTCGAGTAGAATTATTGGAACAACAAGCCCAAAGCATCGGATTGCCGCTTGAAATCATGCAAATTCCCGAAATGCCCACGATGGAAGCCTATGAAAAGGTCATGCAGGAAACCTTGGCAAAGCTAAAAAAACAAGGCGTTACGCATTCCATTTTTGGAGATATTTTCCTGGAAGATTTACGTAAATATCGTGAAGATAAATTAGCAGAAATAGGTTTCACAGGCGTTTTCCCGCTTTGGAAAATCCCAACTCAAGATTTGATTCAAGAATTTATGGGCTTAGGCTTTAAAACAATTGTAGTTTGTGTCAACGAACGGTTTTTGGATAAAAGCTTTGTGGGTCGAGTTATCGATCAAAATTTCATTGACGATTTACCTGAAAATGTAGACGTTTGTGGTGAAGACGGCGAATTTCATACCTTTACTTTTGATGGTCCTATTTTTTCTAAACCCATAGCTTTTGAAATTGGAGAAATCGTCTACCGAAAATATGAAAAACCAGAAAAAGAAGATTCTTCAGATACTGCTTGCGATACGAGTTACTCTGATGCATTTGATTTTGGATTTTGGTATTGTGATTTAATACCAAAATAATTTTTGCAAATAACAGCAAATAAGAAAGGAGAAATTTATACAATTAATTCCGGTACGCGACTTAAAGTAAACATAAATTTAGATCCTTTCCCCATTTCAGACTCAACATTTATGGTTCCGTCGAAGGCTTCCACTATTTTTTTTACTGTAGCTAAACCGATTCCGTTTCCTTTTACTCCATATCGATCTACTGTTGAGACTACTTCAAATATGTCAAAAATAACGTTATGAAATTCTTTTGAAATTCCTGGTCCGTTGTCGCTAACGGCAATTTTATAACAATCACTTTCTTCAATTACTTCGATTTCAATCTCAATATTTTCTTTATCATTATACTTTATTGCATTGGTAACGAGATTAATCAATATTTGCTCAATCGCCGTTTTATTGATAAATAGAAAACTGACATTGGATTTGAATTTAATAGAACAATTGTTTTTAAAAATAAAAAGATTCGAAAGTTCTTTTTCTAAAACAGAAATACTCACTTCACTATTGTTTTCTTTCTCTAATATGTTCGATTTACTATACGCTAACAAACTGTCAATCATCTCTCTCAACTTAGAAGAAGACGTTTTAATTAAATGAATAATTTCTTTGCCATCCTCGTCAATTATTTCATTGTAGTTATCAATAAAAACATCACTCAACCCGGATATATTTGCCAAAGGAGATTTCAAATCATGCGCAGCAATGTAAGCAAATCGCTCCAACTCCTGATTCTTTTTTTCTAGCGCTTCTAACGTTTTTTCTAATTGTAATTTTTTCAATCTTAATTCCAATAATTTCATCGTTTGAACAGAAAGCGCTTTTAACGAACGAATTTGATCTGGCGTCAAAACTTTTGGCTTATGATCAATAACACAGATGGTACCAAGTGGCATTCCTTCCTCATTTGTCAACGGTACACCGGCGTAAAAAATCACATTTTCTTGTCCAGCAACAATTGGATTATCATGAAAACGAACATCATTTCTCGCATCTGGAATGATAAAAATATTTTCAGGATCGTTTATGGCATGCGCACAAAAAGAATAATCTCTTGGAGTTTCAGAAACATCAAAGCCTGTATGTGATTTAAACCATTGGCGTTCTTCATCAACAAAGGTGATTAGCGCAATTGGTGTTCCACATATTTGTGACGCTATCAATGTCAAATTATCATATTCTGCTTCGGGTAAAGTATCTAAAATAGAATAAGATTCCAATAATTTAATTCGTTCTTCTTCTAGAATATACTTTTTTGGTGCAATCATTTATGTGGTATTTTTTTAATGCTTTATTTTTTGAAATATTTTGTATTTAATCCTACAGTCAATATTTTTAATAGAACTTATTCGTCTACAATCAATCTTAAAGTCGTACAAGACTTTGCAAAAGTATCAATTTTCTCAATCTTTGCTTTCGATAGGCATTTTTTTTACATAAATTTTAATACAAAAAATAAAGAACTGTTCTAAAAAAACTGGAAGGACTCCTTGATTAATAACCTCTGTGGTTATTTAATAAAGCACCGCAATAAAAAGACAAACCCAAAATTAATCTCAACCTTTAAAACAAAATTACTAATCTAAACTTGGTACTTTAAATGTATCCAGAACGCTTTTTTCCGTCATAAGTGCTTCAATTTCATCTGATTTTCTTGGTGCTTCACCAGATAAATTTAATGGTCCATTTGTGGTAATCAAAATATCATCTTCAATTCGCACCGCAATTCCCCACCATTTTTTATCACAATCACTACCAGTAGGAATGTAAATTCCTGGTTCAACCGTAACGACCATATCGGCTTCAAAAGCATTATACAAACCTGGATCGTGAACATCTAACCCAATGTGATGTGAAGTTCCGTGCGGAAAATATTTTCTGGAGTCTTGTTCCGTTTTAACAATTCCTAATTTCACTAAACCAGCACTAATTATTTTGCGAGCCGCAACATCCGGAGCATTAAATTTATTCCCAACTTTTGCAGCATCAATTCCCGCTTCTTGAGCTTCATATACTAAATCATAAATTAGTTTTTGCTCGGTCGAAAATTTTCCATTAGCAGGAATTGTACGGGTTACATCGGCAGTATAACCATGATATTCCGCTCCTAAATCCATCAAAACTAAATCATTTTCGACTTTCATTTTGCTGTTTTCAATATAATGCAACACACAACCGTTGTTCCCTGCACCTACGATTGACGGATACCCTTCAAACTCGCTGCCATACTTTTTATACACAAATTCGTGAATTCCCTGTATTTCCGTTTCTGACATTCCGGGATGCATTGCTTTCATGATTTCTCTTTGTCCCATTGCCGAAATCCGAATGGCTTTAGTCAATAAAACCAACTCTTCTGTTGTTTTTTTCTCACGTAAACTCGCCATATAGGTCAAAATCGATTTGGTATTTATGGTAGCCTTTTTTACAGTGACACTTTTTTTAGCATTCATTTCGATTTGTACATTCGAATTCATTTGGGATTTTACTTTTTCGTTGTACCCAATTTGGGATTTAAACGCTCCAATTAATTTGTACAAATCAGCTTTTTCATTTTTAGAATTTCGGGTATCTTCTTCAAATTCCTTGAAGAAAACAGTGTCGAAATTTCCATAATCAATCCCCGAATTTAAAAACGCTTCGCCATTCAAAGCATTTTCAAAACCCAACTCTTTTTTAGCGCCTTCAGTTCCTAAACGCACTCCTGTCCATTGCTCCGCTCTTGGATTCTTTTCCTGAACATACAGCAATTCATGAAATGATTTTCCGTCTTTATTAGTTTGAACGTTCGAAAAAATAATCAGAACTGAATTGGGTTCTTTGTATCCTGTCAAATAATAAAAATCCGGATCTTGATGGTAGATAAAATCCACATCATTGGCTCGATTCCGAATAGGATTTCCAAAAAATACGGCCACACTATTCTTAGGCATTTTGGCACGCAACGCTTCTCTGCGCTCTTTATGGAATTGAGCCGACAAATAATCGGTTGGATTTCCGTTTTGTGCTACTGCTGCACAAACAAAAAGAACCGTAAAAACGAAAGAAAATTTTAAATTCATAGCGATAAAATTTTAGAGTTTTGCAAAACAAAGACGAGGTCTAGAATGAATTAATTAGTTCGTAAATATAATTTTTTTGTCCGTACAAACTAATATTTTATGGAAAGACTAATTCTTTTATTCGTTTAAAAATAGAAAAAGAGCATCAAAAGTTTTTCAACTTTTAAGTACCCTTTCGCAAAAGTGCTTCATCATTCTAAAATTAACCAAAACTAAATTTTATGAAAAATGTTTTTTAATAAGCACTTATATTTTACTTTTTGTATTCTAATCCTGGACCGTCGCAGCTTTTCCAAGTACTGGACAAGGAATTATTGCCAGTCAAATAGAGTACTTCTTTTAGATTTCCGTAACAGTTGCCTATAAGTTCGCTGTCATTGGGATATGTTAATTCAAAATCAATTCTGTCAGATTGAGTTGTAGTCGTGTAAGTTCCTGAAATGGAAGTTTTAACCGAATTTCTTTCTCTGGATTTTATAAATGTTCCATTAGTGTTGAATATATAAAATTCCTGCCATTCCATTGCTGCACCCGTAGTTTCAGAATTAGGAATAGAACCCGACATCGAGACCAAAGTCCATTTTCCGTAATAACCAGTGTTGTCCATTGTTTCAGCATCATCTTTTGAACAAGAACTAAAAACACAAAGAAAAGCAATAAGAATAACAAGATTTTTCATGTATCAGTTTTATAGATAGTAAGTAGATGATAGATCACACAAAAGGTTGCGTCAAATTATAATTATTTTTTTCTAAAGTTAAGAAATTGCTCAAATCGATACTATTTATAGGTTCTCAGTTATATAAAAACAAATAGCCACAGATTCACTGATTTTAAAAAGCGGAGAATTTGTGGCTTATTTTTTTACTTGTGAAGCTTATTTACCTTTCCTCGTAGAGTTTAAGCAACTGTGTCACCGTATTCCAATTGCGGATTGTTGCGGTTACATTTAGTTTTTTCTCAATGTATTTTTGATCAAATCGAGTTTTTCCGGCTCCAACAGCGTATTTAATGAAGATTCTGCTACCGTCTATACTGGCTTCGTCCGGTTTAAATTGGCTAATTTTCAAATCATTCATACTGGTGCTTTGCAACGTGGTCGAAATAAAAGCCACGTATAACTTCTTGCTGTCAATATCTTTTTCCTTAAAGAAAGGATTGTTTTTGAAACACGCTTCTAAATCTGCGGAACCAATAACCACAACAGGTACTTCATGAGCAAAAGCCTTGAAAATTTCCTGCTTGATTAGAAAACCAACTTTTGCAGGACTTTCTTCCTCCGTGTCCACAAAAACATTCCCGGATTGAATATAGGTTTGCACATTTTGAAAACCAATGGCTTCCAAAGTCGTTTTTAGCGCCTCCATTTTTATCATACTGTGACCGGAAACATTGATGCCACGTAATAATGCGAGATGAGTTGTCATTTTTTAAGCTTTTTATTTTTGCGAAGATATTGAGTTTAGAGGGGATTTTGTTTTATATGGATTAATTTATATGGCTAATTTACTTTGTCTTTCATATAACTCCATTCCTGGAACTTCAGAATATCTTTCATTTAATCTATTTCTTAATCCAAAGAGTCTTCTTTCAGCAGAGTCAACTATTTGTGAAAATAAACAAATTTGAACTTTTCCCATTTCAACTTTATTCGCATTCATAACTGTTTGGATTGGTTGAACTTTTTCATTAAAACTATCACCTACAACAAAAGCATTTATATAAGGAGTTTCTATTAATGATCCACAACTCATAAAATCTTCAACATATCCTACTGCTTGATTTCTTTCATTTCTTGAAAGTTTAAATCCGCCTTTTTTAAGTTCAATTATTAAAATTTTATTAATTGATGGCAAACTATTTTCTTTATCAAAAGATACTGTCCCTGTTATTGAAAGTGTGGAATTACCCATAACTACTAAATCAGGTCTTTTTTTGTTATTATTAAACACACTTTTATCAATCTTTTTTCCAAATACTTTTTCAACTGAAACTTGTAGCTGATTATTTGAAGAATATTCAGGCGAATCAAATTCTGGTCCAAATATCCATCTTGCACTTGCAACTAATGGATGTAAAACATGTAATTCATCAACTGAATCATCATTTGATAATTTTCTAATTGCTTCAATAACAGAAATCCTTTTATCAATTTCATCTAGCACCGTTAATGCGTCTTTTATTGTCCAATTATCTAAAATATTATTCAACCCAATAATATCTTCAGTAGAAAGAACAGATAGCTTTTGTAATAGTTGAGTTCCGCTTCTCGTTTTTTCAAGATTAATTAACGTTTCAACAGCTAACGAAATAGAATCTTCTCTGGCAGTTGGATTTAAAATAGTTATATTGTTTATAACTTCATTAAATTCATATTTAGCAAGAGGACTTAATTCATTGTATTCTTTAATATAATCTTGTTTAATCTGTTTAGTAGTTTCCTCTACATTATCTAAAGCGATTTTTGAAAACATAAGTTGAATGCAGTTATCAATTTTTTCAAATATTTCATCTAAAATGTCATGTCTTCTAAATCCAGTCCAATCTTCAAGAATATAATCTGATAAATCATCTGTGCGTACAACAACAGAAAATCTTTTAGCTAATTTTGTTCTACCATCTAAAACCATATATTTTCCAATAATCCAAGATGGTTCACCTACTAATCTTCCTCCTTGCCAAAAAGCTATTCCTTGATATAATGTTGATTTTCTCGCTTTTTTTGAATCAATAAGATTCACATTAAGTTTTATTCCATTTATATTTATTTCTTTTGAAAAAATTAATCCTGAATGATCTTCTAGCTCAATCGTTTGTCTATTAATTGAAACTATAAACTTTGGATCATGAAGAAATCTAGCAGATATAATTTCTAAAATATTTTCTGCTTTTGGGAGATTTTTTTCAACAATTACTTCCAAGCGAGTTCCGTGTTTCGCTGTTTTATTAAATTCTTCATCTTTAATTATAAAAGGTTCATTTTCACTTTTAGTTGTAACGGTAAATTTTGATTCATTTCCTTCTTTACTTGTTATAACATCATATTCATTATTAAAACATAACATCCCATGTCTTCCGACACCATTTCTTCCGTAAGCAAATCTTTTTAAATTTACACCTTTTGGAAATTCAACTTTTTTTCCTTGATGTTTTAGTCTATTGTAGCCTAATTTCATCCATCTAGAATAAAATTCTTTTTTTGTCAATCCAGCTCCATTGTCTTCAATTGTAAGTTTTTGACCTCTTTCTTGTGGAATAAAAATAAGAACTTCAGTTGCGCCTGCGTCCCAAGCATTTGCAACAATTTCTGTTAAAGCAACTTCAGCAGAACTTCCTAAATTGCCTAATGTTCTAATTAAATAATCTTCTTCAAAAAGAGAACCTTGAATGTATTCTTTGTTTTTTTTCATAGGAATTTTAATTTTACATTTAAAATATGAATTGTACAATCACAAATGTTTTATTATTGAAACTAGAAACTATAGCAGGTAATATATTCTGCTAATATAAAAATAAATTTTCATGAAGTTTAATTAATTTCTTACAGCAATTCCAAACATTCCCATTTCCAAATTTCCAAACAAAAAACTATCTTCGCTGCATCAAATTAAAAATCCGTTTTAATCTGCGTTTTGTCATCTCGAGCGAAGTCGAGAGAAGCAAATCCGTTTTATCCGTGTCCAAAAAAATCTAAATGCAAAACCTCCTACTCACTCCCATCGAATACCTCAAAGGCGTTGGTCCCAATCGGGGCGAATTGCTGCGCAAGGAATTGGGGATTTATAAGTACGTGGATTTGGTTAATTTTTTCCCTAACAGATACATTGACAGAACGCGCTATTACAAGATTAACGAACTGCAAAACAATAGTGCCGAGGTTCAGATTATCGGTAAAATCATCAATATCAAAACCGTAGAATTTGGCAGAAACCAAAAACGATTGGTAGCAACTTTTGTGGATGATACGGGCCAAATGGAACTCGTTTGGTTTCAAGGTCACAAATGGATTCGGGAGAGTTTGAAGCTCAACGAAATTTGTGTGATTTTTGGGAAATGCACCTCTTTTGGGAATGCGTTCAATATGGCACATCCGGAAATCGAGTTGATGAGCGAACATGAACAAAGTTTGCGTTCGGCAATGCAACCCGTGTATCCTTCGACAGAAACCTTGACGAATCGCGGGATTTCAAACCGGGTGATTAACAAACTGATGCAACAATTGTTTCTGGAAACACAAGCGTTGTTTACGGAAACTTTGCCGGATTATTTAATCCACGAACTGAAGCTAATTCCTAAAAAAGCAGCTTTATTCAATATTCATTTTCCAAAAAGCGCTGATGTTTTGGCGAAAGCCAAATTCCGATTAATATTCGAAGAATTGTTTTTTATCCAGCTGCAATTAATTACGAAGAATCTCATTCGAAAACACAAAATAAAAGGACATCCATTTGCCACAGTGGGTGAAAATTTCAATGATTTTTATCAGAATCATTTGCCTTTCCAACTGACAAATGCCCAAAAAAGAGTCATCAAAGAAATCCGAACTGATATGGGCAGCAACGCCCAAATGAACCGTTTGCTGCAAGGTGATGTAGGTTCCGGGAAAACAATTGTGGCTTTTATGAGCATGCTTTTGGCACTTGATAATGGCTTTCAAGCGTGCTTGATGGCACCCACGGAAATTCTGGCAAATCAACATTTCATTGGTTTATCCGAATTGGCCGAAACGTTAAATATAAACATAAGAATCCTAACGGGTTCTACTAAAATAGCACAACGCAGAATTATCCATGAAGAACTGGAAAACGGAACGTTACACATTCTTATCGGAACACATGCTTTACTAGAGGACAAAGTAAAATTTAAGAATTTAGGACTGGCTGTAATTGATGAACAACACCGTTTTGGCGTAGAACAGCGCTCTAAATTGTGGAAAAAAAATGTGATTCCGCCACACGTTTTGGTGATGACCGCCACGCCTATACCCAGAACTTTGGCGATGAGTTTGTATGGCGATTTAGATATTTCCGTAATTGATGAATTGCCTCCTGGACGAAAACCGATTCAGACCGTTCATCGTTTTGACAGTAACCGGTTGAAGGTTTGGAAATTCCTTCGGGACGAAATTGCTTTGGGTCGCCAAATCTATATTGTGTATCCGTTGATTCAAGAATCGGAAAAAATGGATTTTAAGGATTTAATGGACGGTTATGAAAGTATTTCCAGAGATTTTCCGCTGCCGCAATATTCTATTTCCATTCTGCATGGAAAGATGAAACCAGCGGACAAAGATGCCGAAATGAAACGCTTCTCGGAGGGGAAAACCAATATTATGGTGGCCACAACAGTAATTGAAGTTGGTGTGAATGTTCCTAACGCCAGTGTGATGATTATTGAAAGTGCGGAACGATTTGGATTATCGCAACTGCATCAGCTTCGCGGCCGCGTGGGTCGTGGTGCGGAGCAAAGTTATTGCATTCTGATGACGAGCCATAAATTGAGTTCTGACAGTAAAACCCGTATGGAAACGATGGTGCAAACCAATGATGGTTTCGAAATTGCCGAAGTGGATTTGAAACTACGTGGACCGGGCGATTTAATGGGAACTCAACAAAGCGGCGTGCTTAATCTTCAAATTGCTGATTTGGTTCGAGACAGAGATACCTTGGCATTAGCCAGAAATTATGCTTTGAAATTACTGAAAGAAGATGCGGGCATGCAAAAACCGGAACATGCTGCTTTGCGAGCAGTTTTTATAGAAATGACCAAAAAGAAAAACATTTGGAATTATATTAGCTAATCGATTACGTGACATTTTATCAGTTTAAATTCCAATGCCTTTACTTTGTAATAAATAAAGTGGTATTTTTTTACCATTTGAATTAAACCATTTCACTTTTTTACAGTCCTAGAAAATCAGAAAGCGAGCCTTATTGTGTTTATTAGTTGTTGCTACATTTTGTTACTGTTAATATTTGTATGTACAAACGTTAAATAAAAATTAACTACTCGCCTATTCCCATTCCTAAATATTAGATTTGTATTTAACTAAAATTATTGATACCTAATCTTACTTTATAAAACAACTATGAAAATAAAACACCTTGTCTACGCCTTGTTAACTATCGGAATAATTGGATTTATTGTTTATCGAATTTCAGAGAATAAAAGTAAAAACGGAGATTCAAATGATCCTAAAGGAAAAGGAAAACAAATAAACGTAAGCGGTATGGTTGTGCAATACCAAACATTTGATAATAATTTATCGCTTTCCGGTTCTATTGAAGCCAATGAACAAGTAGAGATTCGCAGTGAAGTTTCAGGAATTGTAGAAGGAATTTATTTTCAGGAAGGTAGTAATGTGAGTAAAGGACAAGTGCTTTTTAGGGTCAACGATTTAGAATTAAGAGCGCAACTGCGACAAACTTCCACGGCAGAAGGATTAGCGTCGGAAAATGAAAGAAGAGCCAAGTTATTACTTCAAAAAGAAGCTATTAGTCAGGAAGAATATGATTTGGCACGTGCTGATTTAAAATCGGCACAAGCCCAAAGTCAGTTAATTAAAGTCCAAATTGCAAAAACATCAGTACGAGCGCCATTTTCCGGAAAAATTGGCTTACGCTCCATTTCACCAGGTACTTATATTACGCCAGCAGTATTAGTTGCTAAGTTGGTGAACGTTGGGAAACTAAAAATTACATTTTCAATTCCAGAAAAGTATGCCAATCAAGTTAAAAAAAATACAACTATAACATTTAAAATTGCAGGATCTGATAAAAATTATACGGCTACTGTATATGCTATCGATCCAGAGATTGCAGTCAGTACCCGTACATTACAAGTACGTGCCATTGCAGATAATAAGGACGGCAAGTTATTACCGGGAACATTTGCGGATGTCGAATTGCCATTGGATATTATAAAAGATGCTATCGTTGTTCCTACAGAAGCTATTATTCCAGTACAAAACGGAAAAAAAGTTTTTATTTCCAGTAATGGTCAAGCCAAAGAAGTAATGATAGAAACGGCTACAAGAACTGATGCGTCAATTTTAGTTCTTTCCGGTTTGAAAGCAGGTGATACCGTTATTACCAGTGGTGTAATGTCATTAAAAAATGAAACTCCTATAAAAGTTCAAATTAAATAGATTGACATATTAGATTCCATAAAAGCCATCAAAAATCTAAATTTAGCCATCAAAAATTTAAAATCTAAATGAGTTTATCAACCACAAGTATTAAAAGACCCGTACTGACAATTGTTCTCAACCTAGCAATCGTGTTGTTTGGAATAATAGGATATACTTTTCTAGGTGTTCGCGAATTTCCTTCAATTGATCCTGCACAAGTTTCTATCCGTACGAACTATTCAGGTGCAAATGCCGACATTATAGAATCTCAAATTACGGAACCTATAGAAAAAGCACTTAACTCGATTGAAGGAATTCGAAATATTACTTCGTCGAGCGTGCAAGGAAGCAGTAATATTACTGTTGAATTTAATTTAGATAAAGATCTTGAAGCTGCAGCCAATGATGTTCGGGATAAAGTTTCCCAAGCCGTACGAAGTTTGCCGCAGGATATTGATTCGCCACCAGTCGTTTCTAAAGCAGATGCTGACAGTCGTGCAATAATTTCGATGACAGTTCAAAGTGATTCCAGAAATTCGCTAGAATTAAGTGACTATGCCGAGAATGTTATCGCTCAAAGATTAGAGACCATTCCCGGTGTCAGTGGAGTCCAGATTTGGGGACAAAAAAGATTTGCGATGCGATTGTGGATTGACCCTGTCAAGTTAGCCTCTTATGGATGCTCTGTAGCTGAAGTGAGAGATGCTTTAAATCAACAAAACGTTGAACTGCCTTCCGGTAAAATAACGGGAGACAATACTGAACTGACGGTGAAAACGGTTGGAAATCTTTCTACTCCCGAAGAATTTAATAATATCATTATTCGATCCGAAGGAGGAAAAACGGTGCTTTTTAAAGATATCGGTACCGCTGTTTTAGGTCCGGAAAATTTAGAAACAAAGATGACTCAGTCTGGTCTGCCTTTAGTGGGTGTAGCAATTGTACCGCTTCCTGGGGCCAACTATTTAGATATTTCGAAAGAATTTTATAAAGAATACGATAATCTAAAAAAAGATTTACCCAAAGATATCAAACTAAACATTGTTATTGACAGTACCGTTTTTGTTAAAAAATCAGTAACCGAAGTAGCCGAAACCCTGTTGATTTCTATTATTCTGGTGATTCTAATTATTTATTTATTCTTTAGAGACTGGGCAATTGCCTTTAGACCCTTAATAGATATTCCCGTTTCGCTGATTGCGACTTTCTTTATCATGTATCTTTTTGGGTTCTCCATAAATGTATTGACTTTACTCGCTATTGTTCTTGCTACAGGATTGGTCGTAGATGATGGAATTGTTGTCACTGAAAATATTTTTAAGAAGGTTGAAGAAGGAATGTCTCCAATTGAGGCTGCCATAAAAGGCTCCAATGAAATATTTTTTGCAGTAATCTCTATTTCAATTACTTTGGCTGCCGTATTTTTGCCGGTGATTTTTCTCGAAGGATTTGTGGGACGGCTGTTTCGGGAATTTGGCGTCGTCATTGGTGCAGCAGTATTAATTTCAGCTTTTGTATCCTTGACGCTGACTCCAATGCTAAATGCTTATTTGATGAAAGGCGGAGAACAAAAAAAATCAAAGTTTTACATCTATTCAGAACCTTTTTACCAAAGATTAAATAGCGGTTACGCCGATGCCCTAAGTACATTTATGAAAAAAAAATGGCTTAGTTTCCCAATTCTTATCGCTTGTTTCGGATTAATTTATATCTTTTTCAATTTATTACAAAAAGAAACAGCTCCTTATGATGACCGAAGTGCTATTGTCATGCGAATGACAACTCCTGAAGGTTCTTCTTATGAATATACGGATCGATTTATGCAGGAACTATCACAATTAGTAGATGATTCTATTCCGGAAAAAGAGGTTGCTTTAGTAATCACATCTCCTGGTTTTGGGTCCTCGTCGGTAAATAGTGGTTTGATTCGAATGGCCCTCTCAGAAACTAGTGAAAGAGAAAGTTCCCAAAAGGAAATTGCCGAAAAATTAAACCGATTAACAAAAAAATACCCCGAAATTAAAACTTCCGTTATTGAAGAACCTACTATTGCAGTAAACAGACGGGGAGGTTTGCCCATTGAATACATCATTCAGGCACCAAATTTTGAAAAATTGCAAGAAAAAATTCCTCAATTTATGGATGAGGCCGCTAAAAACCCTACATTTTCAGTTACCGATGTAAACTTAAAATTTAACAAACCTGAAATCAACGTTACTATCAATCGGGAAAAAGCAAAAAGTTTAGGAATCTCTGTCATGGACATTGCGCAAACCCTGCAACTTTCTTTAAGTGGCCAACGCTTTGGTTACTTTATGCGAAACGGAAAACAATATGAAGTCATTGGACAATTTGAACAAAAAGACCGATCAAAACCGTTGGATTTAACTTCTATGTATGTGAAAAACAGTTCTGGCGAATTAATTCAAATGGACAATGTAGTGACAGTTGAGGAAAAAAGTAATCCTCCTCAATTGTACCATAATAATAGATACATGTCAGCAACAGTGACTGCCGGACTGGCACCTGGGAAAAGTATCAGTGATGGTATTGATGCTATGAATGAAATCAAAGCGAAAGTACTCGATGATTCCTTTACAACCGATTTAGGGGGAGAATCCAGAGATTTTGTCGAGAGTAGTTCTAATACTACTTTTGCTTTTGGATTAGCCTTACTGTTAATATTTTTGATTCTGGCGGCACAGTTTGAGAGTTTTATTGATCCGTTTATTATCATTTTGACCGTGCCAATGGCAGTAGCGGGAGCTTTATTTTCCCTTTGGTTGTTTGATCAGACTTGGAATATCTTTAGCCAAATTGGAACTGTAATGCTCATTGGATTAGTGACCAAGAACGGAATTTTAATCGTGGAATTTGCCAATAAACTGAGAGAAGAAGGAAAACCAAAACTGGAGGCTATTTTAGAAGCTTCTGAAGCGAGACTTCGTCCTATTTTAATGACAAGTTTGGCCATTTCATTGGGAGCCTTGCCTATTGCTTTGTCTTTGGGTGAAGCATCCACCAGCAGAATTGGTATGGGAGTTGTAATTGTAGGGGGAACTATCTTCTCGTTGGTTTTAACGCTGTTTGTAATTCCAGCAATGTATTTAATGTGGTCTAAAGCCAGAAAACATTATCCTGAGTTTGATCATATTGAAGAATATGAAAAAGAAGTAAAATAATCAGAATGGAACGCTGATCACGCGCATAAAAAAGATACCTACGATTTTTAGATAAAATTCGTTGATTCGTGGTTTAAAAATATAATTATGACACATACTAAAATATTATTTCAAAGTTTTATATTACTCTTATTTTGTATTGCAAAAACGAATGCTCAGGAAGTATTGACATTGGAAAATGCTGTAAAAATTGCATTGGAAAACAATTACGAAATAAAAATTGCTGCCAATAATTTAACCATACAAAAAACAAACGTAGCAATAGGAAATGCTGGAATGTTACCCACTGTCACCGCAAATGTTATTGATAATAACAGTATTCAAAACAGTTCACAAACGCGTCAGGACGCAACAGTAACCGATTTAGACAATGCCAAAAATAATAATTTAACGTATGGGGTTGGACTGGATTGGACGGTTTTTGACGGATTACGGATGTTCGCCAGATTAAATCAGTTGAAAGAATTGCAAAAATTAGGGGAAGCACAGCTAAAGTTAACCATAATCACACGAATCAGTGATGTTAATGCTGCGTATTACGATTTAGTACAGCAGCAGCAGCAATTAGCCGCTTTGGATACGACAATTGTTATTTCGAATCAACGATTGACTTTGGCACAAAACCGATTTACCATTGGAAAAGCATCTAAATTAGAAGTTTTAAACGCCCAAGTAGATTTGAATACCGATCAGGTTGCGTTGCTAAGACAAAAAGAATTATACGCCAACAGTAAGATTTTATTAAATCAATTGATGGCCAGAGATGTTACCACTAATTTTAAAATAATTGATGAACTTGAAGTGGATGCACTGTTATTACTTCCGGAATTAACCGTTTTAGCCGAAAAACAAAATCCGCAGTTAGAAGCTCAAATTATTAATAAAAGAATAGCCGAATTAGAATTAAAACAAATTAAAGCAGGGCGCTATCCTACTTTGCGCGTGAATACCGGCTACAATTTTTCTGAAAGTCAGTCGAGTCTCGGCTTTGTGGCACAATCACAATCAAGAGGTTTAAACTATGGTTTTAGTGCGTCTTTGAATATCTTCGATGGTTTTGCACAAAACCGAAATGAGAAAATAGCCAAAATTCAAATTGAAAATTCTAAATTAAATATAGATCAGCAAAATTTAGCTTTACGCTCACAATTGGCTTCTTCGTATCAAACGTATTTAACCAATTTAGAATTGATTGCTTTAGAAGAAAGAAATGAATCGATTGCCAAACAAAATCTGAATATTACGCTGGATAAATTCAGAATTGGGACCATTACTACCTTAGAATTCAGAACCGCACAATTGAATTATGTCAATGCTAAAGTACGTTACAGCAATGCGCAATTCCAAGGTAAATTATCTGAAATTGCGCTACGAGAATTGGCAGGAAATCTTAATTTTTAATTTACTTTTGTTAAAAATAGTATCTTAAATGGTTTCATATAATACAAAAGACTGGTTTACTTTTATTTTTCGTTTTCACAAAGCGGACACTTTTAGAACGCTACTGCCAATAATGTTTGCTATTGGGCTTTATTCTGGAATTATCGGTTATTTAGAGGTTGAATATTGGAAATTAGCGGACGATAGTTATGTAAAGAACATTACAATCATGCACGGAATGCTTGGTTTTGTAATTTCATTATTACTTGTTTTTAGAACCAATACTGCTTATGATCGTTGGTGGGAAGGTCGTAAAATGTGGGGTGCATTAGTCAACAATAGCCGTAATTTAGCCATTAAATTATCAATTATTTTGCATGATGAAAAAGACAGGAAGTACTTTCGAAAAATGATTCCTGGTTATGCCTCCATTTTGCATAAACATTTGAACGATGAGGATACCAGCAAACAATTGTTTGAAGATGTTGATTTAGAAATTGCGCATCACAAACACAAGCCCAATCAAGTAGCTAAAATGTTGTTTCAGAAGATTAATGATTTATACGACTCCAAAAAAATAACTGGCGATCAACTAATTATATTAAACGAGGAAGTAAAATCATTTACTGATATTTGTGGTGTTTGCGAACGAATTAAAAACACGCCTATTCCCTACTCCTACAGTGCCTTTCTTAAAAAATTCATCTTCTTTTATGTGATGACTTTGCCTTTTGGATATGCTTTTAGTTTGGGTTATTATGTAGTTCCTGTTGTTGTCTTTATTTTTTATGTTTTGGCGAGTTTAGAGTTAATTGCTGAGGAAATTGAAGATCCTTTCGGTACCGATGCGAATGATTTACCAACTCATAAAATTGCGGAGAACATTAAAAAACATGTGGAAGAATTAATTTAAAATGTCGAAAAAAAACAAAGAAAGGTTTTAAAACTTTGTCCCTTACTCGCTTTGAACCTCACGAAACATTGATTATATTTGCAATCTTATTAAAATTGACAGATGAAAATATCTTACAACTGGTTAAAACAATTCATTAAAATAGACTGGAAATCCGAAGAAACAGCAGCATTACTAACCGATTTAGGTCTGGAAGTAGAAATTGTTGAAAAATACCAATCGGTTAAAGGCGGATTAGAAGGCATTGTTGTGGGACATGTACTTACCTGCATTCAACATCCGGATGCCGATAGACTAAAAATTACTACCGTAGATTTAGGAAATGGAATTCCCGTACAAATTGTGTGTGGTGCGAACAATGTTGCCGCAGGGCAAAAAGTACCGGTTGCAACAATTGGAACTACATTATACGATGCTGCAGGTGTTGCTTTTTCAATAAAAAAAGGAAAAATTCGCGGACAGGAAAGTCACGGAATGATTTGTGCTGAAGATGAATTAGGTCTTGGTGAAAGCCACGACGGAATTATGATATTGGACGATACATTAGAACCAGGAACTCCTGCTGCCCTCGTTTTCAAAATTGAAAATGACGAAGTTTTCGAAATTGGTTTAACACCCAATCGTGCCGATGCAATGAGTCATTTAGGAACTGCGCGTGATTTAAGAGCCGGAATGCTGCAAAGTGGTGTAAACGTCGAATTAATTACACCTTCTGTGAGTAATTTCAGAGTGGATAAAAGAACTTTGAAAATTGATATCGATGTAAAAGAGCCTAAACTAGCACCCAGATATTGCGGAGTAACTATTTCTGGTATTGAAGTTAAACCCTCTCCAGCTTGGTTGCAAAATAGATTGAAAGCCATTGGATTAAATCCAAAAAACAATATTGTCGATGTCACTAATTACGTTTTACACGAATTAGGTCAGCCGCTTCACGCTTTTGACGCTTCAAAAATTAACGGTAAAATAGTGGTTCAAACACTTCCTGCCGGAACAAAATTTACTACACTTGACGATGTCGAAAGAAGCTTACACGAAGAAGATTTAATGA
The DNA here is from genome assembly GCF_048286555.1 of Flavobacterium cryophilum. Taxonomy (NCBI): domain Bacteria; kingdom Pseudomonadati; phylum Bacteroidota; class Flavobacteriia; order Flavobacteriales; family Flavobacteriaceae; genus Flavobacterium; species Flavobacterium cryophilum. The sequence goes on along the minus strand of NZ_JBLVPZ010000003.1, from coordinate 38,780 downwards.
TTTGTGATGAAAAAGGACCTTTATGTATTGCAGGAGTTTTTGGAGGAAAAAAATCAGGAGTTTCTGAAAGCACCAATTCTATATTTTTAGAAAGTGCTTATTTCAATCCCGTTAGCATTCGTAAAACTGCTAAAAGACATCAATTAAACACGGATGCTTCTTTCCGTTTTGAAAGAGGAATTGACCCTACTATTACAGAATACGCATTGAAACGGGCTGCTTTATTAATTCAAGAAGTGGCCGGTGGAGAAATAACATCTGATGTTGTTAATATGTATCCAAAGAAAATTGAAGATTTTTCTGTGTTTTTAAACTTTAGCAAAGTGGCTAAAATTATTGGACAAGAATTGCCAAAAGACACTATTAAGAAAATATTAGTTTCGTTAGACATCAAAGTAAACAGCGTTTCAGATGCCGGATTGGGATTGACTATTCCTTGTTACCGTGTAGACGTTCAGAGAGAAATAGATGTTATAGAGGAAATATTGAGAGTGTATGGATACAACAATATTAATTTTTCTAAAAAACTAAATGCTACCGTTTCTAATTCGCCAAGAAACGAAGATTACAAAATGCAAAATTTGATTGCCACACAATTAAATTCACAAGGATTTAATGAAATGATGGCAAATTCACTCACTACTGCGTCGTATGTTGCACTTTCTGAGGTATTGAATCCAACAAACAATGTGACGATGTTGAATCCGCTAAGTACTGATTTAGCTACCTTGCGTCAATCCTTACTGTTTTCCGGACTGGAAGCAATATCTTATAATATTAATCGGAAAAATGCCGATTTGAAATTGTTTGAATTTGGAAAAACGTATCATAACTATCTTGCCGGTTACGAAGAGAAAAAGCATTTGGCTTTATATCTTTCCGGAAATAGAAATCAAGAAAATTGGACTAACGCTCAAAAACCATCCGATTTCTTTTTGTTCAAAGGATATGCCGATGGAATTCTATCCAGATTAGGCATTCAAAAAACACAAAACGTACCAGTAACTTCAGATGTGTTTTCTGAAGGGATTGCGATCAGCGTAGGAACCGAAATAGTGGTAGAATTAGGAATAGTTAAAAAATCAATATTAAAACACTTTGGAATCAAACAAGAAGTATTTTTCGCAGATTTTAATTGGGCTTTGATTTTAAAATTAATTTCTGCCAAGATAAAATACACTGAGATTCCTAAATATCCGGAAGTTCGTAGAGATTTAGCATTGTTAATAGATCAAAGCGTAACGTATGACAGTATTTACAATATTGCACGTCAAACCGAGAAAACACTCTTAAAAGACATTAATTTATTTGATGTCTATGAAGGAAAAAATCTTCCTGACGGCAAAAAATCATACGCGTTAAGTTTTACAATTCAAGACAGTTCTAAAACACTAACCGATGTTCAAATTGATAAAATTATGAGCAAACTGCAACATAATTTTGAAAGTGAACTTGGAGCCAGCTTACGATAATAACTTTTTTTATAAATTAAAAAATCCCATTTCTAAAATTAGAAATGGGATTTTTTATACAAAAGAACCCTACAAGTTATTGGGTTCTTAGGACTAACAAAATACTAACCTAAATCAAAATTATTGTTTTGGTAATACTACGGCATCGATCACGTGAATAACACCATTTGATTGATTAACATCCGCAATCGTAACTTTAGCTTTATTCATATTCTCATCTGTAATGTATAAATCTTTTCCTTGCATCCAAGCTGTTAAAGTTCCACCACTAACCGTTTTCATTGTAGCTTTCCCATTCCCCTTTTTAATAGCTTTTGCAATATCTGAAGCATTCATCTTTCCTGCAACAACATGATATGTAAGGATTGTTTGTAACGTTTTTAAGTTCTCTGGTTTTAATAATGTAGTTACAGTTCCAGCTGGCAATTTATCAAACGCTGCATTTGTTGGAGCAAAAACGGTAAATGGTCCTTTACTTTTTAATGTTTCAACTAATCCAGCGGCTGATACTGCTGCAACTAAAGTGGTATGATCTTTTGAGTTTACAGCATTTTCAACAATGTTTTTAGACGGATACATCGCAGCTCCACCAACCATAACTGTTTTTTGAGCGAATGAAGATGCTCCTAATACTACTGTAAATAATGCAATGGATAAAAATTTTCTAGTTTTCATAAAATTTATTTTTTAAGTTATATAATTTTATTTACGGTGTTTAAATGAATTTGGTTTTAAAAAATAAAATTATTTTAAATTATTAAATATTATGAAGCAATAAAATATTCCATAAAAAAACCGTTTCTAAAAATAGAAACGGTTTTTTATCGTTCAACTGGAATGCTTAATTTTTAATGAACTTCAAACTCGAACTTCCTTTGTCTGAATCTATTTTAATGAAATAATTACCCGTTTTTAAATTCGATACATCAATTTTAGAAATTACTTTTACATTAGGAAGCGCTATAACCAGTTGTCCCAAAATATTATAAACAGCAATCGATTTCACTTCAATTTCTTTTGTTGTAACAATATTCAGGGTTTCATTTACAGGGTTTGGATAAAGAGTAAAATAGTTTGAAAATTCAAAATCTTGTATTTCCAATGTTTTAAATATTGAAGTTGCTTTATTCGTTACAATTGGAAAATTATAATCAAAAAAGATACTGGCCTCATTTATAAAAGTATCATTCACCACTAACGTTGGTTTGGTCTTAATTTTGAAAGCGATATAACCATCATTATTTGCATCATCAATAGGAAGATTGACGTTCTCAAAGATAAATTCTACTTTGTTGCCGTCACTTATTTTAATGATGTAGGAATGACTTGCTTTTGTCGGAAGTAAAGTCGAAATATCAAATTTTGACAAATCAATTATATCTTTCACTACAATATTTTGGGCTGGATAAGTTCCGGTATTTTCAAAACGAATTAAATAATGCACATATTCTCCTATCAAACTTGGAGAAATCGTTGTGCCTTCTAAACAGATTTTGTCATTTGGGTCGAACGAACCTACAACCGTCTGATTCAGTGTGAATGTATTGTCTTTTGGAGTTTCATCCGTTATGGCACTTGCTATTGTTGCTTTATAAGCCAAAACATAACCATTATTCACTGCTGGAGTTTCCATAGGAGAATTCACGTTTAGAGTAAATGTAATTTCGCGAGTTTCAAATGGCAATAAATTAGTAAAATCCCACGATAAATTATTCGTCGTTTGGGTTGTAGTTACAGGATTCGACACAACTAAATCCAAAACGGCATCATTGAAAGATAGATTTACAGAACCCGATTGTGTTGTATTGCCTTTATTTTTATATATGATTTTATACTTCGCGTCAAATCCAGGTCTTGCAGGTTGCAATGGCAATAAAGTAACTTCTAAATCGGGATGGGAACCATTGCGCGTAACACAAAAATCTTGTACAAACGGACTGGCTTGTGTTGGGAAAGTAACGTTTACTGTTGCTGGAGAAATAGTGAAATAATTTGAGTTTTCTAATGATGGAGTGATAGTATAAGTTCCTGCTTGCACAGGAATGGAATAATTTCCTGCGGTACTGGATATTAAACTTCCAATTGTTGGGCCATTAGTTATATTAAATTTTAAATTTGGAACAATAACATCAAGAACATCGCATCCATTAGTATTACTGTCTAACTTATTTTTCCCTTGTATAGAATAAAACACTCCTCCAGGTACAAAAGAACAGTAGGAATTAACTTGGCAGTTTGTATATCCTAAGTTGTTAATTAAATTTTGTGCCCTTGTTATGCTTTTGTCTTTTATACATATATATATCAAATTTGGACAATTTGAAATCTTAAAATTCTCGTCAGTTAGATAATTAAAAGATTCATCAAAATATTCTGGGGTCGAATTTTTCATAAAAATAGAAATTAGATTTGGATTATTACTGCAATTGAAATAATAAAATGTACTTACAGGCAATACAATAGTATTCAGCAAATTGTAAGATAAATTCACACCTTCATCTATAATAAAACTAGGAAAAATAATTGAAGTAAGTAGGTTATGACTACAATTCAATCCTGATGAAATTCCTGTTAAATTCGCTGATAAATCTAAAGAAGTTAGATAATTATTGTTGCATTTCAAATTCTTCAATCCAGTAACCCCTGTTAAGTTTATACTAGTTAAAAGGTTTGAACTACAATTCAAATACTCCAGTTTATTAATTCCTGTTAAATCTAAACTTGTTAATCGGTTCAAACTACAATCTAAATTATTCAAATTGATAAAACCTGACATGTCCAAGCTGTTTAGTTGGCTTGATCTACAAACTAAAGTAGTTAGTTTAGTTAACCCCTGTAAATCTGAGATCGTTAATTGGTTTTCACTACAATCCAAATAAGCTAGAATGTTTGATTTATCAAAATTAATTTTATTTAATTTGTTTGACTGACATTCCAAGTTAGTTAGGTTTATTAATCCAGAGATATCAATACTTACAATCAAGTTATTACCACAGCTTAATGATTGAAGATTGGTTATACCACGTAAATCTAAAGTTGTTAATTGATTACTAGAGCAGTATAAATTTTTTAGATTTGTTAAACCACTAATATCTAGTGAAGGAAGTAAATTACTATAGCAGGATATAAATTGAAGATTTGTTATGCCACTTATATTTAATGTTGACAATTGATTACTAGAGCAATATAAACTTTTTAAATTATTCAAACCCGTAAGATTAAGATTTGTCAATAAATTTGAACTACATTGTAATGTTTGAAGGTTTGTGAAACTTGTTATTCCACTTAAATCAGATATATTAGAATTATATAAATATAATTCATAAACATTCAATGCTTCAGTAATTTGAATTTCACCATCTCCATTCTTATCAATCACAATAAAATTTAAATTAATATCTTTTGCAGTATTCACAGCCAACAACTTCGCTTTAAAATTCGCGTCTGGAATACTAACGATCTGTGCATTAACTCCATTAAAAACGATCAAAGCAATAACTAAAAAGTAAATTTTTTTCATTTTATAATTATTTAGTTATGTAAATATAATTCAATAAATCATTTAATATTTTTTTTCTTACAAAAATTTAATACTATTGAACAATATAAAAGCATTCTAATTAACTCAACAACAAATATTTAAACAAAAAAAAGCCCCGCAAATTGCGGAGCTTTCAATATTCAAAAAATTTCAAGAAATTATTTTTTCTCTGATTTTTCCATTTTAGCTTTCAATGCTGCCAATCCAAGATTTTAGAATTGGCATTTTTATTTTGATAATATAAAGAATTTATTCCTTAATAAATCTTGCATTAGAAGTACCTCTATCGGAATTAATTTTGATGAAATAATTCCCAGTGGTTAAACTCGAAACATCAATTTTTGAAACTTTTTCAGCATTCGGAATAACCAAAACCAATTGTCCTAAAGTATTGTAAATACTGATGGATTTTACTTCAATAGTTTCTTTTGAACTAATATTCAATACTGATTTAGCAGGATTTGGATACAAAGTAAAATAGCTTGAAAACTCAAAATCCTGAATCCCTAATGTTTTAAATGTTGAAGTTGCTTTATTAGTTACAATTGGGAAATTATAATCAAAAAAGATACTCGCATCATTAGTGAAAGTATCACCAACAACAAGTGTCGGTTTAGTTTTTATTTTAAAAGCAATATACCCATCATTGTTTGCGTCATCAAATGGAAGATTAATATTCTCAAAAATAAACTCAACCTTGTTTCCTTCAGAAATTTTGGTAATATAAGAATGACTCGCATTAGTTGGAATCAAAGTCGAAATATCAAATTTGGATAAATCTATCATATCTTTTACAACAATATTTTCGGCGGGAAAAGTTCCTGTATTTTCAAATCGAATTAAATAATGAACATATTTACCAATGTCATTATATGAAACAGTCATTCCTTCAAGACAAGTCTTGTCATTTGGATCAAAAGAATTTACTACAATTTGATTAAGATTAAATGTATTATCAGTGTTATTTTCATCTATTGCCAAGATATTTATTTTAGTGACATAATTTAAAACAGAACCACTGTTTACTGGGGGAACTTCAACAGGTGAATTAACATTTAAAGTTACAATGATTTCTCTTGTTTCTAATGGTTTTAGATTTACAAAATTCCAATTTAAGTTACTAGCACTTTGAGAATCTATTAAAGGTGTAGAATTTAAAAAATCTAAGATAGAATCATTAAAGTTGAAATTAATGGAACCTGATTGTACAACAGTTCCTTTATTTTTAAAAACTATTTTATATTTAGCATCAAAACCTGGACGTGCTCTATTAATTGGTATTGTTGAAATTTCTAAATCATTATGGTTTCCATTAGTCGTAATACAAAAGTCTTGAAAATTAGGACTGCTTTGAGAAGGAAAATTTAATATTACATTAGTTGGTGCAATGTTAAAATAAGTTGGGTTTTCTAGAGTGGGTGTAATGGTATAATTTCCAGATTGAACAGGGATGTAGTAATTACCTGATTTATTTGACACTATGCGACCTATTGTAGTGCCATTATTAATTGAAAATTTTAAATTTGGAAATGCACTATCGGTATTATCACAACCATTTGAATCAAAATCAAATCGACTCTTTCCTTGAATTGTATAGAAGATTCCTCCTGGATTAAATGAACAATAACTATTTAATGTACAATTAGTATAACCATATTTTGTTAACATCGCTTGTACATTTTTTAAATCGACATCATCGGCACAGATATATTGTAACGTTGTAATATTACCAAAATCTAAAAGTGTTTCTGATTTACCATTTTTCATAAATAAACTTACAAGAGGATTTACATTAAATCCAAAAAACACAAGATTAGGTGAATCACTTACATCTAATGTTGTCAAATTATTAATACCACAATATAAAAGATGAAAGACTAGTCAGCCCACTTAAGTTTAGTGATGATAATTGATTTTCTTGACAATTCAAATATTGTAAATTATTCATCCCAGTAAGGTCCAGAGATTTTATTGGACTGTTATCACATTTCAAATTTTGCATATTTACTAAACCACTAACATTTAATGAAGTAATAGTACCGTTTGCACTACAATCTAATAGTGTAAGATTTATTAATCCAGACAAATCTATTTCAGTTATTCTATTTTGGTTGCAAGTGAATTTTTTGAGGTTTAAGAAACTTTTAATTCCTTCAACACTTAAAATTTGATTTGATGTAGTAGTTCCAAGCACTTGTAATTCATAAACTTGTAACGCTTCACTAGCTTCAATTTCCTTATTGTTATTTGCGTCAATTTTAAAAGCAACACCTGCTAAGTTTTTTGCTACTACAGTAAGGTTTGTAGAAGTTTGAAGTAGTCTTGCTTTAAAAATTGGATCTGGAATATTTACAATCTGTGCGTTTGCGGTAGTAAAAGAGCATAAAGTCAATAATAAAAAGTAGATTTTTTTCATTTTGAAACATTTAAGTGGCAAATGTAATGAATAATGAATTATTTAATAATCTTTTTCTTTTAAAAAATTTAAACACAAAGTTCACGAAGGTTTTTCTTCGCCAGTTCGTAAACTCGGGTCAAATGATTGGTTATGCTATTGGAAGAGAAAAACAAATTAAAGCGGGTTCAAGAGCAAAAAAAAGTCGCTTTAATCAATTCAATAAATCCAAATTGGAATGATTTATATGAAGAAATAAAAGATATAATGACCCTTTGAGTTCAATGCAAGTAGGAATGTTGTATTACGACAAAAGATTGCCGCACTTCACTGCGTTACGCTCGCAATGACATATAACAAAAAAAAAGCCCCGCAAATTGCGGGGCTTTCTATATTCAAAAAAATTTCAAGAAATTATTTTTTCTCTGATTTTTCCATTTTAGCTTTCAATGCAGCTAATACATCATTGTTATCTCCTAAAGTTGCAGCTGGTGCATTTGTAGATGATGCAGATGAAGTATTTTCAGTTGCAGTTTTCACATTTTTCTCTTCTTCTTCACGGAAGATAGCAGTGTGAGATGCAACAACTCTTTTGAATTCTTTGTTGAATTCGATTACTTTGAAATCAGCTGATTCTCCTTTTTTCAATTTCTTACCGTCTTCTTTTTCAAGGTGACGAGTAGGAATAAAAGCAACGATATCATCTCCGAATTCTACAGTAGCTCCTTTGTCAACGATTTCAGAAATTTCACCGTTGTGGATAGTTCCTACAGCGAAAGAATCTTCATACTGATCCCAAGGATTAGCAGTAGTTTGTTTGTGTCCTAAAGATAATTTACGACCATCAACATCTAATTCTAATACTACTACATCAAGTTTCTCACCAACATTTACAAATTCAGATGGGTGTTTGATTTTCTTAGTCCAAGATAAGTCAGAGATGTAAATTAATCCATCAATTCCTTCTTCTAGTTCTACGAAAATTCCAAAGTTTGTAAAGTTTCTAACGATACCTGAATGTTTAGAACCTACAGGATATTTAGAAGTGATATCAGTCCAAGGATCTTGAGACAATTGTTTGATACCTAATGACATTTTACGGTCATCTCTGTCTAATGTTAAGATCACTGCTTCAACAACATCTCCTACTTTTACGAAATCCTGAGCAGAACGTAAATGAGTAGACCAAGACATTTCAGAAACGTGGATTAAACCTTCAACACCTTCAGCAACTTCGATGAAAGCACCGTAATCAGCGATTACAACTACTTTACCTTTTACTTTGTCTCCAATTGCTAATTTAGCATCTAGAGCATCCCAAGGGTGCGCGTTTAATTGTTTCAATCCTAATTGAATTCTTGTTTTTTCGTCATCGAAATCAAGAATTACAACATTTAATTTTTGGTCTAATTCCAGCACTTCACTTGGGTGGTTAATACGACTCCAAGAAAGGTCAGTAATGTGAATTAATCCATCAACACCACCTAAGTCAATAAAGACACCATAAGAAGTAATGTTTTTAACAACACCTTCTAATACTTGTCCTTTTTGCAATTGACCGATGATTTCTTTTTTCTGGATTTCAATATCCGCTTCAATAAGCGCTTTATGAGAAACAACAACATTTTTGAATTCGTGGTTGATTTTCACCACTTTGAATTCCATCATTTTGTTTACATATACATCGTAATCTCTAATTGGTTTAACATCAATTTGAGATCCTGGTAAAAACGCTTCAATTCCGAAAACGTCAACGATCATACCACCTTTAGTTCTGCATTTTACAAAACCATTAACGATTTCGCCTGTTTCGTTAGCCGAAATAACTCTGTCCCAAGATTTGATAGTACGTGCTTTTCTGTGAGATAACACTAATTGACCAGTTTTATCCTCACGGATGTCAATTAACACTTCAACAGTATCACCTACTTTTAATGCTGGGTTGTAACGGAATTCATTCAATGAAATAACACCTTCCGATTTTGCGTTGATATCAACGATAACGTCTCTATCTGTAATTCTAACAACTGTACCATCTACCACTTCTTCTTGATCCGTAGCGATAAATGTTTTTGAAACTAGTTCTTCGAATTCTAATAAGTTTTTTTGATCAACAGCATCAATACCTTCTTCGAAATTGTGCCAGTTAAAATTTGCTAAAAACTCTTCTTGTGATTTTACTTGTTCAGACATGCTGATTAAAAATTTGTATTCTGTATTTTCTCGAGTTTCTTACTGTGCTAGAAAACAACAGAAGTTGTTTGTATAATTAATGGAACCCTAAAGGAAACTCTTACTCACCAAAAGGTTTGCAAAAGTAACACTTTTATCTTGAACTGCAAAATAATTTAAATGCGATAATGTATTGGTTTTTAGGAGCAGTACGTTTTGGGGTTTTTATGACTATTATTCCAGATTTCGCCTTTATCTCTTCACTGCGTTACGAGGATATCGGCTCTATCGGGGCTATTTATGACTTTTAGGATTTCAAAAACAAATGCATCCTAAAAAAACAAAGCATTAGTTGAAAATAAAAAAATAAACCCACTTATTTTCCTCTATACAATTATCATACAAAATCTCCCTTGCTTCTTATCTGCTATTGCACAAATCCTTTCGTGTGATAGCAACTTGTAAAACATCAGCTAATTTGGTTTCTCTTTTTAATTATATCTGGAATCAAAGATTTCAAATAATCAGGTATTTTTGTTATTGAAGAAACTTTTCCTGATTCAATTGATAAAATATGGGTTGGATGCTTGAGGTATTTTGACGAATCGAATAAATCTATGTAGTCAAAATAATTGAAAAAAGAATTTAAATTATTATATCCATCATTATATCGCTTTTCTATTTCATTTTCAGGCACATAATGTCCTCCATTTTCAACTCGGATGGCCACCCTTTTTTTAGCTTCTTGTATGGAGTCAAGACACAGAAAAATAAGATACAAATCATATCCATTATTTTTAAATATTTCAGGCCAATGAAGAGGTGTCGAATTGAAGTTAGTTTCATAACAAAAGCTGGATTTGTTATCGATTGCTATTTTTACCTGGCTTTCTAACTCATTAAATGCCATCCTATGAGCCATTGCTTCTTTCAGGTCCGAATCAATCAAAGAATTATAGAATCTTAAAAATTGATAATCATAATCAAAAGGAGTAAAATTGTCAGGAGCTAGCGGTTTAGAAAAAGTTGATTTTCCAGACCCATTGCATCCTGCTATGATAAGCAAAACAGGCTTAGACATTCTTGAATTGTGGAGCTATAATGGGCTTTTTTTGATTTTTTCCCAATTTCAAGTTTTCTTCATAAACAGCTACTTGTACCTTAACTGAAGGCATTACTTTTTTCATTTGCTTTAAAGCAAACTGTACTCTTTGGTTAGTATTTGAAATATTTTTCATAGTCACAAATTTACAAAAAAATTAAATAGTACAAATGAGGTAGCATAATAAAAAAATAACCTCTTTACTTATTGTCGTTTTTGATTTAACAAAATTCATTTGTTTTTTTTTACACAAATGCAACACAACTCCGCTTTTCGTTACAAACGAAGTTCACTGAATTCCAATAAAAACATAAGCTAACCGAAGTAATCTCCCGATAAAATCGGGAGGATTTCCATTGTATTCTGGGTTAATTAGGATATTTGTATATTTGGATTTAATTATTGTGGTATAATTATCATCTTTATCTAACCAGAATTGGGTAGCTTTATTTAATTTCATAGCACTTAAACAAGTTAGCGGTCAGTCATATAAATTTTGTCAAAACAATAAACAATAAAAAAAAATGAAAAAAAATATAGCATTAGTAATTTTTCTATTTTTCTTGCAATTTTGCCAAGCACAATGTCTCATGACATTCGATGAATTAGAAAAATCAACCTACTTGAATTTATCAGATTTTGAAACTTTTGCATTAAAAAAAGGTTTCTCATATAACAGTGATAAAGATGTATATATATATATATGATCCTGAATACGCGCAAGGAGCAAATCCTCAGTTAATAAGAAGCAAGGGCAAAAATAATTCTAACCTAATTCAGTACTTTTTTTTTCAAAAATCTCAATATCTAAATTACAAAACAGCTTTGGAAAGTAAAGGGAGATTAGAAGATTCGCGTGTAGAAAATAATGCTTTAACATCTCAATACAGTTACGATAATCGATTGGCGATGTTAATAACCAAAACGTTTGAATCAATGACAGTTTACATTATCAATATTTCAAACGAAAAACTAAATTGAAATATGTAATCCCAACCATCGCAAGAGCGAGGTAGCTTTGGCTGCAATGTAAACACACTTAATGGAAATATGGCTGAAATAAAGAATCCAGACGGAAGTTTACAACTTCAAAATCCAGAAGCTGAAATAGTGAGCAAATTGGCTCTCGATTTAGTTACAGGATATTATGCATATGTTTCAGCTATTTCTTTAGCTATAGATATACGTTCAGATAAATTAATTCCCGAAGTTCTTCCAAATCAAATTGTGCCAGTTGGTTTTGTAAAAAGTAAAGGCGATCCTCTTGCCCACACCTTTGATTTTAGATTATACTTAGAACAAGCGAGAGAAAACGAGTTTGTCATTAATCAATTAGAACGTGTTTATTTAACTGGTGCATTGTTATCAATCGGAGACGCATTGATAGATCATAAGTACTTTAATGATTTTCACTCACCAATTTTTCAACTTATTAGACATCTTAGAAATGGAATAGCTCATGGAAATAAATTCGACATAAGAAACTCTCAAGAATTAATAGACCATCCAGCACACGATAGAGTTCCGCAGAACCATAATCCAACAAAATTTCAAATTACTCCTGAATTAAATGGCACCAATGTTCTTTTTGACTTTATGGATCCTGGTGATATATTAAACACATTACATCAAGCGGGCTTTCATTTAATGGATTTGGCTTGCGGTGTGGAAAAGATGACGTAAAAAAAAACACAGTACCTTTACTCTTCACTACGCTACTAGGATAATGGCTCCATCGCGGCTAAATAGTTTTACCCCGATTTTTCAGCATAAAAAAACCCGATAACTTTTAAATGTTATCGGGTTATATTTTTCTAATGACTTACATTTTCAACATCTACAGGATTGTGTTTGTGCTTGAATAAAATAGCAAATGCTACCGCGATGATCAACGCATAAATTGCAAAAGCCAGCCAAATTGTATGCCAGTCTTTCATGAAAATGGCTTTACTAAACAATCCATTGGATGTAATTGAATTCCCTTGCGCTGCAACAAATTCTAACATCTTTGGATTAGTCGTTTCTGTTTCCAGAAAACCAGCCAGATCTGTAGTATTATTAAATGATTTTGTAAAGTATTTATCAATAGCCCATCCCGAAGTAAAACTTCCCAACACCGCTCCAAAACCATTGGTCATCATCATAAATAAACCTTGTGCCGAAGAACGATTTTTTGAATCCGTATTGGTTTCAACAAATAATGATCCTGAAATATTAAAGAAATCAAATGCCATTCCATAAACCACACAAGACATGATAATCATCCACAATCCGCTTGTTGGATTTCCGTAAGCAAATAATCCAAAACGCAATACCCATGCCAACATACTTATCAACATCACTTGTTTGATTCCAAAACGTCTTAGAAAAAAAGGAATCGCAAGAATAAATAGCGTCTCTGAAATTTGAGAAATTGACATTATTATGGTGGAATATTCCACAACGAAAGAATCCGCATATTTTGGAAAATGTTTAAATTCATCCAAGAAAACATCTCCGTACGCATTTGTCAATTGTAAAGCTCCCCCTAAAAACATAGAAAAAACAAAGAATAAAGCCATTTTATAATCTGCAAATAATTTAAACGATTCTAAACCTAATGTTTCCATAATGGAAGCATTCACTTTAGACAAGCGTTGCGGTTTACATTTTGGTAACGTAAAAGAATAAATTCCTAAAAGTACCGCAGCTAAACCTGCGATGTAAAACTGATATTCAGTTGCTTTATTTCCTGTTAAATTGGTAATCCACATCGCAACAATAAAACCTATTGTTCCCCAAACCCGAATGGGAGGGAAATTTTTAATAATATCTTTATTATTTAATTTAAGTGCATTATAGGATATAGAATTACTCAAAGCAATCGTTGGCATATAAAAACACATCGCCAAAAGCATAATATAAATAAAGGTTTCCGGAGTGGAAACTTGTGGTATGTAAAATAAAACGGCAGCGTACAAAATATGAAGAATTCCGTATAATTTTTCAGCATTTACCCATCTGTCAGCGATAATTCCAGTTAGAGTAGGCATAAATAAAGAAGCAATTCCCATAGTTCCAAAAACTAATCCAAACTGGGTTCCTTCCCAATTCTTGGTGCCAAACCAGTAATTCGCAATGGTAATTAACCAAGCTCCCCAAACAAAAAACTGAAGAAAACTCATTATTACCAATCGATTTTTAATTCCCATAAGATGAATTGTTTTTTATTTTTAAAAAAAAATTAACAAGGCGTAAATCTACTATTAAAAATGAGATCTGCAAATAATTATATCGTTTTAGTAATTTCATTTACTAACTCTAATACAAGCTCGAATTGTTCCTCGCGATTCAAATGTGAATTATCAATTTCGATAGCATCTTCAGCCATTACCAAAGGAGAATCTTTACGGTGTGTATCAATATAATCTCGTTCTTCTACATTTGCCAAAACTGCCTCAAATGACACCGTATCTCCTTTTTCAACCAATTCGTCGTAACGTCTTTTTGCTCTGGTAGTTGCACTTGCAGTCATAAAAATTTTAAGCTCGGCATCGGGAAAAACTACAGTACCAATATCCCTTCCATCCATTACTATTACTTTGTCTTTTCCCATTTTCTTTTGCTGTTCGACTAATTTCGCACGAACCTCAGAAACTTCAGCTACTTTACTGACAAAACAGGAAACTTCAATCGTTCTAATTTCTGTTTCAACATTAATATCATTCAAAAACATTTCGGCAAAACCCAAATCAGCATTGAATTTAAAATGCAATTTTATATTTGGTAAACTGTTAATTAAAATTTGTTTATCAAAAAAATCAGCGCTTATGTAACCATTTTGCATCGCAAATAAAGTTACGGCACGGTACATTGCTCCGGTATCTACATATATATATCCTAAATGATTCGCGAGTTGTTTGGCCAACGTACTTTTTCCTGTAGATGAAAATCCGTCAATTGCGATGGTAATTTTTTTCAAAATATTTTATTTAAATTTAATAATTAATCAAACTGCTCTGCCATTAGTTTCAAATTGGGAAATTATTCTTGAAAATTAATAGTTAACCCAAAAAGACTTGTATTTCCTGCCAATGTGTATCTGGAATAGGAATAATTAAATTTCAGTTTATTCAGTTTAAGTCCGAAACCTAATGAAACTCCCGAAAAATTACGCTGTTCCTGAAGCCGTAGTTCCTCGGCTCTTCTAAAATTATATCCCACGCGCAGATTAAATGCCTTTTTCGGAAAAAGCTCTACTCCCACAATTACATGTCGCAATGCATTATTTACAAAGGAAATTTTTTCTTGGCTCTCCGTGCCGTCAAACGATGATTCTGCCCTGACCGGATTTGAAAAAGCAATATTCCATTGCTGTAAATTTTCCAAAGTAAGATGCCAACGAATAGGTACATTCTCTAGTTCTTGTGAAACGCCCGCGATGATTTCGAGTGGCAGTTTTTCATTTGTACCATTATAAGTCGAGAACTGAGTTCCGATATTTCGAATAGCCAAACCCCAATTTACATCATTTTTTTCGTCAATAAAAAGCGCTCCTATATCAATTGCACCACCTAAAGAATAATAACTTTCTAAACTGGAAGATATTAATTTTGCATTAGCGCCTAAATGAATTGTAGTATTTGGAATGTTATAGGAATAGCCAACGGAAAGAGCCATTTCGCTTCCGGTAAATTCGGATGTAGGCTGACCATTTTCATCATAACCTTCAAAATTACCATAATTCACATAATTCACACCCGCCTGCAACGTTTGCAAATGCCGATCATACGTGTAAGCATAAGAGGCCGTTCCGTAGGTTACTTCCTTAAAATAACTTCCATAATTTAAAGCCAAATGGTTGTCCATTTCAGCATTTATAGTAGCTGGATTGAAATGAGCCTGATTGACATCATCATCATATATGGTGATTACTTTTCCTCCCAGCGCCGCTTGCCTTGGTGAAGTGACCAAGTTCAAAAACTGATAGGTATACTTGCCTCCTATTTGGCTGTACGATACAGAACAAATTAAAAATAAGGAGTATAATAAAAGTTTTTTTAACATGCTTTAAATTGCAACTTATGTAAGGTAAAACGCGACTGCGAAGATAAAATTATAAATACAATAAATGGCAACTTTAAAAATCGTAATTGCAAATAAAAAATCCAAATTCTAAACACTTACAATCAGGTTTTAGAATTTGGATTTTTAAAATTTTGAATTGATTTTATTATAAATCTTTAGCATTTTTGACTTTCTGATCAGTCAATGCATATTTCAATACTTCGCTCATTTCTTTTACATAATGAAATGACAGACCTTCCAGATATTCTGGTTTTATTTCATCAATATCACTTTTGTTTTCATGACACAAAATAATTTCTTTAATATTCGCTCTTTTGGCCGCGAGAATCTTCTCTTTAATTCCACCAACTGGCAACACTTTTCCTCGCAAGGTAATTTCTCCTGTCATCGCCAAGTTTTTCTTTATTCTTTTTTGTGTAAACAAAGAAACTAGGGACGTCAACATCGCAATTCCGGCACTAGGACCGTCTTTTGGAGTTGCACCTTCAGGAACGTGCAAGTGAATATTGTATTTAGATAGTATCTCTGAGTTTAATCCTAAAAGCGTCGCATTCGCTTTGATATATTCTAAAGCTACGGTGGCAGATTCTTTCATTACGGTACCTAAATTTCCGGTAATGGTCATCGTACCTTTTCCTGGAGAAAGCAACGATTCTATAAACAGAATATCACCACCGACAGAAGTCCAGGCCAAACCAGTTACCACACCGGCAACATCATTGTTCTCGTATTTATCTCTTTCTAATCTTGGAACACCAAGTGTTTTTATGATATCGTCGTCTGTTACTTTTTTGTTATACTCTTCTTCCATTGCAACGGATTTTGCTGCGTTACGGATTACTTGAGCAATTTTAGCTTCTAAACCACGAACTCCCGATTCCCGTGTGTATCCTTCGACAATTTTCTCCAATTGTTTTTTACCAATGCTTAAATCCTTAGTCGTTAAGCCGTGTTCTTTCAATTGTCTTGGAAACAAATGCTGGCGTGCAATTTCTACTTTTTCTTCAATCGTATAACCCGACATTTTGATAATTTCCATTCGGTCTTTCAACGCAGGTTGAACCGCAGCCATATTATTAGACGTAGCGATAAACATGACTTTTGACAAATCATACCCCATTTCAAGAAAATTATCATAAAACGAATTGTTTTGCTCTGGATCTAACACTTCCAGTAATGCTGACGATGGATCGCCTTGATTACTGTTTGATAACTTATCAATTTCATCCAAAACAAAAACCGGATTTGATGTTCCTGCTTTTTTCAAACTTTGAATAATTCGCCCTGGCATGGCACCGATGTAGGTTTTTCTATGTCCGCGAATCTCCGCTTCATCACGTAAACCACCGAGAGAAATTCGAACATATTTTCGACCCAATGCTTCAGCTATAGATCTACCAATTGATGTTTTTCCAACTCCCGGAGGTCCTGTCAAACAAATAATTGGAGACTTCATATCATTTCGCAATTTTAAAACTGCTAAATGTTCTATCATTCTTTTCTTAACATCTTCAAGACCAAAATGATCTCTATCCAATATTTTCTGTGCTCTTTTTAAATCGAATTTATCTTTAGAATATTCGTTCCAAGGCAGTTCTAAAAACAACTCTAAATAGTTTCTTTGAATTCCAAAATCTGGCGCCTGTGGATTCATTTTGCGCATTTTGGACAATTCTTTAACGAAATGTTTTTTGGTTTTTTCGTCCCATTTTTTAGTCAAGGACTTCTGCAACATTTCATCCATTTCTTCTTCCTGAGAAACACCACCCAATTCTTCTTGAATCGTTTTCAATTGTTGGTGCAGGAAATATTCGCGTTGTTGCTGGTCTAAATCGAAGCGAACTTTAGACTGAATGTCATTTTTCAACTCGAGTTTTTGCAACTCAACATTCATATGTCGCAACGTTTCTAAAGCTCGATCTTTCAGTTCATTAATCGCTAATAGATCTTGTTTCTCTTTAACCGATAAATTCATGTTTGAAGTAACAAAATTGACAAGAAACGACTGGCTTTCAATATTTTTGATAGCAAACGTCGCTTCACTTGGAATATTTGGACTTTCTTTAATAATTTGAATCGCCAATTCCTTAATTGAATCCAAAATTGCAACAAATTCAGTATCGTTTTTCTTCGGTCTTTTTTCCGGAACCTCTTTAATTTTTGCCGTAATGTATGGTGTGTCAGTAACAACAGAATCAATTTCAAAACGTTTTTTACCTTGAAGAATTACAGTTACATTCCCGTCAGGCATTTTTAATACGCGCAAAATACGGGCTACAGTACCTATTTTATGAATATCATCTTTTGTGGGATCTTCATCTTCCTCATTTACTTGAGCAACAACTCCTATAGTTTTCCCAACGGCATTCGCGTCATTTATCAATTTTATAGATTTATCGCGACCAGCAGTGATTGGAATCACAACTCCTGGAAATAAAACCATATTTCGCAACGGTAAAATAGCCAGTAATTCCGGTAAAGCCTCATTATTCATTTCCTCCTCATCTTCAGGAGTCAAAAGTGGAATTAAATCTGCTTCTGAATCAAATTCTTGAAGTGACAGATTGTCAATAGTAAGTATTTTATGATTTGACATATATTATTTAAGTCTTTTTGTCATTAAAAATTTCATTATTTAAGCAAATATATGTTTTCAAAGTAGTCTTTTTATATAAAATCAATCTTTGATAGTCATAATTTACTTAGCGGTAAAAGAGTCAATCTCTGTGCCAAAATATAATCTTTTTATCCTATTTTCATTATAAAGAGATATTTTAGGCACAACAAACAACAACCAAATAAAACCATTCTGAGCACGTTTTGATGCTTACTTAAGTGTTTCATGTGATATGAAAATAGCTAGGAGAACAATAAATTTCAGCAGTGATTTAAATGGTCCAAGAGCTATTTCGAGAGCTTAATTTTAAGAAAAATACATTATTAGGGAAGATGCTTTATTAGTTTAAAACACTTTTTTTTGGAACTCTTTTTAGTAACAAAACCGCCACAACAAAGAATACGCCAAGAAATACAATTGCTAATCTTGGACTTCCAGTGATTTGATCAATAACGCCATAGATAATCATACCAATAACAATTCCTATTTTTTCAGCAACATCATAAAAACTAAAAAAAGAAGTAGTATCCTCTGTTTCAGGTAATAATTTAGAATATGTTGAGCGCGATAAAGCTTGAATACCACCCATTACAAGCCCAGCTATACTTGCCATGATATAAAAATGTATTGGTAAAGTGATAAAAAACGCAAGTGCACAAAATACCACCCAAATACAGTTAATCACTATCAAAGTTGGAATATTTCCAAATTTTTCTGAGGCTCTTGAAGTGAGAACGGCACCAAGAATCGCAACTAGTTGTATTATTAAAATACAAATAATTAAACCTATTGTGCTTTCCGCTTTGGATGACCAAGCAATTTCTTGTGCTCCAAAATAAGTGGCAACTAGCATCACCGTTTGTACGGCCATACTCGAAACAAAAAAACTTCCTAAATAACGACTTAGTTCAACGTTTTCTTTTAGTAGAAACCAAACCTTTTTTAACTCTTTAAAACCGTTAAAAATAACATGGTGAGTTACTTTACGATCAGCATTTTTATTGCCTTTTGGCAAAAAATAATACGTGTATTGACTGAATACTATCCACCAAACTCCTACCATAACAAATGAATACCGCATGGCTTTCATAGCTGCCTCTCCATCTGTTCCGGTAATTCCAAAAAGTTTTGGTTTCATGATCATAGCCAAATTGATGAGCAATAAAATAACACTTCCGATATATCCAAATGAATATCCTTTGGCACTAATTTTATCTTGTTGCTCCACATAAGCAATATCTGGTAAATAGGAATTATAAAAAACCAAACTTCCCCAATATCCAATTAAACCTAGGAAATAAAATGCTAGTCCAATGTATATATTTGTAAGATTAAACAAGTACAACCCCATACATGACAGCGCTCCTAAGTAGCAAAAGAATTTCATGAATGATTTTTTATTTCCCACATAATCTGCAATACCTGATAATAATGGCGAAATAAAAGCTATTAATAAAAATGCTAAAGCGGTAATAAAGCTTATTAGAGCTGAATTTTTGAGATTCATACCAAAAACATCAATGTAATGATCTCGCTCAGAAAATAAAGCTTCATAAAAGATGGGAAATACTGCAGATGCAATGGTAAGCGTATAAACTGAATTGGCCCAATCATAAAAAGCCCAAGCATTTAATAATTTTTCACTCCCTTTTTGTAAATCTGCCATATTTATCTTTTTTATGATACGAATTTATTTATTATTTTCTAACAACGATATAAAAAGCAATTAATTTACAAAGTAATAAATAACTAATGAATCAAAGGACGCTAACTCGTGATAAATCATGTACAATAAAAAACAGGCTTTCCCTTTTCAAGGATAGCCTGTTTAAATAATTTTATAATCATACTATGTTAATCTGTCGGTGCAATTATTCAAAACGTTATTTTGAATATTTTTGGTAACGTAAAAAGGCATAAAAACTGTATCTAAAATCTTTTTTTACTAATAACTGTCTAATTCTCGATATAATTTTCTGTCTGAAAGCACTCGAACTGAAAAAAATTATCTCAAAAACTACTCGCATGTAACGGATTACGTTACTACCTATTAATAACTCCGACTTTAGCTGCTAAAGCTTTTGCTTCCGGAATTAACGTTTTTAAATTTGCAATTCTCGTAGCATCAGACGGGTGTGTACTCATAAATTCTGGTGGTGCTTGACCTGAAGATTTTGCAGACATTCTAGACCAGAAAGTAATAGATTCCTCCGGATTATATCCAGCAATTGTCATTAAAGTCAGACCAACTTTATCCGCTTCAGTTTCGTGACCTCTACTAAATGGAAGCATTACACCAAACTGAGATCCTAATCCATACGCTTGACCCCATATTTGTTGTGTTTGTTCACTTTTACCTCCAGTCGCTACTGCAACACCTACAGCTCCTAATTGTTGCAATTGTGCAGCACTCATACGTTGCGCACCGTGATCTAGCAGTGCATGCGAAACTTCATGTCCCATAACCGTTGCTAAGCCAGCATCATTTTGTGTGATTGGTAAAATACCGGAATACACAACAATTTTTCCTCCTGGCATACACCATGCGTTCACTTCTTTATTGTCAATCAACTTATATTCCCAACGGTAATCATTCAAATATTTTGTTTGCCCTAAATAGGTTAAATATTTTTCTGCAGCTGCCTTAATCCTCGTTCCAACTGTTTCTACTCTTCTTGCATCGGCAGTTCCGGTAATCACTTTATTTTCCTTCAAAAAAGTACCATATTGTTGAAAAGATGATGGAAACAATTCACTGTTTGAAACAATATTAAAATTTTTCTTACCTGTTATAGGATTCGTTGCACAGGAATAAATTAATCCTACTGCAAAAATCCCTACTAATAAATGCTTTTTCATGATCTTAGATTTTAAATGTTAAACAAAAATACAATTATTACATGCATATAAATTTACATAATTAAATGAAAAAGTATCAATTTTTTTTGTTATTCTCCAGTGATATGAAATGTTGTAAATTCCTTATCAACAATCAAGTAGCTTTCATTTTCTAAAGTGTTTTTATCAAATGATACTTCCACATTATCAATCTCAATCATTTTAACTTTAAAGGGTAATCCGATAAGATTTATTTTATATTTCGAATAATTCGTATCGTATTTTCCTTCTTTATGCAACTGAACAATCAGTTCATTCTCTTTACCGGTTATTTGAAACGATAGAAAACTGTACCTCCCTTTTTTATAATCATAACCATCTTGCGCATCTTCATAAACTACAGACTTTTCTTTTCCCTCTTTATAATAAATATCGAGTGTTAATTCATCAAATTCTAATTCTCCAACATATTGTTGAACCGGATATTTAGGAATGATTGCTCCCGCTTTTACAAAAATTGGAATCTGATCAAATTTAGTATCTACCCAAATTTCTTTTCCTCCATTAACTTCTTCGTTGGTCCAATAATTATACCAATATCCTCGAGGAATATACATCCTTCTGCCTACAGCATTTGGTTCTAAAATTGGGCAAACTAATATTTGATTTCCAAAAACAAATTCGTCATTTCTATAATGCGTTTGAATATCTTCCTGATCATAATATACTAATGGTTTCAACATGGGGATTCCCTCCTCAATGTACTGCCAAAACATGGTATATAAATACGGTAACAATTGATATCTCAAATTTACGAATTTTCTGGTAATATTTATTACTTCTTCATCAAAAGCCCAAGGCTCCTGATCACCGTGATCTCCAGAAGAATGTGTTCTGCAAAACGGATGAAAAACACCTAATTGAATCCAGCGTGCATATAATTCGCCTGATGGCTGCTCTGCAAACCCACCAATATCAGAACCTGTAAAACCCATACCAGAAATAGACATGCGTTGCACCTGAATATTTGCAATCCATAAATGCTCCCAAGTGGCAACATTATCTCCGGTCCATGATGACGTATAGCGCTGTGCTCCAGCATATGCTGATCTTGTTATTACAAAAGGCCTTTTTGGATATGCAAATCGTTTCACACCGTGATATGTGGCTCTGGCCATTTGAGTACCGTAAATATTATGTGCTTTTCTATGACTACAAGGGTTTCCATCGTAATCGTGACGCACATCCATGGGAAATGTTTTATTAGGAACCTCCATTACTGCAGGTTCATTCATGTCATTCCATACTCCTTTTACACCAATTTCCGAAATTAATTCTTTGAATAATCCAGCCCACCATTCTCGTACCGCAGGATTTGTATAATCCGGAAAATTACATTCTCCTGGCCATACTTTTCCTTTCATGTATGGACCATCAGCTCTCTTACAGAAATAATCTTTTTCTAAGGCCTCTTTATATACATCGTATTCTTTATCAATTTTTATTCCCGGATCAATAATTACTACTGTTTTGAAACCATCTTCGGCTAATTCAGCCACCATTCTTTTGGGATCAGGAAAATATTCTTTATTCCAAGTAAAACATCGAAAACCTTCCATATAGTCAATGTCTAAATATATCGCATCGCATGGAATTTTTAATTCTCTGAATTTTGCGGCAACTTCTTTTAAATTACTTTCGGGATAATAACTCCATTTACATTGGTGGTATCCAAGTGCCCAAAGTGGGGGTAATTCCGGTTTACCGGTCAAATGAGTGTATGTAGTGACAACATCTTGCATTTCTGGTCCGTAAATGAAATAGTAATTCATTTCTCCTCCTTCGGCCCAGAAACTGGTAACGTTTCTTCGTTCGTGACAAAAATCAAAATAAGTCCTAAACGTATTATCAAAGAAAATACCGTACGATTGTTTGTTTTGTAATCCAATATAAAACGGAACTACCTTGTACAACGGTTCTTGGTCTTTTTGAAATGCATATTGATCTGTCGCAAAATTCTCCAGTCTCTTTCCTTTTAAATTCAGTTGGGTTGCTTTATCACCAAGTCCGTAAAAGCATTCTCCATCTTTTGAAGTTTTACTCATTTTTACAATGTTTCCGCCGTATTCATAGCTTTCTTCCCAATGGAAACCTAATTCATCCTCTAAAATAATAGTGTCCTCCAAATCAAAAATAGACAATCTCATATCTGTTTTTTGAATTCTACATTTTACTTTACTCGTTTTTATCTGATAATACTCTTCCACTTCAGAAACCTCAAGAAAATTGTATCCATGTGAATGATTTTGATCAACTGCATAGGAAAAATCGTTGCTAAAATACCCTTTTGTCGTAAATCTAAACCGAATTAAACTATCTCTTAATACGGTTACTTTTAAGATGACACTGTTATCGGTATGAAAATAAATTGAATCTGCTTCATGTTCAAAAGAAACTATTTTTGTGGGATATAAATCTCCTTTATATTCTAATTCTGTATTTGTAATCATGTTTTCTGGAATTAATTCTAATCAATTTTTGGTTTTCAAAAATACAAAAATACTTTTAAGCTTGTGTAGATCTGATTTTTATTAAAGAGAACGTTGTAGTTTTTTAATTTAACAATTCGCAATATATACTAATGGTTTCCATTATCAATGAAAACCATTGGTAATACTTATTTTAAAATAAGGGAATTTTTTAACTTATGAAATCTTATATACAGTAACGCTTAAAGGTGGCAAAAGCAACTCGGTAGAATAATCTTTTCCATCATAAGGCATTGCTTCAATTGCTATTTTTTTAGCGTTAGAAACTCCGCTTCCGCCATAATTTAAAGCATCAGTATTAAAAATTTCTGTCAATTTTCCTTTTTTGGGTAAACCTATTCGATAATTAGGGCGAACAACTTGAGTAAAATTGCAAACCACTATTACATCGTTATTTGAGTCATATCCTTTTCGAATGAAAGACATTACAGCATTTTGATGATCGGAGTAATTTATCCATTCAAACCCTTCGGGACTAAATTGTTTTTCATGCAGCGCGGGTTGTGTTTTGTACAATTTATTCAAATCCGTAATCAATTTTTTCACGCCTTCGTGATATGGATATTGCAATAAATGCCAATCTAAACTTCCTTCAAAATTCCACTCGCTACTTTGTCCAAATTCACTTCCCATAAATAATAATTTAGTTCCGGGATGTACAAACATATAGCCATACAATAATCTTAAATTCGCAAATTTCTGCCATTCATCGCCGGGCATTCTACCCGCAATAGATTTTTTTCCATAAACTACTTCATCATGGGAAAGCGGTAACATGAAATTTTCCGAAAAGGTATACGTCATTGAAAAAGTCAAATCATTTTGATGGTACTTTCTATATACGGTATCTTTTTGAAAATATTCTAAAGTATCGTGCATCCAGCCCATCATCCATTTCATACCAAAACCTAAACCACCAACGGATGTAGGTCTGGAAACCATAGGAAACGAAGTACTTTCCTCTGCTATAGTTTGCACTCCTTCATAATTTAAATAAACAGCTTCGTTAAATTCCTTCAAGAAACTAATCGTATCTAGGTTTTCCCTACCTCCATAAATATTAGGTTCCCATTCGCCTTCCTTTCTGGAGTAATCTAAGTATAACATAGATGCAACGGCATCCACACGCAAAGCATCAGCGTGATAATGGTGTAACCAAAATAATGCATTACTGATAAGGAAGGAACGCACTTCATTTCGTCCATAATTAAACACTAAACTTTTCCAATCTGGATGATAGCCTTTTCTACGATCAGGATGTTCAAAAAGATTTGATCCGTCAAAAAATCCTAAACCATGAGCATCATCTGGAAAATGAGAAGGAACCCAGTCCAGAATAACTCCAATTCCGGCTTCATGTAGTTTATCAACCAAATACATGAATTCTTGCGGATTGCCAAAACGGGAAGTTGGCGCAAAATATCCCACTAACTGGTATCCCCACGAAGGATCGTATGGATATTCCATGATTGGCATAAACTCTACGTGGGTAAAACCTGTTTCTTGTACATAGTTTACTAAATCTTCGGCAAATTCCAGGTACGTCAAAAAACGATTTTCTTCGCCGTGACGTTTCCAAGAACCTAAATGTACTTCATAAACAGAATAGGGTTTGTCTAAACCATTATGATTTTGACGTGTTTCCATCCAATTTTTGTCGTTCCATTTATAGTCTAAATCCCATACTACAGATGCTGTATGGGGTGGTTTTTCACAGTAAAAAGCAAAAGGATCTGCTTTTTCAGTGACAATTCCATTACTACTGGATTGAATTTTATATTTATAGGTTGTCCCTTTTTGAACATTTGGAATAAACCCTTCCCAAATACCCGACGAATCCCAACGTACTGCTAATGGATGTTCGCCTTGCGTCCAGAAATTGAAATCCCCAACAACAGAAACCGAATGAGCCGTAGGGGCCCAAACTGCAAAGTAAACTCCGTCTACTCCATCAACTGAAACGAGATGTGCGCCTAGTTTTTCGTAGAGTCGAAAATGTTTCCCGGCTTTAAATAAATCGATATCAAAATCTGTAAAAAGAGAATGCGAAAGAACTGTACTCATATAACAATTGTATACTTCTGCTTGTTAAAAAAAAGCAAAATATTAATGTAAGAAAAAATAATTTTAAATTTACTTTATGATGTAATTGTCTGGGATAACTGCTCCTTTTTTAATAACAACTATTCCGTCTTTAATGGCATACAATTCATTCGAAAAATCTTCTAAATGATTGCCTCCATTGATGTAAACATCATTACCAATGCGGCAATTTTTATCTACAAGAGCATTGTTTATAAAACATCGTTCCCCAATTCCTACCAATTGTCTGTCGTTTTTAAGGTCTTCATTCATATCATCAATATTTTGATAGAAATCATTCCCCATTACGTAACAATTCTGAATTATAGTTCCGTCTCCAATTCTGGATCTAATCCCGATTACGGAATGGTTTATTTCTTTGGCATTCAAAATACAACCTTCGGAAATTAACGATTTATCAACCATTGTTTTTTGGAATTTTGAAGGGGGCAATAATCTAGGTCTTGTGTAGATTTTATTATCGTTATCGAATAAATTAAATTTAGGTAAATCTTCCGTTAATCCAATATTAGCCTCAAAAAAGGAATCTATATTACCAATATCAGTCCAATATCCTTCGTATTGATAGCTCAATATTTTTCTATGACCTACCGCTTGCGGAATAATTTCTTTACCAAAGTCTTTTGTTTCTTTATTGGACATGATGTCTACCAATAGTTTTTTGTTGAAGATATAGATTCCCATCGAGGCTAAATAATGCTTGCCTTCGCTCTTCATTTGTTCACTCACATCAGATTCCCATTCTGGCAACAATTCTTTGGCAGGTTTTTCAATAAAAGATTCAATACAACTTTCGGAGTTTGTTTTTAATATTCCAAATTCAGGAGCATCCTTCGCATTAACCGGTAAAGTAGCAATTGTGATGTCGGCTTCTCTTTTAATATGCTCTTCTAACATTGCATCGAAATCCATCTGATACAATTGATCTCCGGAAAGTATCAATGCATAATCAAAATCATGATTTAAGAAATGAGGCATACATTGTCTTACAGCATCTGCCGTACCTTGAAACCAGGTTGGGTTATCAGGCGTTTGTTCGGCGGCAAGAATATCAACAAAGGCATGACTAAAAATACTAAAATTATACGTATTTTTAATGTGTGCATTTAGCGAAGCTGAATTAAATTGCGTCAACACAAACATCCTGTAAATATCGGAATTCATGCAATTTGAAATAGGAATATCAACCAATCTATATTTACCTCCTATTGGCACTGCAGGTTTGGATCTTGATTCTGTCAATGGATATAATCGGGAACCTTGTCCTCCACCTAAAATAATGGCAATAACATTTTTCTTTTTAACTTTCATTTCTTGTTAATTATTAGATTGTACATTTCTATATATTCCTGACAAACACGCTCCCAAGAATGGTCAGTGTTCATCGCTATTTTTTGTATTTTGTTGAGATGCGCTTTGTCATCGTATAAGTTTAGGGCTCTTTGAATCGAATAACAAATATCTCCTACCGTTGCCTGATCGTGACAGATACCGTTTCCATCATCACCAAAATCAATTACGGTATCTCTTAATCCACCTGTTCGCCGCACAATAGGAATAGTTCCATACCGGAGCGAATACATTTGGTTCAAACCACAAGGTTCTACTCGTGAAGGCATTAATAGAAAATCAGAGCCAGCATAAATCAAGTGCGCTAATTCCTCATTATAACCAATAAACGTATTGTAATTCCCTTTATAATCTTGTAATAAACGATTTAATTGATTTTCAATAGTTGTATTTCCTGAACCTAAAATCAAAATATTAAGTTGTTGATAGTTCTCTGATAATGCAAGAGCGGCAGCATGTGGTAATAAATCACCTCCCTTTTCTTCTAATAATCTTCCAATAAAACTAAAAAGCGGTTTGGTTGGATCTAAATTAAAGAGGTTGCACAATTTTTCTTTATTCTCCTGTTTACCTTTTTCGAAATTTTTAATCGAATAATTTTTTTCCAGCATCGCATCTTGCTCCGGATCCCAAACTTCAATATCTATCCCGTTCAAAATTCCTTTGGATTTGTAACGTACTAGATTAAACAATGATTCTAATCCATTGGCGGAATAGTTGATTTCATTCAGATAATTTGGTGAAACTGTCGTAACGGCCCAAGCACATTTAATGGCTACAGCCAAGGAATTAATACACTTATCCCATTCTAAAACTTTCACATGAGCCAAATCAAATTCTGGTATGTAATGCAATTTATCAAATCCAAACTGTCCTTGATACAAACCATTATGAATGGTAATCATCGTTGGTGTATTGCGTAGTTTTTCATATTTATTAGAATACAACATCATAAAAGGAATTAATCCGGAATGATGATCGTGACAATTGATAACATCTGGAACTTCATTTCTACCTGATATCCAATCTAATGTGGCTATTTGAAACGATAAAAATCGCTCAGTATCATCTTCATATCCATAAACGTCTTTTCGGTCAAATAATTCTGGAATTTCAACCAAATACAACTCAAATCCAAGTACATCAGTTTTTTCTTTTAGAATATTAAAAGGGAAATTAAAGTCTCCCAATTTTA
Source organism: Flavobacterium cryophilum (assembly GCF_048286555.1). Classification (NCBI taxonomy): domain Bacteria; kingdom Pseudomonadati; phylum Bacteroidota; class Flavobacteriia; order Flavobacteriales; family Flavobacteriaceae; genus Flavobacterium; species Flavobacterium cryophilum. The sequence goes on along the minus strand of NZ_JBLVPZ010000003.1, from coordinate 10,379 downwards.
CATGACCCCAATGTACACATTCAAAATCATGTTCTTTTTTGAATTTTGTTTCATAGCAGGGGATTACAACTCTTACAAGATGTCCTGCATTATTTTGATATTTTGGTAAAGCCCCCACCACATCTGCTAAACCACCTACTTTTGCTACAGGATAACACTCTGCACTGATATGAAATATTTCCATATATGAAATTTTGTTGTTTTCAGTTAATTTATATACTTGTGTACTATTTATTATTTGAGCCTTTTATATTAATCCCATTAAAACTTTATAAAAAATACTACTTTTATGTTTTCTAAATTTAGTAAAAAAAAATTAACATAATAACTCGCATGAAAATTTATTAAAATGACAAAAAAAACTTCTATTCATACGCAATCATTGAAAATTCCTAAGGTTATCTTATTAACCAGTAAATTAATCTCTTTTATTTCGCCAAAACTGATTACATTATTTGCTGCCAAATTATTTACTACTCCAATAAAACACAAAATTCCAAAAAGAGAATTAGAAATGGAGCGAAATAGTCTGCAACAATTAGTCAGAATTCCTACAATTGATAAAGAAGTGGTATTATATCAGTATGGAAAAAGCGAAAAAAAAATTTTACTGGTTCACGGTTGGTCTGGCCGCGGTACACAACTATTCAAGATAGCGGATGAATTACTTAAAGTAGGATATTCTACTATTAGTTTTGACGCACCTGCACATGGAAAATCGCCTGGAAAAACCACCATTATGGTTGACTTTATCGCTACAATTTTAGAAATAGACAAGCAATTTGGACCGTTTGAAGCTGCAATTGGCCACTCACTGGGCGGAATGTCTGTTTTAAATGCTGTAAAAAAAGGGTTGCGGGTCAAGCATGCCGTAGTTATTGGAAGCGGCGATATTGTGGAAGATATTATGGATGATTTTGTAGCTAAATTAGAATTGAAACCAAATATAAGCACCCTTCTACGTTTGCATTTCGAAAAAAAATACGAAGAAAAAATGGACAGCTATTCTGCCTACTTAGCTGCCAAGGAAATTACTATTCCAGTTTTAGTAATCCATGATAATGATGATACAGAAGTTCCGGTACAAGCGGGAATACACATTCATAAACACTTAAAAAATGGAACTTTAATTTTAACTAACGGATTAGGTCATCGGAAAATTCTTGGCAACGCTAAAATAATTGAAAAAACAATTCAATTCATTCAAAACAAATAACTGTTAAACAACGTTATCTGTAAAATAAATAATCTGAAATCATGAAATATCCTTTAGAAAAAACAGAACAAGAATGGAAACAACAATTGGGAGAGGAACGCTATCGAATCCTTCGACAAAAAGGAACAGAATCCCCTCACACTGGAACCTATAATTTGCACTATGAAAAGGGAACTTACTGCTGTGGAGCCTGCAATGAACCTTTGTTCGAAAGTAACTCTAAATTTGATGCGCATTGCGGTTGGCCTTCCTTTGACGAATCTATTCCGGGAAAAGTTGAATATATTTCAGATGTGACTCACGGTATGAAACGCACGGAAATTTTGTGTGCAAATTGTGGCAGTCACCTCGGACATGTATTTGATGATGGACCAACCAAAACCGGACAACGCTATTGTGTGAATTCTTTATCTGTGGATTTCAAAGAATAATACCATGGATCTATTTGGAAATACTACTGACTGGGCTGAAAAATTAGAACCTATTCTAACAAAATATCAAGGGAGAAAACATCCATTAGAATACTCTAATTTATACCAACTTGTGGTAATGGTCGTTTTATCTGCACAAGATTCCGATGCGAATATTAATCAAATTGCCCCTATTCTATTTGAAGCCTATCCAAATATGGAAAGTTTAGCTGTTTCTAATCGGGAAGCATTGATTCCCTATATCTCTAAAGTTAGGAATTTTGGTACCAAAGCGAGCTGGCTTATAGAATTAGCGCAAGCCATCCAAAAAGATAAAAATATCCCACTTACTATGGAAAGTTTGGTTGCACTAAAAGGCATTGGAAGAAAATCAGCTAATGTGATTATGCGTGAAGCAAAAGTTCCAACGGAAGGTATTATTGCCGATTTGCATGTTATTAGAGTGGCACCCAGAATTGGATTAATGCCAGAAACTAAAGACGGAATTAAAGCCGAAAAACAACTCATGCAAGTGTTACCCAGAGAAATTTGGGGCGAAATTGGAATGGCTATTTCATTCCTGGGAAGAGAAATTTGTAGACCACAACCCAAATGTCCTGAATGTTCTATTACTGAAATATGCGCCTATTATAAAAAAACAGTAAAAGGGTAAAAGCGAATTGCTATTGCCCTTTTACTGTTTTTAATATTTTATAAAAAAGAAGCTTTTAATGTGGCTGTAACTCGCTTTTTAGATGCTTGTTCATATGCATAGCCCAATCCTATTAATTCTCCCTCCATATATGAAGTTCCAAAAAAGGACAATCCAACAGGAAGATTATACACCATCCCACATGGAACTGTGATGTGTGGATAACCACTAGCAGCAGCAGGAGAAGTCAATGAATAGCCTCCCCAACGATCCCCGTAAATCATATCAATACTACAAGCGGGGCCCATGGTAATTCCACAAATAGCATCTAACTTATTTTCGTTAAAAATGGTGGTTAAAATCCTCTTCATTCCTTCAAAACTTACTGTTAAAGCCTCTTTATAATTTTTATCTTCTAATCCTTTTTTTGCGTTAGAGCTCTCTAATGTTTCTTGTTTAAAATAAGGCATTGCTTTATCTTCATTTGCACTATTAAAATCAATTACCTCTTTTAAGGTTTTTACTTTTGCATTGGCTGTAGCTAAATATTTATTCAATCCGTCTTTAAATTCGTATTGCAAAACTTCAAATTCGGCTTGACCCAAAGCATTAATTTTATCAAAATAGTCAATTTCGATAATGGTTGCACCTTGTTTTTTTAAAAGATCTTTAGCGTCTTCTAAAAGTTTATTCATGTATTTATTATTTCCTTGCGGTTTTTTCTCAATTCCGATGCGTTTGCCTTTTAAAGCATTTACATCTAAAAACGTAGTATAGTCCTTTTGAGTCTTTCCTTTGCTTTCAAGCGTTACTGAATCTTCACTATCAATAGCAGCCATAACGCCCAATAAAATTGCTGCATCCGTTACAGTTCTTGCCATTGGACCTGCCGTATCTTGCGTTTTTGAAATAGGAATAATTCCAGATCTGCTGACCAAACCTACAGTAGGTTTAATGCCTACAACACCATTTACAGATGCAGGACAAACAATAGAACCATCTGTTTCAGTTCCAACCGCAACAACACAAAGATTAGCGGACACAGCAGCACCTGAACCCGCGCTGGATCCACAAGGATTGTGATCTAGAATATAGGCATTTTTTGTCTGACCGCCTCTGCTACTCCATCCAGAGCACGATTGGGTCGAACGGAAATTTGCCCATTCACTTAAATTTGTTTTTCCAATAATTATTGCTCCTGCAGCTCTGAGTTGTTTCACTACAAAAGCGTCATTTGAAGCAATATTTCCTTCCATTGCCAAAGACCCTGCAGTCGTCTGCATTTTATCAGCGGTATCAATGTTGTCTTTTATTAAAACGGGAATTCCATGTAAAGGTCCTCTACTTTTACCCGCTTTCATTTCTTTATCCATTGCAACAGCAATAGCAACTGCGTCAGGGTTGACTTCAATAACCGAATTCAATTGTGGGCCATTTTTGTCAATAGTTTCAATACGTTTTAAATACAATTGCACTAATTGTTCTGAAGTATATTTTCCAGACGCTAATTTCTCTCTTAAACTCCCGATGGTTTCTTCATCAAGTTCAAAGTTCGTTTTGGAATCCTCAGCAGATACTACATCTTCCTCTTTTTTGGTATTGGAGTTACACCCTGTAATTAAAAGTGTGGTTAAACCTGCGGAAGCAAGTGTTGCAGTAGTTAAAAAAGATCTTCTTTTCATAGGTTAAAACATTTATTTGGATAATTATTGAATAAATTAATGCCCTAAAGTACTTTTTTTTTACCAAATTCAATACGCTATTAATTAGAACAAACGTTAAATTTTAAATGCTATCAAAAAGTTTACACAAAACTTCAAAAATAGGTCCTTCCCCCGCTATATTACTGTTCAACAAAATATTTTCATCCTTAAGAATATCTTATTCTTTATTGTTTAACTATTTTTAATTCTGGTAGAGATTCACACGATGTATTGGTCTTTATTCTCGTAACAAAAAAATTTACGGCTTGAGTTCCATCATTTAAATCGCAAAATCAGAAATACGGTATTCTACGGCACGTTTTGTTTTAAACTTTTGTAAAAAAGCGAAAAAATTTGCATAAAAAATCATCATAAACAGATAATGATTTTGAATGCTTTTTTTAGTTCAAAAATAGTACGAAAGCATAATTTGTGAAAAATTTATAGCGACCTCCAAGAATTTTAGTATAAAAAAGAATAAAACCTTACAATATTTGTTCAGTCGTTTATTTATAATGACTTGATATTGTGCAAATAACACAACTTTTTAACAAAACTTTATAACAGATTTTAACATTGTAACTCGAACTTTACATTTCGACATCTTACCTTTTATTTAGCCTTGCCATTGAACGAATAAGTAGTGCATCTGTTGCCTATCTTAATTACTGAAAGAATTAATGCTTAATACAAAAAAAATGAAAAATAGAATCACCACTAAAAGTTCCAATATGCGATCTACCGGAAGTCTAGAAAAAGGACATTCCTCTACATCGAATGATATCTATATTCCTAAGACTAAAGAAAAGTTACCAGAAATTTTATTTATTACTTCGTATCCCCCTCGCGAATGTGGCATTGCAACTTATTCTCAAGATTTAATTAAGGCATTGGATAACAAATTTAAACATTCGTTTAAAATAAAAATTTGTCCGTTAGAATCCAAAAACGAACAACATGTTTACTCTGAAACAACACAATATATTCTGAATACTGACCATTCAAATGCTTTCCAAAATTTAGCAGCCAAAATAAATTATAACGCTGCAATTCAGATTGTATTGATACAACATGAATTTGGTTTCTTCAGAAAAAATGAGGCCGATTTTAGACAGTTTTTAAATGCGGTTCAAAAACCTGTAGTCATTGTTTATCATACCGTACTACCAAATCCAAATGAATTATTAAGAGAAAATGTAAAAAAAATAACTGGATTGGTTCATTCTATTATTGTAATGACAAGTTCATCCGCAAAAATATTAGTAAATGACTATGGAGTTCCTCTGGAAAAAATTACGATTATTGCACATGGAACGCATTTAGTTCCTCATTCTGATAAAGTAATTTTGAAGGAAAAATATAAATTAACGGGTCGAAAGGTACTTTCCACTTTTGGGTTACTTAGTTCCGGCAAAAGCATTGAAACCACGCTGGATGCATTACCCAATATCATTAAAGAAAATAATGATGTCCTGTTTCTAATTATTGGAAAAACACACCCATCTGTCGTAAAAGAAGAGGGAGAAAAATATCGATTAATGCTTGAAGCAAAGATTGAAGTTTTGCAACTGCAAAATCACGTACAATTTATAAATAGTTATTTGTCCCTATCGGATCTACTGGAGTATTTACAACTTACCGATATTTACTTGTTTACATCCAAAGATCCAAACCAAGCGGTAAGTGGCACTTTTTCTTATGCCATGAGTTGCGGTTGCCCGATAGTCTCCACTCCTATTCCACATGCATGCGAAGTATTGTGTGGGGAATCCGGAATTATTATAGACTTTGGAAATATTCAACAATTAGCCACAGAAGTGAACCTTCTGTTATTTGACAAGCAGTTGAGAAAAAACATTAGTGCCAATGGATTGCACAAAATAGCACCAACAGCATGGGAAAATGCTGCAATTGCATACGCTTTGTTATTCGAAAAAATTGCAGACGATACACTTTCATTGCATTATGAAATCCCCGAAATTAATTTGGACCACATAAAAAAATTAACAACTTCTTTTGGAATGATTCAGTTTTCTATTATCAACAAGCCAGATATAAATTCTGGTTATACATTAGATGATAACGCGAGAGCAATGGTTGCAATGTGCCAACATTTTGAACTGACAAAAGATATAGCCGATTTAGAATACATCTATATTTATTTTAATTTTATCAGATATTGTATTCAGTCAGAAGGTAATTTCTTGAACTACGTAGATGAAAACCGTGAATTTACAGATCAAAATAATACAACTAATCTATCTGATTCTAATGGAAGGGCGATTTGGTCATTAGGATATCTGATCTCAATAAGTGATTTGATACCCCAAGATTTAGCAAAAGCTGCAACAATAATAATAGATACCGCTTTGTTAAATGTAAGTAAAATTCATTCCACAAGAGCAATGGCATTCATAATAAAAGGCATATATTATCGTAATACAAAAAATAAATCCGATCAAAATACAGCTTTAATAAAAGAACTGGCCAATCGATTGGTTCAAATGTACAGACACGAATCCGACAATGATTGGACTTGGTTTGAAAGCTATCTTACGTATGGAAACAGCATTTTACCCGAAGCCTTACTGTGTGCTTGGCTAACTACTGGAGATATTATTTATAAAGAAACTGCGAAATCCTCATTCGATTTTCTTTTGTCAAAAATATTTAGAGGTGAGTCCATAAAAGTAATTTCTAATAAAGGATGGCTGCAAAAAGAAAATGAGGCGATCCCTAAACCCATTGGAGGCGAACAACCAATAGATGTAGCCTATACTATTTTAGCATTAAGCAAATTCTATTATGTCTTTAAAGAAGATGCCTATCTACAAAAAATCGAAATTGCTTTCAGTTGGTTTTTAGGAAACAATCATTTGCAGCAAATCATTTACAACCCCTGTACCGGAGGATGTTATGATGGACTGGAAGACACATACATCAATTTGAATCAAGGAGCAGAATCTACTGTCAGTTATTTGATGGCAAGACTTACTGTTAAAAAAATAGTGAAAAAAACGCCTAAAGGTAGCAGTGCGCCCGAAAGTCAAATGGAGCTTTATATGAAATTGAATAGTAAAAATCAATTTGCATAATATCTCTGTAAGATTCGGATTTTTACACGTAAAACTGCTATTTATCCGGACTCAAGTCTCATAAAATATCTGTATTGTAAAAGCCATCTCAATCCATTTGAGATGGCTTTTTATTAATCCAAAATAAATATTTGTTCTTCTGGGATTTTGGAGTAGATTTTCCCGCAATAATAAGTCTCAAATTTGTGATTTTAAAATGAATATGAGTACACTTAATTCATTAAAGTGCTACAATAATGTAATGGTATTAACATAATTTTATAATTAACAAAATTGTTGTAATACTATTACTAACAAATTAACTGTCAAGCAATTACATCTGTTTCTGATTACTAATTCAAGGCTGTAAAGCTTTTCTTATTGGAGCGTGTTCTTTGTCGGAAATTATAGAATTTTATCGTTTTAAAGTCTTTTATTATTTTCTTTATTGATGTAATGCCTAACTTTATTTTAGAAAAAATTATTCGTATTAAGTTGTCATATAGCAACTTAGTACATTTTAGTCTTGCTTTTTTTATCATTTTATTTTAATGATTTAATTTAAACGAGAAAAAAATTAAGTTTTTTTTTAAACGAATTTAAGTTTGTGTTAGGATATAGATTTTGTTCCCCGCATTTTATATACCTGTGTTTGATGGCTCCCTTCAATTATTTAATATTTGAAGATTACTGAAGAGTGGTTGGATGCATTTACCCAATGTGTAACCTTCCAATAATAACCTTTTACCAGTATTTAATTTAATCGTTTTGAAATTAATCTAATAAATTTTTACAAATCGATTTCGGTGGAATGATAAAGATGTATTTATTGTCTTAATAAAAATATTCTTTTGATGATTGTTGCCTTCATTATTTTATTTGAAGTTGTGTACTTACCCCAAGTCTGTTTACTTCCTAATTAAATCAAATATATGGTGTTAAAATACTATTATTATGAAAAAGAATACATTTTTTAAGTTTTTCGATTTTTTATACAACAAAATAATATGTTGCTTTTTAACGAAAAACACTATTTCTAAATTAAATTTAAAAAAATTTAATAAGAGAAACCCTTCTGCTTATCTGTCAAGATTATGGTGTCTTTATTGGCGCCAATGGCTTACTGTGTCACTTCTGATAGTGACAATTTTGATGACAAATAATACCGTTACTGCACAAGGATCTATTAGAGGTATAGTACCTGTAATATCGCCTAAAAGCGGTTCCGGAGTTGATGGCGATGCCTTCGCGCATTCTCCTGCTGGATATGAAAATGTAGGTGACTTGTTTGACTCTCAGCATCCTACAGTTGCCGGTCACGGTGTGATTAACCCATTCACGGGCGAATTACTGTATCCGGGTCAAACTTTTTTTCTACAGGATAGGTATATAAATGATTTAAGCATTTTTACTGCATCCAACAAAATCAATGACGATCCCAACACATATACTTGGGGTCCGGGTAGTTCACCAAACAAAAATGAAATCCAAAATGCTGGTGTTCATTTTTCTTATGGAGATCCTGCATTAGGTGGATTGTCAACTGATTTATGGGCTTTATTTGCGGGTGATCGTCAGGTTACCATGGGTAGTAGTTATATTGATTTTGAGTTTTTACAGAAATCTATGACTATCACTGGGGCAACTACCAGCGCTACTGGAGAAATTACTGGTGGCAGCGGAAGTTTCACTAGTTTAGGAACTGACGGCGGTCGTACGGTCGGTGACATTTTGATCACTATTGAATTTACCAATGGTGGTGGGGATGCAAATGCAGTAATTCGAGTATGGACTGCAAAAGCAGGAGGTGGCTTTGAATATGTAATTCATCCCCACTCAGAATTTTTAGGTAGAATTTTCATAACGAATAATACTACTATTACCCATGTACCATTTGATGTATTTGGAAGCGATCCTAACAACACTGGTGTTGGTGGAGATTACGCTCCAAATCAATATGCAGAAGGTGCAATCAACCTTACCCAAGTATTCAAACTTGCAAGCGATCCTTGTTTTTCACTCAGTACAGTATTTATTAGAACTCGATCTTCTGGTAATTCTGAACAATCTGAATTGAAAGATTTTCCAGGTGCTCCTATTCAATTTAAAGTAGACTCAAATCCAAAGGTAGCCGCAGTTGCTACCAGTTCCATATGTAATGGCGGATTTGGTTCAATAAATCTTACTGTAACCGGAGGTCTTGCTCCTTATACTTTTTCATGGACTGGCCCAAATAATTTTACAGCAAGTACTGAAGATCTTAGTAGTATTACGGCCGGTACCTATCAATTTGTTGTAAGAGACGCTAAGGGTTGTACTTCTTCCGGTTCTGTAGTTTTGGCTGAACCACAACCCATAGTGGTATCATCCGCTACTGCCAATAATCCTCTTTGCTTTGGTGTTGCCAATACGGGCTTTACCATCACTGCAACAGGAGGAACAGGCACGTTAATGTATTCAAGTGACAATGGAGCGACTTATGTGGCTTCAGGAGTATTCACCGGACTTACCGCGGGTACTTATACTTGGAGAGTAAGAGATGCTAATAATTGTTTCAGAACAGGAACAGTGACTATCACAATCCCTACGGATATTACTGCATCTGCCGTTGCCAATAATTCACTTTGCTTTGGTGTTGCCAATACCGGCTTTACTATCACTGCAACAGGAGGAACAGGCACATTCATGTATTCAAGTAACAACGGGGCTACTTATGTGGCTTCGGGAGTATTCACCGGACTTACCGCGGGTACTTACACTTGGAGAGTAAGAGATGCTAACGGTTGTATCAAAACAGGAACAGTGACTATCACAATCCCTGTTGATATTACTGCATCTGCTGTTGCTAATAATCCACTTTGCTTTGGTGCTGCCAATACCGGCTTTACTATCACTGCAACAGGAGGAACAGGCACATTGATGTATTCAAGTGACAATGGAGCGACTTATGTGGCTTCAGGAGTATTCACCGGTCTTACCGCGGGTACTTATACTTGGAGAGTACGAGATGCTAACGGTTGTATCAAAACAGGAACAGTGATTATCACAATCCCTGTTGATATTACTGCATCTGCCGTTGCCAATAATTCACTTTGCTTTGGCACAGCCAATACCGGCTTTACCATTACAGCAACTGGAGGAACAGGCGCGCTACAATATTCAAGAGACAACGGCGCTACTTACGTGGCTTCGGGAGTATTCACCGGGCTTACCGCGGGTACCTATACTTGGAGAGTACGAGATGCTAACGGTTGTTTCAAAACAGGAACAGTGACTATCACAATCCCTGTTGATATTACTGCATCTGCCGTTGCTAATAATCCA
>NZ_JBLVPZ010000002.1:0-310336 GCF_048286555.1 Flavobacterium cryophilum | reverse complement strand
GCTTTTTTTGTGAATATCTAAACCAATGAATATCTTTGGAATAGAAAAGGCGTCTTGTAATTGCATAATCTTCGTTTTTAGTACTCTCAAAGTTATGCTTTTACATAGATGCTTTGAGCTAGTGTGTGATTTAGTGGAATTACCGCTTCGCATCAACTTTTCTGCAAAGCCGAAAGTTGAAAGTCATATTGACGTTTGCATAACTTATAAACAAATATTACGTAAAAAACTAATGAACGAAGAAAATTATTCTGATAAGAAAATTAAAAGAATTGATGCAAAATATATCTCTCATGAAATACAACACATTTTTCACATTGAAAAAGGATATTTATACACAATTACTCAGTTGTTAAAAAAACCTGGAAAAACAGTTAGAGAATATCTTTATGAAAATAGAGAAAAATATGTAAAGCCAATTGTTTATTTAGTTTTTTCTGGCGTTTTATTGACTTTATATTTACATTTTTTTCATATTGAGTTTATCTTTATGAGCCTGAATAATTTTGAGTATTTCCATACGTTAGAAAAAAAATTCGATGCAGAAAATATTAACGAATGGAGTGACGGACATATTGGTTATTCTGCATTAATTATTGGAATATTTATATCATTATGGGTTAAAGTATTTTTTTTCAAAAGAGAATATAACATATTTGAAATCATTGTTCTAATGTCTTATTGCTTTGGAACATTATTTATACTTATGTTATTATTTACAGCGCTTGCAATTCCATTAAAAATTAATCTAATTGCGCAATTAGGAACAATAATAAGTCAGATCTACATTGTATGGTCCATTGGACAATTCTTTGGAGAAAAAAAGATTTTAAATTATTTCAAAGCCTTAATCTGTTATTTTCTAGGAATAATGTCATACAAATTTGCGATACTTTTAATTGCTTATTTAATTCCCTAAATTATAACTTCTGCTAAACAGCCTGTAATCCGTTCGCTCGGAATTGCATTCCGTGCCCATTTCTGTTAGCAAATGTGAGGATTACTCAAAATCCTTCGACTACCAGTTGAAAATGAAATGCTGTACAAAAAATGAAACTCCATTGCATAAAAACAGCATTCAGTCTGACCAGTATTCCATCAATAATAAAATACAGACTAAACAAGAAAAACTTTCCCCGTTCTTTACCACAAAAATTAAGGAAATTATTTCCATTCAATTATAATACTGTACTAAAAGTTGTATATATGTAAGAATCGATATAGCTAAATAAACTTTCGCCAGTCTATCCTAATTAGCATTTATCCGCGAAGGTTTATGTCACTTTTAAATAAATAAGTTAGCAGCAAGCATATTGCGACCGTTTTAGAGATGAAGTTTTCGCCAGAAAAAAACCCCGCAATAAACGGGGTTGCAAATTTTCTAACCTTTGTCATTTTGGTCATGACCTTCTAGCTTGACTAATTTATTATAGATTCCTAATAATAAAAAAGGTGCCGCCCATTGTCCAACAAATAAGGCTGAGTGTTTTTGTCCAGCAATTTTAAATCCTGCGGAAACAGTCATTGCTCCAATTGCTGACCACAAAAATACATCAGATGGTAATTTGGCAGTTTGTTTTTCAATTGCTTTTGCAACTGGTCCTTCGCTTTTGTCGTTGTTTTCGAAATTCATAATATTGTATTTTAAATTGAATGTAATTTACTTCTTATACTGTTTAATTTATTACAAAAATAGACTAAATTTTAACTAATTATTTGTTAAAATTTAAGGTTAATATACTCTATTACAGTTACTAACAGCGCACAAAACTCATGGCTAGTTTTCGGTTGCTTCACGCTTTTCCTTTCGCTAATAATCATCATCCAATTTAATTCGTTCAAATAACATCAATCAATAAAACCAACAATCATTATAAAATAACGTTCCAAACATTTTGCAGTAAAAACAATCCGATTGATTTTCATAATTAACAGAATATACTTTTTGAGCTTTAACACTTCCAAACACAAGTAACGACAAAACAAAAATTTAAAAAAATAGTATCTTTACTTTTTACTATACTTGCATACTTCAATTATAAAAAAAATCAATATGGATTTAAAAAAACATTACAATGATCTTTACAACAATGCGATAGATAAAATAACAAACAACAATTACACGATAGATTATCAAATTGATTCGAATTCTGACAATCGGCTGGGGATTACGGTATTAATCAGACCTTCTCTTGAAATCAAAAATAAGATTCAAGGCTTTATAGACGAGCTTAAAAAAAACAACCCCGGTCAATATTACTACCCCAATTCAGATATTCACATTACGGTTTTGTCTCTGATATCCTGCCATGAAGGATTTAATTTGAACACGATTTCAATTCAAGAATACATTAAGATCATTCGAAAAAGTATCGAAGATATACATGATTTTGAAATTCATTTTCAAGGGATCACTGCTTCCAGTTCTGCAGTAATGATTCAAGGATTTACAAACAATGATTCCCTAAACATATTAAGAAACAAGCTAAGAATCAATTTTAAAAACTCAAGCTTGCAACAAAGTATTGACACCCGATATGCCATACAAACTGCGCATTCAACAGTAATTAGATTTCGAGAAAAAATTATAAATAAGCAAGCATTATTAGAAACTTTGAAAAAATACCGAAGCTTCGATTTCGGAAAATTTAAAGTAAAAAATATAGAACTTGTATATAATGATTGGTATCAACGAGAGCGTTTTACACAACAATTACATTCTTTTGGTTTATAAACCCCAAGCTAGCGTGCGCAGTAAAAAATTAATACATTCACATAACATCAATCACTAAAACCAACAATCATCATGAAACAACGTTCCAAACATTTTGCAGTAAAGACAATCCTAATTGGTCTATTCATCCAGCTCATTACAATAACGGTTTCCTTTGGACAAACCAAAACGGAGCAAATCGATAAGTTGATGAATCTATATTCAGAATACGGGCAATTTAACGGCTCCATTCTTGTCGCTGACGCTGGTAAAGTTATTTATAAAAAGGGATTTGGAATGGCAAACATGGAATGGAATATTCCGAATCAGCCGGATACCAAACACAGATTGGGATCTGTTACCAAACAATTTACTTCCATGTTAATACTTCAATTAGTTGAGCAGGGAAAATTAAAACTGGATGCTCCAGTTTCTACGTATCTTCCTGATTATCCTAACGTATCGGGCAATAAAATCACCATTCATCATTTATTGACGCATACCTCTGGAATTCCAAATTACACTTCCTTTCCTAATTTCGTAAAAGAACTAAGTTTCAATCCATACAGCCCGGAAGCATTTGTGAAAAAATTCGCTGACTTACCGTTGGAATTTACGCCAGGTGAAAAATTTGCATACAGCAATTCCGGTTATTTTTTATTGGGTTACATCATAGAGAAAGTCTCCGGTAAAACCTATGAGCAATTTTTGCAAGACAATATTCTTACGCCACTCAAAATGAATAATTCAGGATTCGACCATCATGAAACGATTCTGAAAAACAGAGCTTCAGGTTATGAGAGAAACGGTAAAAATTACATCAATGCCAGTTATCTTGATTTGTCTATCCCTTACGCTGCCGGTTCATTGTATGCTACCGTAGATGATTTATATTTATGGGATCAAGCACTTTACACAGAACAATTACTTTCGAAAAAAAATAAAGATTTATTGTTTAATTCCTACATCCCTGCGGGACCAGGACATTATGGTTACGGATGGTTTATCAATAAAGCTTTCAATGGAGAAAAGAATGAGAGCATTATGGTTATTGAGCACGGTGGTGGAATAAATGGATTTAACACGTTAATTTCTCGTATTCCGTCTGACAAAAATCTAGTAGTATTGTTAAATAATACGGGTGGTACAAACTTAAACGAGATGAATAAAGCAATTAGAAATATCCTATACAATAAGCCGTACAGTTTGCCTAAAAAATCATTAGCCAATGCTTTAGCAGATGTTATTCAAGAAAAAGGAATCGCATCTGGACTCGAGTATTATAATGAAAATAAAAGTTCAAATACCTATGCTATCAACGAAAATGAAATGAACAGCGTAGGATATCAATTGTTACAATCTGCAAAAAACAAAGAAGCGATAGCCGTTTTTAAACTAAATGTTGAAGCGTTTCCACAGTCTGGAAATGCCTACGATAGTTTGGGAGAAGCCTATTTAAAAAACGGCGATAAAAAGCTGGCGATTATCAACTATAAAAAATCAGTAGAACTGGATCCAACTAATGAAAACGGGAAAAAAGTGTTGGAAGAAATTTCAAAGTCATAAATTAGTAGACAAACTACACTGTTTTTTGGAATAAAATAACGAGCAAACACGCTGTTTAATTTTGGATGGGTATCATAAAAAAGCCTTAAAAGCACCGTGTTTTATTTTTACATTCCGTTTTTATTTGTATTTTTCATATTAAACATCGTACTTGCTTTCATTAAAATACAATCGTGAAAGTGTCGTACAAATAATTTATAAAACAAAACAACAATGACTTCATTTAAAAAAGAATTATCTTTTCGTTGGTCTGATCTAGACCCTAATTTTCATGTTCGACACAGTGCCTATTATGACTTTGGCGCACAACATCGTATCGAAATTCTGGAAAGTCTAGGTTTAACGATGAAGGTCATGCAAACACAAAATTTTGGTCCTATTCTATTTCGGGAAGAATGTGTTTTTAGAAAAGAAATAAAACTTTCTGATACAATTATTATGCATACCAAAACTTCGAAAATGAAACCTGATGCTTCCCGGTGGTCTATTGTTCATGAGTTTATAAATGAAGATAGCAAGGTATGTGCAACCATAACTGTAGATGGAGCTTGGATGGATACAAAACTTCGAAAACTCGCCTCTCCTACTCCTGAAATTGCAGTTGAAGCGCTAGGTATCTTCCCTAAAAGCGACGATTTTATAGTTTCTTAAACCACTAATCATAAACATTCTATAGGCCTGCTTTTTATACTTTTATAACGAACTGCCTTTTAACTCTGACCAAAAACACTACAAATGAAATTGATAAAACTATTTTTTGCACTGCTGATCCTTTTTACCATTAGCAGTTTTAAATCAAAACCTACGGCTATTTTCAAAATACAATCTGTCAAGACTGTTAGAGAATTTTACCAAATCAAAACATATATTTTCAAAACAGAACAACAACAGCAAGCCACTGATCTTTATTTAAAAGAAGCGTATTTGCCGGGTTTAAAAAAACTGGGAATCAAAAATATTGGGGTTTTTAAGCTAAAACCCAATACGAAGGACACGATAAAAAAAACCATTGTAGTAATTCCGTTTTCGTCCATGGAAGAATTTCTTAAACTTGATGAAAAATTGGCTAAAAACAAAACGTATTTAGTTGCAGGAGCATCTTATTTAAATGCTAGCTACAAGCAACCGCCTTACTTGCGAATAGAATCTGTTATACTGAAAGCTTTTTCAGATCATCCTTTCCTGATAAAACCTACGCTAAATACTGATAGAAACAGTCGAGTATATGAGTTAAGAAGCTATGAATCAGCAACCGAAGCGATTTATAATAATAAAGTGGATATGTTTAATGCCGGTGGCGAAATAAAACTCTTTAAACGCCTTGCCTTTAATGCAGTTTTTTACGGTGAAGTTATTTCAGGAGCTAAAATGCCTAACCTGATGTACATGACCACTTTTGCTGATCAGCAAAGCAGAGAGGCACATTGGAAAAGCTTTGGAGATTCTCCAGAATGGAAAGGATTAACAGCTATGGAAAAATATAAAAACAATGTTTCACACATTGACATTACTTTTTTATACCCCACTGATTATTCTGATTACTAACCATTTAAATCCCTACTTTTATAGGAAACAAATCAAGGTTTTTTCATATACTGACGTTAGCTGTAATGGCAAATCATCGCAAAAACTCATTTCATCCCTCACTATCAGATTTGACTACCTCTAGTTATTAAATTTTGATGACTTTTACAGTATAACTTATAAAATATTTTAAAGATGCAAACAGTACTTATTACAGGAGCAAACAAAGGGATTGGTTTTGAAACAGCAAAACAAATGGCTGCTTTAGGCTATTTTATATATGTAGGTAGCAGGGACACGCTCAAAGGAAAAGAAGCCGTAAGCAAATTGCAAGCGTTAGGTTTTTCAAATGTAGAAGCCATAGTAATTGATGTAACCAATCTCGATTCCATCATTCATGCAAAAGAAGAACTGGAAAGTAAAATAACTTGTTTGGATGTTCTTATCAATAATGCCGGAATTTCATCTATAGATACACCACAAACGGCTTCCCTTATTGACGTTGGAGCGATACAAAAACTATTGGAAACTAATTTTTATGGCGCAGTTCAAACCACGCAACAATTTTTGTCATTGCTAAAAAAGTCAGAGCAACCCCGAATTGTGAATGTTAGCAGTGATTTGGGTTCGCTAACCTTTCAAAGTGACCCTAACTGGATGTTTGCTCAAATAAAACCATTAGGATACATCGCATCCAAAGTTGCATTAAATGCCTTCACCATAACATTAGCGTATGAATTAAAGGATACTAAATTTAAAATAAACAGCGTCAATCCAGGAGCTACAGCAACCGACCTGAACAACCATATGGGTAAACGAACACCTGAATTTTCAGCTCAGATTATTGTAAAATGTGCCACATTAAAAGAGGACGAGCCAAGCGGAAAATTTTTTAGTGAAGAAGGATTATTGCCTTGGTAAAAAATACGCTTCTTAAGGTTGTTTTTAATTAGTGCAAAGTCAGCGACACTTACACAGCTTACATGATGAACACTTTGGACAAAATATGACCTTGGTCATCTCCTTTTAAAACAAAGGCAAAAAACGAAATATAAAAGTTAATTTAGTAACCTGAGTTAAGCTACCAAATTACAATATCCCATAAAACATTTACTATAAACTACACTAATGAATTATCATTTTAGAAAAGCGGAACTATCTGAAATAGTTCCAATATGGCAAATTTTACAACAGGCTGTATTACGAAGAAAAGAGGAAGGCAGTAATCAATGGCAAGACGGCTATCCAAATCCAGAAGTCGTACAAAAAGATATTGAAAAAGGAGAAGGATTTGTTTTACTATCCGGAGAAACAATCATTGGTTACAGTGCGGTACTGATTAACAACGAACCTGCTTATGAGAAAATTGAAGGAAACTGGCTAACGAATGATGATTTTGTAGTACTTCATCGAGTAGCCATTTCAGAAAAGCATTTAGGTAAAGGCTTCGCTAAAATGATTCTCAGATACATCGAGCAATTTGCACGCAGCAATAATATTTACAGCATAAAAGCAGACACCAATTTTGACAACATCGCCATGTTGAAAATTTTTGAAAATTTGGGTTATACCTATTGTGGCGAGGTATATTTCAGAGGAAGTGCTAGAAAAGCATATGAGAAAGTGTTAGAGAGATCGCTTTAAACATACCTCACGATAATTTATAAATGCGGATACTAGCAACAAAAACTTTCTGAAGCACGCAAGGTTAAGTAACAAAAAAGAGGACTTTTAGATCCTCTTTTTTATTACAATTATCTTTTTTAATCAAACACTTATTCGGTCAACTCAGTTTCAAATTCCATATGATCCACTATTTCTACCGCTGCTTCCGGTTTAGAATCTTTTAGCGCATTGAATTTTTCTAATTGCTCCAGTTCCCCTTCTTCGCCACTGAAATAAGGAAAAACATCCATTATAGGAGATTCCGAAATTGCGGGTATACTGTAATCTCCCATCGTTCCTGTCATCACACTGGTGGTATTATCATATGCCTCTTTTACATCATTGGCTTGCACTAATAAATACATATTTGATTTGCGTTCTTTACCGCTTTCTTCATCATACGCCAATAATGAAACTTTAGATCGAAACCAACGATCCGCATTTTCAAAAGGATGAATCTCGGCATAATTCGCCACTTTTATAGTCGTGATTTTAAATTCTTCACTGATATACGCTGACATCTCTTCATTTATTCTGCTTTCTGCTTCTGTGTACGATACCGCATCTACCAAGTATGGTTCCGTTACAATCTTTTGTCCGCCCGTTTCGTCTGTTTTTCTATATTTTACTTTGCATTCGTACCAAATTGTGCTCATCTCTTTTTATTTTAAGGATGTCAAAGATAGATTTTAAAGAAAAAGAATTGCACCATTCCCGAAATAAATATTCACAATTTTGAATGAAGAGCAATGCTCGTTTGTAAAAAGTCAAATGCAAGGAATTTTTTTTAGCTGATTCCCAACTAGTAATAAAATTTTAGTTATTTTAAGTCATTATATACTTACAGACCAATAGCAAATTCACAATTAAACCCATATCATAAAAAGCGATGAGCAAACATTTAATCATTAATATTCGTAGGTTGAACGTAGGTTCAGCTGCAAACTCATTTTTAACCTACTACAAGCAACAATTATTTTCTCTTCAACTCCCTTTAAAAAGTTAAAATTTTGTTAAATAAAAACTAAACAGTTGTTTAAATTAAACGCTTGTTTAGTTTTGTTTGTTGAATAAATGAGATTCCATTGAAAAGTAATTTTAACGACAAACAAATTCAAATTCTCGAAGTTGCCGAAACCCTTTTTGCAGAAAAAGGATTTGATGGCACTTCCATTCGAAACATCGCAAAAGTGGCAAAAATTAATATTGCGATGGTTTCGTACTACTTTGGTTCCAAAGAGCGTTTATTGGAATCGCTTATTGTGTACCGAACTTCGGATCTTAAAAATCAATTAGAAAATTTATTGCAGGAAGATCTTGAACCTGTTGAAAAAATCAATAAGTTGATCGCGTTGTACATCAATAGAATCAATAGTAATCGAGGAATCTACAGAATTTTACACTTCGAATTTACTTCCAAAAAAAGAGAACAAAATCTTCAGGCTTTTTCTGAATTAAAAAAAGGCAATTTAAAATCCCTTGAAACCATCATCGAGGACGGTCAGAAAAAAGGCGTTTTCAGAAAAGACATTATTATTCCGCTTATCACACCCACCATTCTGGGGACTTTTTTTCATTTTCATATGAATAAAACTTTTTTCGAAAATTTATTGAATTTGAAAACAGAAGATTTATACAACAATTACATCCAAACCAATTTGACAAAGCACATTCAACAAACTATAAAAGCACTTCTGATTTATGAAAGTTAGTCAATTAATGCTCTTTGGGATTTTCTTTATTGGAATTTCATCCGCAGCAGCACAAGAAAAAACAAGTTTAACCTTGAATGAAGCCATTAATTTGGCCTGGACCAAGAGTAATGAAGTTACGCTGGCAAATACCAAAGTAAAAACTAAAAAGTACGAGCTGCAATCCACAAAAAATAATCAATATCCTGATTTAAAACTTTCCGGTCAATACCAAAGATTGGCAAATGCATCGGTAAATTTTAAAATAAATCAAAATAATCCTGACACACAAGAACCACTTCCTCTTGTAAATCAATTGATGATTGCGCAGTTGAATGCCAGTGTTCCTGTATTCTCTGGTTTTAGAATTCAAAATAGCATCAAAGTGTATGAGAATCTTTATGAGGCTGAAATGGCAACAGCATCACAAACCAAAGAAGAAATAGCGCTGCGGGTAATTGATTATTATGCTAGTTTATACAAAGCACAAAAAACAATTGAACTGCTAAAAGAAAATCAAAATAGTGCGCAACAACGCGTAAACGATTTTATTGAGCTCGAAAAAAATGGAATTATCCCTAAAAACGACCTTTTAAAATCACAATTACAAGCTTCGAAAATACAATTATCATTAGACGAAACGAATAATAATTTAAAAATAATCAACTTTTATTTGGTTACCCTTTTAAAATTGAATCCAAACACCAAACTAGAGATTCGTGAAAGTGATTTTGCTGATTTCCAAATGACTAATGTCCCAACAAATGAAGTGCCAGCATTAGAAAATCGTAAAGATTTGCAAGCAGTTCGATTTCAGGAAAAAGCAAGTGAAGCTAATATAAAAATAGCAAAAGGTTCGTATTATCCTGCAATTGCAATTATTGGCGGCTACACTGCACTAGATTTGAGCAATGTCATCACGGTTCAAAATGCGATGAATGTTGGCGTAGGTATTTCCTATGACCTAAGTGCCATCCTTAAAAATGGAACGCTGGTAAAACTGGCTGAAAATAAATTTCTTGAAGTGCAAAACTCTCAAGCAATACTAACGGATTATATTAAAATTCAAGTTCAAAAAGCTATTGAAGATTATGATTTGGCTTTAAAACAAAATGTAGTTTACGGACAAGCAGTAGAACAATCTTCGGAAAATTACCGAATTGTTAAAGATAAATATGACAATGGACTTTCGGACACAAATGATTTACTGGAAGCTGATGTGGAACAATTAAGTTCAAAAATTAATAAAGCATTGGCGAAAGCAAATACTATTCAAAAATACTACGAGTTACTATCGGTAACTGGTCAATTATCGCAAACCTTCACTACTTCAAAAAATTAATCATACCTACCATGGAAAAGAAAAAAACAAATACAAAATTTATTATTATCCTAGTGGCTTTGGTAGTTTTAGGTGGAACTTACGGAACTTATAAATACATGCATTCATTATCTCACGAAGAAACAGACGATGCACAAATTGAAAAAAATATGAATCCTATCATTCCAAGAGTTTCGGGATATGTGGATAAAGTGTACATTCAGGATAATGAATTTGTGAAGAAAGGCGACACGCTTTTTACTATTGACAAAAGAGATTACCAACTAAAAATTGAAGAGGCGAATGCTGCAATGATTGGTGCTGAAGGCAACTTTGAAGTTTCGAGAGCAGATATTGGAAGTGCTTTGGCTAATATTTCAGTTTCTGATGCTAATGTGCAGTCAGCCGGTGGAAATATTGAATCAGCAAAGATTAGATTGGGTCGTATAACGAATGATTACAACAGATATAATAATTTGTATAAAAGCCATTCGATTACAAAACAGCAGTACGAGCAAGCTTTAGCTGCAAAACTTGAAGCTGAAAGCCAAATTCGCGTTTTACAACAACAACAAAGAGCAACTGCTTTTCAAAAATCAGTTATAATAGCTAAATCTAAAGTATCGGATAAACAAACTGAAGTGGCTGCTGCCAATATCAAAAGAGCCAAAGCTGTACTTGATGCGGCAAAATTAAATTTAACCTACACGGCCATTACAGCAGCAATTGACGGCCAGGTTTCAAAAATTGACATTCAACCAGGACAGTTAGTGCAGCCAGGACAATCGTTGTTTTATATTATTAATAATAAAGAAGCTTGGGTAATTGCTAATTTCAAAGAAACGCAATTGAACAAAATGGTAATAGGTCAAAAAGTTACCGTAAAAGTAGATGCCTATCCTGGATATGATTTTCAAGGTGCAATCACTTCGTTCTCACCCGCTACAGGATCTCGTTTTTCATTACTTCCCCCTGATAATGCTACAGGAAATTTTGTAAAAACAATCCAGAGATTACCCGTTAAAATAAGTTTGAACACATCAAATGATCCTGAAAAAATAAAATTACTTCGCCCGGGAATGAATGTGGATGTGGATGTACACTTAAATTAAATCATCTTTTGGGGCGTTCGAAAATGTCAAAAACGGCAATACTTTTAAGAAAATAGTTTACAATTTAGTATAAAATGGTTCAAACAGGAGAAGATGATTTAGTAGAATATGGCTTTAGAAGAGTCATAATTACCATTACCGCCGTTCTTTGTGCTTTGCTTGAAATTGTAGATGTTACAATTGTAAATGTGGCATTAAACAATATGCGAGGTAGTCTTGGTGCATCATTAACTGATGTTGCTTGGGTTATAACGGCTTATGCTATTGCAAATGTGATTGTAATTCCAATGACGAGCTGGTTGTCACAACAATTTGGGCGTCGAAATTATTTTGCAGTTTCTATTATTATTTTTACTGTTGCTTCCTTTTTATGTGGCAATGCCAATAATATATGGGAATTAGTAACTTTTAGATTCATTCAGGGATTGGGAGGCGGAGCGTTATTAGTTACGGCACAAACCATAATTACCGAAAGTTATCCTATAGCCAAAAGAGGAATGGCGCAAGCTATCTATGGAATGGGAGTTATTGTAGGGCCTACACTTGGACCGCCTCTAGGAGGTTATATTGTAGACCATTTTTCATGGCCTTATATCTTTTACATCAACATTCCTATTGGCATTATCGCTACTTTACTGACGCTTTCTTTTGTAAAAAGTCCTAAATACGGTGACAAATTGAAAGCCAGTCAAGTCGATTGGTCGGGGATTTTTCTCTTGACTGCTTTTATTGGTTCATTACAATATGTGTTGGAACACGGCCAGCAAGACGATTGGTTTAATAATAATACGATTGTAATGCTATCGGTTATTTCTGTATTTGGTTTTTTGCTTTTTATTTGGAGAGAGCTCACCTATAAACATCCCATTGTGAACTTAAGAGTTTTAAAAGATACCAACTTAAGAATAGGGACCATAATGTGTTTTATTCTTGGTTTCGGATTGTATGGTTCTACCTTTATCATTCCTATTTACACGCAATCAGTATTGGGATGGAGTGCTATGGATGCTGGTTTGTTATTAATTCCAAGTTCCATTACTACCGGAATCATGATGCCATTCATAGGCAAAATGATTCAACGCGGCGTTCCGCAATCGTATATGGTAGCGGGTGGTTTTCTCTTGTTTTTCTTTTTTACGTATTGGATGCAGCAAGTCATTACGACAGATTCTGGTGAAGAACATTTATATTGGCCCTTAATATTACGAGGAATTGGATTGGGATTGTTATTTGTTCCTATTACTACGCTTTCTTTATCTACATTAAAGGGAAAAAGTATTGGTGAAGGTGCTGCTTTTACAGGAATGATGCGACAACTAGGAGGGTCTTTTGGTATTGCTATAATTACCACTTCTCTTGCCCGATTCAATCAAGAACACCGCGTAAATCTTATTTCGCATTTAAATGTAACTTCATTTGAAGTACAAAAAACGGTGCAACAGCTAAAAATGGGATTTATGTCTAAAGGCTTTCCTCAAAATGAAGCTTTGGCAAAAGCCTATAAAGCCATTGAATACAAAGTAATGGCACAAAGTTCCGTATTATCGTACATAGACATCTTTTTATACTTAGGCGCATTATTTTTATTTTGCATTCCCTTTATTCTTTTGATAAAAAAAGGAAAAAACAAAATCAATCCTGCTGAGGCAATGCATTAATAGTAAAAATTCAAACATAAAAAAACGGCGTTATCATGATGAAAACGGCGTTTTTTATGTTTGAATATATTAGCGTGTAAAAACCAAATGATTTCCTTCCGATAAATTAGCATCAAATTGATAACCATCGTAATTAAAACCTTTTAAATCTTCAATCGTTTTGGCATTGGTATCAATGATATAACGCACCATCATTCCTCTGGCTTTTTTGGCAAAAAAACTGATTATTTTTAATTTTCCATTTTTGTAATCTTTGAATTCTGGTGTGATTACAGGAACTGCCAATGTTTTAGTGTCAATTGCCGAAAAATATTCATTACTTGCCAAATTGACAAACAACTCCCCTTCTTTAAGCTCTTTATTCAAAGCTTTTGTAACGGTTGGCTTCCAAAATTCATACAAGTTCTTGCTTTCGCCAATCGGCAATTTAGTTCCCATTTCCAGGCGATATGCTTGAACTAAATCCAATGGTTTCAACAAACCGTACAAACCGGAAAGTATTCTTAAACGATCTTGTAAATCTTCTATTTTTTTTTCTGGAATCGAATAAGCGTCTAGTCCAATGTAGACATCTCCATCAAAAGTATATATTGCCGGACGAGCGTTTGAAGTTGTAAAAGGTGTTTTCCAATCTTGATTTCGTTTCCAGTTCAAATCAGCCAGTTTATCTGAAATATGCATTAAATTCGATAAATCAGCTGGTTTTTTTTCTTTTAAAACTTTATGAACTTCTCGAGATTGCTTTAAAAATAAAGGTTCAGTGTGCAATTGAGTGGGTAACTCTTTGTCAAAATTTAAAGACTTGGCAGGCGATATTACAATTTTCATACACAATACTCTATCGAGCGCTTTTAATTAACATGGTCAAAAGTACTAATTGAAATCAAGAAACCAAGACTCTTTAAATTGATTTGTTTAATAATGCCATCGAGAATAAAAATTGTTGACTAATTTAATTATTTTTGAATTCGAAATAAACCAAAAACGTTTCCTTTACCTATGAATCCTACTAAAATTAGAAAAGCAACAGTATCAGATTTGGAAACCATCCAGAAGATGAGTATTCAAACTTTTAAAGAAACTTTTACCAATGTAAATACACCCGAAAACATTGCTACTTATGTAAAAGAGAGTTTCAGCTTTAAACAATTAACAACGGAATTAAACAATGTTAATTCTCAGTTTTATGTGGCCTATTTAAATGAAGAAGCAGTTGGATATTTAAAAATAAACGTTGGCGATGCCCAAACCGAAACTTTCAACAGGAATGCCTTAGAAATACATCGGATTTATGTTTTGCAAAAGTATCATGGAAAAAACATTGGACAACTGTTGCTTGACGAAGTAAAAAAGATTGCGCAACATACCGGCGTTGAATGTATTTGGCTTGGTGTCTGGGAAGAAAATCACAGAGCACTTCGATTTTACACAAAAAATGGATTTGTTGTATTTGACAAACACGTTTTTACAATGGGAAATGACGAACAAACGGATTTGTTGATGCAACTTCCATTGCATCAACAATAATCAAATTTTAAATTGTCACTTACGTAAGCGCTATTAAAACGCTATTTCACTTATTTTTGTATTAAACATTATTTAAAAACTATGCAACAAGATGTAATTATTGTTGGAGCGGGACTAGCGGGATTGTCAGCAGCTGTTCATTTGCACCGTCAAGGCCGAAAAGTTCTCCTTTTGGAGGCCAGTGATCGGGCAGGTGGCAGAATTAAAACCGATTCACATGAAGGTTTTCTTTTAGACAGAGGTTTCCAAGTGCTTTTAACAGCGTATCCTGAAACGAAAGCATTACTTGATTATGATGCTTTACAACTGAAGAAAATGTTACCCGGAGCAACCGTGCTTTATGACGGAGGAAGTTTTGAAATTGCAGATCCATTCCGACGACCATCGGCAGCATTTGCCACACTTTTTGCACCCGTCGGAACTTTAAAAGATAAAATTAATACCCTTTGGTTAAAAAATAGATTGCAAAAATTAACGATTGAAGAAATTTTTGAACAACCGGAACAAACAACTCGCAAGCAACTGGCGGATTATGGTTTTAGCCCAAAAATGATTCAACGTTTTTACGCTCCTTTTCTTTCCGGTATCTTTCTGGAAAATGAATTGAAAACTTCATGTAGAATGTTCGATTTTGTGATGAAAATGTTTTCAGATGGTGATGTCGCGGTTCCTGCATTAGGCATGGAAGAAATTCCAAAACAATTAATTGACATGCTGCCAAAAGGTAGTATTCAATGCCATACCAAAGTGACTGCTATTGATGGTAATACGGTAATCACTGAAGATGGAACTGTTTTTGAAGCCAACCAAATCCTTTTGGCTACGACCGCAAATGCCTTGACCCAAAAATACTTTCCGAAGCAAAAAATGACTTCGCATCAGGTAACCAATATTTATTTTGAAACCACTGAAGCGCCTACTAAAAAAGCAGTTGTTATATTAAATGCTTCAACCAATAAAAAATGGGTGAACAATTTGACTGTAATCTCAAATGTTTCTAAAGCGTATGCTCCAAAAGGAAAAGTGCTTATTTCCGTTTCTTACAATGGAATTCCAACTGTTGATGACGCAACTTTAGCTGAAAACATGAAAGAAGAGTTGAAACAATGGTACGGTAAAAAAGTAAACTCGTGGAAAATGTTGAAGGCGTATCGCATTGAATATGCTTTACCAACTCAGGAAAGTGTACAGAATGAAATAACTGCTTCAAAAATAAAAATCTCAGATACGCTATTTATTTGTGGAGACAACTTATTGAATGGCTCAATTAATGCCGCATTAAATACGGGACGATTAGCTGCCGAAGCGATGAAAATATAGCTTATTATATAAAAATAAGTACTGCGATTATTGCCACAACTTCGAGGATTCTAATTGGAATAAAAAATTAAAATCAGTGAATCTGTGGCTGTTCATTTTTAGGTTCTTTCAAATTTTAACGCTAATCAGCAACGACTTTATAAGTAGGATCTTCCAAAATATTTACGTCAATAACCTGCTCAGCATTTTTTAACAATGTTTTGCAATCAGCACTTAAATGTCGCAAATGAGCTATTTTATTGGCTTTCGCATAACGTTCCGTAATTTTGTTGACAGCATCAATCGCACTCATGTCAGTGATTTTACTTTCTTTAAAATCAATAATTACCTCATTTGGGTCATTTATAACATCAAATTTGTCTAAAAAAGCAGTTGTTGATCCAAAAAATAAAGGCCCGTATATTTCGTAATGTTTCACTCCTTTTGCGTCAATATATTTCTTTGCTCGAATCCTTTTGGCACTTTCCCAGGCAAAAACCAATGCAGAAATAATCACTCCAATTAAAACGGCTAAAGCCAAATTATGCAGTACAATAGTGATCAACGCGACCAAAACTCCAACAAAAATATCGTGCTTGGGCATTTTATTGATGATAGTAAAACTCGCCCATTCAAATGTTCCTATTGCCACCATAATCATAACGCCAACCAAAGCCGCCATAGGCAATTGTTCAATTATGGGGGCACCAAATAATATAATTCCAAGGATCGTTAATGCCGCGATAATTCCGGACAATCGCGCTCTGGAACCTGCCGAAAGATTCACTAAAGTTTGAGCAATCATAGGACAACCGCCCATCCCAAAGAAAAAACCATTCAAAATATTTGAGCTTCCTTGCGCAATACACTCTCGATTTCCGTTTCCTTTAGTTTCGGTGATCTCATCAACTAAATTCAATGTCAATAATCCCTCCGTCAGTCCCACCGAAGCAACTATTAGCGCATACGGGAATATAATTTGTAGTGTTTCCATGGTTATTGGAATATTGGGAATATGGAATGGTGGAAAACCACCACTGACTGAAGCGATATCCCGTACCGTTTTAGTTTCGATTCCAAAGAAAAAGACTATCCCAAATATCACGATAATTGCTACTAATGAAGCTGGAACCGCTTTAGTTACTTTGGGCAACAATACCACAATTCCAATGGTGAGGGCAACTAAACCAGCCATAATCAACAGTGGGGTTCCGGAGAGCCATTCGTTTTGACCATTGACTATGATTTTAAATTGTTCCAATTGCGACATGAAAATAATCACCGCTAAACCATTCACGAAACCAAACATAACCGGTTGTGGCACCAATCGGATGAATTTTCCGAGTTTAAAAATGCCTATTAAAATTTGTAAAATACCGGCCATAGCAACAGCTGCAAGGACATATTCTAACCCATTTGAATTCATCAAAGCAATTAGAACAATAACCGTTGCTCCTGCGCCACCGGAAATCATTCCAGGTCTTCCGCCAAAAATTGCAGTAATTAAACCGGCTATAAAGGAAGCGTATAAACCCATTAACGGTGGAAAACCAGCAACTATTGCAAAAGATAATGACTCGGGAATCATCGTCATTGCAACCGTTAAACCTGCTAAAATTTCTGTTCTGTAATTGACTTTTTGTGAAAAATCAAATAAATTAAATACTTTTTTCATGGAATAATAATAAAATAATGGCTTCCGGATACAACTTCGGAAACAGCTGTGGAATCGAAAAAATACGGTAAAATATGTGGGGAGAAAGCCCTTGATTTAAAGATTCTAAGTCAGGGCGGAGTACCTTTAAAGAGTACTATGGTTACGTTTTTTATCACAGGTGCAAAAGTAAAACTTTTTAATCGTTTCCCCAAACAGAAAGTGAAATTGCTTAAATTTGGCATAAATTAGGACTTTTTTCAAAAAAAAAGCGCTGAAAACTATCGATTCTATTCAAAAAAATATGAAATTACTTTATACTTTATTCCTCGCTCTTCTTTTAAATGTAAGCTATTCGCAATCGCCGAATGACTATTTTGAAAAGATAAGAAACAATGAAGCTGCATTAACCGCTTTTTTTTCACAAATGCCAAAGGGAGGAGATTTGCACCATCATTTTTCTGGTTCTATTTATGCTGAACCGTTATTACAACGTGCTATTGCTGATGATTTTTATCTCAATACCGAAACCATGGATGTTTTAAAAGAAAAACCAGCAACCGGAAACTGGCAACAATTTTCGGCATTAAAAAGTAACGGAACATTAGACGTTTACAAACAAAAAATCATGCAAAAATGGTCTGTAAAAGACTATAATCATGTGGACTACCCTTCAGACAAATTGTTTTTTGAATCCTTTATGAAGTTTGAACCAGCCATCAAAGGGAATTTTGGACAAGGTTTATTGGAACTTAAAAATAGAGCCATTTCAGAAAATGTCAGTTACATTGAAACGCAATTATCTACAATTCCAACGGCAATGAATACGGATGATTTGACGAAATTCAATTCCAGATTGCGAAAATTAGCGTTGGCAAAAGACGAAAAAGCAGTTCTACAATCACTGGATTCTGTGTACAATTCATTACTAAAAAAGGATGCGGAATCCTATGCCAAAGAGTTCAACACAAATTTTGTCAGTAAACTTCATAAAGAACTTAACATTGATGATAAACAGTTTACAATGCGATATCAAAATTTTGTTTTGCGTTTCATGAAACCTGTTGATTTATTTAAAAATCTGGTAATTGCATTTATTTCGGCAGATGAAAGCCCTCTGATGGCGGGTGTCAACATTGTTTCTCCCGAAGATGGTGAAACCTCGATGAAAGATTATTGGTTGCACATGATAATGTTCAAATATTGCCATTCCCGTTATCCAAATGTAAAATACTCAATGCATGCCGGTGAACTGACTCTTGGTTTAGTTCTACCAGAAGATCTGTCTTGGCACATTGGCGCTGCCGTTTACATAGCAGAAGCCAACCGTATCGGTCACGGAGTAGATTTGGCGTACGAGAAAGATTCGTATGATTTACTGCGCAATATGGCGAAGAAAGCCATTCCTATTGAAATTAATTTAGTGAGTAATGAATTCATTTTAAAAGTAAAAGAAAGTCGTCATCCATTGTCATTATATAAGGCATTTGGCGTACCAATAGTAATTAGTACCGATGATGCAGGAATATTAAGAACCAATATGACCGAGCAATATGTTTTATTAGCTAAAAGATACAAAGACGTTTCCTACGCAGATATCAAGCAATTTGTTTACAACAGTATTAATTACAGTTTTATAAAAGATGCTTCCGTAAAAAAGCAACTGCGACAAGATTTAGACACTAGATTTAAAGTTTTTGAATCTAATTTTCCAATGAAATAACTCATTTACAGCGATAAAAAGGTTCTCTTACTAATTATTTTTCCTTTATAAACCTAATGAAGCCCTTCGGTGGGACTTTATTAGGTTTTTTGTATTTTATTTAAATCTTTACTTTACTTTTTACATTAACAATTTCACTATATTTACCACACCTACTTGATTTATAAACAGTTAAATACAAATTATTTGTAAATTATATTTCTGTATTTTAATCGTTTGAAACACCATAAATTATTGAAAAATGAGTAGATCTTTAATCTGGTATTGCCGACGACATCCGTTACTGTACAAAATTCGGTTTAGCATACTTTCTAAAAAAGCAACTTTTGATAAAATTGAAAGTTTTTGTTACAATACCTTAAACAAGACCGCTGATATACCCACCATTTATTTTGAACTGAATCCATTAATTTTCGCGAATATAGAAACTGTACGAAGTGATCTTGATAAAGCAAAACTAATCGCCGTTTGGTTAAGAAACTTCATAAAAGGAGGTCCTGGATTAGGAAAATCCTCAGATACGACCTTAAGAAAAATGATAAATGGAGAAGGTGGCGTTTGCAGTGATTTTTCTCAGGTATACAATAATTTCTGTGTTATAAACAATATAAAAGTAAAAGAATGGGGGTTAAAAATATTCTCAAGCGATCCTGGTCTTAATGGCGGACACGCGTTTAATGAAATCTATGCTACGGAATTAAAAAAATGGGTGCTAATAGATGTTTCTAAATCAGTTCTTTTTCATTGCAAAGATAAAACAGTTCCTTTATCTGTTTTTGATCTGATCCATTTAAAGAAAGAAAAACAAAAAATCTCCTTTTCTAGTTTTAACGAAAAAACGATGCTAGACACTAAAAGGATAAGAGATTTATATATTAGTAGTAATTCAGCTCCCTTTGTAATTACAAATTATCATAACAAAACATACGACTCCTATTTAGATAGGCTAAAATTCCTGCCAGGACCTTTCACGCACGGATTATTATTTCTTATCGGGAAAAGTTATTTTTTTGAGTTTCCTGTTCATTAATCAATTCATCGCAACAACTTACAGCAATAAAAAAATCTGCTCGAAAGCAGATTCTTTAATATTTGAGAAAACCAAAATTTTAAAATTTCGGGTTTAAGATCATGTCGATTCTTTTTATCGCATCTTCATAATGATATTTTGTTTCTGCATTTACAGCTCTGGTATTAGCGACTGATAAAGTAGATTTTAAAGTTGTCAATTCGCCTCTAACCAATCCTCTCACGTCCGATTGCGCCACATTATAATAGTCAGAAGGACGGCCTAATTTAATTTCTTCTTTCATCAAATAGCTCATTCTTTCTAAGTAAGCCCGTTGTAAATTTCTTCTATAAATAGTCACATTCGAACTTAAATTGGCTTCTTTCCAAATTCCTCTGCGCATATCGCCCAGTAAATCCAATGCCTTATAATTACCAGTACTCATTATTTCCCCATCCATTAATCGGCCAATACGCTCAAAACTCATTACATTATTCAAATGTCTCGCTTGCAAATTTCTAAACAGCTCCGTGTATCCGGAATAATCAATATTTTTCAAGTTACTCAAATTCACCATCCAAGTTGGAGATGCAAAAGCATTGGCTTGCAACCATTGCATCGCTTCTTGTTGTTTTGCTTTTGGTACAATATCATAAATGCTTCCTTTTTGGTTTGGTTTTTTTGTAGCTTCATAAACACCTCCAACATTGGTCACAACATGCCCTACATACCTACTCCATACGTCCATCATCTCTTTATTCAACTCATCTAAATCCTCGTAATTGTTAGTTACATCACTCGTCCATTCTGATAAATGTGCTGCTACATATTGCAAGTTTTTAAGTCCGTATGAACTCGCTTTCATGGAATTATTCCCAATGTCTTCCGTCTGTGAGGACGGGTCAAAAGTGCTGCTTTGTTTACCAAATTTATAAATAGGGTTAGCGGCTTTTTCCATAATCCATCGGTCCAATGTTGGCACTTCAATTTCAGGTGAAGTCGCATTTGGAATTACTCGGTACCCCCAATTCGTAGCATAATGATCGTAAGGACCCATTTGGCGTATAAAACGAATGTTTTTATCTCCCGGTTGTGCAATGTAATTAAAACGGGCATAGTCCATCAAACTCGCTGCGATTCCGTTTTTCTGAGTAAAATCACCATTTCTGTAATTTTCAGTATCATAAGCGCAACTAGCACCCATATTATGAGGAAAACCAAGAGCGTGTCCCACTTCATGAGCAATAACCATACGGATCATTTCACCCATTTCCTCATCAGTGGTATTTAATGTTCTTGCGGTAGGATTTGCAGCTCCCGTTTCTAATAAATAACGATTTCTGTATGAACGCAAATGGTTGTGGTACCAAATCACATCACTCTCGATAATTTCTCCTGTTCTAGGATCAGATACGCTGGGTCCAACGGCATTACGCGTCGTGCTCGCCACGTACCGAATTACGGAATAACGAATGTCTTCCGGACTAAAATCGGGATCTTGTTCTTTCGTTGGTGCGTCTTTGGCAATAATTGCGTTTTTAAAACCAGCGGTTTCAAAAGGCTTTTGCCAATCTTCAATTCCTTGTTTGATGTACTTGCGTAATTTTTCAGGCGTGGCAGGATCTAAGTAGTACACAATAGGTTTTATCGGTTCTACCAGTTCTCCTTTTGCGTAAGCGGCAGGATCTTTTGGCTCCAATCTCCAACGGCGGATAAAAGTTTTGCTGTCTGATTTCAATTCATTGCTCCCATAATCGATTTGATTCATCGTAAACCATCCCACTCGCGGATCAGCTAATCTTGGCTGCATCGGTTTTTCAGGCAGTAAAATCATCGATTGATTCATTTGGATACTAATCGTTTCTGAATCTTGCTGAACGGGCGGCTTAGAAGCATTGTAGGTAAAATCCTGAATCACTTCAATATTCATCGGGAAACTTTTCATCGTATTGATAAAACTGCGGGTTTCATCAAGTCCTTTGACTTTATAGGTTTCTCTCATCTCTGCTGATAAACCGCTGATTGCTTTCACATCAGTTCCATAAAATTTAGTGACATCAATCACCGTATTTGCGGAATCTTTGCTGAACGCTGCGATATCGAAAGCAAATAAGGTAGGCTCATAATTATTTGATCTCACCGAAATACTGATAGGCAAACTATCATTGGCAACAGCACTGAATGATTTTAATTTGATAAGGATTTTATCCTGAAAACGCTGCCAAACAATTAGTTGTTCATTAGTTTCAGAACCTGCGTTTACATATCCGCCACCTAAATTAGAAGGCAGTTTAGACAACCGACTCACTAAAAGCATGTCTTTATCCAAGTATTTATTGGGGATTTCGAAGAAATATTTTTTATCTACTTTGTGTACTATAAACAATCCTTGGTCAGAAACGGCTTCTTTCGTAATTACCTTGCTGTATTCCTTTATAGTAGGCTCAGGCTTTTTTTCATGAGCAGGAATTACAGCGGCATTTTTATCTTTTTTCTTTTTGGACTGTGCAAATTGTGCGGTGGGTACAAGCATTGCTGCAACGATTGCAGTTAAAATGAAAAATTTCTTCATTTAATGGTTTTTTAATGGTTAATCAATATCAAAAATATATTTTAGTGCCAGCAAATTGTATAATATTCACTAATTTAACTTTTAATTAACAAACGATATGAGCTTTTTAGAATCTTATTACGCCAGTTTGTATTTAAGCTCATTTTAGTTACAATCCTTTTTTCATTACATTTGGAAATACGTTTTTTTGAAATTAATTTGATTCCTTGGAATCGGCGTTTAAATTAAATGGAAATTGGGAGTGCTTTTGGAAATCACTTCCCTTTTAAAAAGAAACTTTTAAACACTAAAACTCAATTTATGATTCAGAAAAATATCCTTAAAAAAACCTTCTTCTCAGTAGCTCTCCTACTAATTTCATGGAATAGTTTCTCACAAAAGAACATCTCAAAAATTGCTTTCGGATCTTGTTCGAACCAAAGTAATCCGTTACCCATTTTTGATATTGTGGTAAAACACCAACCGGATTTATTTGTATTTTTAGGCGACAACATTTACGGAGACACTGACAATATGAATACACTGCAAGCCAAATACGATTTATTAGCGGCTAAACCTACTTTTAAAAATTTGAAAAAAAATGTACCCATTATTGCAACTTGGGACGATCACGATTACGGACAAAATGATGCGGGTCGGCATTATCCAAAAAAAGGGGAATCTAAAGAACTGTTCTTGAAGTTTTTTGATGAACCTGCAGATTCCGAAAGACGAAAACACGACGGGATATACACGTCCTATATGTATGAAACCAAAAGCAAAAAAGTACAGATTATCTTGCTAGACAACCGCACTTTTAGAGATAATTACAAGAAATATAACGACGAAGTTAAGGATGATAAGCGGTATTTTTACTCAGTGGATTATGCGCCAGTACTCAACCCAGATTCCACGTATTTAGGAGCCGCGCAATGGAAATGGCTGGAAACAGAACTACAAAAACCCGCTGATATCCGACTAATTGGTTCAGGATCGCAATTTGGGATTGAGTACAACGGTTATGAAGGCTGGGCTAATTTTCCGCTGGAGCAAAAAAGATTCTTAAACCTTATCAAGAAAACGAAAGCAAACGGCGTTTTGTTTTTAACGGGAGACGTGCATTATGGCGAAATCTCTAAACTTACGGAACCCGGATTGTATCCGATCTACGACTTTACCTCAAGCGGACTTTCTTCAACGTGGCATTTTGCAACACCCAACAAAAACAGAGTTGAAGGTCCAGTTATGGAAAACCATTGTGGCTTATTAACAATAGATTGGAAAAAGAAAATTCCAAAAATAAAAATGGAAATTTGGGATATCAATGACAACCAACGTGCAGAATACACAATAGGATTGGATGAAATTAGTTTTAAGAAATGATTTCTATATGAGTTATTAGAATATATTTGAGAGGTAAATATTGACGATTGCTAGAGATAATAGTTCAATTTATGGAAAATAAGAAAGGCTTTTGAGATACATATAAATTCCAAATCCTATGGGTGCTTTTCTAGATTTTGGTGCTTCTTCAAGAATTCGAAATAAAATACATGCAGAGTTATTTCGAGCGCAGTCGAGAAACGTTAATCAATAAATGAATAGTAAATAACCCGAATATTGTATACTATTTTCTTAAAATAGCACAACTACAAAATACGTATTGCTTTAATGAATCTACGCATTTATCCCAAATTTGTTGAACTTGTAATAATTACTTTCATTTCACGACCTGAGGTGGAGTGAATAAAATCACTGTCCATTCCTTTTGGATTTGGTACGATGCCAATATGTCCAATAACATTTCTGGTAGGACTCAAAAACAATAGAACATCACCTTTTTTTACATCGGCAATCGGGATTTCTTTACCAAAATTATTAGACTGTGAAGAGCTACGTGGAACCTCGTATCCTATAATTTAAGCAGTACAAATTACTTTTCACAAAAAAAGCCCCAATCCGGGGCTTTTTTCATTTTATTCTTCTTCTTGCTCCGTACCATGGGATTTTGAATATCCTCTCCATTTCTCGATACAATCCTGAAAATCCTGCGGAAGTTCCGTATCAAAACGCATTAGCTCGCCAGTTGTAGGATGTACAAAACCCAATGTTTTGGCATGCAATGCTTGTCTTGGTAAAGCTTTGAAACAGTTGTCTATAAATTGTTTGTATTTGGTAAACGTAGTTCCTTTCAAAATCAAATGACCGCCATAACGCTCGTCATTAAATAAAGGATGTCCTATATATTTTAAGTGCGCCCTAATCTGATGTGTTCTCCCAGTTTCCAGTTGGCACGAAATTAAAGTCACGTATCCAAAACGCTCCAACACTTTGTAATGCGTCACGGCTGGTTTCCCTAT
The DNA here is from genome assembly GCF_048286555.1 of Flavobacterium cryophilum. NCBI lineage: Bacteria > Pseudomonadati > Bacteroidota > Flavobacteriia > Flavobacteriales > Flavobacteriaceae > Flavobacterium > Flavobacterium cryophilum. The sequence goes on along the minus strand of NZ_JBLVPZ010000002.1, from coordinate 284,963 downwards.
CTCCGGATCAGCAAAAACCGCCATTTGCATGCGATCTTTTAGATGTCGTGCTAAGTTTCCTTCAATGGTTCCTTTCTCCTCAACTACATTTCCCCAAACCAAAGCCACATATTCTCTTTCAGAAGTTTTGGCTTCAAATTGTTTGGCAAGATGAGTCATGGCAGCTTCAGTTTTGGCAATTACCAATAAACCCGAAGTGTCTTTGTCAATTCGATGCACTAATCCTGGACGTTCGCTGCTGTTCATTGGCAAATTATCAAAATGATATGCCAACGCATGCACTAAAGTTCCGGTATAATTCCCGTGACCGGGATGTACTACCATTCCTGGCAATTTATTTATCAATAACAACGTATCATCTTCATACACGATGTCAAGGGGAATATTTTCCGGAATAATATGGTTTTCATACGGGGGATGGGTAAGCATAACACGAACGATATCATTGGCTTTTACTTTGTAATTTGACTTCACTGTGGCGTCGTTTACAAAAATATTTCCTTCGGTAGCTGCGGTTTGTATTTTGTTGCGAGTCGCATTTTGAATAAGGCCCATCAAGTACTTATCAATTCGCAAGGACGCTTGGCCTTTGGGAACTTCAAACCTGAAATGTTCAAATAACTCGTCTTCTAAATCTATTGTTTCTATATTATTGTTCATCAACTGGTATTTCTTCTTCTATTGGTGCTGCAAGCGTATCAGCAGCATTTTCCTCTTCTTCGTAACTCATTTTTCCGTCTCCCAAAACCAAATCAATTTTGGATGATTTCAAGACTCTGTCCCCTGCCTTCAGGTTTCTTCCTCTGAAACGCATTTCCAATACCATATCTTTTCCAAGATTTGGAACATACGTAACCGCGCCTTCCTCAAGCCCTAAAGCTTTCAATGTAGGTACCGCTTCACGATAGGTTTTATTCACTAAATCAGGAATTCTAACAGATGAAAATCCAGAGGTATTTAATTTTATATATATTTTTCTACCCACTTTCACCTTTGTACCCGGCGATGGATCTTGCTCAACCACACTGAATTTTGGAAAATCACTTCTGTAATCCACACTATCCAAAAGCACGTAATCTAAATCCATCTCATCCAGCTTTTCCTCCACTTGCTCTTCCGTTAATTTACTTAAATTTGGAACAGCAATTTCATGACCATGATCTGTTGTAAAAGTCAACCAATGCATAAACAAATAACCCAAAGTGGCAATAATGGCAATCGCAATTAATACTTGCACTAAAAACACACGACTGGTAAGATACTTACGTAAACTCATAAATTTATTTTTATATGTGGCAAAGATAAACCTATTTCGTTCCAAAAAAAATGATAATTTTGTTTAATCGTTTTTAGGATTCCTCTTGATGAATTTCAGGAGCTATTTCCCGCTATTCGCTTGTATCTTTCCTTTTTTAAAGAAAAAAAGCAAAGGATATCGCTGCTATCGGGGCTAAAAACAAATCGTTTTGCCAACAACATTATTTTTTTTAAACCCTAAGAACCAAACCCAACACCTAAAACCCTAAAAATGAAAAACATTGCTATCATCATGGGCGGATATTCCAGCGAATATAAAATCTCACTTATCAGCGGAAACGTCGTTTATCAATATCTGGACAAAACGAAATACAACGGTTTCCGAATCCATATTTTCAAAGAAAAATGGGTTTATGTTGATGCTAATGATGCCGAATTCACAATCGATAAAAATGATTTTTCAGTAACTGTTGATGGTAACAAAATAACATTCGACTGCGTTTTCAATGCCATTCACGGAACTCCCGGCGAAGATGGATTGATGCAGGCGTATTTCGAATTATTGCATATTCCGCAAACTTCCTGCGATTATTACCAAGCGGCATTAACGTTCAACAAACGCGATTTATTATCTGTTTTAAAGCCATACGGCATAAAAACCGCCACTTCCTATTATTTAAACAAAGGAGACATCATTAATACTGACGAAATAGTAGCTAAAGTTGGTTTGCCTTGTTTTGTAAAACCCAATAAAGCGGGTTCCAGTTTTGGAATTTCAAAAGTAAAAACCGTCGCTGAATTACCAATCGCGATAGAATTCGCATATAAAGAAGACAACGAGATTATCATTGAAAGCTTCCTTGACGGCACCGAAGTTTCAGTTGGTGTTATCAATTACAAAGGAAAAGTAACCGTTTTGCCAATCACCGAAATCGTATCGGAAAATGATTTTTTCGATTATGAAGCCAAATATTTGGGTAAATCACAGGAAATCACACCGGCTAGAATCTCCGATGAAATGACGCAAAAAGTGAGTGAAATTGCTAAACGCGCGTACGAGATTCTTAAAATGAAAGGTTTCTCCCGAAGCGAATTCATATTGGTAAACGGAGAACCACACATGTTGGAAATGAACACCATTCCTGGATTAACAACGGAAAGTTTGATTCCGCAACAAGCCAAAGCCGCCGGCATTTCATTGGAAGATTTGTTTACAAATGCAATAGAATTGGCTTTGCCTGAATAACTGATTATTTCGTTAACTTTGTATAAAAAACTCATCATGATTGATTACAAACAATATATAACAATAAATTCAGAAGTTCGTTTTGGTAAACCAACAATAATTGGAACCAGAATTACTGTTTTTGATGTTTTAAATTGGCTAGCTAACGGAATGACGACAAATGAAATTATTGAAGATTTTCCCGAACTTGACGAAAATCAAATTAAAGCTTGCCTTACTTACGCTGCTGATCGAGAACGTAAAAATCAAATTGCATCGTGAGTTTGTTATTTGATCAAAACATTTCTTTTAGAATTATCTCTAAAATTAAATCCAATTTCCCTGAAGCAAAACAAGTCAGACAACTCGGAATTGAAAATCATTCTGATATTGAAATATGGACGTATGCCAAAGAAAACAAACTTACAATTGTAACTTTTGATGCTGATTTTTTTGATTTGGCAAATCTAAAAGGTCATCCGCCAAAAATAATTTGGCTCCGTTTTGGAAATACCAGAACAGATTTTCTAGCAAATCTATTAAATACAAAAAATGCAACCATCAAAGATTTTATAAATTCCGAGGAATATTCAGAAATAGCCTGTTTGGAGGTAACCAATTAATATATAGCTATGATAGAAATCTTTGAATGGAACCGATTATTGTACAATAATTTGCCCGAATCCTTTCTTCTAGAAGTCATTTTTCGTTCCACTGTAATGTTCACCGTTTTACTATTTACATTAAAAATAGCGGGAAAACGTGGCGTCAAGCAATTATCTGTCTTTGAAACAGTCATTATTATTGCTTTAGGATCAGCAGCCGGAGATCCCATGTTTTATGAAGAAGTTGGAATTATTCCGCCCATAACGGTATTTCTAGTGATTATACTTTTGTACCGATTAGTAACTTGGCTCACCGGAAAAAGCAAAAGATTTGAAGAGTTTATAGAAGGAAAAACAGAGTGTATCATCAGCGAAGGAAAATTTTCAATCGCAACTTTTAAAAAAGAAAGTCTGGCACAAGATGAATTCTTTTCGGAACTCCGATTAAGATCAATTGAACATTTAGGACAAGTGAAAAATGCATTTATGGAAACCAGTGGCGAAATCAGTGTTTTCTATTATGAAGACCATGAAGTCCAACCTGGATTGCCAATTTTACCTTTTTTATTTAAATTAAAAAATAAAACAATCCCAATGGAAGGTATTTATTCCTGTACCTTTTGCGGAAATACGGAAAGCCACAAATCAGGAAATGCAGAGTGCGGAATTTGTGAAAAATCCGAATGGGTCGAAGCAATACAAACACTTCGAAAAACCTAATTAACCCTAAAAACATAAATTCGATAAAACTACCTCTACATAATGCGAAAAGCCATATTTCCGGGATCGTTTGACCCCATCACTCTAGGACATGAAGACATTATCAAAAGAAGCATTTCTTTATTTGATGAAATCGTAATTGCCATTGGCATCAATGCCGAAAAAAAATACATGTTTTCACTGGAAGACAGAAAACGTTTTATCGAAGAAACCTTCAAGAACGAGCCTAAAGTTTCAGTGATTTCGTATGAAGGATTGACCACTGAACTTTGTAAAAAATTAGAAGCAGATTTTATCCTTCGTGGTTTACGTAATCCCGCCGATTTCGAATTTGAAAAAGCCATCGCACATACCAACAGACGTTTGTCAAAAATTGAAACTGTATTTTTGTTGACCGCAGCAAAAACTTCGTATATCAGTTCCAGCATTGTGAGAGATGTAATCCGCAATGGAGGGCAATATGAAATGCTGGTTCCTGACGCCGTTCGTGTGAAATAATTTGAAATAAATTTTGTCAAATCGAGCGCAGTCGAGATCTATTCGTTGGTCTCGACTGTGCTCGACTTGACAAATAAACAGTAACAATATTACTTGCGAAACGAGGCAATAAACCGTAATTTCGCCAAAAATAAAAGCCATTAAACATGAGTATAGAAAGAGAATTAAGCAGTCGCAGTGGATCAAAATGTGAACTTTGTAGTGCAGTCGAAAACCTACAAGTATATCAAGTATTACCTACCAAAAACGGTGGAATTGATGAAAGTATTATGGCGTGCAGTACGTGCATCGACCAAATCGAAAATCCAGATAATGTAGAGTTAAATCATTGGAGATGTCTAAATGACAGCATGTGGAGCGAACATACTGCCGTACAAGTTGTCGCGTGGAGAATGCTTAACCGTTTGCGTGGTTCAGGTTGGCCTCAAGAATTGTTAGACCAAATGTATTTAGACGAAGATACTTTAGCTTGGGCACAAGCAACAGGTGAAGGCGAAGAAGAGGAGAACAAAGTAATTCACCGTGACAGCAACGGTGTGATTCTTGAAATTGGGGATTCAGTCGTTTTAATCAAAGATTTGAAAGTAAAAGGTTCGAGCATGGTAGCCAAACAAGGAACTGCAGTGCGTAACATAAGACTGGATCACGAAAATGCCGAGTATATTGAAGGAAAAGTTGACGGTCAAACTATTGTTATTATTACACAATACGTTAAGAAAATATAGTATTTATAGTTTTCAGTCACAGTCACAGTTTTCAGGGACTGAAGTTTAAAAAAAGTGTTTAGTATTTAATGACTGCATTACAACAAAAAATCGTTAACAGTAAAATATTTTACTGTTAACGATTTTTTTTAACTGAAAACTGCGACTGAATACTGAAAACTACTCCTCTTCTTTCTTAATCACTTTTCTGGCGACTTCGATTTTAAATTTCTTCCCTTTCATTTTTTCGTCTTTAATGGCATGCAATAAATCTTTTACTTTATTGAATTTCACCGCAGCAAACGAAATAAAATCTTTCACTTCGATTAACCCTAAATCGCCTTTTTCTAATTTTCCTTTTTGAGAAAAGAAACCGACAATATCAATTTTATTCAATTTATTTTTCTTTCCGCCACTGATGTAAATAGTTTGAAATTCTGGTGGTTTTGGTAATGAAGTGGAATTCTCCACTTTCAAAACGTTCATTCCATAATCGATATAATCCATTTTTTTCTCACTTTCATGAGCAATGATGTAAGCAGTTCCAGAAGCAAGCATACGAGCTGTTCGTCCGTTTCTATGCGTAAATTCATCCTCTTTGGACGGTAAATGATAATGAATTACATGATTCATTTCGGGAATATCAAGTCCTCGTGCCGCTAAATCAGTTGTAATTAGATAACTCACACTGCCGTTTCTGAACTGGATTAGCGCCCGCTCTCTTTCGTCCTGATCCATTCCGCCATGATAATACGTGGCATAAATTCCTTTTTCGTTCAGCGTATCACTAATGCGCTCTGCAGCATCACGGTGGTTGCAAAAAACGATAGCCGACTGCGATTTTAATGAACATATCAAATTGAACAAACTTCCAATTTTGTCTTTTTCTTTCGAAACGACCATTTTTGTGGAAAGATTCGTTTCGGCTACATTTTCTGGAATAAAGTCCAAAATCGTTGGATTGACCACTCTTGTGTATCTTGGAATCTCAATATCGGAAGTGGCTGAAACCAAAACACGTTTGTTTAGTTTTGACAATTTTCCAATGATAAAAGACATTTGCTCATGGAAACCCAATTGCAACGACTTATCAAATTCATCCAAAATAAGTGTTTGGATTTTATCCACGCGAAAAGTTCCTCTATCAATATGATCCGCGATTCGTCCTGGAGTACCTATTAAAACTGCTGGAGGATTGCTTAAATTCTTGATTTCAGTATCGATGGAGTGTCCGCCGTAACATACATTCACTTTATAATCGGTTCCCATTTTCTTCCAAACTTTCTCAATTTGCAATCCTAACTCCCGTGACGGAACCAAAATCAAACATTGAACGGACAGGATTTCAGGCTGTAACATTTCTAAAATAGGCAACAAAAAAGCCAATGTTTTTCCGGAACCTGTAGGCGAAAGCAATAAAACATTATTGTCATTCAGGATTGTATCTTGTGCTACTTCTTGCATTTCATTCAGGCTTTCGATGCCTAAATTTAAAAGTATATTGTTGGAATGGTGTTTCTTATTCATTTTGCAAAGGTAATTTTTAATTCTGAGTTATATATTTTGAATTATGAATTTTCATTTTTTAAATGGTGAACTTCGTTTCCTTCGTATCATTTCTATACCTATCAAAAAAAAGCTACATTTGAAATCCAATCTAAAAACCGAAATATGAAATTTTTTACATTCTTTTTTTTACTATTCTCGATCGGTTCCTTTGCACAAAAAAACAATAAATACGATACTTTTTTCGAAAAAGGCAATGGAAATCAATCTGCATCTTACCAAGAAACAATTGCGTACTACAAACTTTTGGCGGATGACTTCTCTAATATCAAAATGCAAAAAATGGGTTTAACGGATAGTGGCGAGCCTTTGCACATGGTAGTTTTTAATCCTGAAAAGCAATTTGACTTTGGAGTCATCCAAAAAAACAAAGCGGTAATTCTGCTCAATAACGGCATTCACGCAGGCGAACCGGATGGAATTGATGCCAGTATGCAATTGTTCAGAGACTTGGCTTTGGGCAAAATAAAAGCGCCTAAAAATACCGTCATTGTTTGTATTCCAGTTTATAATATTGGAGGTGCTTTAAACAGAAACTCCACTTCAAGAGCCAATCAGGATGGTCCGGAAATTTATGGTTTTCGTGGAAATGCGAGAAACTACGATTTGAATCGCGATTTTATCAAATCAGATACCCGAAACACAAAAAGTTTTGTGGAAATATTTCATAAAATAAATGCAGATGTTTTTATTGACAATCATGTTAGTAATGGAGCGGATTATCAGTACAAATTGACGTATATCATGACCCAACATAATAAATTAGGAACTGTTTTAGGGGATTTTTTAAATATGGAAATGATGCCTGCTTTGGTTAAGGATTTACAAAAAAAGAATATCGAAACTACGCCTTATGTCAATGCCTTTCAGGACACACCGGACAAAGGGTTTGGGCAATTTTTTGAAAGTCCACGATTTGCAACAGGTTACACCTCGTTATTTAATACCATTGGTTTTGTGGTGGAAACGCACATGCTAAAAAAATATGCCGACCGTGTGAAAGTGACTTACGAATACATGCGCTCCGCAATCGATTTTACGGATGCAAATTACCAAAAAATCAAACAATTGCGACTGAAAAATGAAGAGCAATATAAATCAAATAAATCCTACACGATAAAATGGGAAATTGACAGTACAAAAACGATTCCTTTTTCGTTTTTAGGCTATGAAGCCAGTTACAAAAAAAGCGACGTAACATCCGGAAACCGCCTGTTTTATGACCGTACAAAACCGTTCAAAAAAGACATTCCGTACAGTAAGGAATTCAAATCTGTCAAAGAGATAATCATTCCAGAAGCGTATATCATTCCACGAGGATTTTGGCCTGTGATGGATGTATTAAAAAATAATACTATTACATACCGAGAACTTAAAAAGGATACTATAATTGAAGTCGAAAGTTATAGAATTGCCGACTTTAAAACAACAAGTTCAGCGTATGAAGGCCATTATTTGCATCGAAATACGACTGTAACTTCTAAAATGGAGAAAGTGGCTTTCGCCAAAGGAGATTACGTTATTCCAACACAACAAAAGGGAATAAAATATTTATTAGAAACATTAGAACCAGAAGCAATCGATTCTTTTTTCAATTGGAATTTTTTCGACACCATGTTACAACAAAAAGAAGGGTATTCTGATTATGTTTTTGAAGATTCAGCAACAAATATTTTGAAAAAAAATCCAAAATTAAAAGCCGAATTTGATTTAAAAAAACAAAGTGATGTGAATTTCATTAATAATCCCGAAGCACAACTGGACTGGATTTACAAACATTCTGTTTATTATGAAAAGGCACATTTACAATATCCTGTATATCGTATTTTAAAATAAAAAAAAGCTCCTATTTCAGGAGCTTTTCTTCTTCAAATAATAATTTTATGTTCTCGTACGAGTTTTTTAGCGCCTCTTTGATTTGTTCCGGATTCATCCAAGCCACCTTTTCGATTCCTTCTTCTAATTGTCCTTGCGGTGTTCCTTCAAAATCCGATTGCATTTCGAACCAATGTGTAATTTTCAATTTGTATTTTCCATTGCGTCTAAAAACATGATATGTTTTTTGAAGTTTATGGGATATTGACAATCCATTTACACCCGTTTCTTCCTCAACTTCCCGCATGGCTGTCTCCTGAATTTCCTCTCCTTTTTCGATTCCACCTTTGGGCAAATCCCATTTTCCATTTCTAAAAATAAATAAAACCTCCCCTTTTTTGTTGTAAACTAAACCGCCACCAGCTTTAGCAACAGGTATTTTCGTTTTCAAAGTCTTCATAATCAAGCTTTCATCAGGATGATATAAATAGGCTTTTTGAATTTTATTTTGAAAGATTTTTACTATAAGTTGCTCTATGTCAATACTTTCTAATAAAAAAAGTTGAAAATCAGTCTCTTTAGAGATGTGATTTGTCAAAAAAAGTGGTTTGTCGTTAACAAAAACTTTATACATTTGTACTATGATTTTTAATAAAGATACAGCCGAAAAAACAGCCGAATTTCTATTGCAAATAAATGCAATTAAATTGAATCCAAGAAATCCTTTTACATGGGCTTCTGGGTGGAAATCGCCGATTTATTGTGACAACCGATTAATCCTCTCATTTCCAGCGGTACGGAATTACGTTCGAGATGAATTTTCCAAAAATATTGAGAAGCAATTTGGTAAACCAGATGTTATTGCCGGTGTTGCCACTGGAGCAATAGGAATTGGGATGCTAGTTGCGGAAAGTATGGGATTGCCATTTGTGTACGTTCGTCCAGAACCAAAGAAACACGGCAGACAAAACCAAGTGGAAGGTTTTTTACAAAAAGGACAAAATGTAGTTGTGGTAGAAGATTTAATCAGCACTGGAAATAGTAGCCTGCTTGCTGTAGAAGCTTTACGTGAAGCTGGCGCTAATGTAAAAGGGATGGCAGCTATATTTACCTATGGTTTTAAAGTTGCTGAAGAGAACTTTAAAACTGCACACATCGATTTATTTACTTTGAGTAATTATCAAAACTTATTAAATTTAGCTGTTGCCAAAAGGTATATTACTGAGGAAGAAGAGCAAACTTTAAGAGAATGGAATGTAAGTCCATCCACGTGGACTGTTGAAGTTTAAAACAACCTAATTAATACCAAAAAGATGAACTTAGAAAGTCCGAAAGTTAGTGTTCAAAAATCACCTCAAGAGTTATTTGATTTGTTGAGTGATGTCAAAAATTTCGAAAAATTAATGCCTGAAAACATTGCTAAATTTGAAGTTATAGGCGACGATGCTTTTATTTTTGGATTAAAAGGGATGCCAGAAATTAAACTAAAAATGAAAGAAAAAGTAGCCCCAAGCAAAATTGTACTGGGAGCTGCCAGTGATAAACTTCCATTTACATTGATCGCGAATATAGATTCTGTTTCTGATGACACTAGTGCTGTAAAACTTGATTTTGAAGGTGATTTTAATCCTATGATGGCCATGATGATAAAAGGTCCAATTGGGAAATTTATCGAAACTTTAGCTGGGAACATGACTAAATTATAAAAAACAATTTAAAATAAACAAAACCCTTTCAGTTCAAAAGTGAAAGGGTTTTTTATTTATTGCAACAATCAGTAGTTAATACAACATTTGAATCTCTTTGATATTATATTCAGCTATGCTGTCATCTTCCAGAAGAACTTGTACTTTCCCAATCGAGGAAACTCCTTGAATAATTCCCATGAAATTTTGTTTATTTTGATCGGAAAACGGCATGGGCAAACCTTTCTTAAATAATTTATTACTATAGTCAGACCACAAAACAGTACCATTGACTTTGCACAACTGTACATTTTTTTCTATTGCAGCACAAATTAAAAAAAGAAGTTCCTCTTTATCAAATTTTGCACCGCAAATAGCCGCCAAAGAAGAGGCTTTTGGCAAATTTTCAAAATTGGTTTGATTCACATTTAGTCCTAAACCAACAATAGAAACAATAGTTCCGTCACTTTTGATACTATTTTCTATCAAAATGCCACCTATTTTTTTATTGTATGACATTATGTCGTTAGGCCATTTTATACTTAGATTAGGAACCATTACTGATTCCAAAACCTCAATTACAGCAAGTGAAACGGCAATATTAAGGTTAAAAACCTGACAAATATCCGTCAGAAAATCCTTAATCAAAAGACTCATTATTAAGTTTTTACTAGCCTCAGAGGCCCAAACCGCGCCCATTTGGCCTTTGCCTTTTGTTTGAACTTCCGCAGTAACCGCTGTAAAGTTTTCTAAGTCTTGTTTATTCGATAACCCTTTAAGGAATTCATTTGTTGAATCTATGGCATCGAGTTTGATTAGTTTCATATATCGTTTTTTGTGAAACAGAATTTAATATTGTGTTAAGGTTCAAAAATAATCACAAAAAATGGTAACTTTACAAACTTATATATAAAAATTATTCATGGCGAAAAAGACTATAAATAATGACGTGCTATTAGCGAACATCATTAAGGGGATAGAAGAGGTAAAAGGAAATGATATTGATATTCTTGATTTAAGAGAAATAGACACCGCAGTTTGCGACTATTTTATTATCTGCAATGGTAATTCAAATACACAAGTTAACGCTATAGTTAGCTCCATTCAAAAAACAGTATCTAAAGAATTAAAAGATAAGCCTTGGCATATTGAAGGCACTGATAACGCAGAGTGGGTATTAATGGATTATGTTAATATTGTGGTTCATGTATTTCAAAAACACATCCGTGAATATTACAACATCGAAAGTTTATGGGGCGATGCAAAAATAACGACCATACAAAACAAATACTAAAGACACATAACTCCTAGTAATGGCTAAAGATAATAATCCAAATTCGAATAAGTTTAAAGTAAGCCCTTGGTTAATTTATACTGCAATATTATTAATTTTCTTGTTTATAAGTTTTTTAACTGGCGGTTCTAGTTTAAACGAGCCAGGTCAATTAACTGCTTCTAAATTTAACGAGTATTTACAAAAAGGCCAGATTGAAAAAGTTATAGTTTACAATAAAACAGAAGCTGAAGTTTTTCTTAATGCCGCAGCTATAAAAGAAGCTGCACATAAAAAAGTTTCCAAAGACGTTTTTGACAGACCTAATAAAGGGCCTCATTACTCTTTTGACATTGGTAACGATCAAATTTTTCAAACCAAACTGGAAAAGGCCGTTACTGAAGGTAAACTGAAAGATTTTAACTTCTTGCCAAAAAACAATTGGTCGGATATTTTGATCAGCTTATTACCAATCATAATTATTATAGCCGTTTGGATATTTATTATGAGAAAAATGTCTGGTGGTGGCGCTGGTGGCGGTGGCGGACAGATATTTAATATTGGAAAATCAAAAGCTAAACTTTTTGACGAAAAAACCGATATCAAAACTACTTTTAAAGATGTAGCGGGACTAGAAGGTGCAAAAGAGGAAATTCAAGAAATCGTTGAATTCCTTAAAAATCCTGAAAAATACACTAACTTGGGTGGTAAAATACCAAAAGGAGCCTTATTGGTCGGGCCTCCAGGAACTGGGAAAACCCTACTGGCAAAAGCCGTAGCTGGTGAAGCCCAAGTACCATTCTTCTCGTTGTCTGGTTCTGATTTTGTTGAAATGTTTGTAGGTGTGGGTGCTTCACGTGTGCGTGATTTATTCAAACAAGCCAAAGAAAAATCTCCAGCAATTATATTCATTGATGAAATTGATGCAGTAGGTAGAGCTCGAGGAAAAAGTAATATGTCCGGTGGAAATGATGAGCGTGAGAATACATTGAACCAATTATTGACAGAAATGGACGGTTTTGGTACTAATTCTAATGTCATTGTATTAGCTGCGACAAACAGAGCTGACGTTCTGGATAAAGCGCTAATGCGGGCAGGTCGATTTGACAGACAAATATTTGTAGACTTACCAGACATTCGGGAACGTGCTGAAATTTTCAAAGTACACCTAGCTCCTCTGAAAAAAGTTGATGGTTTGGATACTGACTTTTTAGCCAAACAAACGCCAGGTTTTTCTGGTGCAGATATTGCAAATGTGTGTAATGAAGCTGCTTTGATTGCCGCTAGAAACAATAAAACAGCAGTAGACAAACAAGATTTTCTTGATGCAGTAGATAGAATTGTGGGTGGTCTCGAAAAGAAAAATAAAATCGTAACTCCTGATGAGAAGAAAGCAATTGCTATTCATGAAGCAGGACATGCAACAGTTAGTTGGATGCTGGAACATGCCGCGCCATTAATTAAAGTTACAATTGTTCCTAGAGGACAAAGCTTAGGAGCCGCTTGGTATTTGCCAGAAGAACGTTTAATTGTTCGCCCAGACCAAATGCTAGACGAAATGTGTGCTACAATGGGTGGAAGAGCTGCTGAAAAGGTAACTTTTGACAGAATTTCAACAGGAGCTTTAAGCGATTTGGAAAAAGTTACAAAGCAAGCCCGTGCCATGGTAACAGTTTATGGTTTGAATGAAAAAATTGGAAATGTAACGTATTACGATTCAACAGGACAAAGCGAATACAATTTTTCTAAGCCTTATTCAGAAGAAACAGCTAGAGTTATTGATGAAGAAATTTCCTTACTAATTGAAAGTCAATACCAAAGAGCAATTCAAATATTAGAAGAGAACAAAGACAAACTAAATCAACTGGCAAATATCTTGATCGAGAAAGAAGTCATTTTTAAAGATGACTTAGAAGCTATTTTTGGAAAAAGAACATTTGATAAAAATCTTGAGGAAGTCGTATCCTAGAAAACATAAATATATTATTCAATTATTTGTAAAATCTTAATTCAAAAACTACTTTTGAATTAAGATTTTTTTATCTTTGGACGTTTTCAAATAATAATTTTTACTATTTTACAAAACTATGAGTCTTTTTAGAAAAATTTTTGGTTCCAGCAACCCGGCTTCTGACGAAGATCAAGAAAGTGAATTTAGTAAATCCAATGCTGATAACGCAACGTCTATAGATGAAAAATTTATCTATAATTTTAAAAAAAATGGTGGGAAGTTTTTGTATTGCGAAAACTCTGAAGAAGTAAAAGAACAATTTGAAAACATATTAGAAGAAAATGATTGGTTTGAAAGTGACGTTTTGTGTTATGAACCAAATCTTTTTGGAATGCTTGATGACAATAAACTTATCTACAACAAACCAGTAAACCCAAAGTTTCTTCTTGCAAGTTGCGAAAATTTAATTGCTGATGAAGGTTCTATCCTGTTCTCTTCTAAACAAATTAAACAAAACAAACCCAACGAATTACCTGCCAATATCATCATTATTGTAAATACAAGCCAAATTCTGGCAACGAAAAGCGATGGACTTAGCGCTATAAAAAAGAAATACGAAAGAGATTACCCTACAAATATTACTACAATAAAATATTTCGAAAAAGCTAAAGAAGAAGATTTTACCCAATACGGAAGTTCAGCAAAAAATCTATATTTGTTGCTTTTAGAAGATCTTTAAGATGAATGAAACTCTAAAACGAGGTATTTCAGGAGCTGTTTATATTATTTTATTACTTGCTTCTATTTTATACTCTACTGAAAGCTTTTTTATTCTATTTGGTATATTTCTTATTATTGCAGTGTATGAATTTTGTAATTTAATCCAAATACATACCGTATTTCCAATTCTTTTTGCAACAGCTTTATACACAATTGTTATTTTCCTAAGCCATTACAATAGCATTGTTACCACTAGCATCAATCAGATTTTTAATACTGATTTAGAAATAGCAATCAATATCCAACAATTAGATGTCATTTTATTGGTGATCGCCTTAGTCGTATCAATAAAATGCACTCTTTTTTTATTTTATGATAGCATTCAAAAAATAAGCACTTCATCAAAATACCTTTATTTATTAGGGTATATTATACTTCCTTTTATATTTATAACAAAAATTTCATTTGGAATAAATGATTACAATCCAAAAATTATAATTGGATTATTTATATTAATCTGGACTAATGACACCTTTGCCTATATCGTAGGTAAATCTATCGGCCGCACCAAATTACTTGAAAAAATATCACCAAAAAAAACAGTTGAAGGGTTCTTAGGCGGCATTGTCTTTGCCGTTTTGGCCGGTTATTTAATATCAAAATACTATATAAAAGCAAATCCTGATTTCAGCGACAGATCGATACTGATATGGACTTCAATAGCTGTTATTGTTGGAGTCGCAGGTACTATTGGAGATTTAATTGAATCCAAATTCAAGCGAATTGCAGGTGTGAAAGATAGTGGGAACATAATGCCTGGTCACGGAGGCATACTAGATCGATTAGATAGTGTTATATTTGTAGCACCAATTATATTTTTATTTTATCAAATTTTAAACTATGTTTCATAAAGAAGGAACCCAATCAATTTTATTAGGAACAATTTTCACAGCTGCAATCCTTTTATTGTCTGACAATTTCATTGACTCCAACTGGATCAAAATGGCGGTACAAATAGCTACTCTATTACTTTTGATTATTATATTGCAATTTTTCAGGAACCCAAAAAGAACGGCGGTAATCAATGAAAATCATATTTTAGCTCCTGTTGACGGTAAAGTTGTGGTTATCGAAGAAGTGTTTGAAAACGAGTATTTCAAAGACAAACGTTTGCAAATCTCCATTTTTATGTCGCCAATAAACGTTCATGTTACGCGTTATGGATTAAGTGGAATTGTAAAATTCAGCAAATATCATCCTGGGAAATTTTTGGTGGCTTGGCATCCGAAAGCTAGTGAGGAAAACGAAAGAACTACAGTTGTCATTGAAAATAAAACATTTGGTGAAATTTTATACCGTCAAATTGCTGGAGCTTTGGCACGAAGAATCGTAAATTATGCCGAAGAAGGAATGCAGGTAATTCAGGGAACTGATGCTGGTTTTATAAAATTTGGTTCAAGAGTAGATATCTTTTTACCATTAGGAACACAAGTAAATGTTGTACTGAATCAAAAAGCAATCGGAGGAAAAACTATTATTGCTACAAAATAAGCATGATTGAAAAAGATTTAGATACTCAGTTTTTAGAAGCAGTTGAAATAGCCTCTGAAATGACACAAGCTTCTTTACCGCAAGATGTCCAATTAAGACTTTATGCTTTTTACAAACAGGCTACTTTGGGAACTTTAGATTTAAAACAAACAACTAACTATCATTTGAGAGACGCTTTCAAAACGAATGCTTGGATGCAAATTAGCCATCTTACTGCTGACCAAGCCAAAGAACAGTACATCGAAATTATCACTACTCTTTTGAAAAAATAAAATCCGCATGAAAAAAATATTTTTTTTGATATCCAACCTACTTTTAGTTTCGTTATTACTTTCTTGCAACAATAAAAAACTAACTGAAGTTGTTGATGTTCCGCTTCCTACAGTCCAAGAAAAACTAGCGATGGGCCTTCCTGACGACGTGAAGGCAAATGAAGGTTCATTTCAACTGGAAAAATTACCTTATTCCTATGATGCATTAGCCCCAAGCATTTCAGCTTCTACTTTAGAAATGCATTATTCGAAACATTATCTGACCTATACTAACAATTTGAATCGGGCATTAACAGGCACTCCACTTGAAAACCTAACTATTGAAGAGGTCTTATCTAAACTAGATCTCAATGATGCAAATCTTAGAAATAATGCTGGCGGTTATTACAATCACACTTTATACTGGCAGAGCATGGCTCCCAAAGCTGGCGGACAGCCTCAAGATGTTTTAGCAGAAGCAATCACTAAAAAATTTGGATCCTACGAAGATTTTACGTCATTATTTAAAAATGAAGCAGAAAAACTATTTGGTTCTGGCTGGGTTTGGCTAGTGGTAGACAGAACGGGTCAATTACAGATTACCAGTACTCAAAATCAGGATAATCCTTTAATGGCAAATGCTTTAATCCAAGGAAAACCTATTCTTGCTTTAGACATTTGGGAACACGCTTATTATTTGGATTACCAATACAAAAGAAAAAATTATGTCGATTCTTTTTTCAATGTAATCAATTGGAAAAAAGTGGGTGAGAATTATGAATTTGCATTAAATAAAAAATAGTTAAACTACATCTTCTTCGCTAATGAAGATGTTGAATTTTTTAATTTTAGCATATCATTTTGCCCTATTGACTAACAAATGTTTGGCGCTATACTCTTTTTTGACAAATAAAGTTTTAATTTTGTAGTCTGTACTTTGGATTCCACCCTAAGTGTGAATTTCATAACTTATTTATGAATTTATATAAGAAGCACCATCACAAAAAGAATCAATTTTGTAGAATAGTTTTAATAAACAAAATCTAAAATAAAATGAAAACAATACAATCTAATTTTTTTTCGAAAAATATTTATTTAAGTTTTTTTTTGGCATTCCTATTTCTTTCATTTACCTCATGTGCCAAAAAAGTTGCTTTTCAAAGCTCCTCTGTAGTTCCTGCTGCTCGCGGACAGGTTACTATTAAAAAAGATGATAATAAGAATTATCTAATTAAAGTTAAAATTGATAATTTAGCCGAGGTAAAACGACTGGAATCGTCGAAAAACACTTATGTCGTTTGGATCGAAACAGAAGAATCACGCATAAAGAATATTGGGCAAATTAAAAGTGAAACTAACTTTATTTCCTCAAAACTGAAAGCATCGTTTGAAACCGTAACCGCATTTAAACCCTCAAAAATATTTATTACCGCAGAGGATAATGCAGATGTACAATATCCGGGATCATCGATGATATTAGAAACAAAAAGATTCTAAAAAAACGAATGGTAAAAAGTAAAAAGGGTAAAATATTAATTTATTTTACCCTTTTTTATGTATACTTATAATTGATATATAAACGATTCTGATGGAGCGATCGTAATTTGTGCTTTTCCTTCTCCATTCAATACCTGCAGCCGAACGGAATTTTTTTTGTTTAATTGATCCGTTACGGTATAATCTCCGTCTTTCAAATTCCATTTTTGTATGATATCCGAAGGAATTTTTAATTCGAAATTGCTAGTGGAAAGCCAAGAAAAATTAGTTACAATTATTAATTTTTGAGTATCAGACCAACGTGTGAAAGCATAAATTCCTGGATCGTAACCTTGCGTTGTTTGGCGATTCACTGTTTGAATTTCTTGAAATTTCCCCATTAACGCCGAACTATTTAAAGAAAAATTAAGCAATTTTTTATAAAAATCCCGCAACTCTTTTTCCTCTTTTGTTGACTGGCCTCCATCAAATTTCCCTCCATTCATCCAGCGTTGATGATTAGGAACTCCGATGTAATCAAAGATTGAAGTTCTGGAATGAGTTCCAAATCCTGCATTTTCGTTTCCGGCCTCTCCTACTTCCTGACCAAAATAAACCATCGTAGGTGACGTGCTTATGGTAGTTGAAACCACCATCAAAGGCTTCCCTTTTTGTGGCGTTCCCGCAAATTCCGGACTGGCTAATCGCTGCTCATCATGATTGTCAAGAAAATGTAACATGTGATGTTCAATATCTGCCACTCCGTTTTGAATGTCTGATAATCCATCAGGCAATGCTCTTCCTTGAATGATATCTTTCAATTTATCATACGTTTCCACTTTATCATACAAATAATCCATTTTACCTAAATGAATGTAATTTCTGTATTCTTTAGGATTGTAGACTTCGGCTAATAAAAAAGCATCCGGATTATTTACTTTAATGGCTGAATTCATGTAACTCCAAAATTCATACGGTACCATTTCGGCCATGTCAAATCTAAAACCATCAACTCCTTTTGCAGTCCAATACAAAGCAATGTCTTTAAATTTGTCCCACGAATTCGGAACATCTTTTCCTTTCCAAAAATCGAAATGTTCCTGATAGGATTTCGTATCAAAACCAGCAGGAAGTTCCGGAAAATCTTTGGAACCATCCGGACGAATACCGTAGTTTACCTTTATGGTTTCATACCAGTCATTTCGATCTGGTTTTGCCATCCGGGAACCATTACCAGTCCATTTTGCTGGACTTTCTTCAAATTTACCATCTACCAACGGATTTTTTTCTCCATTTAATGGCTGATCCGTATCGGGAATTTCAAAATGCGTGTTTGGAATATAATAGAAGTTATTGTCTCTTTTGTATTCAACAGTTGTGTCATCATTAGCTCCAAAATCGCTAACTCCTACCGGATTATTCTTTCCTTCATATTTACGCGCAATATGATTGGGAACAATATCAATTATCACCTTTAATCCTGCTTGGTGTGTTCGCGCAATTAAAGCTTCAAATTCTTGTAACCGATTAGCAGGGTTTACGGCTAAATCGGGGTTTACATTGTAATAATCTTTTACGGCATAAGGAGAACCGGCGCGCCCTTTGACTACTTCCGGGTCATCATTAGAAATACCAATAGCTGAATAATCCCGAATTACAGCATGATGTGGAACTCCGGTGTACCAAATATAAGTAACGCCCAAATCTTTTATTTCCTGTAATGCTGTATTCGTAAAATCATTGAACTTCCCTACTCCATTTTCTTCAATGGTTCCCCACGGTTTGTTGGTGGTATTTTTATTTCCGAATAATCGGGTAAAAACCTGATATACCACTTCTTTTTTAGCCTCTTTCTGTTCCACGTTCATTTTTAAATCTTTCGTTTTACAAGCCGTTGCTAAAAGCACCATGCTTACCCCGGCAACAATAGTTGTTTTTTTCATCATAAAAATTATTTATACTGATTTCAATTCTTTTAACAGCAAATGAATATCAATTTTTAAATTTAATATTTTTTAAATATAAAGAAGTCTATATCGTTTAAAATTAAATAATTCAATTAAAAAAAAAGGATACTACAACGAAGGAGTTACACTGTTTGTTAATAACTTTAAAAGTTATATCTAATGTATTTTGGTCCCTTTTGCATAATTATAAATAAATCCTAATATGGATTAGGATTGTTTCCTTTTTCATAAATTTGACAAAAATTAAATCCATTGAAGAAATCGCTGTTTTTGCTTCGTTATTGTTTGATACTGCTTGTCACTACTTTGGCTTTGGCGCAAGCCCCAAAAAAAATTATTGTCGAAAACTCTGATTTTGCCGATGTAAACCAGGTCGAAATACCGGATGCATTATTGCTTATCGGAAACGTGCGTGTCAATCATGATGGTGTAGTAATGACATGTAATAAAGCGTATTATTTCCAAAAGGAAAATTACATCAAGGCTTTTGGAAATGTACAAATGGTGCAAGGTGATACTTTATTCCTCAACAGTAAATATGCGGAATACAATGGAAATGTAAAAAAAGCATATGCGTCCGGAGATGCCGTAATGAGTTCCCCAGATGCTACTTTGACCACGGAAATAATTAATTTTGATCGAAACACTCAAGAAGTATTTTACGACACTCCCGGAACAATTACCAATAAAGACAATACTTTACAAAGTAATTCAGGAAGATATTATGTGACGCAAAAAAAATTCCAGTTCCTGACTGCGGTCACCATCACAAATCCAACGTATGTAATTAAATCAAATCATTTGGATTATTTCAGTAATTCCGGGCATTCCTATCTTTTTGGACCGTCAACAATTACCAGTAAAGCCAATTATATTTACACCGAAAAAGGATTTTATGATACCAAAAAAAATCTGGCGCATTTCCTCAATAAATCGTATATCAGATACGATGACCGAGTGATTAAAGGCGACAGTTTGTATTATGACCGAAACCGAGAATTTGCATCCGCAACACGCAATGTAAAAATTACCGATTCCATCAATCGCGGAATTGTCAAAGGTCATTATGCCGAAGTGTATAAAAAACTCGATTCGATGTACGTCACTAAAAGAGCCGTTGCGGTAAATTTTGTCGAAAATGACTCGGTTTACATCCACGGGAAAAAATTAATGGTCACGGGAAAAGAAGGAAACCGAATTATCAGAGCATTCAATAATGTCCGATTTTTCAAAACAGACATGAGTGGTAAATGTGATTCTATTCATTCAAGTTCTATGACAGCGTTGACAAAAATGATTGGAAATCCGATACTTTGGAACGCAGAAAACCAAATTACAGGCGATGTAATGCATCTTATAGGCAACAACAATACTCAAAAACTAGATTCACTCAAAGTACTCAATAACACGTTTTTAGTTTCCAGAGACACCATAGGAACCGGTTATAATCAAGTTAAGGGACAAAATCTCTATGGCAAATTTGAGGAAGGAAAACTCCACGATGTCGATATTGTAAAAAATGCGGAAGTTATTTACTATATGCGGAACGAAGCGCAGGAACTCATTGGTATCAATAAAAATAAAAGTAGTAAAATCAATCTTATTTTAGAAAAAAATGAGATTGAAACTATTACCTTTTTTCATCAAGTGGATGGCGATATTTTCCCCGAAAAAGATCTACCAGAAAATGCCCGTAAACTGCGAGGATTAGTCTGGCGCGGCGATGAACGAATAAAATCCAAGGACGATATTTTTCCTCCTGAAGAAAATGAAGACAACGATAAAATAGCCAAAGCTACCGAGGCAGCGGAAGCGAAAGAAGATGTTCCTCTGAAAATTCGAAAAGAAACCCTGAATTACGATAAGAAGAAAGTAAAGTAATCAGTGGTCAGTCACAATTTTCAGATTACAGTTCTCCAAATTTAACAGATAAACGATTAAACAAGTAACCGTGAATTCAGATTTCCTAAAATACCAAGCGCAAACCTCACCATATCCATTAGGTTTGGAAGTGTCACATGCTGCAGGTTCCTATATTTACGACACCAATGCTAAAAAATACTTAGATTTTGTGGCCGGAGTTTCCGCTTGTCCGCTTGGACATCAACACCCAAGAGTCAATCAAGCGATCAAAGATCAGTTAGACAAATATTCGCACGTCATGGTGTACGGTGAATATTCACAAAGTCCAGCCGTTCAATATTGCAAATTGCTAGCGTCGCTCTTACCGGCGTCTTTAGACAAAACCTATTTAGTAAATTCAGGAACAGAGGCCATTGAAGGCGCCTTAAAACTCGCCAGACGCAGCACAGGAAGAAGTCAATTGATTTCGTGCCACAATGCGTATCACGGCAATACTATGGGCTCGATGAGTGTAATGGGATTTGAAGAACGCAAAAGAATTTTTCGCCCATTGATTCCAGATGTTGATTTCATTACTTTTAACAACGAAGACGATTTACAAATAATAACGACTAAAACCGCAGGAATTATTCTGGAGACCATTCAAGGTGGCGCCGGATTTATTCAGCCCCATAATGATTTCCTTAAAAAAGTTCGTCAACGCTGTAATGAAGTAGGCGCGATAATGATTTTGGACGAAATTCAACCAGGTTTTGGGAGAACCGGAAAACTTTTCGGATTCCAAAATTATGATGTCGTTCCCGATATTGTAGTCATGGGAAAAGGTATGGGCGGCGGTATGCCAGTGGGGGGATTTACCGCTTCATCTGCCATGATGGATTTGTTGAGCGATAATCCAAAACTAGGTCATATTACCACCTTTGGAGGACACCCTGTCATTGCGTCAGCCTGTTTAGCGACTTTGCAGGAAATTACTGAGACCAATCTTATGGCCGAAGCGATGGAAAAAGAAAAGCTATTTAGATCACTTTTGGTACATCCTTTGATAGTAGAAATAAGAGGAAAAGGATTAATGCTGGCAGCAATGACCAAAAGCGCCGATATAACAAACGAAGTGATTCTTAAATGTCAAGACAAAGGACTCATTTTATTCTGGTTACTATTTGAAGAATGCGCCATTAGAATAACACCTCCTCTTACCATTTCTGAAGAAGAAATACGAGAAGGTTGCCGCATTTTACTTGAAGTAATGGATGAACTGATGATTGAAGAGTGATGATAAACGATTTTTGATTGCAGAAGTTGAAATAGTTATTCAAAACAATTGAAAAAATTGGGAGCTGTTTCTATCCATTATAATCTTTACTTTTTTAAAAAAAAGTAAAAGGATTTCCACTTTTACAAGGGCTATGGCATCCGTTTAAACCAAAGCTATTTTTGTTAATTAAATTGTTCACAACAATTCTGACTTTCCCTCCCATTACACGTACGATTCCCTAAATTTATTTAGGCCAAATTAAAAACACATAGTATGCAATTAAGCAACGAAGAAGACGACTATAATTTATCCCTGTCAAAATTTGAGTCCATGTTAAAAACTAACAAAGTACTCTTTTTTGACTCCGAAGAATTTGAAGAAATTATTCTTCATTATCTCGATATGGGCAAGGCTGCTTTGGCAAAAAAAGCACTGAAACTAGCACTGGAACAACATCCAAAATCTACCGGACTAAAATTAGTCCAAGTGGAAATGTTAGTCTACGATGACAAACTCGAGTTAGCCGAAAAGCTATTGAACGAGTTGTACGCCATTGAACCGACCAACGAAGAAATTTACATTCAAAAAGCCAACATCTGCTCCAAAAGAGACCAACACGAAAAGGCGGTTGAATATTTACAAACCGCGCTAAAATACACAGATGATTATGCTGATGTCTACAATTTAATAGGCATGGAATATCTTTTTATGGACAATCTTGAAATGGCAAAAGAAAGCTTTATCAAGTGTTTAGAAGAAGATTTGGAAGATCAATCAGCACTGTACAACGTGGTATATTGTTTTGAATTTTTAGATCAAAACCAAGAAGCTATTTCTTATTTGATTAAATATATTGACAAAAACCCGTACAGCGAAATTGCTTGGCATCAACTGGGTCGTTTGCATTACGGCGTGAAAGAATACGAAAATGCGATTCGTGCCTTTGATTATGCTACTTTAATCGATGACGAATTCCTAGGCGCATTCATGGAAAAAGCAAAAGCCTACGAACGATTAAAAAAATATGACGAAGCCATTGAAAGCTACAGCAGAACTATTGAATTAGATGATGCTACTTCTTATGCCTTGCTACGAATGGGAAAATGCTATGAAAGATTAGGCAACAAAGCTTTAGCCTTGCAATATTTCAATCAAACCGTGCATGAAGATCCACTATTAGATAAAGGTTGGATTGCCATCACTGACTTTTATGTACGTCAAAAAAATTACCAAAAAGCGTTGTTTTATGTCAACAAAGCATTAGCCATTGACAACCAAAATCGTTTGTATTGGAAACGTTTTGCAACTATCAACAAACAAATGAACTTTTATGAAGAAGCTGAATTTGGATACCGAAAAGCAGTAGAATTTGGTGATTATGAATTAGATACTTGGTTGTTTTGGGTGGATATACTCCAGTTTTTAGGGGAGTTTGAAATGGCAATTCAAACATTATTACAAGCATCGGAGTATTTTCCGGAAGAGAATGAAGTTGAATACCGCTTAGCAGGATTGTATTTTATGCTGACGGATAACAAAAAAGCGAAATTCCATTTGAGCAACGCTTTACGATTGAATTTTGACAATTACATCCTTTTAGAGGATTTATTTCCAGTAGTTTGGGCAAAAAAAATGGTGCAAAATTATATTTCAAAACACAAAAACAATAATGATTAATATAGTTAGAAAACGGTTTGGATTATTAGGACGCAACATTAGTTATTCATTTTCGAAAGGATACTTCACAGATAAATTCAATACCGAAAATTTTGCTGGTTGTACTTACGAAAATTTTGATATTCCAGCAATAACAGCCTTTACAGAAGTAATTAAAAATACTTCGGATTTAAAAGGACTGAGTGTTACTATTCCATACAAGGAAGTTGTAATCCCTTTTCTCGATAAATTATCTAAAAAAGCGGAATTAATTGGTGCTGTAAATACCATTAAAGTTACCAAAAAAGGTAAGCTGAAAGGGTACAATACGGATTATTACGGCTTCAAAAAATCATTAGAACCATTATTGCTACCGCATCATAAAAAAGCCTTGATTTTAGGTACCGGCGGTGCATCAAAAGGAGTAGCTTTTGCTTTAGATGAACTGAATATTTCATATGCTTTCGTTTCGAGAGAAGCCAAAGAAAATGCGATCGACTACAACCAAATCAACGCGACAACATTCGAGAATTACCAAATTATAATCAACGCTACTCCGGTTGGAACAAGTCCTAATGAAGATGCATTTCCTTTGCTGCCGTATGAGTTTTTTACGGACAAGCACATTGCTTTTGATTTGATTTATAACCCTGCCGAAACACAATTCCTTAAAAAAGCAAAACAACAGGGAGCACAAATCAAAAATGGTTTGGATATGCTTATCTTTCAAGCAGAAAAAGCTTGGAAAATTTGGAATAAATAATCTAAATATGAAATTGACTTCTCATACGTTTCTAGATGCGTAAAAAACCACTTTCAGAGTGGTTTTTTTTTGAAATAAAAAACAAAAATTGATAAAAAACTCTCTTATACAGCTGTAAAACCCTAGCTCTTAACGCAGTATCGTCCTTTCTTATCTCGTATTCAAAGTCAAAAAAGATACCGCCTACAGCAGGAAATTGCTTTAAAAAAAAATAATTGCTAACCTAAAACGACTATAAATAAACGATTTATTTTGAAATTTCATACGCCTTCACTATCTTTCGTGTTCGATAAAAAATAGAAACCTTAAACATTGAGAAAATGTTAGAAGAAAAGAAAGATAACCTGCTTGAAGCAGATGGAAATTTAGAACACAATACTGCTGAATCTTCTCCATTAGAAGAAGAAGTTTTGGAAACTGAAATGGAAAAAGAAACGGTAGCGGAAACTACTGATGATGTTACTACTATTCCAGCGGAAGACAATGCAGAACCCGCAAATGATGCAGAGATACAAGCTCCTGAACCTATCAAAAAGAACCAGAACCAGAATGTCTTAGACGCTATTGCTGAAACAAATGCTGCGGAAAGTGAAGATGAAACGTTGAAAGAACGTCATGAAATTCCAATGCAGGATTATGATACATTATCACTTGAAGAACTGGTAAACGAGCTGAAAAGTTTGGTCACTAATGAAAAAACACTGTCTTTTAAGGATCATATTGAAGAAATCAAAAAAGCATTTTTAGCAAAATACAACCACTTTATTGAAGAGAAAAAAGAGGAGTTTCTAGCAGAAAATCATGATTCAAATGAAGAATTTCAATATCATTCGCCGCTAAAAGCAAATTTTGATAAATATTATTCTCTTTTTAGAGATACTAAAAACACCCATTTTAAGAGTTTACAAACAAACCTAAAAACGAATTTAGAAAACCGTTTGAGTATTGTTGAGGAACTGAAAGAGTTGATTAATCCGCAGGAAAACATCAAAGACACTTTAAAACATTTTAATGATTTAAGAGAACGATGGAAAAATGCCGGACCAATTCCAAAAGATAAATACAACCACGTTTGGAACAATTTTCATTTTCATGTAGAAAATTTTTACGATTATCTGCATTTAGACAGAGAAGCAAGAGATCTAGATTTCAAACATAATTTAGAACAAAAACAAAAAATTGTAGCGCGTGTTGAAGAATTGGTAAATGAAGCTGATATTAATAAAGCTTTTAGAGAACTACAAGATTTACATCGAATTTGGAAAGAAGACATTGGTCCAGTTTCGAGAGAAAATCGAGATGCGATCTGGAACAAGTTTAGTGATTTGACCAAACAAATGCATGATAAACGGGAAGTTTTGTTTGAAAATCAAAAAGGAACTGAACTTGAGAATTTAGAAAGGAAAAAAGAAATTATTGTCAAAATCGAAGTTCTAGCTACTGAAAAAGTAAACGCTCATACTCAATGGCTTGCTCAAATCGAAAAAGTAGAAGCCTTACGTACTGCTTTCTTCTCAGCTGGAAAAGTTCCATCGGATGTCAATGAGGAAACTTGGGCCAGTTTTAAAACTGCTGTAAGAGATTTTAATTCTTTCAAAAATTCATTCTATAAAGACATTAAGAAAGATCAAAGTGACAATTTAAGCAAGAAAACAGCTCTTGTTGCAAAAGCTAAAGAGTTACAGGAAAGTCTTGATTTTGAAGCTACTACACCGATCATGAAACAAATTCAGGATGAGTGGAAACAGATCGGACATGTACCACGAAAATATTCCGATAAAATCTGGAAAGAGTTTAAAGATGCCTGTAATCATTATTTTGACAAGTTAAAAGAGCAAAAGAATGAGGAAAATGGCGAAGAAGTAGAAGCTTTCAATAATAAAAAAGCGTACTTGGAAACATTGAGAGAATTTCAATTGTCTGGCGATCATAAAACAGATTTGGATGCGATAAAATTGCATATCGAAACCTGGAAAAACTTCGGAAAGGTACCTTTTCCAAGAAGACATATTGAAGGAAAATTTAATAAAATCCTGGATGCACTTTTTGAAAAATTAAGTTTAAGTAAGAAAGATACTGACATGATGCGTTTTGCTAATAGAATGGATCACTTATCTGAAAGTAATGATACTCGAAAACTAGATAACGAGAAGATTTTCATAATGCGCAAAATTGAGGAAGTTCAAAATGAAATTTTCCAGTTGGAAAATAATATTCAGTTCTTCACCAATACCAGAAATGCAAAAAAAGAAAATTCTATTGTATTAGAAGTTCGTAAAAACATTGCTATCCACAAAGAAAGCCTTGATATTTGGAAAGAAAAACTAAAACAACTAAGAAATCTTAACTAAGAATAAATCTTAGTTAACCTTTCATAAAAACCTCGATCTTTATTAGTTCGAGGTTTTTTTATGGGGAGAAAACTATCTAACTTTAACTTTCATTTATTAGAAAAAATTATATAAATCGAGTGACAAATTTTAGATTTGCTGAATGAATTGGTTTCGAAAAACAGTTGTTTTTATTGGGCTTTTAATAGCATTTTTATTTGTTTTTAGTGCAAATGAAGCTCCCATTCATACCATCCAATTGGAAAAATTAAGTTCTTCGGTTTCTGTTGACAGCATTCATTCTTCAGATTTCATACAACCTCAAGTAAGTAACACATTTACTTCCTATCCTAAAACTCCGGATTACACGATTGCAAAATACCTGGAAAATTTTCTGATTGCAATTCCGGATTTTAAAATTAGCACATTCTTTATTCGTTTCGCGAAACAAGACATCAATCGATGTGAGATGGTTTCGCTCCTACTCTTTCCTTTCCATTTTTTTTGGTGATTCGAAGCACTGATTTCGTAATTAGAAGATAGATTTATCTTCCATTCTGAATTGATTCCTTTTGGTTTTCAGTTCAACTTATCATGCTTTACAAATAACTAAAAAATAAAAAAAATGGATACATCCGTAACAATAATTGGTCTTATACTAACTTTAATAATTGCTATTCCTCTTTTCTATGTGATTCGATCAAATTCAATTAACAAAGCAAAAATCAAAGCCATAAAAAATAAGTTCAGTCAAAACAATCATTTTAATTTTGAATCGACCGAAACACAAAACAAAAAAGTATTGGCTTTAGACGAGAAAAATAAAGGATTTCTTTTGATCGATTTTAATGCAAAGGAAGAAGTTGTTTCTTTTTTAGATTTAAATACAGTTCAATCCTGCAAACTGGTTCCAACAACGGAGAATAATAGTGATACGATTCTAAAAATTGAATTTGAATTTCAATACAAAGAAGGCAAAAAAACAGCGTATATTTCATTTTACAAAATTGAGAATGATCAAATTGGTCAAATTTGTTTGTATGAGGATCATCAACTAGCCAAAAAATGGGCAAAAATGATTCAGGATTGCATCAACGTTTAAGCAATTGATTTGTTCTGCGAAAGAGGCTTTTAAAGCCTCTTTTTTTTGTAAAAGGTTTTTTCGATATGATAATTATCATTTTAATAATAGAGTA
The DNA here is from genome assembly GCF_048286555.1 of Flavobacterium cryophilum. Classification (NCBI taxonomy): domain Bacteria; kingdom Pseudomonadati; phylum Bacteroidota; class Flavobacteriia; order Flavobacteriales; family Flavobacteriaceae; genus Flavobacterium; species Flavobacterium cryophilum. The sequence continues at coordinate 256,633 of NZ_JBLVPZ010000002.1, read as the reverse complement.
GTCGTTATACTTTTGAATAACGTTAAATGACTCGCCATGAAAAATTCTTTAATTCAAAAATACAATGTTCCAGGCCCGAGATACACCAGTTATCCAACGGTTCCCTATTGGGACGAAACTGATTTTACAGATGAGACTTGGGCCGAAACGTTAAAAAAATCATTTACAGAAAGTAATTCTTCAGAAGGTATTAGTTTATATATTCATCTGCCTTTTTGCGAAAGCTTATGCACTTTTTGTGGCTGTAACAAACGTATCACCAAAAATCATTCAGTTGAAAATCCGTATATAGAGGCCGTTTTGAAAGAATGGAAATTATATTGTAAAATCCTTGGACAAAAACCAACTATAAAAGAAATTCATTTGGGCGGAGGTACTCCCACATTTTTCTCCCCCAAGAATTTAGAGGATTTAATTAACGGAATTTTTTCTCACGCAATTAAAGCAAAAAACTATGAATTTAGTTTTGAAGGCCACCCCAATAATACCTCATACGAACATTTGCAAAAGCTGTACGATTTAGGTTTTAGACGAGTGAGTTTTGGCGTTCAGGATTATTCAGAAAAAGTACAAAAAGCAATCCACCGCCTACAGCCTTTTCATAATGTAGCCAAAGTTACATTTTGGGCCAGAGAAATTGGGTATACTTCTATAGGTCATGATATTATTTTTGGCCTGCCTTTTCAGGAAATTGAAGACGTTATAGATACTATTGAGAAAACAAAATCACTACAACCTGATCGATTGGCATTTTATAGTTACGCGCACGTTCCTTGGATTAAAGGAAATGGACAACGCGGTTTTAACGATGAAGACATTCCAAAAGATGATAAAAAGAGAATACTCTATGAAACTGGTAAAAAATTGCTGTATGAAAACGGGTATCATGAAATAGGAATGGATCATTTTGCTTTGGAAACCGATACTTTGCATAAAGCATTTCACGATGGAACATTACATCGTAATTTCATGGGTTATAGTTCCTCAAAAACACAATTGATGATTGGATTAGGCGTTTCTTCCATCAGTGACAGTTGGTATAGTTTTGCACAAAATGTAAAAAATTTGGAAGATTATTATCAAATGTTGGAATGGGATAAATTACCGGTTTTCCGAGGGCATTTGCTAACTATTGAAGACCTTATCATAAGGAAACACGTTCTGAATTTGATGTGCCAGTTTGAAACGTCTTGGGAAAACAAAGTGGGTTACTTTAATGAAATCCCAGACGTATTGATACAATTAAAAGAAATGGAAAATGATGAATTAGTAGTCATTAAAGACAATGGCATTGAAGTTACAGAAAAGGGAAAACCGTATGTTCGTAATATCTGCATGGCATTCGATTTACGTTTGAAAAGAAAAGCGCCGGAGACCGAATTGTTTTCCATGACAATCTAACTTTTTGCAAATTTTACAATATAAAAAAGCACGCCATTCAGCGTGCTTTAATTAGTTAAATATTTAAAAATTTAATGACAATTTGGATCCGATTGAATAAATAAGCTCATATTGGATGGAGAGATATAAGGAATTCCCAAGCCAAGTCCTCTTAAAATAAATAAGCAACCAATACATACCGCTACATAAGGAATCGCTTTTTGAATTTTGTTTCGAATAGGCATTGTTAAAAATGAATGAATGTACACCACGCTACTCATCAACGGAACGGTTCCTAATCCGAATAAAATCATATATAAAACGCCCAGACTTTCACTCTGCATGGCAATCGCACCAAACAAGGCAACATAAACCATTCCGCAAGGTAAAAAGCCATTTAACAAACCAATGGTAAATAAGGATTTGTAACTCTTGTCTCTAAACTGACTTCCTAACGCTGTTTTAATTTTGGCGATTAATTTAAAAACCGGCGTTGAAAAATTATATTTGGCAAAAAATTTACCTGGAATTACCACGACAATAATCATGGCTACACCTATGAAGATGGATAAAGTCTGTTGTAAACCAGCCATAAAAAAACCTTTACCAAGCAATCCAAAAATAAAACCAATAGTGGCATATGCTGTTAATCGTCCTAAATGGTAGGTAATAATTTGAGTAGCTTTCTTAGTCTGATTCGTTCTGTCTACGGGTAACATCATAGCAATAGGACCACACATTCCTATGCAGTGAAAGCTACTTATTAATCCGAAAATGAAGGCAGTATAAAGCATTTTTTTTAATATAATGTCATACTATAGAAAGTCTTAAAGTCATCAATTGACTTATTGACTTTTGTTTTTATGACTAATTGATATAAATCGTTTCTTTAGACAAATATGATTTTCCTTCATATTGCCATTCCATATTAATGTCCCATCGACCGCCTGCCAAACTTTTTTTAGGTATGAGCAAAGTAGTAGCATCAGATAAAGAAATTGGAATTTCAAAATCTAATTTTTTGTTAGACGGTCTGTAAAGGGACACTTTACCTTTGATATTTTTTGGAACAAATACTTTTGGGAACACTATTTCAATTCCATTTGAATCACTATTTATAGTTGGCTTTTGAGCCAAGTCTGCTACATTTTGAACACGAGTCATTTCTTCACCAAAATGTGCATCATGTTTGTAATATTCTTCTACAACCAGTTCATTATCATATTTCGAATCGGATTGTACTGTAAAAACAAAATACAAAATGAACGATATAAACAAACTAAAAGCGATTACTATCCCTGTTCCCCAGCTAATTTTCATGATCTATTTTTTTATAATTTCAAATCCTAAAATAAAAGGATATTAATCAAAACTTCGCGGACTCAAAAAGTTAGTGGTACTCGTTTCAATTTTTTCGGCTCCATTATAAACCTCAATTTTTAGTTTTGTTTTGTCGCTGTCCAATAAATTTTGGTTGATTTCAATAAAAAGGGTTCCGCTATTCATCCCTTGTTTTGGTATTTTAAAATCTTGCTTGCCGACTACTTTTAAAGTTCCTTTTATGTCTACCAATTTGAAATGTATTTCATTAAAGTCATTGTTGGTTTTGTTGATGATTTTAAAAGTATAAATGTTACTAATATTATCTCCTTTGTGTTCGAATAACTGACCCGGAAGCCTCAAAATAATGGCTTCTACATCCGAACGCAAAAACAATAATCCCACTAATATACCTGTTAAGATAAATAATATAGCAGAATAGCCTTTCATCCTCGGCGTAAACTTGAACTTACTATTTTTCTCGATTTCATCTTCAGATGCATAACGAATCAATCCTTTTGGCAATCCAATACCATCCATAATTGTATCGCATTCATCAATACAGGCGGTACAATTTACACATTCCATTTGTGTCCCGTTGCGGATGTCAATTCCGGTTGGACAAACATTTACGCATTGTCTGCAATCGATACAATCACCTTTCCCCGCTGCAGCTCTATCCTCTTGTTTATTGAATTTAGCGCGGCCAACTTCTTTTTCACCACGGACAAAATCGTAGGCTACATTTATAGATTTGTCATCTAATAAAACACCTTGTAATCTTCCGTATGGGCAGGCAATAATACACACTTGTTCTCTAAACCATGCAAAAATAAAATAGAAAACTCCTGTGAAAATCAGTAATGAAATCAAAGTACTGACATGGTTTTCTGGCCCCTCTTCAATCATTAGCAATAACTTATCGCTACTGATAAGATACGCCAGAAACACATTGGCAATAAAAAAAGAAATGATTAAAAACAGTGTCCATTTGAACGCTTTTTTTCTAATTTTATCTGCATTCCATTCCTGTTTTTCTAAACGTATCTGTGCGCCTCGATCTCCTTCAATCCAATATTCAATTCTGCGGAAAACCATTTCTAAAAAGATGGTTTGCGGGCAAATCCAACCACAAAATATTCGGCCAAAGATTACTGTAAAAAGGAGTACAAAAACAACTCCAACAATAATTATAAGAACGAAAAGATAAATATCCTGTGGCCAAAATGGAAATCCGAAAATATTGAATCTCCTTTCTAATATGTTGAACATCATGAATTGATTGCCATTTATCTTTATAAAAGGATTCGCAACAAGTACAATCAGTAAAAAATAACTCACCCATTTCCTGTAATCATAAAACTTTCCGGAAGGTTTTTTAGGGAAAATAATCTTTCTGTTCCCTTCTTCATCAATCGTCCCGATAGTATCTCTAAAAGCTTCGTCTGGTAATTTTGACATTTTATTGTATTTAACACACAAGTTCAATATTATTATTAAATTCTTAAGTTAAATAAAAACGTGTGTTTCTAATTGTTATTTAACTGTAACAGTACTATTTTCTTCCACCCAAACTTCCCCTTCCGGAGCTTTAGCATCTGGTGGATTACTTCCTTTCAATGAAAGAATGTAGCTGGCAACTTTTTGCATTTCTTTAGGTTTCAAGGTGCCTTTCCAAGCAATCATTCCTTTTCCGTCACGTCCTCCATTGACCAATGTATGAAATACATTTTTTATTCCGCCGCCTAAAATCCATTGCTCATCTGTTAAATTTGGTCCTATCTGACCTCCACCGTCCGCTCTGTGACAAGCCGCACAATTAGTTGTGAAAATTTCTTTTCCAGCAGCTAAATTGGCAGGGTCTGTCAACAAGGTCACCGTTTTTTCATCCATCATATCCGGAGCTGTTTTCATATATTCGGCAATATCGATTTTAGCTTGAGCAACTTCTTTCTGAAGTTCCATTTCCTGATTATCTGCGCCTAGCACTTCATACTGAACCATATAAACCACTGCGAAAACAATGGATGCATAGAATAAGTACACCCACCATGGTGGCAAATTATTATCTAATTCTTTAATACCGTCGTAATCATGCTCCAATAACAATTGATCTTCATTATCTGCCGACTTTGTTTTAGTCAGTTTTTCCATCAATTTTTTGTACCATTCACTATCTTTAAAACTCAGATTACTTGCTTCATTTAACTGGGTTTTTTGTTCCTCAGTCAGTAAATGGTAGGTAATATTATCTACTGCACTCAATGTGATTTCGATGGCTATCAAAAGGAAAAGGAATACGAATAAAAATACAGAAACCATTGGGAATCTTATAAAAGCGGGTTGATCTCCTGAGTCGATGAAATATTCCATTGCCATCATTACGGCAAAGAAAATAACAGGTACTCTAACGTATACCGGAATTAATTTTTTCATTTTCTAAATTTTAAAAAATTATACTGTTTAATTGTCTCTTAATGGAATTTGACTCAATTCATTTATTGTTTCTTTCTTATACGAGAAGACCCATAGACTCAGGCCCACGAAAAAGAAAAAGAAAATTAATAAAGATAAGATGGGATAGATCGTCACACCATCAATTGTTTCTAAATTGTGTTTTACTTGTTCAAACATGACTTTTAATTTTTAGCAGTATTTTTAACTTTTATATCTGTCCCCAATCTTTGCATATAAGCGATCATAGCTACAATTTCTCTTTCGTTCATTGGAACAAATTTTTCTCCTCTGGCTTCCGCTTTTTTCTTGCTTTCATTATAGCTTTTCACAAAATCAGGATCATTTTTCAAGCTTTCTTCAATTGCAATAGCTTGTTTTCTCAAATCATCTAAACCACTTGCAACTTCAGCTTCAGTGTAAGGAACACCAAGTGTAACCATTGCCTGCATTTTCTTTTGGGTCAAAGAAATATCCATTGGTTCATTGTCAAACAACCATTTATAACCTGGCATAATTGATCCCGCCGATATACTTTGTGGACTCCAAAAGTGATTAAAATGCCAATTGTCATTGTATTTTGCACCAACTCTTAATAAATCCGGACCGGTACGTTTTGATCCCCAAAGGAATGGATGATCATATACAAACTCACCTGCTTTCGATTGTGGTCCATAACGTTCTACTTCACTACGGAAAGGACGAACAGACTGCGAGTGACACCCTACACAACCTTCACGAATGTATAAATCACGTCCTTCTAATTCTAATGGAGAGTATGGTTTTACGCTTGCTATGGTAGAAATATTGGATTTAACCATAATGGTAGGAACAATTTGGATAACACCACCAATTAAAATTGCGAGAGTAGCCAAAATAGTTAACTGAATTGGTTTTCTTTCTAACCAAGGGTGAAATTTCTCTCCTTTTACTCTTCCGGCACTAATTTTCAATAATTCAGGTGCTTCTGCCAATTCATCTTCAATTTTAGAACCTAATCTAACAGTTTGAATAATATTGTAAACCAAAGTAATCATTCCAATTAAATAAAGGCTACCACCAATAGCTCTCATCCAGTACATTGGCATAATTTGAGTTACTGTTTCAAGAAAGTTACCGTAGGTTAATGTTCCGTCTGGATTAAACTGTTTCCACATAGAGGCTTGTAAAAAACCGGCAACATACATTGGAATTGTATATAATATAATACCTAGAGTACCGATCCAAAAGTGAAAATTAGCTAACTTAAGAGAGTACAAATTACTTTTCGTCATTCTAGGAACCAACCAGTAAATCATTCCAAAAGCCATAAATCCATTCCAAGCTAATGCGCCAACGTGAACGTGAGCAATAATCCAGTCCGTATAATGCGCAATAGCATTTACATTTTTCAGCGACAACATTGGTCCTTCAAACGTGGCCATTCCGTAACCAGTAATCGCTACTACAAAAAATTTCAAAACAGGATCTACACGTACTTTATCCCAAACCCCTCTTAGAGTTAAAAGTCCGTTTATCATACCACCCCAAGATGGAGCTAGCAACATTATAGAAAAAGCAACACCTAAATTCTGTGCCCAGTTAGGCAACGCTGAGTATAATAAATGGTGAGGTCCTGCCCAGATATAAATAAAAATTAACGACCAAAAGTGAACAATTGACAATCTGTAAGAATAAACGGGACGGTTAGCTGCTTTTGGAACAAAATAATACATCAATCCTAAGAAAGGGGTCGTCAATAAAAATGCCACAGCATTATGACCGTACCACCATTGAACCAAAGCATCTTGAACTCCTGCATAAACAGAATAGCTTTTGAATGCCGAAACAGGTAATTCTAAATTGTTAAAAATATGTAAAACTGCTACTGTAACAAATGTTGCCAAATAAAACCAAATCGCAACATATAAATGGCGCTCTCTTCGTTTTATCATGGTTCCAATCATATTGATACCCATTACAACCCAAATCAAAGTAATTGCAATGTCGATTGGCCATTCTAATTCGGCATATTCTTTTGAAGAACTAAACCCTAAAGGCAAAGTAATGGCTGCAGCAACGATAATTAATTGCCAACCCCAAAAATGAACATTACTTAAAAAATCACTAAACATTCTCGCTTTCAGTAATCTTTGTAAGGAATAATACATCCCTGCAAAAAAAGCATTACCCACGAAGGCAAAAACTACCGCATTAGTATGTAAAGGTCTTAAACGACCATAACTCAGCCACGATATACCATCGGTAATATTTGGAAAAAGGAACATAAAGGCCAATGTAAGCCCCACTATCATTCCTACCACTCCAAAGACAATGGTCGCGTAAATGAATTTTTTTACAATTTTGTTGTCATAATAAAACTGCTGCATTTCCATATTTATAATTATTATTAAAGTTGTTTATTATTTGATTGATTTGCTGAAAGTTATAAAACTAAATATTATAAAGTCGTTGAACTTTCTTTTTCCGACTTTTTATCTTTCGGCTTGATTAGCTCATCGTCAAAAAGCATTCTGACTGATGGCGTGTAATCGTCGTCATATTGACCTGTTTTTACTGCTCGTATAAAAGCAATAAAAAAACCAATGGCGACTATTATACTGATGGAGATTAATAAATAAATGACACTCATACCTTAATTTGTGTTAACAAAGTTACCTTGACGTTTCCGAGTAAAATATGACATTTGTCATACTTATTTTTATGTGTTAAATTTATGTGAAAGCGAAACTCAAAAACTTATAAAATTCTATTTTTTATTTGCATAATAACTACTCATTAGCGTTACAAAACTTACAATGGTTATTGTGCTCAACGGCATAATAATAGCTGCAACCAAAGGCAATAAATTACCGGTAATAGCAAATGATAATCCCACCACATTGTACAATAAGGACAATGCAAAACTCATTTTGATGGTTGTTATGGAGTTCTTAGATAATTTCAAAAAATAGTCGAATTTTTGAAATTCACTGGCATCCAAAATAGCATCACAAGCTGGTGAAAAAACATTTACATTTTCAGAGATTGAAATCCCAACATTACTTTGTGCCAAAGCTCCCGCATCGTTCAGTCCATCGCCTACCATCATTACATTTTTACCGTTGTCTTGCAATTTTTTAATAAACTCTAATTTTTGTTCTGGTTTCTGATTAAAAATTAATTCAGTGCCTTTCGGCAAAAGTTGTTCAAGAATGGCGCGTTCGCCTTCATTGTCACCAGATAAAACCTTGATTTGATAATTACCGCTCAAGTTCTTAAAAAGCGTTTCCAATCCTTCTCTGTATTGATTGTTAAAAATGAATTTTCCGTAATAAACATCATTTATTTTTATGTGAACCGATGTTTGCTGGATGTTATTTTCTTCGATTTTATTTACAAAGTCAGATGAACCAATTTGAATTTGGTACCCAAAAATCTGCGCTTGAATTCCTTTTCCGGTAATTTCTTCAAAATGATCCAGTTTCAACTTTTTAGTATCATTTGCCGCCGTATGTTGCAAAAGTGGAATAGGCAAATAATCATATAACATACGGCTCAACGGATGATTGGAAGCCCGAAGCACATTTTTTATCAGTACTATATTTTCATCGGAAAGAGCAGTTCCATTATACGAAATATTCGATTTTTTATTGGTCGTAATGGTTCCTGTTTTATCAAAAACAATCGTATCTACTTTTGCCAATTGCTCAATAACCAAAGCATTTTTGAGATAGAATTTCTGCTTTCCTACAATCCGTAATACGTTGCCAAAAGTAAATGGCGCTGTCAATGCCAAAGCGCAAGGACAAGCAACAATAAGCACTGCTGTAAACACATTGAAAGCGGTATTAGCATCAATAAAAATCCAGTATCCAAATCCTGCAAAAGCAATCAGTAATAAAATAGGGGTAAAATAATGACTAATGCTATCGGTAATCGTTTTGTGTTTTTGCTCCACATTTTTTTGGAACACATCATTACTCCATAATTGCGTTAAGTAGCTTTGAGAAACGGAGTGTAAAACTTCCATTTCGATTACTTTCCCTATTTGTTTTCCACCTGCAAAAACTTTATCACCGGACTGTTTCGTGATGGGAACTGCTTCTCCTGTGACAAAACTATAATCGATTTCTGCTTTTTCTGAAATTAAAATTCCATCAACCGGAATGAGTTCTTGGTTTCTAATGAGTAAGCGATCGCCTTTTTCGATCTCGTAAACAGGGACACTTACCTCTGATAAATCCGCATTAATTTTGGTAATCGCTATTGGAAAATACGATTTAAAATCCCTTTCGAAACTCAAAAAACTATAGGTTTTAATTTGAAACATTTTACCCAACAGCATAAAGAAAATCAACCCTGTTAAGCTGTCGAAAAAACCAGAACCATAGTCCATCACAATATCAAACGAACTTCGAACAAACATTACCACAATTCCTAAAGCGATAGGAATATCAATGTTGAGCATTTTTGTTTTGATACTTTTAAACGCCGAAACATAATACCCACTCGCCGAGTAAAAAAAACTGGGTAGCGCTAAAGCAAAAATTAACCATCGGAAAAAACCACGGTATTGGTCTAGCCAGTACTCTTTTACTTCAAAATATTCCGGAAACGAAAGCAACATGATATTTCCGAAACAAAAGAAAGCAACGCCTAATTTATACGTTAAACTTCTGTCCACATTATTGCTACCCATTTCATAGTTTTCTAAACTAATGTAAGGTTCATAACCGATGGAACTCAACAAGTAAACAATCTTTTTGATCGAAACCACTTCAGGATTAAAGGTGATTCGAACTCTTTTTTCAGGAAAATTGACCTGAGAAGTAGTTATCCCTTTTTGAAGACGCTGTAGATTTTCCAGAATCCAAATACACGAGCTACAATGAATATGAGGAATGTTAAGTGAAATAATTGCAGTTGAATTTTCTTGAAATTCCAAAAGTTTGGATACAATACTTTCATTGTCTAAAAAATCAAATTTACCGTTAATATTTTGCGGAGTTGCTCCAGGGGATTTTTCAAAATCATAATAGCAAGTCATATCATTAAGGCTGAAAATTTCGTACACAGTTTTACAACCATTGCAACAAAAATTCCGTGCGTCAAAAATAATTTCTTCTTCTTTTATAATATTTAAACCACAATGGAAACAGTTTTGTGTGTCCATAACTTTGCTCATTTTACCTAGAACAAAGTACCTAAACGATTGTTACTTAAAACATGACATTTATCATATTAAAGAGTTACTTTTGTACCGTATTTAAATGATAAGTAATATGAGCAAATGCGAACAATGTATCGTCAGAGAATTTAGCTCCTTAAAGGCACTTACCAAAGACGAATTACTAAAACTTTCTGATTGTAAAACCTCCCATATCATTAAAAAAGGGGAAGTTATATTTGAAGAAGGAGAAAATGTGAATGGTATATATTGCATAAAAGATGGCATTTGTAAACTGACTAAACTTAGTGCAAATGGCAAAGATCACATCGTGAAATTAGTTACAAAAGGAGAATTACTGGGACAACGATCCATGATTAGTGATGAACCAGTAAATCTAAGCGCCGTAGCCCTTGAAGATATGCAAGTTTGTTTTATTCCAAAATCAGAAGTGATGGGTTACTTTGACAAGAACAATCAGTTCTCGATGAATGTGATGAAAACTATTTGTGGTGATTTAAAAGAGGCCGATGATAACATGGTTAATTTAGCCCAAAAAACCGTTAAAGAAAGACTCGCCGAAACGCTACTTTATTTACATGATACTTTTGGAAAAAACAAGGACAACTCTTTAAAAGTACAACTTTCCAGAGATGAACTAGGCAGTATGATTGGAACAGCTACTGAAAGTTGTATTCGTTTATTATCGGATTTTAATAAATTAGGATTGATTGAATTGACTGGTAAAAAAATCGTTTTAAAAGACATCAATGCACTAAAAAGGATGGCCGATTAATGTAATCTCTTTTACGCTTTCTTGTTCATCAAAAAATAATATACCGGAATTCCTAACGCCACAATACACAATCCCAATCCCGTATTAAACGTATCGTAAATCAATAACGTGAGACAAATCGCTACTGTAACTACGATATAAAGTGCCGGTACAACTGGATAGCCAAACGCTTTGTATGGTCTGTCAGCATTGGGTTCTTTTTTTCGAAGGATAAATACACCAAGAATCGTTAAGATATAAAATAACAACGATGCAAAAGTCGCGTAGGTCAACAAATCGCCAAATTTTCCTGAAATACAAAGTACACAAGCCCAAATACATTGCACCCACAATGCTTTGGCTGGGACTTGATTTTTATTGAGTTCAGTAGCTTGTTTAAAGAACAAACCATCCTTTGCCATAGCAAAAAACAACCTTCCTCCCGATAGAATCAAACCGCTATTGCAACCAAAAGTGGAAATCATGATTAAGCCAGCCATGACAAAAACACCTACATTTCCCACAATCATACTTGCTGCAGCCGCTCCTACTCTATCATTACTCGCAAACATGATTCCGTTACTGGCAATATCAGCAGTGTTTGGAGTTCCTTGCATTGGCAATAATGCCAAATAAGCAACATTCGCTAAAACATAAATAATAGTTACAATTAAGGTTCCCAGAAAAAGACTTCGTGGAATATTCTTTTTTGGTTCTTTAATTTCTCCTGCAATAAAAGTGACATTATTCCAGGCATCACTTGAGAATAACGAATTGATTATAGTTGCTCCAGCCGCGCCCAAAATAGCCATTCCAGCTAATTTTGTTGTGGTAATTGTTCCGTCTGCATTCACAACTGTTTTGCTTGCTTGCCACATGTTTGCAAAATTGTTGGACAATACATCCGTTTGTAAACCAACATATAATCCTAAAACAATTAGTGCAAAAAGTGCAATTAATTTAGCCGAAGTAAAAATCAATTGAACTGTCTTTCCGTTTTCTACCCCTTTGGTATTGATGTACGTTAGCAGTATTATACTAAAAATAGCCAATAGTTTTTGGTACGAAAAAACAAATCCAGTACCAACAGTAAAAAGGGCCTGATCTAGTACAGGAAAGAAGATAGCGGCATAATTTGCGAAAGTAACTGCAATAGCGGCAATTACACCCGTTTGAATCACTGTAAAAACGGTCCAGCCATACAGGAAGGAAACTAATCTTCCGTATGCGCGCTGTATATAAACGAATTGGCCACCCGCATTAGGCATCATCCCAGCCAATTCACCATAACTTAATGCTGCAGCAACGGTAATTAATCCCGTTACCAACCAAATTACCAATAACCAAGCGGCAGAGCCAATATCTCTTGTCATTGCTGATGTTACAATGAAAATCCCTGATCCTATCATGGAACCGGCAACTAAACTTGTGGCATCAATTAATCCTAAAGAACGTTTTAACTCGATTTTATTTTTTGGCATTGGATATTATTATGAATGATGATAATTTTAATTATTTAATCCTGAATATGAGTGTTATAACTTCTTCGCTTCTTCCCAAAACACATCCATTTCGGCTAGAGTCATATCCATTAAGGGTTTTCCTAATTCTCCAGCTTTGTTTTCTAAATATTGAAAGCGTTTAATGAATTTTTTGTTGGTTCGCTCCAAAGCATCTTCAGGATTTACGTTAAGAAATCGGGCGTAATTTATCATCGAAAATAAAACATCCCCAAATTCGGCTTCAATTTTATCTTGATCTCCTGCTGTAACCTCAACTTGTAATTCTTCCAGTTCTTCTTGAACTTTATCCCATACCTGATGCGATTCTTCCCAATCAAAACCCACACCTTTTACTTTATCCTGAATTCGGCTTGCTTTAACTAAAGCAGGTAAACTTTTAGGAACACCTTCCAAAACAGACTTTCTGCCTTCCTTAAGTTTCAATTTTTCCCAGTTTTGTTTCACTTCTTCCTCATCTTTCACCACCACATCGCTATAAATATGCGGATGCCGGTGAATCAACTTTTCACAAATTTCAGTACATACATCACCCATGTCAAAATCGTTAGTTTCGCTTCCTATTTTGGCATAGAACACAATATGCAGCAACAAATCCCCCAGTTCTTTCTTGACTTCATTTAAATCGTTGTCTAAAATAGCATCGCCTAATTCGTAGGTTTCTTCAATGGTAAGTTGGCGCAACGATTGCATGGTTTGATTTTTGTCCCAAGGACATTTTTCTCGCAAATCATCCATAATGTCTAATAATCTTTCGAAAGCTTGCAGTTGATTTTGTCTTGAATTCATCGGAAATGGTTTTTGGTAAAAATAAAAAAATCCCGTTCAGAAAAATAGCTGAACGGGATTAAATATTATTATAAAGAAAAATTACTCTTTTTTAGCTTTTGCTTTTTTAGCTGGCGCTTTTGTTTCTGTTACCAGAGCTTCTTCACCTGCAATAACAAGTTCCTCAACAACTGCTGGGGCTTCATCGATAACTAATCCTTTTGCTTGAAGCATATTATACCAGTTTAAAACTTTTTTAATGTCAGAAGGATATACTCTTTCTTCGTCATAATCAGGTAAAATTTCTTTAAAATAAGCCGCCAATGTAGCATTATCTTCTTTATGAGAAATGGCTTGACCTTTGTTTTCTTTATCAGCAATTTTTTGCATGATTTCAGCTAAAGGTTTCTCGCCTTCATAGGTGTAAATTGAAATTTCCGACAATAAACTCACATTACTTTTTAAGTTTACTGTGATTTTCTTTTCATCTAATAATGATTCAGCAACAAACCCAGTACGTGTTTGCACTCTTAATACATATAAACCTGGTTTCCCAGAAATGGCTAATATTTTTTCTAAATTCATGTTTTGTGTAATTATTATTAAGAATTTGACTTATTTGTTTCTCAGTTAAAACCAAAAATCATACCAAAATAAGCGTGTATAACCTGTTTTATCTTCCTTTTTTAGCAAAAAATTTCATGCGGTACTCTTGGAATGTTTTTCCTTCCATAATATTTTTCAGTTTCTTTTGTATCAATCGTTTTTTTAAGGATGATATTTTATCTGTGAATAAAACGCCTTCAATATGATCGTATTCATGTTGGATTACCCTGGCAATTAGTCCATCAAAAACTTCGGTTTTCATCACAAAATCCTCTTCACAATATTCGATCGTTATGGTTGGATTCCTGTATACATCTTCTCTAACATCAGGAATACTCAAGCAACCTTCATTAAAACTCCATTCTTCACCTTCTTCTTTTATCATTTTTGCATTGATAAAAGTTCTTTTAAATCCTTTTAGTTCTTTTTGTTCTGTCTCCTCTAATTCTTCATCATCACTAAAAGGAGTCGTATCGATTACAAATAAACGAAATGCCAATCCTACTTGAGGTGCGGCAAGTCCGACACCATAGGCATTATACATCGTTTCGTACATGTTAGCAATCGTTTCTTTCAAATTAGGTTGCTCTAGTGAAAGAACCTCGCCTACTTTTCTCAAAATTGGATCACCGTATCCTAAAATTGGTAAAATCATTGTTTTTATATTAAGTCTTATCTACTGCAAATCGGAATAAGTTCCCCTTTAATTCAGTCTGCAAAAATAGTAAAAAAATAGACAATGAATAATCCTCTATCGATAATTAGTGTTTTTTTACCATTTAGGTAAAAACAGGCACACATATTCTTTGAATGAGTTGCTCAATTCTTACCTTTGCTAGCTATCCAATTGTATGATTTACAAAATTCGAAAATTTACCGACAGTACAAATTTTACTAATGCTCTCAAAGTAACCATAGCAGCAGTTATTCCAGTTATCCTACTTTCTTTAGTAGGCAAATTCGAAGTAGGTTTTACCATAGCTTTAGGTGCTATTTTTGCGTATCCGAGCGACATTCCAAGTAATCTTAAACATAAAATAATAGGTGTCTTGGTGACGGCTTTTCTTGTTGCAGGTGTCAATTTACTAGTGAATATTGTCTTTCCCTACCCTACACTATTCTATCCTTTTTTGATGGTATTAATTTTTCTGATAGCTATGATTTCTGTTTATGGACACCGGGCAACAATGGTCTCTTTCTCTGCGTTAATTTCAGTTTCTTTGGCGTTTGCAAGCATCAATACCGGTTGGGCGATGATTCAGCATGCAGGCCTGATTCTTAGCGGAGGACTATTCTATCTCCTTATTTCCCTAATTTTTCATTATATACGACCTCATCGGTATGTCGAATTACAAATTGCAGAATGCATCAAACTTACGGCTAAATATTTAAAATTACGAGGTGATTTATGGACCTTTAATGCTGATAAAAAAGCGATTATTGAAAAACAATTACACCTTCAGGTTGAACTGAACACCATAAGACAAAACATAAGAGAAGTATTGATGAGCGGTCATACTTCTTCTGGATCGTCCAATCAAAACCGAAAAATGTTAATCGTTTTTATTTCATTGATTGAAATTCTGGAACTTGCATTATCCACTTCGTTCGACCATGATAAATTGCATCAAAAATTTGATGACCAACCAAAGGTCTTGTTAACTTATCAAAAATTAGCCTATACTCTTGCCTCAAGTTTAAAGCAATTGTCAAAAAGCGTAAAAAAACGAACTACTTACTTTTCTAAACATACTTTACTAAGTGAACTGGATGATTTACAACTTGCCATCACTGATTATGCAAATGATTTAGGAAAAGTTCCCGCTTCCGAAGGTGTTTTTATGTTGACCACCATGTTACAATATGCTGAAAAACAAGTAGAGAAAATAACAATTGTAGAGCGCGCTATTACGTTAGCTTTCAATTTACAGGACTTTAAAGAAAAGGATAAAGACTTAGAGAAATTCCTGACGCCTCAATATTATCCGTTGAGTACTTTGACTGAAAATCTCAGCTTCTCATCCACTATTTTCAGACATTCGTTACGATTAACCCTAACATTATTGATTGGTTTTATCATTGGAAATGTACTGACTTTTCATAACGTCTATTGGATTTTACTAACAATTATAGTTATTCTGCAACCTGGCTATGGCCTGACCAAACAGCGTTCATTTAATCGAATTTTTGGTACAATTCTAGGCGGTTTAATCGCATTTGGGATTCTTTCATTGGTGCAAAACAAAATCACATTAAGTATTCTTTCTATAATAAGCATACTTTTAGGATTTTCATTTACCCAAATAAATTATAAAGTTAGCGCCACATTCGTGACCATTTACGTTGTATTTATTTACGGGGTTTTAACCCCTAATATTGGAGATGTAATTCAATATAGAATCCTCGATACCGTTGTAGGTGCAGCACTAGCGTTTCTTGCTAATCACTTTTTATGGCCTTCGTGGGAATTTCTAAATATTCCGTCACACATAGAAAAAGCTATTAGTGCTAATCAAAATTACTTAAAAGAAATTTCTATTTTTTATAATAAAAAAGGGACAATTTCTACTTCATATCGTTTAGCTCGAAAAAATGCATTTATCGAAATAGGAAATTTAATGGCTTCTTTCCAAAGGATGGCACAAGAACCAAAATCAAAACAAAAGCAATTACCCCAAGTATATAAACTAGCGGTACTTAATCATTCATTGTTATCCTCATCGGCTTCGTTGGGAACGTACATTCAATCACATAAAACTACATCAGCTTCTGAAGCGTTTAATGTTGTAGTCGATACTGCTGTTAAAAATCTGGATCATGCAACTTCTCTTTTGAAAGAAAAAGATTTATACCTCAACGAAAATCTTCTCACGGAAGATTTAGCCATGCGATTTACGGAATTAAGAAATAGTAGTGCCAAAGAAATAAAAGAGGGTATTGCTACTGATGAAGAAGCGTTTCAATTGAAAATGCAGGAAACGCAATTGGTAATTGAGCAATTAATTTGGTTAACTAATCTTTCTGAAAATATTTTGAAAACTACAAAAGAATTAAAGGAGTCGTAAAGAAAAAAGCGCTGGAATTAAAAATACTTAAATCCAGCGCCTTTTGTTTTATTTCTGGATTTTCTAATTATTCAATTTTAAAACGGAAGCCGTTAATGCTCTAATTTCAACTAATAAAGAGGGATTATCATTCAAAGTCTGCCCATAAGATGGAATCATAATTTTTAATTTTTCCTGCCATTCCGGAGTTTTAAATTGATCTTTAAAACATCTTTCTATTAAATCAATCATAATAGAAACTGCTGTTGAAGCCCCAGGAGAAGCGCCTAGTAAAACAGCTAAAGTTCCATCAGTAGTTGTGATTACCTCTGTACCAAACTCTAATATTCCACCTCCTCTTTCATCTTTTTTTATCACTTGAACACGTTGTCCAGCACGTTCTAATTTCCAATCTATGCCTCTAGCGCCAGGAACATATTCTCGCAGCGCATTGATTCGGTCTTTAGGTGACTGACGCACTTGCTCGATCAAATATTTTGTAAGAGGAATATTTTTAATTCCTGCAGCAATCATAGGAATGATATTATCTGATTTTATAGATAGTGGCAAATCAGAATACGAACCATTTTTTAAAAATCGAGTAGAAAAACCCGCAAAAGGTCCAAAAAGTAGTTGCCTTTCTCCATTTATCATTCGGGAGTCTATGTGCGGAACTGACATTGGTGGTGCGCCCACACTCGCTTTTCCATATACTTTGGCCTGATGTTTAGCAATCACTTCAGGATTTGTACATTTTAACCATTGTCCGCTTACCGGGAAACCGCCGTAGCCTTTTCCTTCCGGAACATTTGCTTTCTCTAATAATGGCAGCGATCCTCCACCAGCTCCAATAAAAACAAATTTGGTATAGGCTTTTCTTTTTTGGCCTGTAGCCAAATCCGTAACTTTTATTCGCCACGATTTATCTTCACGCTGTCTCAATTTTTGAACTTCATGGTTGAAATACATTGTAACGCCATCCAATGTAGTTAGATAACTAAAAATACTTCGGGTTAACTCTCCAAAATTAACATCAGTTCCAATTGCCACTGAGGTTGCGGCGACTTTCTCAGATTCTGATCTGCCTTCCATTACAAGAGGCATCCATTCTTTTAATTGCGCAAAATCAGTACTGAAAACCATTTGTTTAAAAAGAGGATTCAAATGTAAAGCCTCAAATCTTGTTTTAAGGTATGCTACATTTTTTTCCCCCCAAACAAAACTCATGTGCGGTATACTTTTAATGAAATTTTCAGGTGACGAAACTTTGTTTTGTTGCACTAAATAGGCCCAAAACTGTCTAGAAACCTCGAATGACTCTGCAATACTGATTGCTTTTTTGGGATTGATGCTTCCATCTATACTCTCTGGAGTATAATTAAGCTCGCAAAAAGCGGAATGTCCGGTTCCGGCATTATTCCATGCATCAGAACTTTCGGCAGCAGCCATATCTAATCTTTCGTAAATTTCAATCTTTATATCGGGTTGTAATTCTTTGAGGATTAAGCCAAGTGTGGCGCTCATTATTCCAGCTCCTATAAGAACTACGTGACTTTGCGAACGAATTGTTGTATCGGGCATAACAAAATTTTAAAGTGCAAAGATACTTTATAAATGCAAAAAAAATGTAACAAATTAGTGTTAAAAAGTACGGTTTACTAGTCAATCGTAGTCTTCTAATCTATTTTGTTTTGAATTTTTAAAAGATCTTTCGACTCAAATAATCTTGCAGCATTATCGTTGCCGAAATCTCGTCGATAAGACCTTTATTTTGACGCTGTTTCTTACTAAGCCCACTGTCAATCATCGTTTGAAAAGCCATTTTTGAAGTAAAACGTTCATCTACCCGAATGACTTTCATATCCGGAAAATGATTGGTAAAATGCGTTACAAAACCTTTAATGATAGCAGCGCTTTCTGAAGGTTCACCATTCATTTGTTTGGGTTCACCAATAAGAACAGCTTCAACTTTCTCTTTGGAAAAATAGTCCTTCAAAAAAGCAATTGCAGTTGCGGATGGAATGGTTGTTAATCCGGAGGCTATGATTTTCATTTCATCGGTAACCGCTATTCCGGTTCGTTTTTGACCGTAGTCTATGGAAAGTATTCTTGGCATTTTATATAAAATTAAAAACTGTATGAAATATTATGTTTGGTAAATCCAAACATAAAAATAGTTTACGGATTATTTTTAATGTAATAAACAGACACCTCTTTTAAAAACAAGAATGTTACTATTATTTAAACACTTAAATTTTTTAAAATTAAATAGTTGTTTCTCTGATGCAATATTTTACAGCACAAATGTAAAACATTTTAATCTAAAATTAATTTTAAGTAAAACAACCACAAAAAGTTGAAAGTGTAACATCATCAAATAAAAATTTACTTTTGATTTTGGTATAAAATTCTATCTTTGTCCAAAAAGCAATTTCATGAAATTTAACTTTTCTTACCGCCCTGATATTGATGGAATTCGAGCAATTGCTGTATTATTAGTAATTTTATATCACGCAAACTTTTCTTTTATCAAAGGAGGTTATATAGGAGTTGATGTTTTTTTTGTTCTTTCTGGTTTTCTAATTACGTTGACTATTGATAAAGAAATGAATACAAATTCTTTTTCTTTTAAACAGTTTTATTTAAGACGAATTAGACGAATAATTCCTGTGCTTGTGTTTGTGATGCTTGTAATAACTATTCCAGCCTATTTATTTTTGTTCTCTAATAATCTGGAATTCTACTCCAGAACTTTAATTCATACCTTACTTTCTACTAATAATTTTTATTTGTGGATAAACAATGGAGATTATTTTGCCGAAAATTCAGATCTAATCCCATTTCTGCACACTTGGTCATTATCGGTTGAAGAACAGTTCTATTTTTTATGGCCTCTTTTATTATTGTTTTTGCACAAAAAATTGAGTTTACAAAAAAGGTTTGCCTTTATGTTTCTTTTTCTAATACTTGGAATTATACTTTCCGTTTATTTAGTACATACTAATCCAACCATGGCTTACTTTTTGTTGCCAGCACGTATATTTGAGCTCACAATTGGCGCATGCTTAGCTATGTATTGGGAAAGACTACCTTCATTATCTAAACCTAAGAATAGCTTTATTTCGTTAATTGGTTTATCCTTGATCTTAATTCCAGCCGTGGTATTAAATAAATTGAGCTTATTTCCAGGATTAAATGCGTTCTGGCCCTGTCTAGGAACAGCTCTACTTATTTTCACAGGAAAAGACTCTAAAAACCAGGGTATTGTTAATCAACTATTACAAAACAAAGGTTTGGTTTTTATCGGTTTACTCTCTTACTCCCTCTATTTATGGCATTGGCCAGTATTTGTTTTCATCCAGTATCTGGGAATCAATTTAGATGGAATTACACGAATTTATTCACTAATCTTTATTTTCATTATCTCGTTTTTCTCTTGGCGTTTTGTAGAACAGCCCTATAGAACAAAGTATAAATATGACTTCAGAAAAACGGCACTGGTTGTTTTGCTACCATCCTTTGTAACGATTACTTTTATATACGCTGTTTTAGATGCTAAAGATGGGTTTCCCGAACGATTTCCTGAACTTTCAGAATTTACCCCAAAAACCAATTATCCAAATAAAATCAGAAAACAATGTTTTGACAAATTTAAAATAGGAAATTGTGAAGAATGTTTTTTAGGAATACAAAAAGATACATTAGACGGGCTTCTGATAGGAGATTCTTTTGCAAACCACACGGCAGCTTTTCTTGATGTTTTAGCTAAAGATGCCGGATTATACATACACGACAGTGCTGCTGGAGGATACCCATTTTTAAATAAATTAAATGATGACGGTTCTCCTATTTTCCCAGCAGAATATGCAATAAAAAGATTAGAATATGCAAAAAAATTTAAAACCATTTTTATTGCTGCAAGTTGGGAAGAATTTTCAAATCCTGATAACATAAACTATCGATCTACAATAAATACCATTGGAAATTTAGTTCAATCTGGCAAAAAAATCGTACTGTTTGATTGTTTAAGAGCAACATCAGAAATGGATTTACACAAACTTAAGTTATTAAAAACAGGAAAAACTGTTTTTTTTTCCGAAAGAGATTTTTCGATACCATTTACTCCAAGAGCTAAAAATTACATTGTTTATGTAATGAAAAAAAAATTTCCTTCTATTATGGTAATTGACTTAAATGATGCAATGTGTAAAGATGACAAATGTGATTTAGAACTAAACAATACTATAATTTACAGAAACTTTAACCACTTAAATACAAGTGGAGCAAGATTAATTGGAGAAAAATACATTAAAATAAAAGGAAATCCATTAAAAAATTTATAACCCTAAAACGATAAAAAAATGAATCAATTACAGACTATCATAGAACAAGCTTGGGAAAACCGTGCTTTGTTACAAGAAACGAAAACTACCAATGCTATCAGAGAAGTGATCGAATTATTAGATACCGGAAAATTACGTGTTGCTGAACCAGTTGGAGAGGGATGGCAAGTAAACGAATGGGTAAAGAAAGCGGTGGTAATGTATTTCCCAATTCAAAAAATGGAAACATTAGAGTCTGGAATTTTCGAATACCATGACAAAATGTTATTGAAAAGAGGTTATGCGGAGAAAGGAATTCGTGTGGTTCCTAATGCAGTAGCGCGTTACGGGGCGTATATTTCTAGTGGTGTTATCCTAATGCCAAGCTATGTAAATATTGGTGCTTATGTTGACGAAGGAACAATGGTAGACACATGGGCAACCGTAGGAAGCTGTGCTCAAATTGGCAAAAACGTACACTTAAGTGGTGGCGTTGGTATCGGTGGTGTTCTAGAACCATTACAAGCTGCTCCGGTTATTATAGAAGACGGTGCTTTTATTGGTTCGCGTTGTATCGTGGTTGAAGGAGTTCACGTTGGAAAAGAAGCCGTTCTTGGTGCCAATGTTTGCTTGACTGCCTCTACAAAAATTATTGATGTTACAGGTGAAACTCCTATTGAAATGAAAGGTTTTGTTCCTGCTCGTTCAGTAGTGATTCCCGGAAGTTATACAAAAACGTTTCCAGCAGGAGATTTTCAGGTGCCTTGTGCCTTAATCATTGGAACACGTAAGCCTTCAACAGATTTGAAAACATCATTGAAC
The DNA here is from genome assembly GCF_048286555.1 of Flavobacterium cryophilum. Lineage (NCBI taxonomy): Bacteria > Pseudomonadati > Bacteroidota > Flavobacteriia > Flavobacteriales > Flavobacteriaceae > Flavobacterium > Flavobacterium cryophilum. The sequence goes on along the minus strand of NZ_JBLVPZ010000002.1, from coordinate 234,473 downwards.
AATGCTTTACGCGAATATGACGTAGCGGTATAACAAGTAGTAAAAATAAAAAAAATGAATATTGGCTTTGAAGCAAAAAGAGTTTTTCATAATAAAACAGGACTTGGCAATTATAGCCGGGATTTAATACGCTTACTCAGCCAATATTCTCCTGAAAATAATTATTTCTTATACAATCCTAAATTTTCAGACGTAAAACTATTTGAAGCAAATAACATTAACGTTTTTGAGAAAAAACCATCTTCTTTTTTTTACTCAAAATTTTATAATTTTTGGAGACAAAGAGGAGTTACAGAAGATTTAGTAAAAGATAAAATCAATATTTTTCATGGATTATCCGGAGAAATTCCTCGTGGATTACGTGCTAAAAACATTAAAAGTGTAGTTACGATTCACGATTTAATATTCGTTAAATACCCACATCTTTATTCTTTCTTTGACAGAAAAATTCATTTTTATAAATTTAAAAAAGCCGCTCAACAAGCTGATTTGGTTTTAGCGATTAGTGAACAAACAAAAAAAGACATTGTTGAGTTTCTAAAAATTGACGCTTCAAAAATAAAAGTTATTTATCAGGGATGTCATGCCGTTTTTAAAAAAGACTTTTCAGACGACGAATACAAAGAAGTTATTACTAAATTTAATTTACCTAAACAATTTATTCTTAACGTAGGCACAATTGAGACTAGAAAAAACATTTTATTAGCTGTGAAAGCAGTAAAAAACATAGACACCTGTTTAGTTATTGTTGGCAAAGAAACCGCTTACACAAACGAAATTAAAAACTATATCTCTGAGCATCATTTAGAAAATAAAGTTATATTCCTAAAAGGATTAAGCCTTCAGGAATTGGCAATACTATACAAACTTGCTAAAGTATTTGTATATCCATCACTCTATGAAGGATTTGGAATACCAATTATTGAAGCATTATATTCAAAAACTCCTGTAATAACAACTCGTGGTGGCGTTTTCGCAGAAGCTGGAGGACCAAATTCTGTTTATGTAAATCCAACAAGTGTCAATGAAATGGAAAAAGCACTTAAGACATTACTACAAAATGATGCTTTACGTAAAGAAATTGAAGAAAAAGGTTTTGAATATGTGCAAAGATTTAATGATGAAGATATTTCCAAGCAGATTATAAATTCATACTTAAACCTTATAAGTTGTCCAAAACACTAAAATACAAATACTTAAAAAACACTTCAATGCAATATGACCTGCCCATTTTGTCTTACACCGGACAAGAAATTACAAACTCTAAGTTTTCAATTTTAATCCCATCATGGAATAATTTAGACATATTAAAAATTTGCGTCGCTAGCATCTCTAAAAATTCAGCCGAAAATCATCAGATAATTATTCATGTAAATCAGGGGAATGATGGAACATTAGAATGGGTACGTGAACAGCAATTAGCATTTACTCATAGCTTTGAAAATGTGGGAGTGTGCCATGCAATGAATGCCATGGCAAAACTAGCAACCACCGATTATATCTTATATATGAACGACGATATGTATGCCTGTCCAAATTGGGATAAATATCTAATTGACGCCATTAAAGAGAATAAAGATGATTATTTTTATTTTTCAGCAACTATGATTGAACCCATAGGCATAAAAAATAAATGCGCAATTACACCACATAATTTTGGACTAACTGCTACTACTTTTGATGAAGATAGATTACTTGCTTTTGTAAAAACTGTCAAAAAAGAAGATTGGCATGGTGCTTCATGGCCTCCATCTGTTGTGCATAAAAAGCTTTGGGACCAAGTCGGTGGCTATGGTGTTGCATATTCCCCCGGATTTGGTTCTGATCCTGATTTTAGTATGAAACTATGGCAAGCAGGTGTTAGAAATTTCAGAGGAATTGGCAGCAGTTTAGTTTACCATTTCCAGTCTAAAAGTACCGAAAGAGTGGTTCGAAATAATGGGCGCCTAACATTTGCTTGCAACTGGGGAGTTCCATCAAGTTATTTTTATAAAAAAATTTTACGATTGGGAGAAACATATAATAATGATCCGTTAACTTTTTCAAAAAACAGTTCGTATCGATTCGCCCAACTACGTGCATTATGGATAAAATTTAAGGAATAAAATGAGGTAGTTATTTTTTACTTAAATGATACTTTTCATTTGTTTTAATACACTTGACTCCTGTATAAAAAGCAGAAAAATAGGCCCAATAAAAACCTTCCTTTCCGTTCATGAAATTAAATTCAAAAAAATATTTTTTAATAAATTCAAACTTTGTTTTTATAATAATTTCAAAAAGTGAGTATTTTTTATTTCTTAAAAATTTATTTTCAGCATACAACTGGGTATATTTATTAAGTTTATTAATATAACCCTGCAAGGAATCAGTCGTATAATGCAAATATGCGTTTTTAAATTTATGTGTGTTACCACGCACACAAATGCTTTCATGAACACTTTTCAAATCAAAATTACCAAACTTCTTATTAAACAATCGTAAAATATTCCTATTACTTTCATTTCCATACATGAATACTTTACCCAAAAAAACGTGTCTGCATTTTAAATAATAACCAACTATTGCAGTGTTGTTTAATTTAAATTGTTTTATTATTTCACTTATCAATTCATCCAATAACACTTCATCCGCATCTAAAGATAAAACCCAGTCATAAGATGTTTGCTGAACTGCAAAGTGTTTCTGTGTTCCGTAATCAACAAATTTGTTAAATATGACTTTGGCATTATACTTTTCACAAATAGCAACAGTATTATCTGTGCTACCAGAATCGACAACTATAATTTCGTCAGCCCAATACAATTTTTGCAAGCATTTTTCAATTATTCTCTCTTCGTTGTAGGCAATTACAATAACAGATAATTTCAATTTCATAACTTTTTTATTGAACTTTTTTAAAATTAAAGATTGTACAATTTAATATATTATTATATGATTAGTTTTTAAAAAATGATTTAATCCTAAGTTTTTTATAATGTTTTTGTTGAAATTTAGTCGTATAGAATCTTAATTTCGCAACTGTTTCATCGTACGACTTATGATATAATTTAGAATATTCCTCACTCATTATTACAATCATTTCATTCCTTGTAACAAGTTTACGCAAATTTTTCATTCGCATATTAAAGGTCATTTCTTGATGAAAACGCATTCTATTCAAATCAACCAACAAGAAATCATAGTTACCAACAGAAGTTTCTTTAATTAACGTATTTCCAGGAGAATGATCTAAAAATTCAATTCCTTTCTCATGGAGATCGAAAGAAAACCTTGTGAATTGCCTTAAAATATTTTCGAGATTCGGAAAATTTTCCATTTCAACTAGATCTCGAAACATGAAATCAAAAGTAATATGTTCACAAAAATAAAAACTTTCAGTTAAACCAATCCAATCAAATTTTTCTACATATGCAATAGGTTTTGGAGTTCCAATTCCTCTCTCTGTTAAAAGCATACCATATTCAAAAGAACGCTCCGCTTTGGATTTCCTCAAATAAGAATAAATAATCTTATTAATAAAAATAGGCTTTTTAAATGATTTAATATTACAGCTATACAATTCATTTTTAAAAAATTTTATTTCATTTCGATTTCCTTTTACAACAGTATCTCCCGAGGTATGAAATCTTTTAATTAAATCAAAAATTTCATTTTCATTTAATAACGCTTTTGGGTTAATGCTACAAATCATTATAAATATTTTTTTTTGCAAAACTACTAAGTTTATAAATAACATTAAAATTTAATATGAAAAATAGCATCCTAATAACGTAATGTTTTAAAAATTTAAAATTAATTTACATTTGTATTCCAAATGCCAATGTAAATAAACAATCAGTAGTCAATTTTTAAATCATTATGGCGCTAATTTTATTAACCGTTATTCTTTATTAATATAAGATTTACGAATAAGAATGGCTATTTTTACAACAAAAAATTTGATATTACCATGGAAATTAACGAAGAAGTTCACAAAGCCTACGAAGTTATAAAAGAAGGCGGAATTATCCTGTATCCTACTGACACCGTTTGGGGAATTGGTTGTGATGCCACTAACGCCGAGGCTGTTGCCAAAATATACCAACTTAAGCAAAGAGCCGAAACCCAAAGCATGATTGTTTTGATGAATGGTGAAAAAATGATGTACAATGTTTTTAAAGACATTCCCGAAGTAGCGTGGCAAATCATTGACTTATCCGAAAAACCAACTACGCTAATATTGGACAAACCCAGAAATGTTGCTCCCAATATCATCTCTTCGGATAACTCATTGGGAATACGCGTTGTAAAAGAACCCTTTTGCTTTAAATTAATGGAAAAAATGAAAAAACCATTGGTTTCGACATCTGCAAATGTTTCAGGTCAACCTACTCCCATTGCCTTCAAAGATATTAGTCCGGAAATTATAAAAGGTGTAGACTATGTTGTAAATTTGCACCGTGAAAAAATTGGTGGAAAACCGTCAACAATAATAAAATTAACGAATGACTCTCAGGTGAAAGTGATTCGGAAATAGATTTTTTTTTACCGCAGATTCACAGATTTTTTTTATAAAAATGAATTAACTAAGATTTAAAAATTTATGTCTCAATATTTATTTAAAGAAGAAACGTATCAAATAATTGGAATTTTATTTGAAGTACATAAAAATCTTGGAAAAGGATTTTCAGAAATAGTATATAAAGATGCATTAGCATTTGAATTTAATAATGCTAAAATTCCATTTGAAAGAGAAAAAGAATATAATGTAAATTATAAAGATACTATTTTGAAACATAAATTTTATGTGGACTTTGTAGTTTTCGATACTATAATTCTTGAAATAAAATCTTGTGAATCTTTTAATAATAGTCATATTTCTCAATGCTTAAATTATTTAAAAGTATCTAAAAGTGAATTAGCTCTTTTAGTAAATTTTAACAAATCTTCATTAGAACACAAGCGAATCGTAATGTCAAAAAATTAGCTTAAATCATTTTTAAAATTAAAAATCTGTGAATCTGCGGCAAAAAAATAAATTAGTGACTGACCGAATGAACTACAAAGAAGCCTTACAAAATAGAATCTTTCAAGTAATTTCCCAAGCGTCCCAAGAACTTAACATAGAAAGTTACGTTATTGGCGGTTTCGTAAGAGATTTGCTTTTGAAACGAGACTCAAGAAAAGACATTGATATTGTTGCCGTAGGAAGCGGAATTGAATTGGCTTTAAAAGTTTCTCAATTACTTCCAAAAAAACCAAAAGTTCAAGTTTTCAAAACATATGGAACAGCGATGTTGCGTTTTGATGATACTGAAATTGAGTTTGTAGGCGCAAGGAAGGAATCCTATCATTTTGAGAGTCGCAATCCTGTCGTAGAAAATGGGTCATTAGAAGACGACCAAAATCGGCGTGATTTTACCATAAACGCGTTAGCTTTATCGTTGAACACCGCTAATTTTGGAAAACTTTCAGATCCTTTCAATGGCTTATCTGATTTAGAAAATAAGGTAATAAAAACTCCTTTGGATCCAGACATCACTTTTTCTGATGATCCATTGCGCATGTTGAGAGGCATTCGTTTTGCGAACCAATTGGGATTTGAAATCGAAGAAAATTCATTGAATTCCATCACCAAAAACGCACACCGCATCAAAATCATTTCCGGAGAACGCATTGTTGATGAATTGAATAAAATACTTTCTACAGACAAACCTTCCATAGGATTTCTGCTTTTATTCAAAACCGGTCTATTAGATATTATTCTTCCAGAATTAACCGCTTTGAATCAAGTTGAAGAAATAGAAGGCCACACGCATAAAAATAATTTCTATCACACACTTGAGGTTGTTGATAATATTTGTCCGCATACTGATGATGTCTGGCTGCGCTGGTCAGCATTACTACACGACATTGGAAAAGCACCGACAAAACGCTTTAATAAAAAACAAGGCTGGACCTTTCATGGACATGAATTTCTTGGCGGAAAAATGGCAAAGAAAATATTTGAGCGTTTGCACATGCCTTTAAATCAAAAAATGAAATTTGTGCAAAAAATGGTCATGATGAGTTCGCGTCCGATCGTTTTATCACAAGACACTGTTACGGATTCAGCGGTACGTCGTTTAGTTTTTGACGCTGGTGAAGATGTTGAAAATCTGATGACGCTGTGCGAAGCTGATATCACTACAAAAAACGCTAATAAATTCAAGAAATACCACAATAATTTTGTAATTGTACGCCAGAAAATTGTGGAAGTTGAAGAACGCGATCATGTTCGTAATTTTCAGCCACCAATTTCAGGAGAGGAAATAATGGAAAAATTCAATTTAAAGCCATCCAAAGAAATCGGTATGCTAAAAGAAGCCATAAAAGAAGCGATTTTAGAAGGAGAAATTCCGAATGAATATGAGCCAGCATATCAATTCATGCTAAAAAGAGCTGCAAAAATTGGATTAAAGATTAACGCTTGTTGAATTAACAATTAATTACATTTCAAATATCTTTGCATAAATTAATTTCAGACAATGAAGAAAGAGAATAATTACGTAATCATTTGGTTGTTATCGGGATGCTTATTATTGTTTATGATGGTTGTCGTTGGAGGAATTACCCGATTGACCAATTCCGGTTTATCAATGACCGACTGGCATTTAGTAACCGATACTTTTCCTCCTTTGACAGCAGAAAAATGGTCACAAGCTTTCGACGAATATAAAAAATTTCCAGAATATCAAAAAATAAACATCCACAATGATTTTACGTTAAGTGACTACAAATTCATTTATTTTTGGGAATGGTTCCACCGTTTTATAGGAAGAATAATTGGTTTGGCATTTATTGTTCCCTTTGTTTATTTCTTGTTCAAGAAACGTCTTTCGAAGGAAACCATCAAAAAATGCGTGCTTTTGTTATTCATGGGCGCTTTTCAAGGATTTCTAGGTTGGTTTATGGTACGAAGCGGATTAATAAACAATCCAGATGTTAGCCATTTTAGATTGGCATTACATCTCACATTTGCCTTTATTACCTTTGCTTACACACTTTGGGTAGCTCTGGATTTGATCTATCCAAATAAAGTGACTGTATTACTTCCATTGCGAAATCTTGCGCGTGTCGCATTAGTTTTTCTAATTATCCAAATCATTTATGGAGGTTTTGTTGCGGGTTTGAACGCAGGATTAATTCACAATTATTGGCCTTTAATGAGTGACGGACAATTCATTCACGATAGCGTTTTTATAGAAAAAAGCACATTGTTTTTGAATTTTATTGAAGGAAAAAGCGGCGTTCAATTCGTACACCGAACGATGGCGTACGTCGTGGTAGGATTAATTCTCGCACTTTATCTCACCAGTAAAAAACATATTCTTACATCGCTTCAGAAAAAAGGAATTAATATATTGGTATTGATTGTATTTTTGCAGTTCCTGTTAGGCGTATTTACTTTACTTTACAGTGTTCCACTTTGGCTGGGATTATTGCATCAAGTAATGGCTTTCTTACTAATGACGGCAATGACATTTACTTTACATCGATTATCAAAATAAAAATATAACGATTACTACACTTGACTATATTGTCGCATTTCTTTGCTTATTAACGTAAATGTCTAAACTTGCTGCACAAGATAAATTTTTAGATTTATCAGATTATGGAAGACCATTTGGAAAATTTCTTGCCAATAAATTAAAAGATACGTGTTTTACGCCTATACATGTCACTCTTCTTTTTGGTGTTTCAGGCTTGATCGCGATATACTGTATTCTGCAAGGAAGCTACTATTTCGCAGGTTTTTTTATCATTTTGAAATCAATGATTGATGCTGCAGATGGCGAACTGGCACGATTAAAAAAAACGCCTTCCTACACCGGAAGATACTTAGACAGCGTTTTTGACATCATCTTAAATTTTTTATTTTTAATGAGCATTTGTTATGTTTCCCAAACAACTTTTTGGTGGACTGTTTTGGCTTTTATTGGCATTCAGTTACAGGGTACTTTATACAATTACTACTATGTAATTTTAAGAAATAACTCAGTTGGCGGAGACACAACCAGTAAAATTTTTGAAAATAAATCTCCGACAGCATTACTTGGAGAAACTCAAAAATCAGTTGATATTTTATTCTGTATTTATACCATTGTCTATGGAGCGTTTGATAAAACGATTCACGCCCTTGACAAAGATGCTTACAAAGTAAAAACGTTCCCTAACTGGTTTATGACTTTGGTTTCAATTTATGGATTGGGGTTTCAATTATTGATAATTGCCGTACTGTTATCTCTAAATTTCATTGAGTATATCATTCCATTTTTTGTACTGTATACTATTTTAATTTTTGTAATAATAGCTATCAGAAAAGTGTTTTTTAAAATTTAAACTGATCATAGATATAATCTATATTAAATTAACAAAAAACACATTACCAGCACTTTAATAAACTAGACCTTTAGTCATAATTTAACTAAAATGTAATTGCTTTACAACACTACAACGTAAAACACGATTATACAATTTATTAAAATTATATAATAATTTCCTAAAATTGTGTAACAGAATAACAGTTTAAAATCCCCAAATTTGAAGTGAACAAATAGTAATTTTAAACTTAGAAATTATGCCGAATTCAGAAGAGATTGAAGGAAACTGGAATGAGTTAAAAGGAAAACTTAAACAAAAATTTGCCGATTTAACGGATGATGATTTACTTTATGACGAGGGTAAAGAAGACGAAATGTGGGGTAAATTACAACAAAAGTTAGGTAAGACAAAAAAAGAAATCAAATCATTATTTGATTAATTCGACGATTAACAGGTTCTAAAACTGTTTCAATTTCGCGATCAAAATTTCTTTTTTTAAGATTTTTGAACCTGAGCTTGAAGCAGTTTTTTAAATACTAAAACTACTCAATCCAGTTCTTAAAATCAGAAACTTTTTCTCTGCTTACAATTACTTCATCTTCTTTATAAGAAGGCAAAATAACTTTTAACCGGGAATTACTATAGACAACTATTTCCTTAATTGCCTTTAGCGGAACTATGAATTTTCGGCTTACTCTATAAAAATCTTTTGGATTTAATTCCTGTTCCAAAAGTTCTAAAGTTGTTTCAATTAAATAATTTCTATTGTCAAACGTATGAAGATACGTTCCCTTATTCTCGCTAAAAAAACACTCAATTTCATCGGTAGAAATCACTTTTAAATGTTGCCCAATTTTTACCGTAAACCGTTTTTTATGATTTTTTTCTAATGGATTAGACAACATTTTTTTTATCTGCTCAAAATCCAACTGCAAGATTTCTTGTTTTGGCAAACGCGCTTTAAATTTAGAAACAGCAACCTCTAAATCCTCTTCGTCAATTGGCTTCAAAAGATAATCAAGGCTATTCAATTTAAAAGCTCTTAAAGCATACTCATCATAAGCCGTTGTAAAAATTACCGCGCTCTTAATTTCAATTTTTTCAAATATTTCAAATGACAATCCATCCGATAATTGAATGTCTAAAAAGATCAATTCAGGATGCTGATTGTTAGAAAACCAATCAATCGCTTCTTCTACAGAATGCAATAGTACTCCTACTTGAATATTTAGTTTTTCTAATTTCCGCTGCAGCAATCTTGCAGCTGGCTTTTCGTCTTCGATTATTATTGTTGTCATATTTGGGTTTTAGGATTTGGGTTTTGGTTTTTAGGTTTTGGGATTTTGGGTTAGATACTATGAACCCGACACCTATTAATTATTCCCATTTCTCGCTTTTCTCTTTTTCCATGAATTCCTTTATTTTTTTATCTTCCCAGTTTTTTCCAAAAATAAAATTGGGCAAGAAAACAGTACAACCGTGTGCCACTATTCCTATTCCCCACACGAATGCCGTAAAGAAATTCTCTATTTTGAAATAACTTTCTTCTGGATCCAAATCTCTGATGTTTATGAATACAATCATTATATTTATGGCTATATACACTATTAAATGCGTGTAAAAGCCTTTCAATCGCTTCACTTCCAGTTGGGCGGCAGCATACTTATCTTCCGGTTGGAATTCTCCAAACTCAGAATTATCATTTTTTTTCATTTTGATATTATTAAGTGTCATTTGAATTATAAACAAAGGCAATTCTATTTTAATTTAAAAACTGGGGACTTACGTCCAAGTATCTTTTCTCAGATTCTCTTTTTCCATCAACTCCTTAATTTTTTGTTCTTCCCAAACTTTACCAAAAAATGGAGTATAATTAAATACTTTCATACCATGAAAAATCACCCCAATTCCCCATCCCAACATAGGCCAAAAAAACCATAAATGCTCAGGAGATGTTACTAAATTTATGATTAGAAGAGCAATATTAAAGACAATGTAGGCTGTCAAGTTTCCATAGAAACCTTTAATTTCTTCCATTTGTTTTTTCGCTTCAAAATAGCGATCTTCATTTTGATATGTATTTTTCATAATTCTTTATTTAAATTTTTCTACGATTAAAATGCCTCTAATTCTTATTTCCAAGTTTGCTTATGCTCTTCTTTGCGCAAAATTTCCTGAATTTTTCTTTCTTCCCAATTGGAACTATACCCAAAAACCTTGAACGCGTGCATCGTCAATCCAAATCCCCATCCGACTGCAGAAAACCAAAACCATTGAAAATGTGGTGAAAAACTCAAATTAATAAAAATTAAAAAAGGAATCACACAACAATAGGAAATTAAGTTTCCGTAAAATCCCTTGAGCTCTCCCACTCGTTTTTTGGCTCTGTAATAGGCGTTATTTTCATTATAATTTGTAGTTGTTTCCATAACGGTAATTTGTTTGGTTAAAATGGGTATTTTGACCGTAAATGTTTTCTCATTTTGAGCAATCAAGACTTTCCTATTGGTTATAATTCCGTACCTGTTGACAATATTTTGCAAACCAACACCTTGTCTGTCCTGCAATACTTCTTTTTTTTGGTAATCGTTTTGAACGGCTAAATAATCACCCTCCACATAAATCCTGATGTGCAAAGGTCTTTGTTCACTAACCACGTTGTGCTTTACTGTATTCTCCAACAAAAGCTGTAATGAAAGCGGCACTACTTTGGCTTCTTTCATTGCGAGGGACGAAGAAACGCCATCATCTCGACTTGGCAATTCATAAAACAAACTATTTTCAAACCGCATTTTCAATAAATTCATATACGTTTTGGCGAAAGCCAATTCCTCTTCAACCGAAACCAGTTCTTTATCTTTTTGTTCCAATACATAGCGATAAATCTTTGATAAAGAGATCGTAAACCGCTGTGCATTATCTGGATTTTCTTCGATCAAAGAACTTAATACATTCAAACTATTAAACAGAAAATGAGGATCAATTTGATTTTTTAAACTCTCGAATTTCGCGTTAGCCGTTCCAGCAATAATTTTCTGTTCTTTGACTTTGTTCTCATTATACGCTTTATAAAATGTAATCGTGTAAATGGATAATGTGACAAAAAAAGTGATTATTATTGATCCTAAATAGCTAGAAGGCTTTTCGTTAGTCAAGAAGTAGTCAAAAGAGTTTTTATTGTACACCACTTCTTCAAAAACGTGCATTAAAAAAATGACCAACAATGAAACCAAAAACGAACCTATAAAACCAAATGCCACTCTTTTTACTGAAAATCGGTCTTCAAAATAAGCGTCTAATTTCCAAAAAAGGAACATGTTTGCAGCGTATAAAGAAAAAGTATACATCATTGTGAAGAGAAAATTGACCAGCAGTCTCTTACCAAAATAAATTTCACTTCCCATTATTACATTGACTAATTGAATCACTACAAAAATTAGTACGGTCAGTTTTAGTGCTCTTTGAAATTCTTTATATATTCTACTCATTTTATTATGCTTTTAATTTAGAAGCTACAATCACGCAAAGGTTTTGAATGTTTTACGCTCTGTTGTTTTATTTACCTATTTACAATTTTTCTGTGCTGCTAATGCTCTGTCCAATCCCCATTTTGGAGAGAAGGGTGTTTCAGGTTTAAAAGTAGCAAAAAGTCCGATAGCTTTTTCAATTTGCGCACACATTGGTTTAGTGTCTGTTCCCCAAAATTTGGCTCCACCAATTTCAAATTCGGCTTTGCCAAAAACAACTCGTGGGTTTTCAGGAGCAATTGCCTGTGCTTTTCCGTACAATTCCATAACCGTTCCCGATAATTTTTGTCCGTTTGTCATCGGGTCAAAAGCAATCCAAGCGGTGTGAATCATCGCCTGCATAACCAATAGTTCGGCATTATTTGGATTTTTATCTATTTCTATATCCAACGCATTTTGTGCTTTCGAAAGCAATAAATTCATTTGATCTTTATCTTTTGTTCTAAAAGCAGTCGTTGTGTTCACCAGAGCCACATAATAATTCGGCAACCAACTTGTTTTTTCAGCGGCAGCAATTCTTTCGAACAAATCAGAAGCTTCGGTATTTTTTCCTTCGCCCCATAATTGGAATGCTTTTCCCATTCCTTGCTCGAATTGCGCTTGGGCTGATAGCAAACTACAGATAAAAAATGCGATGGTGGTGATAACTTTTGTCATGATTTCTTGTTTTAAAGGGTTGTTTTTTTGATGATTGAAACATTGTGTTAATTATACCTCAAAAGTATCTCGGATTTTCTTGCTTTAAAATTTATAAATACTGAATTGTAGAATTTGAAGGATGAATTGTTATTTAGTCCAAAATCGTAAAGTCGAAAGAGTTTACGATAATAATGACTTTAGGCTTTTGACTTTATGACTTTTTTAAAGATTTCTCAACTGATTATCTTTCTTATCGTTGCTTATCGTCCAAAAGAATCCTACGAAGAAAAAACGATCTGCCGTAGGAACAATTTCTTTTCGGTTGTAAAAGCCTGCATTATCCGGGTTGTTCGCGTATTCGTATCCAAATACATTCTGTGAACCTAAAACATTGGAAACCGAGAAATACAAAATCTTTTGCGGTGACAATAAATACGCCCAATTGAAACTCAAACTATTGTAGGATTTGGTTTTTCCATTCATAAATTTAGTTTCATTTGGATTGTTGTAAGGCCGTCCGGAACTGTACGAGTTCGTAAAACCTATTTGCGATTTCCAATCGTTTATCCAGTATTTAGTAACAATTGATAAACTATGATCCGCAACAAAGCTTGGTGTTACTTGCGATCTGAAATTTTTATAATCTCTCTCCGTATCGATGTAGGAATAGGAAACCCAATATTCTAGATTCTTGATGGATTTTCCGTCTCTCCAAAACAGATCTAATCCTTTCGCAAAACCAGCACCGGTATTATCATAAACAGAATTATAAGCGGCTCTTTCTGTGTCGAATTTTACTAAATTATTGTACTCTTTAAAATAGGTTTCAGCACGGAACGTTTTTCCGTTTTTATAGTACTGAAAATTTAAAATGTAATGCGAAGCCTTTTCGCTTTCAAACTGATGATTATTGGAATATTTGATATATTCCGCAGTTGGTGTTTGGGTAAAATTGCCATAAGCAAATGAAAACTGACTGTTTTTAGCCATTTTATATGCGAATGAAATTCGGGGTGAAATGGCAGTTTCGTTCAGTAAATTGTTATTCGAAGCCCTTACTCCTACTTTTGCAGCCCACTTTTTAGAGAAGAAAATATCAGCTTCCGTATAAACAGCTGCAATGTTAGCATCGTAGCCATTGGTAAAATCCGAACCTAAACTTTCCTTGAAGTCTTCATTGAATTGGGTAACAAAATAATCGGCTCCAAAGGATAATTTCAATCGTTCAGAAAAGCTTTTTCTTAATTTTAATTTCAAATGGGCAGCGTTTTCATCATTGTTCACTCTATCTAAATCCAAATTTATTTTGTTGTTGCTATAGCCATAACTCAACCCAGAAGTAATTTGCCAGTTGTTCCCAAAAACACCTTTATAAGAGGTATTCAAATAGAAATTGGTATTGTTTAAATCTACTCTGACTTTCTCTGGCGAATTGATGTTTTCCTGATTAATATCGAATTTTGATGAGTCAAAAGCAGCGTATACTTTCAAGATCCCATTATTAAAGTTATAGCGATACACTGTTTCTCCTGACAAAGATTGAAAAGGACTGTTCCAATCCACATTTTGAGGAATAACAGCTTGATACGGCGCTAAATTGATGTAATTAGTATTTACGCTCAAAGAACTTTTTTTCCATTTTTGAGTGCTACCAAGCCCTAAACCTACAGTCATCAAAGCGATTTCGATTTTATTTTGATCCGGATTATCTTGTGTATTCAACAGTAAAACACTGGATAACGCTTCGCCATATTCCGCAGAATATCCGCCAGTGGAAAATGATATTCCACCGAATAAAAAAGGAGAGAACCTCCCTCTGGTAGGCAAGTTATTTGTGGTAGCGCCATACGGTTGTGCCACCCGAATCCCATCAACAAAAGTTTGTGTTTCATTGGCCTCGCCACCACGAACGAACAATCGCCCATCCTCGCCTACCGTTTGTGTTCCCGGCAAGGTTTGCAAAGCCGCAATAATATTTCCTGCAGAACCCGCCGTAGTTACGATGTCTAATGGTTTTAAAACCGAAACTCTAGCCTTATCGCCTGCTTCTAATGTTCCTGCCGTAATTACAACTGCATCGAGCGAGGTAACACTTTCTCGCAGTTTTATCGTTTTATTTTGAAAATTAGCTACATCAATAACAGTTTTTGAAGTTTCAAAAATTAGAAAACTCACTACCAAAGTTTGATTGCCCGTTGTTGTAGTCGTAAAACTAAAATCGCCCGTTTCCGTGCTGGAAGTGCCATCATTCGTTCCTTCAATAAAAACATTAGCGCCCGAAATAGGTTTTCCTTTCTCATCCACCACTTTGCCAGAAATTGTATTTTGTGCAAATATTAGCAAGCTGAATAATAAAAAGGCAACCGTAAAGGTGACTTTTAGGCTTCTGTTCGAATGATTGGACTGATGAATAAATCGTGGCTTCATAATGTTTGATTGTGATGAAGCAAATATCCGTCGCAAAAATCAGAACCAAAAAAAGTAATTACTGAACTGTTAAAATTGCTGGATGAATTGTTTCAGCCAATACATTTCGAACTTAAAACCAAGTATTTTACATCAGGATGTTTTATCTTATGATGAAAACCTTAAATTTGTTTGCCATCAAATCTAGAAAAAATGAAAAAATCAATCTTTCTACTTGTACTACTTTGCGGTAGCACTGCAGTATTTTCTCAGCAAGTTGAATCAACATTTGATGAAAAATTGGCAAAATCATTAAAAGCAAATGATTATGGAATGAAGCAATAAGTCTTTTGTTTATTAAAAAATGGAAGCAATACAACGGCAACAAAAGAGGAAACTCAAAAACTTCTGGAAGCAGAACTGACGCTTAGGTATGGAAGCGCAGCACTTCAGGAAACGGTAAAAATTCACGATAAAATTGCCAAAACTAAACTGTAAATCAATTTATTAACCCATTTATTTGGAAAAGCCAACTAAAAAATCATCTAGATTAAATTAAAAAAACATGATAACTGAAAAAGAAAAAATGATTGCGGGAGAATATTATTTGGCAGGCGATCCTGTTTTAGTAAAGGACAGACGGAAATCTAAAAATTTACTCCACCGATTAAATGTTACAGAATATCGGGTCACAAAAAAAGCGAGAGAAATAGTTACAGAACTCATTCCTAATGCAGGAGCAAATCTTTACATAGAACCTCCGTTTTTTTGTGATTACGGATATAATATCAGTTGTGGCGAAAATGTATATTTTAATGTAAACTGTGTTGTCTTGGATTGCGCCAAAGTTACTATTGGTTCGAATGTCTTTTTTGCGCCAGGAGTACAATTGTATACTGCCACACATCCGCTGGATGCTGAATTAAGAAAAACATTGGAGAATGCACTACCAATAACGATCGGTGACGACTGTTGGATCGGCGGAAACTCAGTTATTTGCCCTGGTGTAACCATTGGCAGTGGCTGTGTAATTGGCGCAGGATCAGTAGTTACAAAAGACATTCCTGACAATTCATTGGCAGTAGGAAATCCGGCAAAAGTGATCCGGAAACTGAATGTTTAACGAATCTCAAAAGCAAAAAATGAGTTCGTTAAAAGTAAATTTTCTTAACTTTGGCATGAACATTTAAACTCTGAAACAATTATGAAACATCTTAAAGCATTTCTAATCATGGCGCTTATTGTTGTCGCAAACGCTGTTTCGGCACAATCCACTTTCGAAAAATGGTCTGCCTTAAAGGAATTTCACGAAGTAATGTCACAAACTTTTCATCCTGCAGAAGAAGGAAATTTTACACCTATCAGAGCACGCTCAGGGGAAATAATGGACAAAGCAGCTCTAGTATTGAAGTCTGATATTCCTGCAGAATTCAGAACAAACGCTATATTGGCTTCCTCTGAACGTTTACAATTGAAAAGCAAAGCACTGCATAAATTAATTACTTTAAATGAATCTGACGCCGTAATATTGAAATCAATTACTGATTTACACGACACTTTTCATGAAATTGTTGGTCTTTGTTCGGATGCAAAAAAATAGAAATTAAAGCTTAATCAATTGATTAAGCTTTTTTCATTTTACGCTTTAGCAATTCTAGAAAAAATGCATTAAATATATTTCAGACAAGGATAATGCCTTTCCTCTTAAAAATAAGTTGTTTCTGAGACATCATTGACAAAATAACGATGATCACAACCAAGTACTTTTTCTTTTAGGAATAAATGGTTTTCATAACCCAAAATGCTGTTATATCGCTTTTATTCAAATGCTTTGACTAAAAATATCACCGCAATTCTTCACGTAATTACTTATTTAAATAACATGCTACAACTAAATAAAATACACCACATAGCCATTATTTGCTCCGATTATCAGAAATCTAAAACGTTTTATACAAAAATTTTAGGTCTAGAAATTATACAGGAAATTTATCGTGAAGCAAGACAATCCTACAAACTTGATTTGGCACTTAATGGAGAATATGTGATTGAATTGTTTTCATTTCCAAATCCACCAAAACGTCTTTCTGCTCCAGAAGCGTCTGGAATGCGGCATTTAGCTTTTGAAGTGAACGATATTCAAAAAACGCGAGATCACTTAGTGAATCAAAAGATAACTGCGGAAGCAATTCGTATTGATGAATTTACACAAAAAAGCTTCTTCTTCATTGCAGATCCCGATGAGTTACCGATAGAATTTTATGAAAAATAAATTGTATTTGCTCACAAAAAAGTAAAAATAGTACCGATATCATAAAAGGAAATTGTCAAACTCTTTTTTCCGTTCAAATCTGATTTTGTTTCTTTAATTTTGTAATAATCAGACACATTACTTTAATTGATTGCTCTTTTATTTAGAGTATTTAAAAGATGACAAACAATCTCAAATGAACAATACCGCAAAAATTAAAAAAAACTATCATTTCATTAAATTTCAAAAACTAGTTATTGTATCCATTCTAATTGGTTTTCTTTCTGCTTTTTTAGGTGTTATTTTAAAAAACACAACAGAGTATTACGAAGAAATCTTTTTTCACCAAACGATTGTAAATCCAATATTTTTTGTTGTTTTTCCAGTTTTTGGCTTGTCAGTTATTTATTTTCTACGAGAATATTTATTCAAGAAAAAGGAAAATAAGGGAATAAAAGAAGTTTTTGAAAGTACCAATTCCCAATCTAAGAATTTACCCAGCTACAAAATCCCATCTCATTTCATTAATGGTTTATTGACCGTCGTTTTTGGTGGCTCTACCGGTATAGAAGTTTCTACTGTTGTCGCTTCGGCTACGATTGGTTCCGTTGCGCAAAGAAAACAAAATGTTTTCAGAAAATACAAAACCGAGTTGATTTGTGCAGGAGTTGCGGCTGGAATTACCGCATTATTCAGCAGCCCGATTGCCGGAATTTTATTTTCACTTGAAGTGATTTCAAAAAAAGTAACTCGAGCGTTTGTACTCACAAACCTTGTGGCGGTTTCCATCGCTTTTGGACTCATTTATTTGTTGGACGAAAAACCGTTATTTGCAATACACATCACAACTTGGCACATTAGAGCAATCCCCTACTTCATACTTTTGGGAATTATAGCAGGAATAAATTCCGTTTATTTAACGCGTTGTGTGTTATTTTTTAAAGAACAGTTTTCGAAAATAAAAGTGCCTTATTTTAAAATCATCTTTGGATCTGTGATTTTAAGTATTTCTCTTTTTGTATTTCCACAACTTTATGGTGAAGGATATCATGCCATCAAAACTATTTTTATCAATCCGAATGAACTGGTGCTTTCGCTTTCATTGGTACTGAGTTTTATCGGGATTATAGTTTTGAAACCTATTGTTACTTCCGTTACGCTAGCCTCAGGAGGAGATGGTGGTGTTTTTGCCCCAAGCCTGTTTATTGGTGCATTTTTAGGACTATTGCTTGCTTTAGTTTTGAATACGTATTTCAATGCTAACGTAATTCCAATAAACTTCATCATAATAGGAATGGCGGCCGTTTTGAGCGCCAGTATTCATGCGCCATTTACTGCTATATTCTTAGTTTGTGGATTAACTAATGATTATACCTTATTTCTTCCTATTCTAATAGTTTGTTTGATTTCAAAATATACAGCTAAGCTAATTTATCCGTTCACGGTTTACACGTATTCCCCAAGTTTAGTTAAATAATTATCTATGGAAGTTAAAAAAATAAAAAGGGGTTATCGTAAAACCAAATACATACTTTACAAAGAAACACTAATTGATTTTAAGGAACATTTTTGGGCTTTTTTAGGTTCATTTATTGGAATCGGATTAATTGCTTACATGCAATCCAAAACGTTATTACATTCGGATGTGGTCTACTTAATCGGGTCTTTTGGAGCTTCCAGCGTATTGGTTTATGGGAATATTCAAAGTCCGTTGGCACAACCCCGAAATCTTGTGGGCGGACATGTTGTTTCGGCATTTGTAGGAGTTACTGTTGCTACATTTATACCTACTATTTTATGGATTGCCGCTCCTCTTGCTGTTTCCTTATCTATCGTTTTAATGCAAATGACAAAAACGCTCCATCCTCCGGGAGGCGCCACTGCTTTGATTGCTATAATAGGTACACCAAAAATTAAAGATCTAGGCTATTGGTATGTACTTTATCCCGTATTGAGCGGAGTACTGATCTTATTGGCTGTGGCTTTGATTTTTAATAACATGACGACTAACCGGTTATATCCAAGTCACAAAAGGTACCACATCATAAGAAAAAAAATGGCGCGCAAGATTAAAAAAAGCACCGTTTAAATAACAACTAATCATTTATGTCACGTGATAGTCATACACAAAAATATTATCAACAAATCTAAAATCTGAAATCTAAATCTAAAAATTAAATTTTATCTTTGAGCTTTCAATAAAATTAAAGATTATGGTTTATAAATTTAGAGTAATTCTAGACGCAGAAGAGGATGTTTTTAGAGACATTGCAATACTTGAAGACGATACTTTAGAAGATTTGCACAATGCTATTTTCAATTCATTCGGATTTGACGGAATGGAAGTGGCTTCGTTTTATACATGCGATGAAACTTGGAATCAAGAAGATGAAATTTCACTTTTTGATAACGGTGATGTTCCAGGTGAGCAAAAAATCATGAGCGACTACCAATTATCAGATATTTTAGACCAGGAAAATACTAAAATCCTCTACGTTTATGATTTCATTAATATGTGGACATTCCTTGTAGAACTGGCTGCTGTAGAAGATCAACTAGTTGGCAATTTATATCCTGAGACGATATTTTCTCATGGAGAAATGCCTGACGAAGCGATGGAGAAAAACTTTGAATCAGACAATGCCGACGACTATAATGACGAGTTTGAAGATGGCCTAGACGAAGATGATTTGGATATGTTTGAAGGCGACGATAGTTTTGAAGACTTTGGGTTTGAGGAGAATTGGAATTAAAAAAACAGCGGATTAAGAATCCAGAGCCAAGATAAAAGACGATTTTTGCTGTCTTTCATCTTGGTTCTTTTATCTAAAAAAAGAAAAATGATCAACTTATACAATACACATATCGAGAACTTATCAATTCATAGAGTTGGTAATAAAAGTAGAAATGAAGCTATCTTTTTATCGGAACAACCTTTTAATCTAAACGATGAAATTGTGCCGTTGATGAAGGAATTTTTCTTTAAACCATTTAGAGAAAAAGAAGAAAACTATTTTCAGTTTGCGCATGAAATTGATTTGGACTACAACGATATGTTCAAGTTTGCATCGGAAGTTTTTGATAATCCAAGTACAATTCATGACATTTCTAAAAAAATCACAACGCACTTATTTGAACAGTCCAATCATCCACACATCAAGAACGGCGAAGTTTATGTGACGTATTTAACTAACGTAAGCATTGATAATAATGTGGTGGATGCAATAGGGATCTTTAAAAGCGAGATTCAATCTGACTTTTTGCAGTTTGAAGAAAAAGCAACACACTTGGAAATGATTTTACAGCACGGTGTCAGTTTGAATAAGCTGGACAAAGGCTGTATCATTTTTAACTATAAAAAAGAAGAAGGTTACAAAATCCTAACGGTTGATAGCAACCGTTATGATGCCAGATATTGGTTAGAACACTTCTTGTCTGTTGATGCTTTTGAGGATGAAAACTTTATCACTAAAAAGTATTTGAAATTCTGTCAAAACTTTGCTAAAGATGTCGTTTTCCCTGCAGAAGACAAAAAAGAAGAAGTGATGTTCATGAACCGTTCTGTAAATTACTTTGCAAAAAACGATCAATTTGAAGAGACTAATTTCTTAAACGAAGTGTTAGATAATCCGGATTTGATTCCAGAATTTAAAAACTACAAAATTGACAAAGGAGAAAAATACAGCATTGAAGATGTAACGTCATTTCCTATTGCGAACGCAGCCGTTTCTGACGCTAGAAAATCAATCAAAAACGTAATCAATTTAGATACTCACATTCAGATTAAAATGGATTTCATCAATCCCGAAAGTGCCGAAAAATATGTAGAAAAAGGTTGGGACGAAGAAAAACAAATGTATTACTACTTAGTATATTTCAATAAAGAAGAAAAAAGTTAAAGATACTTTTTATGGTTTTAAGATTTCAATCCTCAATTGCTTAAGTAGTTGAGGATTCTTTTTTGCGTTTACAACCCTTCAATATAATTACTTAAAGAATAAAAAAATATTTTATAAGAATTTTTTTGTTATAATTAATTTAAAGTGTATTTCATCGATTTTATTTGACGTTTAAACGGTTATTACGTAAGTTTAACGCCGAGATCTAAATACCCAAAAAAATGAATTTAATGGAAATCAAAGAAAAATTTCTAAGTAAAAAAATTTTGTGCATTCTATTTGGCCATAAAATAATTACAACTCGAAATGTCACAGATCATTTCAAAGAATTTAAATGCACTGTCTGTCAGCTCGAATTTACTAACGATGAAAAAGGCAAAAAAACATTTTTAACACCAGAGCTAAAAGAAATCAATGAAACCCTAATTGGATTTTACAATAAAAGAATTCATTCTGTAGAAAATTAATCTCTAAATTTATTACAATTCATTAAACTCCGGAAAATCAGCAATTACTTTTAATTACTGAAATAAACATATTTACCAAAGTGTTGTGTACTAAATGCATTTAAGCACATGATTTTAACTATTTTTGGAACGAATACGGCATCAACTTCGCGTTCTGGTTTTTCTTCTTTTTTATATCTCCCGTCATGAAACCAAGCGTCAGTACGCAAAATTTATTTGTCAGCAGAACGTCTTTTTTTTGCTTTCAGCACGTATATCAACAGCATAAACTACGTCAAAAGTGTAATTAAAAATATAATGGGTATATGATGTAGAAAGTTTATCTTTGGGTAATTTATTAACAAACTTTTCGGTTTGTTTTATAAGATTCAGAAATAAATTTTTATACTACTAAATTATGAAGTTGTTTTGGGATAATTATTATGTTACTTCAAATAAAGTAGCTTTTATGTTATTTGTTTCGACCTTAATTTTTCAGTCGTGTGCAACACATCACGCACAATTTGGTAAAAAATTAGATAAAACAGCATTTCAAAGCGATACAGATAGCTCAAAAATTGCACATACCTTTTACTTGATTGGCGATGCTGGAAATACCAATGAAAAAACGGTAAAGCAAACGCTTGGCTTTTTGGAAAATCGATTGAAAAAAGCCAATAAAAACAGTACTCTTTTATTTCTTGGTGATAATATTTATCCAAAAGGATTGCCTAGTGCTGACAACCCAAATGAACGAATTATTGCCGAAAGTAAGCTCACAAATCAACTTCAATTATCCAAAGATTTCAAAGGGAAAACTATTTACATTCCTGGAAACCATGATTGGTACAACGGTATTAAAGGACTAGAACGTCAAGCTAAATTTGTAACGGACTATTTAAATGATAAAAACTCATTTTCACCTAGAAACGGCTGTGGAATTGACAATTTAGAAATTAATAAAAATCTAGTTCTCATCACTATTGACAGCCAATGGTTCCTAGAAGATTGGGATAAAAGTCCTACCATTAACGATGATTGTACCATTAAAACACGAGAAGCTTTTTTTGTCGAGCTGGAAAGTCTTTTGATTAAAAACCAAGATAAAACAGTCGTTGTAGCATTACATCATCCACTAATGAGTAATGGATCTCATGGAGGACAATTTTCTGTAGAAAAACAACTTTTCCCATTAGAACAAAAAATTCCGCTTCCAGTTTTAGGTTCTGTAATCAATTTTGTGCGAAAAACATCTGGAATAAGTCCACAAGACATTCAAAACAAACAATATACCTTTTTTATTAAAAGGGTAAAAACATTGCTACACAATCAAGATAATGTAATTGTTGTTTCAGGTCATGACCATAATTTACAATACATTGAAAAAGATAATATCAAACAAATAATCAGTGGTGCCGGTTCCAAATCTGAGGCTGCAAAAGCAATTTTTCCCTATGATTTTTCGTATGCTCGAAATGGATATGCCGCATTAGCTGTTTATCAAAATGGGGCTGCAAAAGTTTCTTTTTATGGTACGCAAAATGACAAAGAAAAATTAATTCATCAACAATTGGTTCTTCCTGAAAAAGACAACTATGATACCAGAGAATTCCCTGTCGCTTTTTCTAAGACAACAACATCAAGCATTTATACTGCGAGGCAAACCAAAAAATCCGGATTTTATAAATTTTTCTTCGGAAACCACTACCGAAAATATTACAGCCTTCCAATCGAAGCAACAACAACTACTATTGACACTCTTTTTGGTGGACTGCAGCCAAGACCCTCCGTTGGTGGTCATCAGTCGAATGCATTACAACTCATTAACAAAGACGGCAAAGAATATTTTATGCGCGCCATGAAAAAAAGCACGACGCGTTTCCTGCAATCAGTGGCTTTCAAAAACCAGTTTATCCAAGACGAATTTGAAGACACCTATGCCGAAGATTTACTGTCGGATTTTTATACAACGGCACATCCTTACACTCCATTTGCAGTGGGGAATTTAGCAGCAAAAATTGGCGTAGCACATACCAATCCTGTACTGTATTATATTCCGAAACACAAAGCGTTAAAAAATTTCAATGCTGATTTTGGGAATGAATTATACCTTGTTGAAGAACAACCAAGTGATAGCCAGAAAGCCGTGAAAAGTTTTGGCAATCCAACTGCCATTATCAGCACGGAAGAAGTAATGAAGAATCTTCACAAAGATGAAAAATATACAGTTGATGAGAGTGCCTATATCAAAGCCCGATTGTTTGATATGCTTATAGGGGATTGGGACAGACATGAAGATCAATGGCGTTGGGGTGAATATAATGTAGGGCAAAAAATTATTTACAAACCGATTCCACGAGACCGAGATCAGGCATTTACTAAGTATGATGGCGCTTTATTATTTGTTTTAATGAAAAAAGCACAATTGCGTCACATGCAACCTTTTAAAGAAAAAATATCAAATGTCAAATTGATGAACCGTGAACCCTACCCGTTAGATCTTGCCTTTATAAAAACTGCCGGAGAAAACGAGTGGATCAAACAAGCGAGATACATTCAGGAAAACCTATCGGATGCGGACATCGATGGCGCCTTTACTAATTTGCCAAAAGAAGTTCAGGATGAAACCATTAAAGACATTAAGCGCAAATTGAAACTTAGAAGGAATAAATTGTACCGTTCCGCCTCACAATACTACACAGTCCTTCAACAAACGGTTTTGATCGTTGGAACGGATAAAAAAGACAAATTCATAATCCAAAATAAAGAAAAAAATAAACTTGAAATCCAAGTGTATCGTGTAAAAAATAGTGGGGATGAATTACAATACACTAAAAGTTTCACCGCTAAAAAAACTAAAAAAATATGGATTTATGGCTTAGATGATGATGATATTTTTGAAGTAAATGGAAGCTCAAAATCAGGGATTAAAATTCGATTAATTGGAGGACAAAATCAAGATTCGTATGTAGTTGAAAACGGAAGTGGAATAAAAATTCATGATTTTAAATCAAAAAATAACACCTATACTTTAGACTCGAAGAGCAAAGTTTTACTATCAGATGACTATGAAACCAGCTTGTATGATTATAAAAAACCAAAATACAATTCCTTTTCGGCACTTCCTAACATTGGTTTTAATCCTGATGATGGTATCAAACTCGGCATTGTTAGTGGCTATGTTGTTAATGATTTTAAACAAAATCCGTACACACAAAAACACAGTTTAAAAGCCAATTATTTTTTTGCTACTAAAGGGTACGAACTTATTTACAACGCTAATTTTCCTCGATTATTTGGCAAATGGGATTTAGATTTTGAAACTCAATTCACGAGTCCTAATTTTACCATAAATTATTTTGGTTACGGAAACGAGACTGTAAATAATGACGATACTTTTGGAATGGATTTCAATCGCGTTCGCATCCGAATGTTAAAAGTGATGCCATCCATAAAAAAAGTGGGGAAATATGGCAGTACAATCCATTTTCAAACTAGCTTTGAAAGAATCACCGTAGAAGAAACCATGAATCGATTCGTCGATATTTCAACAAAAATAAATCCCGCTGTTTTCCAAAATCAACAATTTGCAGGGGCAACCTTAAAATACAGTTTTGAAAATTACGATGTTCCCTCCTTTCCCACTATGGGAATGGGATTTTCTATTGCTGGTACTTGGAAAATGAATTTAGAAGATACCAAAAGAAATTTTCCGGCTATTGAAAGTAAACTGAATTTCAATCATAAAATTGACGCTGACGGAAAATTAGTTTTAGCTTCGATCATGAGGGCAAAAATAGTATTGAATAACAATTTTGATTTTTACCAAGGGGCCAATTTAGGTGGTGACTATGACTTAAGAGGTTTTAGAAACGAACGCTTTTTAGGCAATCAATCCTTTTATCAAAGTAGCGATATACGCTGGAATTTAGGGAGAATTAGAAGAAGCATTCTGCCTATGACCTATGGAATTCTTGGTGGTTTTGATTACGGAAGAGTGTGGCAAAAAGGTGAGAATTCAGAGAAATGGCATCAATCTGTTGGAGGCGGATTATGGCTCAACAGCCTGAATGCATTAACGGCAAGACTGACTTATTTTAAAAGTGCTGGCGAGGAAGCTCGAATCGCTTTTGGATTAGGATTTGGATTTTAGTTTTTTGACACTTATATCATAAACATTCCCGCCCACACTTTTGGTTTTTTCATCGGCAATAAAAATTCTGTCATTATCAATAAAAGAAGCTGCTTCTTTTTGAGAAAAATGATTTAATTCTAAGGTGGTTTTTATTCCATTCAAAAAATCATCACCTGCGAATTCTTCGAATAAAAAAACCGTGTCATGTGTTAAAACAGCAACTTTGGACCCATCGGGGCTTATCGTTGCAGCCGTGATTGCACAATGCTTGTAGCTGCCGCAAGTGTTAATTTCTCCCATTAAAACCGCTTGATGAAAACCGGCTGTATTTGGAATTTTATATAAAAAAGCGGTGCCGTCAAAACCTTTGCTTCGATTTTTAGTGAAGAGATAGAAATTATTTCTGAATTCGAAAAAACCTTCAACATCATAAAACATTTCGGATTTTTTAGGTGGAAAATCTTTTTGTTCCGGATATGTAAAAGATACTTTATAAGTTGGAATTGCACTATCGGAAGTTAAGAATTTTCTATCGATTTTATAAATACTTAGATTCTTTCTTTCATTATCATTGTTTCCAAAATCTCCAATGTATAGATTTCCATCGTTGTCTTTTGTTATATCTTCCCAATCGACATTTGCTGTGTTTTCGATGGTTATTGTTTTTTCAATTTTGCCGTTTTCAAAATTCAGACCATAAATTTCATTTGCATTACCGCTGTCTTCCAATGCCCAAATCAAATTACTTGAAGACATATACGTAATGCCCGAAACCTCTTTTAGTTTTTTAGGCAGCGAATACAACGTTATTAAAGCACCCGAATCTCGTTGACACGATAATAAAGTAAAAACGGATAGGATAAAAATGTAGATTCTCATAATTGAATTGAAGTACATAATAACGTTATAAAAAGACTAAAATCCTGTTTTAAATAAATTTGTATTTTTAAAGTTTCTTGTAATAAATTCAAAAGCAGCGCTCATAATATTACCCATAGATTTTGCTTTTTTAAAATTCAAATCATTTGTGTAATGATACAATTCTAATTTTAAATGCTTCAAATGTTCTTGTGGAGCGATCACGTCAGCCCCCATAATTTTTAACAACCTTTTAATACGATTTTCAGCAGAAATAATTCTTTTGGCAAGAACCGCTCTTTCTTCGTCCTTGTACTGCTGGATTGAACTGTCTTGAAGTTTGTCTTTAACCAATTTTACCATTGGATAATTTTCTTTGAAAAATTGAGGTCGGTAGACTTTAAAATTTCCTTCGTAGCATTGCTGGTCAAAATCGATGGCGCGTATTTTATAAACCACTTGATCAAAATCATGCGTAGGAACAATTACATAATTATAGGAACGCATATCGCCCAATAACCGTATCATGCATCGCTCGTTAAATTTCACAAACTCTTTTGCAATTTGCGCTTTTTCAGTTTCGGTACAATCTGCCAGAAGTGTTTTTATAAAAACATCTCCTGGAATTCCCATAATGTGTTCCTCGATCAAAGTGTCTTTATACACTAAAAAATTTATTTTATCAGGAGATAAAATATGCTCTAATTCAAGGCCGTAAATACGGGAAGCATCGGCTTTCTTAATATAAAAATGAGTGTAATTATCATTCAGTATGTTTCTGACTTTAATTCGAAATGGTTTAGAGTTTCCAAAAGTGCAGTAATCAATAGAATCTACATTCAAAAATTTAATAATTCCCAGATTACCATCTGAATGCAACAAGGAATATATTTTTTTTAGTGTCAAATCAATTTCTTGTCTTTCAAATTCCGTATAATATACTCTAATCCATAAAGTATCCTCATCATTTTTATCATAAACGGTCACAGAACCTGAAATGCGCAATAAATCATCGTAAAAAATAGAAACTTTTGACAAACGATCAAAACGCTCCAAGTATTCCAACAGTGATTTATTTACTGGATACGATGGTTTTTTAAAAAGCATAAGTGGCTCACTGGTCATTTGAAAAGTAATTTGATACAAAATTACAATAAATTATTCCGTTGAAGGTTATTCCTTTTTAAATATATAAGTGTAAACTCCTGCCCTATTAAAAGCATGAATTTTTTCTAGAAATGATCATCCGTTTCATTTTAAAGGTCCAAAATATTTTGATCGAAAAGCAATTAATAAGAGTGAAAATTATGTAAAAATTGCAACTACCTTATAATTAGACAAAATTTATTTTTTTATACTTTTATTCTTAATTTAAAATCGTAAATTGCTAAAAACCAAGTAGTTATATTTTGAGTGATAAAATATAATTATGGTTCGACTGTTTTTTTATTAAAAAAGGACAATAGTAAGATATAAACTATATATTTGATTGTCCCCACGATTAATAAAACATTTAAACCCTGCTAATGGAAGAAACGCTTGAACTTTATTTCAAAGCTGCGCAATCAGCTAAAATTGGAATTTGGAAAATGAATGTGGCTACCCATGATGTATCTTGGGACGCTGTTACGAAGTGTATTCTTGAAGTCCCAGAAGATTTTAAACCTGTAAATGGAAACGGAATTAATTTCTACACAGAGGGTGAGAATAGAAATCGAATAAAAATCCTACTTGAAAGAGCAGTCAGTGAGGGGATTTCATTTGATGAAAAATTTCAGATTACCACTGCTAAAAACAACATTAAATATATCGAATGTATCTGTCAGGTTGAAATTATTGACGGAAAACCAATGAACCTAGTGGGTACATTTCAAGACATTACAAATGAGCAAAATTTAATAAATGAATTACAGTTAAATGTTGAAAAATTTTCCTCGATTTTTTCTAGTGCCAACGATGCCATTTTTATTATTGACACGTCAAATGGAATTATAACGGATTGTAATCCCAGATCATTTGAACTTACTGGATACGATATATATGAAGTAATCGGCTTACATAATTCTAAATTATTTCCAAAAGAATTTAGAAAAAAAGCCAGTTTATTTCTAAAATATAATCTACAAAAAAATAAATATACAGTAGTTGAAACATATATAAAGACTAAATCCGGAAAATCTATTCCCGTAGAGATTGCTTCCGGTAAAAAGTTTAAAGTTGGTACTATCACTTATTTGGTTTGTTTTATTCGAGATATTAGTGAAAGAAAAAACGTTGAAAATAAATTGAATTTGCTTTCACTTGCCGCATCCGAAACGACAGATACCATTGTGATTGCTGATAAAAAAGGAATTGCTGTCTGGGCAAATCAAGCATATATAGACCTGACTGGTTTTACTATGGCAGAAATAATAGGACAAAAACCGGGCTATTTGTCCAAAGGTCCTGAAACTGATGTGCAGACAACTTTATTAGTAAGAAAAGCGATCAAGAATAAAGAAAGTATTAAAATCACAATACTCAATTACACTAAGAACAAAGAAAAATACTGGTTTGAACTCAATATTACCACAGCCTTTGATAGCCAAAATAACTTTATCAATTTCATTGGTGTAGGACGAAATGTAACGTCCAGAATTGAAAAAGAATTAGAACTAAAAAACCTTTTAGAAGTTACAAGCAGCCAAAATAATAAATTATTTAATTTTACTCACATCGTGTCCCATAATATTCGTTCGCATACCAGCAACCTCTCCATGATTGTAGATGTTATAGAAAATGCTGATAACGTTGATGATAAACTTTCTTATTTTGATTTGTTCAAAGAGGGAACCGAAAAACTGTCTGAATCAATAGAGTATCTGAATGAGATTATCTGCATTCAACAAAAGACAAATATTGAAAAAACGAAAATTAGTTTAAAAAACGAAATTGAGAAAACTAAAATGGCATTAAGTTTAGTTATAAAAGAAAGTGACATAACAATAACGGACACCATACCAAAAAATTTAACTGTTACTGCTATTCCCGCTTACTTAGACAGCATATTATTAAATTTATTTACAAATGCAATAAAATACAAATCTCTAGAACGTAATTCAACCCTAGAAATAGGATATAAAATTATAAAAGATTATATTGTCATAAACTTCAAAGACAATGGTTTAGGATTAAATTTAGAAAAAAATGGTCATAAAATTTTTGGAATGTATAAAACGTTTCATGACAACGAGGATGCCAAAGGAATTGGGTTGTTTATAACCAAAAATCAGTTGGAAGCCATGGATGGTAAAATTGAAGTAGAAAGTAAAGTAGGTGAAGGCAGTAATTTTAAAATTTATTTACATGAAAAATAAATTAACATACATCATAGACGATGACAAATTAACCGTAAAGTTGATGAGTATCCTCATTTCTAAAAATGATTTTTGTGAAGAAATAGAGTCGTTTTACAACGCACAAGATGCCATTAAGAAATTAAAACAAAATGCGGGAGATAATGGGAAGCTGCCGGATGCAATTTTACTCGATCTCAATATGCCTGTCATGGATGGATGGCAGTTTTTAGACGAATTTATTTCTTTACAAATAACAAAAGAAATTCATATTTTTATTATGACTTCTTCAATTGACCCCGCAGATATTGAAATGGCCACAACGTACAAAGTGGTTAAAGAGTATATAATGAAACCTATAACTACTCAAAAATTAGATATTTTATGCAAATTAATAGGTGATTTAAACTAATTTGCATTAAGAAGTAACAAATGGCTTCCTTTATCGTCCTATATGAAAATATAAAAAGATGATACCATTGGAAACGATACTTTCGATCAAAAATCTCAATAAACGTTATGGCTCACTACAAGCCCTTAAAAACGTCACCTTCGACATACACAAAGGCAATGTCTACGGAATTCTGGGTCCTAACGGAAGCGGAAAATCAACAACTTTAGGAATAGTTTTAAACGTAGTTAACAAAACCTCAGGAGAATATAGCTGGTTTAGTGGTTCAATGCAAACACATGAAGCCCTTAAAAAAGTAGGGGCAATAATAGAAAGACCTAATTTCTATCCGTACATGACTGCTAAAGAAAATCTAGAGCTGGTTTGTAAAATTAAAGGAATCAACTCTGCAAAAGTCAATGAAAAACTTGAATTAGTAGGTTTAGTGGATCGACAAAACAGTAAATTCAGCACTTTTTCTTTGGGAATGAAACAGCGGTTAGCCATAGCTTCTGCCCTACTGAATGACCCAGAAATTTTAATTCTTGATGAACCTACAAACGGTTTAGATCCGCAAGGGATTCATCAAATTAGAGATATCATCAAACAAATAGCATCAAAAGGGACTACTATTTTACTCGCTTCTCATTTATTAGACGAAGTAGAAAAAGTATGCACACACGTTTTGGTTTTAAGAAAAGGAGAAATTTTATACACTGGTTTAGTTGATGGAATGTCCGCTAATGAAGGATTTTTCGAATTACAAGCGGATGACATTGAAAATTTAATTCTAGCGGTTAAAACGCATCCAGCTGTTAAAAATGTAGTAAATGAAGATGGGAAAGTTTTAGTTTATTTAAAAAATGAATTGGAAGCGAAGGAATTGAATCGATTTCTTTTTGAGAAAAACATCACACTGAATCATTTGGTAAAACGCAAAAACAGCTTAGAAGAACAATTTTTAGAACTGACTAATTCTAATCCAACTTTCAAAAACTAAATCATGAAAAGATTACTCTCAATAGAATTACAGAAAATATGGAAAAACAAAGCTAGTCGGGTTTTGACTTTATCTTATTTTATTCTCTTAACCTTCATTGCTTTAATAGCATCCATAAAATTTGATCTTGGTATTTTTAAATTTCATCTAGCGGAGATGGGAATATTCAACTTTCCTTTTATTTGGCATTTCAACACGTATATCGCAGCCGTGTTGAAGCTGTTTTTAGCAATAGTAATTGTCTCCATGATGGCAAATGAATACAGCTATGGAACACTCAAACAAAACTTAATTGATGGCATGAGTAAACAAGAATTTATTCAGTCTAAATTTATAACTGTCGTTTTATTTGCAACAGTTTCCACTATTTTTGTTTTTATAATGTCACTCATTTTAGGTCTTAGCTATTCTTCGTACACTGAAATAGGTATTATATTCTCTAATTTAGAATACCTTTTGGCTTATTTTGTCAAACTAGTTGGTTTTTTCTCCTTTTGTTTATTTTTAGGAATATTGGTCAAACGTTCGGCTTTTGCACTGGGATTTCTTTTAGTATGGAATATTATCGAAGGAGTTATCAATGGTATTTTAACCTTTAAAGTATTCCCTAAAAGTGATACAGCATCATCTATTACCCAGTTTTTACCGTTACAATCCATGTCGAATTTAATAGTAGAACCATTTAGCCGATTATCTGTCGTAAAAAACCTGGGAACCCAAATTGGTTTAGACAATATCAAGGAGTACAATGTAACTGCATTCTCTATTATTATAGTATTATTTTGGACCGTACTTTTTATTTTCCTTTCGTATCGATTATTAAAAAATAGAGATTTGTAGTATCTTTACACATGATGAAATGTGTAAAAATAATATTATTTTATATTTTTATTACTTGCGCTGTATTTGATGCAACCGCGCAATCTATTTCAGTAACTGATTCATACACAGCGCAACAACTTGTTGAAAACATTTTAGTAAATAGTTCTTGCGCCAATGTTTCTAATTTCTCAGTAAAAGGAGATCCATTTTCCGGTAGTCAAAACAGCTACGGGTATTTTAATAATCGAGGAGGTAGTTTTCCTTTTACAGAGGGCGTTCTTTTGAGTACTTGGAGTAGCAAAAAATCCGAAGGTTCATTTATAAGAAGTCTGGGAGGCGGGAATTCTTCTTGGTCAGGAGATATTGATTTAGAACAAGCTTTAGGAATAACAAATACATTAAATGCGACAGTTTTAGAATTTGATTTTACAGCTTTAACAGATTTCATAAGTTTTGATTATATCTTTGCTTCAAATGAATACCAAGATGATTTTCCTTGTAACTATTCTGATGGTTTTGCTTTTCTAATCAAAGAAATCAATACAGCCTCTTATATAAACTTAGCATTGCTTCCGGGCACCTCCATTCCTGTTGCATCAACAAGTATTCACCCTTTAATTAATCCGATTCAAAACTCTACAGAACCCATAAAAAATTGTGGCCCGCAAAACGAAATTTATTTTGGCGGATTCAATACTGCTGCGAGTCCCATAAATTATGCCGGACAAACCAAAATATTGACTGCTCAAACCAGAGTTGAACCCGGCAAAATATACCATATGAAATTAGTAATTGCGGATCAGAGAAACCAATATTATGACTCCGCAGTTTTTCTCAAGGCAGGTAGTTTTTTGCCGAAAATTGATTTGGGAACAGACCGATTATTAGCAACAAACAATCCAATATGTTTTGGTGAAAGCTTTAGTATTGACACCAAACTATCTGCGAGTTTAGGTTATACCTACAAATGGTATAAGGATAATGTAGCATTTATAAACAACTTTTCTAATTATACCGTTACAAGTCCGGGAATCTACAGAGTTGAAGTGCAATTGACACCCAGTTGTATCGCTAGCGAAGAAATAATAATCGAGTATACTCCAGAAATTATTTTAAACGACACTACACTGGTACAATGCGACATCGACACCGATGGAATATCTATTTTCAATTTAACCAAAGCTGATGCCACTGTAAAAAGCAATGCGAGTAACTTAAGTGCCGTAGTCTATTATGAAACTTTGGCTGATGCTAAAGCAAAAATTAACCCAATTACAAACTCAACAACGTACAGCAACAAAGTCATCAACCAGTCCGTATTTGCAAGAGTAAGCAATTCATTCAACTGCGCAAATTATGCCGAAGTAAAACTGATTATTTCCAATAATGCTATTGCGGTTCAAAATCCAATTACAACCTGTGATACTGATGGTACAAATGATAGTTTATCACTATTTGATTTAAAAGTACAAGTAACTCCTCAAGTACTAACGGGTTTACCAGGCGGTTTGACAGTAGAATATTATCTAAATCCCGCCGATGCAATAGCCCAACAGAATCAATTACCAAATATATTTAGAAATACGATTCAAAATCAGCAAACAATTTACTCAAAAATTTTTAACGGTACAGATTGTTATGCAATTACTCCCATAATTCTAATAGTAAAAACATTTGACCCAATAAATTTTCAAGATGAAACAACTTCTTTGTGTAATGGAACTTCCACAAACTTAATAGTTGATGCCGGATTTTCTAGTTATTTATGGACTACTGGAGAAATTTCGAATACTATAACAGTTACTTTACCAGGAAATTATTCTGTGAAAGTTACCAATACAAATGGATGTACTGCAATAAAAAAATATAGTGTATCAGCATCTGGAATTGCAATTGTCACTGGAGCAATCATTAATGATTTTGCAGGAAACGAAAATTCAGTTTTGATAGAATATTCCGGAATAGGCAATTATGAATTTTCAATTGACGGCTCTTATTTTCAGGATAATCCACTATTTAACGGGGTTGCACCCGGAGAATATTTAGTTTATGCTCGTGATAAAAACGGTTGTGGATTATCGATTCCTTTTAAAATATATGTATTGGATTATCCCCGTTATTTTACTCCAAATGGAGATGGATATAATGATTTTTGGGAAATTAAAAATCTGGATCTTTTACCTGAATCAACTGTATCAATATTTGATCGTTATGGAAAATTACTGAAGCAATTTCTCTCTTCGGACATTGGATGGAATGGAACTTTCAATGGATTTACAGTACCTTCTGATGATTATTGGTTTCATTTAAATTTAGAAAACGGCAAAATAATAAAAGGTCATTTTACATTAAAAAGATAATCGTTATTTTCCTATTTTTAGCCCATGAAAAAAACTTTACTTATTTTCTTTATTTTTCTATCAATAAGTTGCTTTGCTCAATTTAGTAAGACACACTATATTCCGCCGTTAACCTGTGCTACAAATTTAGCAGGGGATCATTATTTATATATCTCTACACCAAGCCGCACCAATGTTAATTTTAAAATTATAGCAAATGGCGGCAGCGTAACAACTGGTGTAGTTAACAATACTACTCCCTATATTTATTCCATTGGTCAAGGAGAAAACACACAGTTATTTACTCCAAAAACTAGTATTGGAATTGTTACTAACAAAGGATATATTGTTGAAGCTGAAGATTTAATTTATGTAAGTGTCAGGGTAAATGCAGGCTTAACCCAAAATGGGAATTTTAATCATGCTGGCGGACTGGTATCAAAAGGAAACAGCGCCCTAGGCAAAGAATTTAGATTAGGAGCAATGCTAAATCCACTTTACGATTCAAGTGTTTTAAATTTTGCATCAATACTTTCAACAGAGAATAATACTAAAGTCACTATTTCAAACATTCCAACAGGATCTATACTATCAGATGGAACCGCTGTAACTGGACCTATAATCGTTACTTTAGGTAAAAATCAAAGTTATGTTTTGGCTTTGGAAAATTACAGCAACACTATATCTAACAGTTCAACTATGATAGGTGCGCTGGTGGAATCGGATAAACCTGTAGTAGTCAATTCAGGTTCGTTTGGCGGAAGTAACAGTACATTCGTTAATGCTCAAGGTAATCCGGTTGGCAGAGATGTAGGTTTTGACCAAATTGTTCCAACCGAAAAAACCGGTAAGGAATACATATTTGTAAAAGGGCTTGGAACTGATGAATTAGAACGGGTTTTATTAATTGCAAATGTGGATAATACCAAAATTTTCATTAATGGTTCTGCAGCACCTACCGCTACTCTTAGTAAAGGACAATATACTGTACTTGATGGAAGTCAATTTATAGACGGCAATTTATATGTTAAAACTTCCGAAAACGTTTCTGCTTACCAAAGTATTGGAGGAAATTTTTCACCTGCAAATCAAAATTTATTTTTTGTACCACCCTTAAATTGTGCGACACCCAATATCGTTGACAATATTCCTTTAATTGAATCGATAGGAAATACATTTTACAATGGTGGGTTAAATATTGTGACTGAAACTGGGGCTATTGTAACCATAAACAACTTTCCTATTTCAAGCCCTCCAGTTGCCATAACAGGAACTATAGATTATGTGAGATACACTGTATCTAACCTGACGGGGAATATTGCTGTAAAATCCACAAAACAAGTTTATGTTTCTTACTTTGGAACAAATGGTGCGGCAACTTATGGAGGTTACTACTCCGGATTTGACACGAAACCAGAAATTATAACTGATAAAATCACAGTTTTAAACGCGGCATGCATTCCAAATGTTGTTTTAAAAATTAGTACTTTATCCTCGTATGATACCTTTCAGTGGTATTTCAACGACAATCCAATTATTGGAGCCACTATAAATTCGCACACACCTACTCAACCCGGTTTTTATCAAGTAAAAGGTAGTATCACTGGTTGTCCCAATGCAGATCCAATTTTCTCCGATAAAATTCCGGTGAGTACCTGTCCTTTGGATTCAGATAATGACGGAACAAATAATAACATCGATATTGATTTAGACAATGATGGTATCATAAATAATTGGGAAGCGGCTGTTTCTAACTTAAACCAGTCAAACACCACCTCAAGTGTTGATTACACTGCGACAATTACAGGAAGCGGAACGATTATTGGAAAACCATTTTATGGATTTGTTTCAGAAGTTCCTGCAGGGAAAACAAATAGCGTTGCATACACCCTGAATCTTACAAAAAATGAAACAATCCGCATTAGTTATATAGCGCAAGACAATTCAACACAAACTACAGCTATTACTGATTATATGAATAGTGATGGTGATTTTATACTACGCGTACCAACTGACAAAACTATTACGGTTATTGACCCTAATGGCCAATTGTTGATTGACACCAATTATGATGGAATTTATGAAAGTGGCATAAAGGAATTTTCTTCTTTCGAAATCCGTTTCAGACTTAATAGTACAACTCCATTAATTCCCGGAAATGGCTTATTCTATTTTAAAACTTATTTAACAAATTCACTGACTTTTTCTCACAGTAATTTATCTGACGTAAATATTAACAAAGCAACATTTGCTATAGAACATACTCAAATTTTTGATTCAGATTCTGATGGAATTCCAGACTTATTAGATTTAGATAGTGATAATGATGGAATCCCTGACACGATTGAAGCACAAGGAAAAGGTTTTAAAGTTTTATCTGGATCTGATTCCAATAAAGATGGGCTGGATAATGCTTTTGAACCTGGATTAATACGAATTAATACGGACAATGATGTTTTCAATACTTTTCCTATTGTATATGATTTATTGGATTTAGATAGTGATAACGACGGGATTTATGACTTAAAGGAAGCTGGAAGCACTGCTACTGATGGTAATAACGATGGAGTTATAGATGGGTCACCTATTACTTTTGGTACAAATGGTTTATTTGACGGACTTGAAACAAGTCCAGATAGTGGTAAACTAAATTATACCATTACTGATACCGATTCTGATCTAACTTTTAATTACATCGATATGGATAGCGACAATGATGTTTGTTTTGATGTCATTGAAGCTGGTTTTAATGACCCTAACAATGATGGATTATTAGGAAACAATCCTGTTACTGTTAACGTTAAAGGAAAAGTCACGAGTGGTCAAGGTTATACAACTCCAAATAACAATTACGTAATTGCTGCGCCAATAAAAATCAATTCTCAACCTCAAGTTGCGCCAACTTGTGAATTAGAAAGCACAACAATCACAGTTCTTGATAATGGCGGAAATACCTATCAGTGGCAATTGTCAACTGACGGAACAAATTGGAATAACATCCTGAATAATACAAACTATCTGAATGCAACAACAAAAACTTTAACATTGATAAAAGTTACCAATGCAATGAATGGTTATAAATACAGAGTGAAACTGGATAAAATCGGAAATTCATGTGGCTTGATTTCTTCCGAAACTACTTTGACAATTTATACGTTACCAGTAGTTAATACTGTCACAATAGTTCAATGTGATGACGATACGGATGGCTTTTCTGATTTTAATTTAACAGTTAAAAACAATGCGATATCGTCAAATTCGACATCAGAAGCTTTTACCTATTACACGTCACAATCGGGAGCTGAAACAGCTGATTTAGGAAAATTAATTTCTAATCCTTTGGCATTTACAAATACTACTTCGGGTGGCATGCCTGTTTGGGTAAGGGTAAAAAATGCTAACGGGTGCACTAGTGTAGTTCAAATTACATTAGTGGTTTCAACTACCCAAATTCCCGCTTCATTCACTCGTACTTTTAATACCTGTGATGACTTAGGAGCAGCAAATAACGATACTGATGGAATCGCAACCTTTGATTTTAGCAGTGTAGCCACTGACATCTTAGCCATTCTTCCTTTATCGAGTTCTTCTTATTCGATAAAGTTTTATAAAAATGAAGCCGATGCTTTGTCAGAGAATGATGAAATATCAAACACATCAAATTACCGCAATATTAGATATCCAAACGAACAAAAAATTTGGGTTCGGGTGGAAAGCACCTCTAATAATGCATGTTATGGTTTGAGTCCAAGAGTGACTTTAAAAGTAAATCCAAAACCCGATATTGATACCAATGAAGATTTCGAAGAAAATGAATTAGTTTGTTCTAACCTTCCCACTTTCTTTGTGAAATTAGATTCTGGAATTCAGGACGGCACTCCCAGTGCGGACTATACGTATGTCTGGACAAAGGATAACGTTGTTTTAACCTCTGAAACGGGCTCAACATTGAATGTAAACGCAGAAGGTGATTATACCGTAAAAGTTAGTTCCATTAACGGCTGTAGTAGAACTCGAACTATAAAAGTAACCGCTTCGGATATAGCAGAAATAGGGAGCATTTCAATTATTGATTTATCAGCTATAAACTCAGTAACGGTAACTGTAACTGGACAAGGTCAATATGAATATAGTCTTGACGCTCCTTCCGGGCCTTTTCAAGACTCTAATTTTTTTGATAATGTTCCAGCCGGAATTCATGACATCTACATTAATGATAAAAATGGTTGTGGAACCGTGAAGCAAACAATAACAGTAATTGGTGTTCCAAAATTCTTTACCCCCAACGGAGATGGTTACAATGACTATTGGAATGTAAAAGGAGTAAATGCAAATTTCAATAAAAATTCGATTATTTATATTTTCGATCGTTACGGTAAGCTTTTAAAACAGATTGTTCCCTCCAGTGAAGGTTGGGATGGTGTATTTTTGGGCCTACCCTTACCTTCAGATGACTATTGGTATTCCATAAAATTAGACGATGGCAGGGAAGCCAAAGGACATTTTAGTTTGAAGAGGTAAAGAGCAAAAAAAAATAAATAATCTCAATAGTTGTATTTAATTTTTTAAACGATTTTATTCTAGTGACCAGAATGACTAATAATGTATTATTAATCTGTATTAATAAATAATGACGCTACAAAAAATTATAAAAGCATAAAAAAAGCCATTCTTTCGAATGGCTTTTTAGTATAAACTATAAAATTAGAATTTAAATCTTTTTCTATCTGTTTCAGTCAAATATATTTTTCTTAAACGAATAGATTTCGGAGTAACCTCAACGTATTCATCTTTTTGAATGTATTCTAAAGCTTCTTCAAGAGAGAAAATAATTGGAGGGATAATTCTAGCTTTTTCATCATTTCCAGAAGAACGAACGTTAGATTGTTTTTTCTCTTTCGTCACGTTCACACACATATCATCGCTACGAGAATTTTCTCCAATAACCTGACCTTCGTAAATTTCGGCATTTGGTTCAACAAAAAACTTACCACGATCCTGCAATTTATCGATAGAATAAGGAATAGCTTTTCCTTTTTCCATAGAAATTAATGAACCTTTGTTACGTCCAGAAATTTCTCCTTTGTAAGGCTCATATCCTATAAAACGGTGTGCCATAATAGCCTCACCAGCTGTTGCAGTTAGCAATTGGTTACGCAATCCAATAATTCCACGTGATGGAATATTAAATTTTACAATCATACGCTCCCCTTTAGTTTCCATACTCAGCATTTCACCTTTACGCATAGTAACAAACTCTACCGCTCTTCCCGAAAGTGTTTCTGGTAAGTCGATTGTTAATTCCTCGATTGGCTCACATTTTTTACCATCAATTTCTTTGATGATAACTTGTGGTTGACCAATTTGTAATTCATACCCTTCTCTTCTCATTGTTTCAATAAGAACAGACAAGTGAAGTACACCACGACCAAAAACCATGAACTTATCAGCAGAATCGGTTTCACCCAATTTCATTGCTAAGTTTTTCTCTAGTTCTTTATGTAAACGGTCTCTAATATGGCGAGAAGTTACAAATTTACCCTCTTTACCAAAGAAAGGAGAGTCATTAATTGTAAACAACATACTCATAGTAGGCTCATCAATAGCAATTGTTTGTAACGCTTCTGGATTTTCAAAATCAGCGATAGTATCTCCAATTTCAAAACCTTCAACGCCAATAATCGCACAAATATCTCCAGCAACTACTTCTTGCACTTTTTTACGACCAAGACCTTCAAAAGTATGAAGTTCTTTAATTCTAGATTTTATAATAGTACCATCTCTTTTGCATAATGAAATTGGCATTCCTTCTTTCAAAACACCTCTTTCCAAACGACCAATAGCAATACGACCTGTAAAAGCAGAGAAGTCTAATGAAGTAATCAACATTTGTGGCGTTCCTTCAGAAACTTTTGGAGCTGGTACATTTTCAAGAACCATATCTAACAATGCTTCCACATTATCAGTTACGTTTTCCCAATGGTCAGACATCCAGTTATTTTTAGCTGACCCGTAAACAGTTGGGAAATCCAATTGCCACTCTTCTGCTCCTAATTCGAACATTAAATCGAAAACTTTCTCGTGAACTTCTTCCGGAGTACAGTTTTCTTTATCTACTTTATTAATAACAACGCATGGTTTCAAACCAAGGTCAAGAGCTTTTTGTAATACAAAACGCGTTTGTGGCATTGGTCCTTCAAAAGCATCTACAAGTAGACAAACTCCATCAGCCATATTCAATACACGTTCTACCTCACCACCAAAATCGGCGTGGCCAGGAGTATCAATAATGTTGATTTTTGTTCCTTTGTATACTACAGAAACATTCTTTGAAGTAATGGTAATACCTCTTTCACGCTCTAAGTCGTTGTTATCAAGGATTAAGTCACCTGTATTCTCGTTATCACGAAATAACTGACAGTGATACATAATTTTATCAACCAAAGTTGTTTTACCGTGATCGACGTGGGCAATAATTGCAATGTTTCTAATAGATTCCATCTGTGATTTTTTGTGGGTGCAAAGGTACACTTTATTTTCCAATAAAAAATATTTATGTAATAGTTTACATATTCTTAACGCATTAGACACAGAAATAGACTTTTAAAAAAATCTCGAAAAATAAGTTACTTATGTTGTTTAATAATTCACCAATAATTAATTATATTTGAGTAATGAAAAGCAAAACCAATCAAATAATCATCATCTACATTCTAATCTCAATGTTTGTAGCCATTATTAGTCATAAATTATTACTACATTATATTTCTGATTCAAACCTTCAATTTTACACTTTCACAAAAGACATTTTATTTATATTTCTGACCGGCATAATTTTCAAACTCATTTTATCAAAAAATGACACTCGAAACATATCCATTTTTGAAAAGCTGAAAAATACAAATGATGAAATTAAGGAATCGAATGAACAATACAATATTGTAGCAAAAGCAACCAGTGACACTATTTGGGATTGGAAAATACAAGAAGACAGCTTTTCTTGGAATAAAGGAATTGAAAGTGTTTT
The DNA here is from genome assembly GCF_048286555.1 of Flavobacterium cryophilum. Taxonomy (NCBI): domain Bacteria; kingdom Pseudomonadati; phylum Bacteroidota; class Flavobacteriia; order Flavobacteriales; family Flavobacteriaceae; genus Flavobacterium; species Flavobacterium cryophilum. The sequence continues at coordinate 193,052 of NZ_JBLVPZ010000002.1, read as the reverse complement.
CGGCTATAAAGAAAATGAAGTTGGTAATAGTTCAAAGTGGTGGTTTGACAAAATTCACCCCGAAGACAGTATCAAAATGTCCATTAAACTTTACTCTTTTATCGAACAAAAAACCGAAAACTGGCAAGATCAATATCGCTTTAAATGCGCTAACAATTCCTATAAATATGTTCTTGACAGAGGTTTTCTGTTGAAAGATGAAACTGGAAAAGCCGTTAGAATGATTGGAGCCATTCAAGACATCACAAAACAGAAAGAGGAAGAACAACGACTTAAATTACTAGAAACCGTTTTTACACAGTCTAAAGATTCAATTATTATTACCGAAGCAAGTTCTTTTGATGGAAAAATACCTAATATAATTTATGTAAATCCGGCTTTTTCTTCCATGTCGGGGTATGACTTTGAAGAAATTTCAGGTAAATCCGCCGATCCTTTCAATAGTCCAAATTCTGATCGCAACGAACTTGAAAAACTTTTGAGTTCCATCAAAAACAAAGAGGAATGCCTTATAGAAACAATCAGCCTAACCAAAAACAAAGAAGAATATTGGGTTCGCTTCTCAATGATACCAATATATAATTCAGAGAATGAACTTTCGCACTGGATTTCTATTCAAAGAGACATAACTGATGAAAAAAAGCAAGAAAAAGAAAAAGAACAGCTTATTAGAGAATTAACTCAAAACAATAAAGACTTAAAACAATTTTCTTACATCACCTCGCACAACCTTAGAGCTCCATTATCAAACCTAACTGGGCTATTGAACCTATTGGAAGATATTCCTATTGAAAACCAAGAATTAAAAGAGATCTTAAATGGCTTTAATAAATCTACTCATTTATTAAATGACACTATCAATGATTTAGTAAAAGTTATTATCATAAAAGACAATCCTTCCATTGAAAAAGAAGCTGTTTTAATAAAAGAAATATTTGAAAATGTTTTTAGTCAACTTAGTTTTCAAATCGAATTATACAAACCCATCATAAAACTCAATTTCGAAAAAGTTTCGATATTAAACATTAATAAAGCTTATATAGAGAGCATAATGTTGAATCTTTTGACAAATGCAATAAAATACAAATCCGAAAACCGAAAGCTAAAAATAATCATTACCACCCATGAAATCGATGACACTGTTGTTATGGTTTTTAAAGATAACGGAATAGGTATCAATTTAGAAAGAAATAGAGATAAAGTATTTGGACTTTATCAACGTTTCCATAATTACCCTGACAGCAAAGGACTAGGCCTATATCTCGTAAAATCACAAATTGAAACAATGGGAGGAACCATTGAAATCGAAAGCGAAGTAAATAAGGGAACTACGTTTACATTAATATTTAAAAACAAACAATAATGCTAGATCGAATTTTATGCGTTGATGACGACCCGATAACACTTATGTTATGCAAAAAAGTAATTATCAAATCATCGTTTTCAAATGAAATAATAACAGCTCAAAATGGCGAAGAAGCACTCATTTACTTCAACACTATCAGATGTGCCAATAACAAATCAAACGAACAGCCACAATTAATTTTTTTAGATTTGAATATGCCTGTAATGGGTGGCTGGGAATTTCTGGATCATTTCAGTAGCCCGGAATTTTCAGAATTCAATACTACTATAAAAGTAGTTGTACTTTCCTCAACTATAGACCCGGAAGACTTAGAAAAAACAAAACAATACCCAATGGTAATTGACTTCTTATCTAAACCAATTACCCGTTCAATGCTGGACTATTTAAAAACTAAATTTGAATAATGCCAAATCATAGACATAAAAAAAGCTCTCGTAATTGAGAGCTTTTTTTATATTTAAAAATTGTAGTAATTACAATTTAGCAACAAGTTTTGTTAATTTAGATTTTAAATTAGACGCTTTGTTATCATGAATGATATTCTTTTTAGCTAATTTATCTATCATAGAAATAACATTTGATAATTTAGATGTAGCATCAACTTTATCAGTCGCTATTCTTAATGCTTTGATAGCATTACGAGTGGTTTTGTGTTGGTATCTGTTTAATACTCTTCTCTTTTCGTTACTTCTAATTCTTTTTAGAGCTGATTTATGATTTGCCATTTTATTGCTTTTTTATCTTTTACTATTTTTTGTAGTCCGTAAGGGAATCGAACCCCTGTTACCAAGACGAAATCTTGGCGTCCTAACCCCTAGACGAACGGACCATTATCCCCTAAGTTTTATCAATCTAAAATATTGAAATTGTAGCCCGTAGCGGAATCGAACCGCTCTTACATGGATGAAAACCATGCGTCCTAACCGATAGACGAACGGGCCATACTTCCCTCTAAGTTCAGGAAAACTTTAACCTGCAATAAAAATAGTAGCCCGTAGCGGAATCGAACCGCTCTTACATGGATGAAAACCATGCGTCCTAACCGATAGACGAACGGGCCCTGCTTCTCTAATGCGGATGCAAAAATACAACTATTTTTGAAACGTACAATAGTACATGCAAAAAAAATTATTTTTTTTTAATATGCCTTCGCAAACAGTACTCGACCTACTGAGCTTTCCCCAGTAAAAACACAGCTTCCCGCTTCTTCTACTCGGTCTAAAGGGATGCATCTGATGGTTGCTTTAGTTAAGTCTTTAATCTTCTCCTCAGTTGCTGCAGTTCCATCCCAATGTGCTGATACAAAACCTCCTTTACGATCTAAAACCTCTTTAAACTCTTCAAAACTATTTACCTCAGTAATATGTGTATCTCTATAATTTAATGCTTTTTCAAACAATTCTTTTTGAATTTGTTCTAATAAATTACTGATGTAAGCTGCAATTTCATCTTTAAAAACTACTTCTTTAGTTAACGTATCTCTTCTTGCAACTTCAAAAGTTCCATTTTCTAAATCTTTTGGACCTACAGCTATCCTAACCGGCACACCTTTTAATTCCCATTCAGCAAATTTAAAACCCGGTTTTTGAGTGGTCCTGTCATCAAATTTTACAGAAATGTGTAATTTTTTTAAAGACGCTGTCAAAACATTTACCTCAGCGGTTATCGCTGCCAATTGCTCGTCTGTTTTGTAAATAGGAACAACCACAACTTGAATCGGTGCTAAGCTCGGAGGCAATACCAATCCTTGATCATCTGAATGCGTCATCACCAATGCCCCCATCAGACGAGTAGAAACACCCCAAGATGTTCCCCAAACATGTTCTTGCTTTCCTTGAGCATTTGCAAATTTAACATCAAAAGCTTTCGCAAAATTTTGACCTAAAAAATGTGACGTTCCGGCCTGCAAGGCTTTCCCATCCTGCATTAAGGCTTCGATACAATACGTTTCTTCGGCTCCCGCAAAACGTTCGGTTTCAGTTTTCGTTCCTCTTACAACAGGAATCGCCATAAAATTTTGGGCAAAATCAGCATATACATTCATCATCTTTTCAGATTCCTCTAACGCTTCTGCTTTTGTTGCATGGGCAGTATGTCCCTCTTGCCATAAAAACTCTGCCGTTCTTAAAAACAATCTGGTTCTCATTTCCCAGCGCACCACGTTTGCCCATTGATTAATCAGTAAAGGCAAATCTCGATAGGATTGTACCCAACCTTTGTATGTAGACCAAATGATAGCTTCGCTTGTAGGCCGAACAATTAATTCTTCTTCTAATTTTGCATTGGGGTCAACCATTAATTTCCCTGGCCTGTCAGGATCATTTTTTAATCGATAATGAGTTACAATGGCACATTCTTTTGCGAACCCTTCCGCGTTTTTTTCTTCCGCTTCAAACATACTTTTTGGAACAAACAAAGGGAAATATGCGTTTTGATGTCCCGTTTCCTTAAACATTCGATCCAACTCTGCCTGCATCTTTTCCCATATCGCATACCCGTAAGGTTTGATAACCATACAGCCTCTAACTCCTGAATTTTCGGCTAAATCGGCTTTGACAACCAACTCGTTATACCATTTTGAATAATCTTCTGATCTTGTAATTAGGTTCTTACTCATATTGAATAGTTTGGCACAAATTTTGCGTTTATAATTTTAAATAAATAATTCAGCAAAACTAACTATTTTTGTAATGTGCAACAATAAAAACTCCATATATATGAAACGTAGAACTCTTTCCATACAAAATTCATCAATGTATTACATTGTTGGATTTCTGAGTGTCTTATTGTCATCTTGTGGCTCGTACCAAAACAGCTCTTACTATGATTCTGACGGAATCTATGGTAACACGTCAAATAGAGCACCAGACACAAATACTCAAAATGATCCAAATAATCAATATAGAGATTACTTTGGATCTTTACAGAACAACAATCAACCTGTCGAAATCTTAACCGATGTAAACAATTACAACGATTACAATTTAGAAAATGATTCGTTGCAATACAACGACTCTAACTACCCCGGATGGGGCAGTAATCCCCAAAGCGTAAGTATCAATGTTTATGATACCGGTTGGGGAATGAACAATTGGTATGGAAATAACTGGTACGGAAATAACTGGTATGGAAATAACTGGGGATGGAACGGCGGTTACGGCTGGGGTATGAACATTGGCTTTGGCTGGAATAACTGGTATGGAAACAGCTGGTACGGTAATAATTGGGGATGGAATAACTGGTATGGAAATAATTGGGGTTGGAATAATGGGTATGGAAATAATTGGGGTAACTCCAATTACTATAACAACCGATCCTATTCATCCAATTCAGGAAGACGAGGTTCCTCCACCACTACCACCACAAGTAGTGATAGAAATTACAGCTCCCGAAATGCAACTAATTCCTCTAGAAACCAAAGCAATAGCGTTAACCGAAGAAACAATTCAAATTATAACGGAAATACGAACAGTGATGTAAGACAACGAAGTACTACAAACGGATTCAATAATACAAGGCCAACGTTTTCAAGAAATCAAAACAACAATAATACACCCAGCAGAAGATCGAACACGAATAGCAATCGTTACGAAAATAATAGAACGCAAAGATCGTATTCTCCAAGTTCTAGCAACGATAACAATTCCAGATCACACAGTCCTAGCTCAAATAATTCTAGGAATTCTGGTGGCGGTGGCGGTGGTAGATCATCCGGCGGTGGCGGAAGAGGTGGCAGAGGATAATAGTATTGCAATATTCATAAGAAACTAAACTTACAAATTAGAAATGAAAAAATATATATTTTTATTAGCTGTAGGCTTCTCTGTAAGCATTGTCCAATCACAAGAAATTTCAGATGCCATGCGTTACACTCAGGATAACCTGAATGGAACAGCTCGTTTTAGAGCCATGAGCGGTGCTTTTGGAGCTCTTGGTGGTGATTTGTCCTCGCTAAATGTAAATCCTGCGGGTTCTGCAGTATTTACAAACAATCAAATGGCACTTACCTTAAGTAATTTTGATACAAAAAATAAGTCCAATTATTTTGGAACTACAGCAAGTGAGAAAAACAATTCTTTTGATTTGAATCAAGCTGGTGCGGTTTTTATTTTTAATAATAAAAATTCAAATAGTAATTGGAAAAAGATTTCATTAGGTGTTAATTACGAAAACATTTCTAATTTTGACAACGGATTCTTTTCGGCCGGAACCAACCCAAATAATTCCATAGGGGACTATTTTTTAAGTTACGCCAACAATTCCAATAATGGCGCTCCAGTACCTCAAGAATTTGTAAATACAAATTCCGGAGAATCAATTTCGGACTTATACTCATTTTTAGGAAGCAACCTTCCTAATAATCAGTATCCAAATTTAAATGGATTTGCAGCGCAACAGGCATTTTTAGGCTACCAAGGTTTTGTTATTAATGCAGTTGATCAAACTAATAATTCTCCTTACACTTCAAATGTTCCTGCCGGAGGTAGTTATTACCAAGAAAACTCCATTTACAGCACTGGATACAACGGAAAACTCTCTTTTAATGCTGCAACATCATATAATGATAAGTTGTACTTAGGATTAAATTTGAATTCACATTTTACTGACTTTCACAAATCATCTACTTTTTACGAAGATAACGATGCTCCATTAACGTCAGATTATACAGTGTCTCGATTGAGTTTTGAAAACGACTTGTATACGTACGGAACGGGTTTCTCTTTTCAATTGGGAGCTATCGCAAAAGTTTCTGATGAAATTCGGTTAGGTCTGGCTTACGAATCTTCTACTTGGTATAAATTAAACGATGAATTATCACAAAGACTCAATGTAGTAAGCAGTGCAACGAATGCTGACAATACAAATGACATGGTTAATCCTCAAGTGGTTAATATTTACGAACCATATAAATTACAAACGCCGAGCAAACTAACTGGAAGTTTTGCTTATGTTTTTGGAAAATCTGGTTTAATAAGCGTTGATTATGCTATTAAAGATTACAGCAGTACTAAATTTAAACCTGAAAACGATCCGTATTTTACTGATTTAAATAGTGAGATGAATTCAATTTTAGACACAACAGGCGAATTAAGAATAGGTGCTGAGTATAAAATTGAAGCTTTGAGCTTAAGAGCAGGATATCGTTACGAACAAAGTCCGTATAAAAATGCCGTAACAGTAGGAGATTTAACCGGTTATTCAGCAGGTATCGGATACAGCTTTGGTTCTACCAAAGTAGATTTAGCGTATTCTTACGCTAAAAGAAATTCACAACAAGGATTTTTTAATAAAGGATTTACAGATGGCGCCAGTATTGATGCTATAAACAATAATATTTCATTAACATTGGCATTTGAATTGTAATCATTCCGAGAAATAAAATTTAAAATCCGTTTCGCTATCTTGGAACGGATTTTTTTTAGCCCTGATGGCAGTGGAAATCCTCCCGTTTTTTCGGGAGATTGCAACGTACAGCAGGAATAGCTCCATAAAAACCCTAAAGATTTATGGTCCTAAAAATAAAAATTGTAATTTTGCAAAATTCCCAAATTATCGGGATTATAATGTTATGAGAACTAAGTCTTTAAAAAAGAATAAAATCAACGTAATTACTCTTGGGTGTTCGAAAAATGTCTATGACAGTGAAGTGCTGATGGGACAACTTCGCGCCAGCGGAAAAGATGTTACACATGAAGCGCCAGAAGCCGAAGAAGGAAATATTATTGTAATAAATACATGCGGATTTATTGATAATGCTAAAGCAGAATCAGTAAATATGATTTTGGAATATGCTGATAAGAAAGAAAGAGGATTGGTGGACAAAGTATTTGTTACCGGATGTTTATCGGAACGATACCGACCTGATTTAGAAAAAGAGATACCAAATGTAGATCAGTTTTTTGGCACTACAGAGTTACCACAATTATTGAAAGCTTTAGGAGCGGATTATAAGCATGAATTATTAGGAGAAAGATTGACTACAACGCCTAAGAATTATGCTTATTTGAAAATTTCAGAAGGCTGTGACAGACCCTGTAGTTTTTGTGCAATTCCGTTAATGCGAGGAAAAAATGTTTCCCAAACGATTGAAAAATTAGTTAAAGAATCCGAAGGATTAGCTAAGAACGGAGTAAAAGAATTGATTTTAATCGCTCAGGATTTAACCTATTATGGCTTAGATATTTACAAAAAAAGAGCTCTTGGGGAATTATTAGAAGCGTTAGTTAAAGTAGATGGAATTGAATGGATCCGTCTTCATTATGCCTTCCCTACTGGTTTTCCGATGGATGTTCTGGAAATCATGAAGCGCGAGCCTAAAATTTGTAATTATATTGATATTCCGTTGCAACACATTTCAGATTCTATTTTAAAATCAATGCGTCGCGGAACTACTCGGGAGAAAACAACAAAATTGCTGAAAGATTTCCGTGCTGCTGTTCCCGGAATGGCTATTCGTACGACTTTGATCGTAGGTTATCCAGGAGAGACACAAGAGGATTTCAACATATTGAAAGATTTTGTTCAAGAAATGAAGTTTGACAGAATGGGTTGTTTTGCTTATTCTCACGAAGAAAATACGCATGCTTACGCACTGGAAGATGATGTTCCAGATACTGTAAAGCAAGAGCGTGCTAACGAAATTATGGAACTACAGTCACAAATTTCCTGGGATTTAAACCAAGAGAAAGTCGGACAAATATTTAGATGCATCATTGACAGAAAAGAAGGCGGACATTTTGTCGGAAGAACTGAATTTGACAGTCCAGATGTTGACAATGAAGTCTTGATTGATGCCTCAAAACATTATGTAAAAACAGGTGAGTTTGTTCAGATAAAAATTATTGAAGCAACAGAATTTGATTTGTACGGCGAACCAGCATAATTTCCTAAAGACGATTTTAATCCATTTTAAAAACTAAATATGAAACTATTTCAATCACTATTAATCATCGCATTTGCAGTATTATCAACAAATATAAGTACTGCACAATATGGAAATGGCGGATATGGAAACGGTTACGGAAATGGTTATGGAAGTAATCGTCGAATGAATAGCGCAATGGATCAACCCAGAACTCCTGACAAGCCAAAAGAAATTCCTGTGGAAGTTACGGTTGGTAAAATCATGGAGCGAATAAAACCGGAACTTATTCTGGATGCACTTCAGGAAATTGCGATTTCTAACATTTTGATCGAAAGCATAAAAACACAAGGCATGCTCATAAAAGCAGAAGTCAGCCAAGATGAAAAAATAAAAAACATTAAAGTTCTTTCAGAAACTACGGACAGAAAGATAATGGAATTATTAAACAAAGAGCAAAAGGAAAAATATATTGCTTTAAATGAAGAAGCTAAAAACCCTAGAAAATCGAAATCTAAAAAAAAATCTAATTAATCGATTTGAGCCTGTTTCTAAATGAAAACCTACATGAGAAAAACTTATTATTACCTTATTATGGCAGTTATCGCTGCTTCATGCTCCACAAATCCTTACAAAAAGAGTGAAAAAATTTATGATTCTAAGCTCAAAACTTTAACTAAAACTATTTCTAACAAAGATCCGCAACCCTTACCTGTAATTCCGCATGTCGAGATAAACATTGACACATTGTACACACAACAGCTGCATACTTATAAAGATACTCTTTTTAAAATGGGATCTACACCATTGGAAAATGGTGTTAATACAGAATGGATAGGAACCGTAAATTTTAATTTAAGAAAACCGAATTTCGTTATTATTCATCATACTGCACAGGATTCATTACAACAAACACTAAAAACATTCACAAAAATAGAATCTCAAGTGAGTTCTCATTATCTAATTTCAGATGATGGAAAAGTAGTTCAGATGCTAAATGATTATTTACGAGCGTGGCATGCAGGTGCTGGCACTTGGGGAAGAAACACTGATATTAATTCGACATCAATAGGAATTGAATTAGACAACAATGGATCAGAAGTTTTTTCCGAGTTACAAATCAATAGCTTACTGGCGCTTTTGACCAAGCTAAAAAAAGATTACAATATTCCTGCTCAAAACATTATTGGTCATGCAGATATTGCACCAACCAGAAAAAAGGATCCCAGCCAATTGTTTCCTTGGAAAATATTAGCAGACCAGGGTTTTGGTATTTGGTCTGATGAGATTTTAGAAACTGCTCCGACTGATTTTAATGTAGAACAAGGATTGCAAATTATAGGATATGATACTAAAAATCTCCCTGCTGCAATAACTGCTTTTAAATTACATTATATTCAAACGGAAGTCAATGATGTATTGGATGAAAAAACAATAAACACCATTTATTCAATTTATAAAAAACAATAAGCATTTTAGTTATAATACATATAAAAACGGTTTTTTGAATCTTTCAAAGAACCGTTTTTTATTTAAATACTTTTCAAACTTCTATAATTTACCCAAAAATACACTTTTGTAGTACCCCGAAAATCTAAGCAAAAAAAAACTGCCAAAATACTTGAAAGCATCTTGGCAGTAAAAAAAAAAAATTTCAATACTAAAATGAGTATGTTGTTGCAAGTAAGGCATAAGCAGTTAAACCTTTTGGAGTAGCATCCTTATCTGTGAAGATATCTTCTGACGCTACATCAACACGGAATTCAGGAATAATAGTCAAGTTCCCTACCTTATAATTTAGTGACAACGTATTACCAACAACACTCGTTCCAACAAGTGAGCCAAGTCCAGCAGTTGCGTTTTTAGCATCTAAATACTCTAATCGATACGCTAAGCTTAATGTTTCTTTCAATGCTAAATTCGCATAGCCTACTAAAGCAAACCATTCCCCATCCAATGAACGATCAAAGTCATTGTTAGTCATAGCATAAGTGCCGTTAAATCCTAAAGAAAATGAATCACTTATTTTTTTTGAACCTACAAAATCAAATTGTGTTTTGTTTTCATCAGAACCAGGATTAGCACTTCCAAAAGTGACATTAAAATACGCACTGCCGCTGTCACCAAAATAACCTAATTGTCCTATGAACGTTTTTTGGCTTGAACCCGCCTCGATTGCGGTCTTGAAATCTGTTGGATTTGAAACTCCAGCCATGAAACTGAACTTTCCTAAAGTATATTGTGCTTTTATTCCAGTATTAAAAAACGGACCATACGTAAATGCGTACGACATACTGTAATTTTTATTATCTACTGCATCCAACAACTCATATCCTAAATGCGTTCCAAAACTTCCAGCAGTAACTTTAAACTTATCTGAAAACTCGTAAGTAAAATTCAATTGTTTAATCATAAAAGTTGAAGCGTTATCATTGTATGAAAATTGAGCTGCTCTTTTGCCAAATCCCAAATCAACAAAAATAGACGCTTTACCCCTCTTATGAGATGCTTCGATGGAAGCCATGCCCAATTCAAATGAATTATGAGAATTTGTAAAACTGGTCAAACTATTATCCACACCAGAAAAATCATATTTATAATATGCATCAGCTGATCCTGCAAAAGTAGTTAAATGACTAAGAGGAGCGTCTTGCGCGAAAGTTAAACTTGTTGTGAGTATTAATGTCAGAATAACGAGGTGCTTTTTCATCTTTAATTGGTTTTAATTGGTACTTTAGTTTGGTTATTTTTTGGTTTCGGTTTGTGCTTTTTAAAATATTTCACTATTTATAACGAAGTAAATTATCATCAAGTGTACTTTTTTTTATGTAAAATCCTTTAGATTCTGAAGCGAATTTATTAACTTTTTTTTTACTTAAATTATTATTTAATGGTTTTTTTTGTCCTTTTGAAAAGAATTGTTAATACTGAAAAATCCCTAAAAAAAAATAATTATTCCGTATTTAAAAGCGCCAATTTTAAAAATTTAATAATTCAATTATAATCACTGACCCCCTATTTTTTTATTAAAAATTAAAATATACATATGAAATAACACAATTTAACTTATTTTATTTAAAAATAAATAAACACCCCCCCCAACAAAAACAATTTAAGTTTAAATATAATTTTATAAATTAATTGACGCTATTTCAATTTGCATCAATTTTATATGTTAAAAATCAATTTTTTTTCGTTACACAATGCCATTTTTATCGCACTGTTAAGACACCTTACTTAAGAAGCATCAAAATTTTATCGTGCTATTACTATCGCCCATTTTATGAAAATTTTAACAACGCATAAATCACTTTTTATTACCTTTCCGTATGATTCGTCTTTTAATTAAATGTTCCGTTTTATTATTATTTGTCGCTTTTTCCACTGTTTGGATAAATGACAAATTTTCAATGTTTTCTAGTGAAAATAAATATGATTTAAACGAACAGACGGAAAAAAATGCTGAAGAAGATAATTCGGAGAGCAAATCAAAAATATTATTTATAACTACAAATGAAAACAGTAATGGTTTTGAATGCTACTCCTTTGAAAGCAAGAAAATCAATTCTTTCGATTTATTTTATACGAAAGAGTTCGCTTTAAAAAACTATACCCCTCCGCCCGAATTGGTATAATTCCTTTGTTTACTAAAAAATATTATAACTATATGTTCCAATTTAAAAAATAGGATCATACACCTTAACTATTATACAAAAACATGAGAAATTTATTTATAGCGTTCACCTTTTTATACACCATATCATTAATTGCGCAAACACAACAAATAATTAAACATGATGGCAGCATAATGGATATACACTTTATAAAAATAGAAAATAATTTAGTGTACTTCACTTTGCCTGAAAGTTCAGAAGAAAAAACAATTAGTACCTATGCCGTGGCTGCATTGAATACAAAATCAAAAAGTGAGTCTACAATTATATCAGAAAAAATTCAATTAAGTGGAAAATCAGGTTATAAAAAAGTTATTGTATTACAAAAACATCAAACCGCGGGATTAAAAGAGTCTGGGATAATTACTAGTTTTTACGGAGGTACAAAAGGAGAATCGCCTGTATCGTTTTCAGATAATGGTGAAAAACGATTAAAACAAAATGCTGCACTCAAAGGATTTCCATTTATTGTGATTCTTTCGAACAAACCAAAAAATTTAAAAGCGGCTCTTTACACCTATTAATTAAATCATATCGTACTATGAAATCGTAGCCTGACACTTTTGTAAATAGGCATAGAGTGAATAAAAAAATCGAGGACAGAATGTGTTATAAACACAATTCCTGTTCTCGATTCCTTAATTATAATATGTACCAAATACTATTATTCAATAATCAATGATTTCATATTCATAAATTCTTTGATTCCTATTGTGCCTAATTCTCTTCCATAGCCTGATTTTTTTATTCCTCCAAAAGGAACTCTGGAATCAGACCGTACTAATGAATTTACAAATACATTTCCAGCCTCGATCCTCCTTGCCAGTCTATATGCATTTTCTCGGTCCTCAGTCCAAATTGTAGATGCCAATCCATATCTATGATTATTAGCAATGGTTATCGCATCATTTTCATCTTTAGCTCGGATAATAGTGGCTAAAGGTCCGAAAGTTTCCTCTTGAAACGCAATATTGTTTGAATCTACAAAATCGATGAGTGTTGGTTGGAAATTACAACCTTCGTGTTCGCCTCCAACTAATAACTTCGCACCTTGTTGCAATGATTTTTCCAATTGACTTGCTAATTTATCCACAAAATCCAATCGAGCAAGAGGTCCCATATTAATTCCTTGTCCTAATGGATTTCCTTGCTGCAACGTTTTTATTTTTTGGGTAAAAAGCGTTGTAAATTCGTCAGCTACTTTTTCAGTAACAATAAATCGTTTGGCGCAAATACAGGCCTGACCCGCATTTAACATTCTGGATTGAGTGGCAACTGTGGCTGCCTTTTCAAGATTTGCATCATTCAAAACTATAAAAGCATCTGAGCCACCTAATTCCATGACTGATTTTTTGAGGTGTTTTCCTGCCAATGACGCCACAGATGATCCTGCCCCTTCACTTCCGGTCAGCGTGACTCCATGCACAATATCTGACGCAATTACACCTTCGACCTGAGGAATAGTAATAGTAATTTGTTGAAAAACACCCTCAGGAAAACCAGCTTCCAAAAATGCTTTTTCAATAGCTTTGGCGCAACCTATAACATTTGACGCATGTTTTAAAAGTGTGACATTTCCCGCCATAATTGCCGGAGCTGCATACCGCAAGACTTGCCAAAAAGGATAGTTCCAAGGCATTATCGCAAAAACCGCCCCCATGGGATCATAAACTGACATACTTTTGTAAGGCGTATCATAATAGTCATCCTTCAACATTTTTTCGGCATTTTCGGCGTAAAAGTCACAGTTGTTAGCTGACTTTTCGACTTCCGAAATACTTTCCGATAGTATCTTGCCCATCTCATTTGTTATCAATAAACCTAACTCCTCTTTCTTTTCCCTAAGAATATGGGCTAGCTTTTTCATCATAACTGCTCTTTGATCAAATGAGCTTTGTTTCCAATTTTTAAATGCGCGTTCTGCAACGTGCAATTTTTGATTTAATTGCGCATCCGTCAATACTTCGTATTCCGCTATAACTACTTGAGAAAACGGATTTATAGATTTAAAAACCATGTGTTTGTAATTTAAATTATGTAAAATATAAGTTTTAGAAAAATAGGTCGCAGTCTGATATTATTTCAAACATTGACTAATTATTCACATAACCTTAGAAAGGTTTTGCTACTAATAAAATTACAGCTATTAAATGGAGGAAAAGTGTAAAAACGGAAAAAGTGTAACTAATGTTATTCTGAAAACTTCTAAAAATTATAGAAATAAGAAAAACAGCACAATTAAAAGTAGTAATTCAAGCTTAGGTATCCCCAAATTTATTTAGTAGTTCCCATAAAAACTGTATCTAACAGTTCGAATACTTTTTCTTTATCCAATGGTTTTGTGATACAATCCATAAATCCTAATTGCATCATTTTTTCTTTATCTTCAAAGGAGGAATAAGCGGTTTGGGCTATAACAGGAAGTTCCGGTTTTATTACTTTAATTTTTTCGAACGCTTGATAACCATCTAAAATAGGCATTTTTATATCCATAAAAACCATAGTAATGTTTGGGTTTTCAGTACAAATATCTACAGCTTCTTGTCCGTTTTTAGCTCTAAGAACCGTATGATTTTTTAATTCAATAATTTTCTTCAACAGTAAGAAATTAATAGAATCATCCTCGGCGACTAAAATAATTTCATTGTCATAATTCCTGTAAAAAGATTTTGCTTTTTTAAGTTTTACTGCTTGTACCGTTTGATCCAATTTTAAAGGTATCGTAAATGAAAAAACGGAACCCAATCCAATTGTAGATTCTACCTTTATAGTTCCTCCCAACATTTCGACATACGCTTTTGTAATTGACAACCCCAGCCCTAATCCAGACAATTCGACAGATCCATTGCCTTCAATTCTTCTGAACCTCTCAAAAATTACTTTTAAATAATTTTCGCTGATTCCCATACCGGAATCTTCCACCTTAAATTCTAAAAGATCTTTTTCTTTGTTTACTGAATATCCAAAAGCAACAAAACCTCTATCGGTAAATTTTAACGCATTAGTAATTAAATTAACGATAATCTGTTTCAGTTTGGTTTCATCCGTCAGAATATTTCCTTGAAGTTTATCGGGATTTTCAAGAATATAAAATTGAATCTCTTTGTCTTTAGGAATTGTAATCTTGATGGAATCGTACAACTCTGTGATACATTTTTCTACATCTAATCCTTTATAATTAGGCATAATTTGTTTTGCATCAATTTTAGACATTTCGATAAGGTCTTCGATTATTGAAACCAAGCTGCCGCCACTATTTTTTATAATTTTCAAATATTCTAATCGCTCCTTTTCTTCCAAATTTACATCATGAAGTAAATCACTGAACCCCATTATGGCATTCATGGGCGTTCTAATTTCATGGGATAAGTTAGCCAAAAAAGAGGATTTTAACGTATCGCTTTCTTCTGCTTTTTGTTTGGAAATTTCTAATTGTTTCCGCTGATTGCTGTTGTCTTCGAATAGGTTTCCAATGTATCCAAACTCTCCATCAGATTTTTTTAAACTATTTATGGAATTTACATTCCCTGTTTCCAAGATGCTTTTAATTAACTTTAATGGATTATAAACCCATCTTTTCGTGTAATAAACGTAAACGAAGATATTAATTAAGGAAACTAGAACAACAATAAAAAGAATCTCCTTAGTATTGGTATAATTTAAATTAAACGGTCGTTTAAAAAGCAATCGGGCTACAACTTCCTTTTTCCAATCTTTTAAATTTACCCCTACAATTACAAAATCATTTTCATTTGCAATTACGTAATCGCTTGTCGCTATAGTAACTTTTGAGCTGCTTATATTCCCTAAAGCATCGAAAAATGATTCGTCTAAAAGTCTAGCCATAAAAAAATAACCAGCAGGCTTTGTTTTATTCTTTTGAGGGTCATGTGAAGGATGAATTGTCGCGCCAAACACCTCTACAACACCTTCTGGGATTTTTATGTAAAATCTTTTAAGTTTAGATTTATAAAGCACTGACATCATTTCTTTTGGAATAAAGTCAAGGCTTTTAATCTTAGAGGAAGCTGTTTTATTTAGTATTTTTTGATCTAAACCATAAACACCAATGTAATCAGCAGAATAGGTTTCAAATTCGCTTACTATATATTTATCATACCATTTTTTATCTTTTGTTGTAGTAAAACGAACCAAATCATCCCAATGGGTAACATCAACAATAGTGGCTGTAGCCGTTTTAGAATTGAGTCTAAACAACGACTTCACTTCTTTATCGTATTGATTGTAAGTAATTTTGTAAAAATGACGTTCTTCTTGAACTGTGTAGAGATACAGCAAGATGTAAATTAGAAAAAAGAAAATACTTGTTGAAATTATCAACAACAGTAGTTTAACATACGTATTTAAATTAATCACTCTCTTCATGGAATAAACTCGAATCAAAAGAAACAGTGATAAAATAAACTACACGTTTTGTAAGATATATCACTTTTTTCTGTGACGCAAGGTAAGCTTTTTTATCATAAAAAAAACGCTATTGATTTAAAGCAACAGCGTTTTTTACAATAAAGGTTTATTTATCAACGGTATACTTTTGTAAAACTAATCAAGCCATGGTTACAGGTTTTTCAAAATATATAGCACTTCTATTGTCTACACTATTTTACTTATCCTAAAATATTTTCAATCTCCAATAAATCAGTTTTGGAAAAATCCAGATTTTGTAAACTGTCGATATTGTTATTTAATTGATCCACAGAACTGGCACCAATCAAAACAGAGGTAATTCGGTTGTCTTTTAATAGCCAAGCCAAAGCCATTTGTGCCAATGATTGATTTCTTTGCTGCGCAATGGCATTCAATTGAATTATTTTTTGGATTCTTTCCTCTGAAACTTCCTCTGTTCTTAAATGACCATTTGGATTAAAAGCTCTTGAATTTTCCGGAATTCCTTTCAAATATTTATCCGTTAAAAGTCCTTGTGCCAAAGGTGAAAAAGCAATACCCCCTACTCCTTTTTCTTCAAGAACGTCTAACAATCCCGCTTCTGGCTCCCGGACAAACATTGAATATTTCATTTGATGAATCAAGCAAGGTGTTCCCAATCTTTTCAAAATTTCAGTAGCTTCCCTGGTTTGTTCTGGGTTGTAGTTCGAAATGCCCGCATACAATGCTTTTCCGCTTCGGACCGCATGGTCCAAAGCCATCATGGTTTCCTCCAAAGGTGTTTCCGGATCAAAGCGATGCGAATAGAAAATATCTACATATTCCAAATTCATACGTTGCAGACTCTGGTCCAAACTCGACAGCAAATATTTTCGGGAACCCCAGTCACCATATGGGCCGTCCCACATCGTGTAACCGGCTTTAGTCGTAATTACAATTTCATCGCGCAAGTTTCCCTGGAAATTATTCTTTAGGATTTTTCCAAAATTAGTTTCTGCCGAACCCGGAATAGGACCGTAATTATTAGCCAAATCAAAATGGGTAATTCCTTTGTCAAATGCAGCTTTGACAATATTTTCTCCGTTTTTAAAACTATCCACCGAACCGAAGTTATGCCATAATCCTAACGATATTTGCGGCAGTAATAAACCGCTTTTCCCACATCTGTTGTATTTCATCTATTTGTTTTTTAAAATCAAATTCTAATTTAATTTTTAGTCAGTGGCGAAAGTTACTTAAATGCCAAATAGCACTATAAAAACACCAACCAGTTTTTTAGCTTTAAATACAAAACTCAAATAAAGTAAAAAAACCACCTTCATCAGGTGGTTTCTTCAATTCTATCCAACAATTACAAAGGGATATTCCCGTGTTTTCTATTAGGAGTAATACTTACTTTATTTTCGAGCATGCTAAAGGCTTTTATCAATTTACGTCTGGTGTCTTCGGGTAAAATTACCTCATCTACAAAACCACGTTGCGCTGCCGTATATGGATTTGCAAACAAATCGGCATATTCTGCTTCTTTTTCCAAGAGTTTAGCATCATGATCTTCGGCTTCTTTAATTTCTTTCTTGAAGATAATTTCAGAGGCCCCTTTTGCTCCCATCACTGCAATTTCGGCACTTGGCCAAGCAAAATTCATATCGGCACCGATGTGTTTCGAGTTCATCACGTCATACGCGCCACCATAGGCTTTACGTGTAATCACGGTAACTCTCGGCACGGTTGCTTCACTTAAAGCGTATAATAATTTTGCGCCGTGAACAATAATTCCGCTCCATTCTTGATCGGTTCCCGGCAAAAAGCCCGGAACATCTACCAAAACCAGCAACGGAATATTAAAACAATCGCAAAAACGGGTAAATCGAGCTGCTTTTTTTGAACTATTCACATCGAGACAACCGGCTAAAATCATCGGTTGGTTTGCTATAATTCCAATGCTTTTTCCTCCCAATCGGGCAAAACCAACCAGAATATTTTCGGCATAATTTTTATGAATTTCAAAAAACGAATCTTCATCAATAATTCCGCCAATCACCATGTGCATGTCATACGGTTTGTTTGGATTATCCGGAATAATCGTCGCTAATTTGGCCCGAACCTCGTCATTCAGTTCGTAAGGTAAATTGTGTGCTTTTTCTTTATTGCTTTGTGGCAAATAACTCAACAAGCGTTTTAAATCCTCCAAACATTCCACATCATTGGTCGACGTGCAATGCGCCACACCCGATTTAGTGGAATGTGTACTCGCACCCCCTAATTCCTCCGAAGTTACGGTTTCATTGGTTACTGTTTTTACCACATTCGGCCCTGTTACAAACATATAACTGGTATCTTCGACCATCATCGTAAAATCAGTCATTGCAGGAGAATATACCGCTCCACCGGCGCAGGGTCCCATAATTGCAGAAATCTGCGGGATTACTCCTGAAGCTTGTACGTTTCGATAAAAAATGTCCGCGTAACCACCTAAAGAACGAACACCTTCCTGAATACGCGCGCCACCAGAATCATTCAGTCCAATCATGGGTGCTCCCATTTTGACTGCCATATCCATAACTTTACAAATTTTTTCGGCATGAGTTTCGGATAATGACCCACCAAAAACAGTGAAATCCTGCGCAAAAATATACACCAATCGTCCGTTTATGGTTCCATATCCCGTAATGACACCATCCCCGTAATACAGTTCTTTTTCCATTCCAAAATCAGATGTTCGGTGCGTGACCAACATCCCGATTTCTTCAAAGGAACCTTCGTCCATCAAATAATTGACACGCTCTCTTGCGGTTAGTTTTTTATTCGAATGTTGTTTTGCAATTCTGTTTTTACCTCCACCCAAATGAGCTTCGGCAATTTTATCGTTTAGTATATTTATTTTGTCTTTCATATTTGCTTTTTTTTAACCGCCAATTCGCTAATTTTATTAAAAACCCAGTAAGAATTTAAGTTTCATTTAAAAAAAGTAGTACTTCAATTTTCTTAATTTATTAATAGTTAAAAAAATATTTTAATTTAACAAGCGTACGATTTTTTGATCTTCAAAATACTGTTTCAATGCCACTAGAGCAGCGATTTCGGCTTCTTTTGCCGCTTGATTTCTCAATACGTCGGCATTGTAATAATTCTTTACAAAATGGGTGTCAAATTTCCCGGAACGAAATGCCTCGTGTTCAAAAACAAATTTCCCAAAAGGTAAAGTTGTTTGCACACCCTCAACTTTATACGCTTCAATAGCTTTTAACATAACTTGAATCGCTTCTTCGCGGGTTTCGCCGTACGTAATTAATTTGGCCAACATTGGATCGTAATAAATAGGAATATCCATGCCTTGTTCAAAACCATTATCCACACGAATTCCTTCACCAACAGGCAATTCATACACATCCAAATGACCCACACTAGGCAAGAAATCATTTGTCGGATCTTCGGCATACACACGTAATTCCATCGCGTGTCCTTTTATTTTCAAATCTTCTTGTTTGATTGCTAATGCTTCTCCTCTTGCTACTCTGATTTGCAGTTCCACCAAGTCGGTTCCTGTAATCCATTCCGTAACTGGATGTTCCACTTGCAAACGCGTGTTCATCTCCAAGAAGTAGAAATTATTATTTTCGTCCAATAAAAATTCCACCGTTCCTGCTCCTAAATAATCACAGGATTTAGCCACCAAAACAGCTGCTTCACCCATTTTTTTGCGCAATTCCGGTGTTAAAACCGAAGAAGGCGCTTCTTCAATTACTTTTTGATGACGACGCTGTATGCTGCATTCTCTTTCAAATAAATACAACACATTGCCATGACTGTCCGCCATAACCTGAATTTCGATATGTCTTGGCGAGCCCACATATTTTTCTATAAATACCGAACCGTCGCCAAAGGCAGCAATCGCTTCACTGATGGCGCGATCCATTTGAGATTCAAAATCAGCTTCACTTTCAACCACTCGCATACCTTTTCCACCACCACCGGCAGATGCTTTAATCAGTATCGGAAAACCAATTTCCTTGGCTACGACTTTAGCTTTTTCGACATCCGTAATGGCTTGGTCAAAACCGGGAACCATTGGAATATTGTATTGCTTAACAGCCTCTTTGGCCGCTAATTTACTTCCCATGATTTTTATTGCTTTCGACTTTGGACCAATAAAAATGATGTTGTTTTTCTCCGCTTCTTCGGCAAAATCAGCATTTTCACTCAAAAATCCGTAACCCGGATGAATGGCATCTACATTTAAAGATTTCGCAACCTCTATAATTTTACTTCCTAACAAATAGGATTGACTCGAAGGGGCTTCTCCAATCCAAACGGCTTCATCAGCAAATTTTACGTGCGGTGCATTTCTGTCGGCAGTTGAATACACTGCTACGGTTTTTATGCCCATCTTCTGTGCGGTTTTCATCACCCTGATGGCGATTTCCCCTCTATTGGCAACTAATAATTTTTTCATTTTATATTTTTTAACCGCAGATTCGCTAATTTTAATGCTTTTACAATTAATTGCGTTGCAGCATTTAATATTCTATTTTTAATTAGTGAATTAATGGTGTTTTATTCGAATTCAATTAATAACTGTCCTTTATCCACGGCATCTCCCATCTGTACCGATATGGTTTTGATAACGCCATCACGCGGGGAAAGAAAACTATTTTCCATTTTCATGGCACCCAAAATAATCAGGTTGTCATTCTCTTTTACAGTTTGCCCCACCACAACACTGATTTCAAGAATCAAACCGGGCATAGGTGCTTTGATAAAATTGACTTGTTTGGTAAGTCCCGTTTCGAATCCCATTTCCTTAATCAAAATATCTAAAGAATTTGATATGGCAACGGTGTACGTGTTGTTGTTTACCTTAACAGTGTAGTTTTTTTGAAGAAAATCAGAAGTGATGATTTCCGCTTGATAAGGAGTGTTTTCATGTAATACATGGAATTTATTCGATTCCACGCTCACTGCATCCAGTTGTGAAACACTTTCTTTCTCCAAATCAAAATGAAAAGTTTCGTTTACATTAACTTTATAACCAATACTCATTTGTTTCTATTTTAGAATCGTAAAAATAAGTAAAAGAAAACGTTTTCGTAATCGAAAAACAAAAGTTTTATGCTAATTTATTATAGTTTGGTGAAATAAATTATAAGAGTAATAATCCAAAATCTCTAAGGGTTTTAATTGGTTTTGAGTACCAAAATAATTCAAAGTCTTCCAGATTTGCTTCAAAATCTGTTTTCATTTCTTGAAATGTATATATTTTAGCATTCGAAACTGAGATTTTTTGTAGTATTTCCACCAACCATTCTCCTTCCTTTTTATTCGTTTGAATACTAAAACTTTCCTTTTTATCATGAAAAGTCAAAGTCATCATTTCCCAAGAATTCCCTTTTTTAGATTTGGTGAAATGATCAACAAATGGCTTCCCGCCTAACCAAACTATTTTTGCTGTAGGTTTGACATTGAATTCATTCTCTTCCTGGAGTGCATCAAAAATAAAATCAGGTGAAATCGTAGTCTTTGGAATTTTAAATTGGAACCAATCCTGAAGTGCATATTCAAAACAGATTCCGTGCATAAAATTAAACAAGGATTTCTTAAGTCCAAAACTAAATTTATCATGGTCAATTCCTGTTGCATCCGTATAATTAATATCGTTATTGGCAAAAGTTCCAATCGCTTCGGTTTCTTTTACCACACCAAATTTTTCCGGATACAATCCTACGGGACTGTGCGCCGTCATAGCAAATTGATGCCAAAATCCTGACTGTAATACACCAACTTCAAATAATTGACGCACCATTTCAAGACTATCTACGGTTTCCTGAATGGTTTGCGTTGGATATCCGTACATCAAATAGGCATGCACCATTACGCCTGCTTCCGTGAAATTTCGGGTAACTTTTGCCACTTGATCCACCGTTACGCCTTTATCAATCAGTTTTAATAATCTATCAGAAGCGACTTCGAGTCCGCCAGAAACGGCGATACAACCTGAAGCCTTTAGAAGCAAACACAAATCTTTGGTAAAACTTTTTTCGAATCGAATGTTTGTCCACCACGTGACTGCTAATTTTCTGCGAAGAATTTCGAGTGCCAAAGCCCGCATTAAAGCTGGAGGAGCCGCTTCATCAACATAATGAAATCCATTCTCACCTGTTTGGGCAATCATTTCCTCCATTCGATCGCACAATAAATTAGCAGCAACGGGTTCGTAAATTTTGATGTAATCCAAAGAAATATCGCAAAAGGTACATTTTCCCCAATAGCAACCGTGTGCCATGGTGAGCTTATTCCAGCGTCCGTCACTCCACATGCGGTGCATGGGATTCACAATTTCGATAACCGAAATGTATTTATCCAAAAATAAATCCGAATAATCAGGTGTACCGACTTCCGATTGTTTGTAATCGTGTTTTAGGGAATTATTTTTATAAACTACATTTCCTTCTTCCAATAGAAAGGTTCTTTTATATTTCTTCTCGACTGCGCTCGAAGTGACAGCATTTATTAGTTCTTCAATTGGTGCTTCCCCATCGTCCAAAGTAATAAAATCAAAAAACTCAAACACACGAGCGTCAGAAAGCGAACGCAATTCGGTATTCGGGAAACCACCACCCATCGAAATCTTGATATTGGGATGATTCTTCTTCACCCATTGTGCCGAACGAAAAGCCGAATATAAATTCCCTGGAAACGGAACTGAAATCAAGAATAATGTAGGTTGGATGGTTTCTATTTTTTCTTTTAAAATAGAAAGAAGAACAGTATCAATATAAGTTGGTTGCTGTTGCAGGGCTTCATACAATTCGTCAAAAGAATTGGCACTTCGTCCCAAACGTTCTGCATAGCGGCTGAAACCAAAATTAGCATCAACACATTCAACAATAAAATCAGAAATATCTTCAAGATACAAAGTCGCCAAGTGTTTCGCTTTATCCTGCGTTCCCATCGTTCCAAAAGCCCAATCGAGGTCTTCCAATTGTGCAAACCGAGATGCTTCCGGCAAGAAATCTTCCTGACAAATTTGAAGTGCCAAGGTTGGATTTTTCCCTTGCAGAAAAGCAATTACGGGATCAATCGTCTTTACATATTCATCTTGCAAAGCTTGAATTCTTTGGAAGTTGGGTGTTAGCTTTTGGGTGCTAGGCGTTGCAATAGCAAAAACATTTTGCAAACCTTCTTTCGAAAACAATTTCAAAATCACTTCGATACCCAAATCTGCCTGAACGGACTCGATATTTTTGGTATTCAGAAACCCTTTGATATATGCGGTTGCCGGATACGGTGTATTCAGTTGGGTAAACGGTGGCGTGATGAGGAAAAGTTTGGTTTTCAAAAGAAATAAGTTTGGTGCAAAAATAAGGGATAATTCTATTCTTTTCACAAAAGTAAAAGGCTGCATTTTTATTTATTCTTTGGATTCAAATATAAAATAAAGTCATTTTTAGTTTTTACGTAATCTGTACTTATTTAATTACATTTACGCTTGGTTAAATTTTTATATGAGACAAAAATTACTTTTCCTTTTTTATTAACAACCCACTTTCTTATACTCGAAAATAGAAATTAAACCGTTACAAATTATAAGCCCCAAACTAAATGATAAAAAAAATAAAATTCATTATATTCTCTTTAATAATTATAGTGTTTTTTCCTAGCAAAATTAGTTCTCAAACGATACAATGGCAAAATACAATTGGAGGTAATGATTACGATTGGGGTGATTTTATAGAAGTATCAAATGATGGGAATTATCTTTTGGGAGGATATTCGTATTCTAATATATCTGACGATAAAAGTGAAAATTCAAGAGGTGCAGGTGATTATTGGTTTATAAAAATTGATGACACGTCTGGTAATTTATTATGGCAAAAAACTATTGGCGGAAACAATTTTGACCATTTAACATCAGGAAAAGAAACAAAAGATGGAGGTTATATTCTTGGCGGTTACAGCTCTTCTGGAATATCTGCAGAAAAAACGCAAAGCTCAAGAGGAAATGATGATTATTGGATCGTTAAACTGGATGCTAACAGAAATATTATTTGGGATAAAACTTTTGGTGGAACTGGAGTGGATCGATTAACATCAATTATTGAAACTTCTGACGGAGGTTACCTGATAGGAGGTTCATCAGATTCTAATATCTCAGGTGAAAAAACGGAGAATTCTCGTGGTAGTCTTGATATGTGGATTATTAAAACTGACTCTTCCGGGAATATAATGTGGCAAAAAACTTTTGGAGGAAGTAATAGTGATTGGGTGCAATCTATGATAAAAACACCCGATGGTGGTTATTTATTAACGGGATCTTCTCATTCAAATATTTCAGGTGACAAAACTGAAAATTCAAGAGGCGGTGGCGATTATTGGGTTTTAAAAATAGATAGTTTAGGAGCTATAGTCTGGCAAAAAACCATTGGAGGAAATAACGGGGATTACGCAAAATCTATAATAGCAACCTCCGATGGGAATTACCTTATAGGAGGTAGTTCTTTTTCTACTATTTCTGGAGAAAAAACGGAGAACAAAATCAACAACTCTGATGATGCTTGGCTTCTAAAATTAAACAACGATGGGCAAATTCTTTGGCAAAAAGTCATTGGAGGAGATAATACGGAAACATTAGCTGACATCCGAATGACCTCAGACAACGGTTTTATTCTTGGTATTATGTCATATTCAGGAATTTCAGGTCATAAAACAGAAGCGTCAAGAGGACAACGGGATTATTGGGTAGTAAAACTCGATTCAACCGGTAAATTTGAATGGGACAAAACCATAGGAGGCGATAGTGTTGACCAAACCCAATCCATAGTTCAAGCCAAAGATGGAGGCTATGTTACATTAGGCTGGTCACAATCTAATATATCCGGGGATAAAACAGAAAATAAAAGTGGATTACAAGACTTCTGGGTTGTTAAACTCCAAATATGTTCTCAAAATCTCTCGGCAACCAGTAATTCTCCAATTTGTTTGGGTAATACTATACAACTTTCTGCAATTGGTGGAACTAATTATTCTTGGACAGGACCAAATGGTTTTACTTCAATAGAACAAAATCCATTAATATTAAATGCAAATGCATCAAAAAGTGGTCAATATAGTTGTAACATCACTGGAACTGGTGGCTGTGATGCTATAAAATCCGTAAATATTGTGATTAATGTTGCACCCTTACCTACAGCAAATTCTCCACAGGAATTTTGTGCGAAACGAAATGCCACTTTACATGATTTAACCATTAGTGGTGAAGATATTAAATGGTATGATTCACTAATGGAAGGTTCAGAATTACCGAAAACAACTTTATTACAAGACGGGATAAATTATTACGCATCACAAACCGTAACTAATTGTGAAAGCAATCGAATTTTAATAAATACCCGAATTTCAGCAGTTACAAATTGTGATTTGGCGATAGGTGATGATTCATCATTATCATACCCAAAATACTTCACCCCAAACGGTGATGGTTTCAACGACACTTGGAATATTAAATTTTCAGACTCGGAAACCAACTTGACTGTAAAAATATTTGACCGTTATGGAAAGTTAATTACAGAATTAATCCAAAACGGAGATTGGAACGGAACCATGAATGGATTAGAACTTCCTTCCGATGATTATTGGTTTGTAACAACCAGAACTGATGGAAAAGAATACAAAGGGCATTTTAGTTTGAAGCGATAAGTATTATTTTGCTAAACATATCTTAAACCAAAAAAACCTACCTTTACTTTTTAGTACTTTAGCACCAAATTTAGAAACTCAAAACATGCCAACCGACTGCATCAGCTATCAGAATTCAGGATATTTTTCTGCTTTAATGAATGATTATTTAGAGGAAAAAAGCAATCTTCAATCTTTATACCATCGTTTTCCAAATCTTGAAAACTTTAAAGAACAAATTCAGGAAAAGCAAGCTAATTTTAATGATAAATCCAGAGCTACTTTGGTTTCCGTTTTACAAAAACAATACGCTAAAAGTGAATCTTCGGCTTTAACAAATCAAAATATTGAAGCTTTATCTAATCCAAATACATTTACTGTTACAACGGGTCATCAGCTAAATTTATTCAGCGGACCTTTATATTTTTTATATAAAATCATTTCGACAATTAATTTGACAACCGAATTAAAAGCGAAATATCCAACTTATAATTTTGTTCCCATTTACTGGATGGCGACCGAGGATCATGATTTTGAAGAAATCAATTATTTTAATTTTAAAGGCAAAAAATTCCGTTGGAACAAAGAAAGTACAGGTCCTGTTGGTCGATTGTCTACTGAAGGTTTATCGGATTTCCTAGAAGTATATGCACTAGAATTAGGTTCCAGTACAAACGCCAATATACTCAAAAAACTGTTCGAGGATTCATATCTCAAACACGATAATTTAGCCGATGCAACACGGTTTTTGGCGAATGCGCTTTTTGGAGTGTATGGTTTAGTTATTTTGGACGCAGATAATTCAGATTTGAAACGCAACTTTATACCTTACATAAAAGAAGAATTACTACAGCAGTCTTCTCACAAATTGGTATTAGAAACTACTGAAAAATTAAAAAACTATACGATTCAGGTAAACCCCAGAGAAATCAATTTGTTTTATATTGAAGATGACATCAGGGAACGCATCATATTGGAAAACGATACTTACAAAGTAAATCATACTCAAATAGAATTTTCTGAAAATGAAATTCTATCCCATTTAGAAAATCATCCCGAAAAATTCAGTCCAAACGTGATTATGCGTCCGTTGTATCAAGAAGTGATTCTGCCTAATTTATGCTATATTGGCGGAGGTGGAGAAATTGCGTATTGGTTAGAATTAAAATCTTTTTTTGCTGCTGCAAATGTAACTTTTCCCATCCTTTTACTGAGAAACTCTGCATTATTAGCAACTGAAAAACAAGCTAAAAAAGCAGACAAATTAAACTTGCAATGGGCTGATTTATTTTCAAAACAAGCGACATTAGTCAATACTAAAACCAAACAATTATCTGAATTTCCAATCGACTTAACGCATCTGAAAGCGCAATTGCAAAAACAATTTAGTACGCTTTATGAAGTAGCGAATAAAACAGACGAATCTTTCCTTGGCGCTGTAAAAGCGCAGGAAACAAAGCAAACCAGAGGATTAGAAAATCTGGAGAAACGTTTGCTGAAAGCACAAAAAAGAAAACTGAGCACTGTTTTACAACGCATCACTGACTTGCAAAACGAATTGTTTCCCAATCAAAGTTTACAAGAACGCCAAACTAATTTTTCAGAATTTTATTTGGAATACGGCGAAAATCTGATTCCAACATTGATCAAACAACTTAAACCATTGGACAATACATTTGACGTTATTGTACTTTAATCAGATTATGGTTATTTGAATGCCAAATTTGTAAAAATTATAAATAAAAAAATACTATTTTTGCACAAAATTTAAAAAATAAAAAGATGGCTACTAATAGAACATTTACAATGATTAAGCCTGATGCTGTTGCTAACGGACACATCGGAAACATACTTGCAATGATTACTACTGCAGGTTTCAAAATCGTTTCTTTGAAATTGACACAATTAACTATTGCTGATGCTCAAGCTTTTTACGAAGTTCATGCTGCAAGACCTTTCTATGGTGAATTAGTTGAATTCATGTCAAGAGGACCAATTGTTGCTGCAATTTTAGAAAAAGACAATGCAGTTGAAGATTTCAGAACTTTAATTGGTGCTACAAATCCAGCTGAAGCTGCTGAAGGAACTATCCGTAAAGCATACGCAACTTCTATCGGAGAAAATGCAGTTCACGGTTCTGATAGCGATGAAAATGCAGCTATCGAAGGTGCGTTCCATTTTGCTGGAAGAGAGCAGTTCTAGTATTCCGTTTTCAGTCACAGTTGACAGTTACGAATTATAATAAAATAGAAATCCCGTTTCAAAATTGAAACGGGATTTTTTTATATAAAAATCTGAAATCTAAAATCGTTAATCAACAATCTAAAATCATTACCTCAAAACAACGTCTTTCACCACATCCCGTCTTAATTCCTCATTTATCATTGCCACAATTTTTGATCGGCCGTGACTTAATTCTTCTCTTAAAACTGAAGAGCTCAATTCTACATACAAAGTACTTCCTTTCAAAACCACATTTTTAGTATAATTATTCACACCATTCCCCATCAGATTTTTCCATGCGTCTTTTACGTCAATTTGATCCATTCCGGGCTGCAGTTTATTCACTTGGATAATTTGTTTCAAAACATCCCCTATTGTACTTTGATTATTTAGTCGTCTTGCCATCGCCCAGTAAATTTATTGATGTTGTTTTCTTATAATGATATTCCATTTTCTCCTTGTTCAGCAATATTAATTCTTTCTCTGAAAGAGCAATTAATTCCTCACTCCATTTCATATACGGCGTCGAATAATCCAAAAATACTCTATCATCTGCAAATCGCACCGTCACGTTTTCATAAACATCATTCACTAAAAAAGTGCCGTCCAATTGTGGCATTACTTTCTTCCGAATCCCTCTATTAGTGCTTATTTTGAAAAAATCATAACTTTCATTCATCCCATACTCCTTATCTTTTCCTTTTTCAAAAACAACTTTTTCAATTTCCCAATATCCATTTATTTTAGCAATATCGGCAGGTTTAATATTTTGTTGACATCCTACAAAAAGGAATACGATAAAAAGAATGCTAAATGTGTTTTTCATATAATTATTGTTTTTAGGAGCTGTTTCCTGCTGTACGCTAAATCCACGCAAAAAAAGCGTGGGATACCGCTTCCATCAGGGCTAGGGAATTTGTGTTACATCATGTTTAATCTAAATACAAAGTTACTCTTATTAAAGCCAAAGAAAACTTGATTACAAACAAACATTTACTTATGATGACTTCCGGATTATAATGTGTATGTAAAATTACAGGATGTGATTGCTCAAGCCAGTGGCCAAACGGGGAATACTACTGCAATACTCAGAATGGGAGATGTTGCAAATCCTGATAATCCAACTTTTCCCTTATCCGATTTCGATGAAACTTTATGGCAAAAAACTAGCGTTTTATAACAATAAAACTACTTGGTTTTCAAACGTTTCATAAAAGCTAATACAAAGAAAACCAAACCTACTATTAGCAAAAAATAATAGAAACCAAGACTTTTTTCTCGGACAAGATTTGCTACTATAAAAGAAATAATACTTATAAAATAAAAATAAATTGGGTTGCTATTTTTGATTGAAGAAAAATTCATTACTTAACTATTACTTAAAAAAACTATCTACGAACTCGTATTTATTAAAAACCTGAAGATCCTCAATTCCTTCTCCTACGCCAATATATTTTACGGGAATTTGAAATTGATCTGAGATTCCTATTACCACCCCACCTTTGGCAGTTCCGTCTAATTTCGTAACGGCTAAACAAGTAACCTCAGTAGCTGCTGTAAATTGTTTGGCTTGTTCAAAAGCATTTTGACCGGTTGAACCGTCCAAAACTAATAATACATCATGTGGTGCATCACCAACGACTTTTTGCATCACGCGTTTTACTTTGGTCAATTCGTTCATTAAATTAATTTTATTATGCAAACGGCCTGCGGTATCAATAATAACAATATCAGCGTTTTGTGCTACCGCTGACTGTAAGGTATCAAAAGCTACCGAAGCCGGATCACTTCCCATATCTTGTCGAACAACAGGAACTCCTACTCTATCCGCCCATATTTGTAATTGGTCAATGGCTGCGGCACGAAAAGTATCGGCAGCACCAAGAACTACATTGTAACCTGCTTTTTTAAACTGATAGGCTAGTTTACCAATGGTGGTCGTTTTCCCAACTCCATTAACACCTACCACCATTAAAACATAAGGTTTTGTTTGCTTTGGAATCACAAATTCAATTGCTTCGCCAGAGTTAGTCTCTGATAATAAAGCAGCAATCTCTTCTCTAAGAATTTCATTGAGTTCTTCAATACCAAGGTATTTATCTGAGGCAACGCGGTTTTCGATTCTAGTAATTATTTTTAATGTTGTATTTACGCCAACATCTGAGGCAACAAGAATTTCCTCTAAATTATCTAAAACTTCATCATCAACCTTTGACTTTCCAGCAACCGCTTTCGTTAACTTCGAAAAGAAATTTGTTTTTGATTTTTCAAGACCTTTGTCTAATGTTTCTTTTTTCTCTGATGAAAATATTCTTTTGAAAAAGCTCATTGTATAAATAGGATTAAGAATGAAGTATTTAAGTCCAAGGACCAATACGTTTTTCTAATGGTAAATATAGAAAATAAAAAAGCTACTTCCGAATGAAAGTAGCTTTTCTATATAATGTGATTGCTAATTATTTCTTTTTCAAGAATTCTTCAACAGCTTCAGGAGCCATAATAGATTCTACGAATGTATATGCACCTGTTTTTGGAGATTTCACCATTTTGATGGCTTTTGATAATCTCTTAGAAGATGTTTGTAACGATGCTACGGTTTTCTTTGCCATGATTCAAATGTTATTTAAATTTAAATAAAACCTCTAAATGTCACCATTTGAGATTTCTATTAAAATCTCTAATTATTATTTAATTTCTTTGTGAACAGTTACACGTTTCAAGATTGGATTAAATTTTTTAATCTCTAATCTATCTGGTGTATTCTTTTTGTTCTTTGTTGTTATGTATCTTGAAGTTCCTGCAACACCTGAAGTCTTGTGCTCAGTACATTCTAAAATTACCTGGATTCTATTACCTTTCTTTGCCATCTTGCTATTTTTTTATTTTGGAATGGATTATTTAATAAATCCTTCTGACTGTGCTTTTTTCAAAACTGCAGCGATTCCATTTTTATTAATTGTTTTTATCGTAGATGCAGCTACTCTTAGAGTAATCCATCTATCTTCTTCTGGAAGATAAAAACGCTTTTTAACTAAGTTTACAGAAAATTTTCTCTTAGTTTTGTTCATAGCGTGAGAAACGTTATTTCCTACCATCGCTCTTTTACCTGTAAGGTCACAAACTCTTGACATTATACTTATCTTTTATCGTTATTCAAAATCAGGGTGCAAAGAAAAGAAAAATAAACCTATTAAGCAACATATTTATTGCACATTTTTTAAAATTTCTTTCCGTAATAGTTCTAAACTTTTAATTACAGCTCTATCTATCACTTTCTCACGGGGTTGACCAAAATTAAATTCTTCAACAATAACTTCGCTTGGTGTTGCCAATGCGATAAAAACTGTTCCAACTTCAGCATCGGAGTCTCCTTTTGACGGTCCGGCATTCCCTGTTGTCGCAATTGCATAGTCCGTTTTCATCATGTTTTTTATGTTCAAAGCCATAGCGGTAACCACTGCTTTACTCACCACCGAATTTTCCTTTACAAGACTTTCCGAAATACCCAAAACATCAATTTTAACAGCTGTTGCATAGGAAACCACAGTTCCTTTAAAGTAGGCAGAAGCTCCGGAAACCGATGTCAAAACTGCCGCAATCTTACCTCCAGTGCAACTCTCCGCAGTGGAAATGGTTTTATTTTGTGCGGTAAGCATCTTTCCCACTACAACCTCTAAAGTTTCCTCATCATCAAAACCTACGATAATATCATGTATGATTGCATCCAATGAGGCTACATTTTCGGCAATAGCGGCTTCTAATTTTTCTTTATCAGTGCCACGGGCCGAAAGACGCAAACGAACTCTTCCTGGTGCAGGTAAATAAGCCAACTTTATAAATTCAGGAAGGTTATTTTCCCAATCTTCAATACGTTCCGCCACCATACTTTCACCTTGTCCGTAAGTAAGGATAGTTTTATGGATAATATAAGGGCGTTTGTATTCCCGAACTACTTTCGGGATAATTTCATGCTCCACTAAATACTTCATTTCATATGGAACTCCAGGAAGCGAAATAAAAACGGTGTTTTCCTTTTTCATCCACATTCCTGGGGCAGTACCTACTTGATTGTGAAGCACCGTACATTTTGACGGAACAAGCGCCTGATCTTTATTGATTTGCGTAATGGTTCGCTTATAAAAACCTTCTATAAGTTGTGTAACATGAGCCAGCACTTTTTGATCAACAACTAATTCATCTTCAAAGTAATCACAAAATGTTTTCTTGGTAATATCATCTTTTGTTGGCCCTAAACCTCCAGTTATAATAACCAAATCGACTTTGTTTTGAAGTGCTGCAAACGTATCAAAAATGTGTTTTTTATCATCACTAATCGAAATCATTTCGTTGATTTCAACACCAATTTTATCCAACGACTTGGCAATAAAACCAGAATTTGTATCGACAATTTGACCTATTAAAATTTCGTCCCCTATGGTAACTATGGTTGCTTTCATTTTTAAATTAGAATTTGAAATTTAATTTTTACCTAAAAAATTAACACTTAACACTTGCTAACTTTAGGATTTGTATAATCACATTCTGCAGGGATTTGTAAAAATTTTTTAATTTTCACAAATTGCAATAGTTTATAGATAAACTCATACTGTTTTTCATCATAAGTTAAGGAGAAAATTTCTTTTGCAATCCCATTGGGCCTATTTTTACTGGTTACAGTAAAATCGAAAATACTTGAAAACATCATTAAAGGCGGATGAAATTCTGTATTATTCTCTACTATATAATGTGAAGTTCCACGATTATACTTTCTCGCTTCTTTGATTTTATCATACTTCATCGCATAATTTTCATAAGTAACACCATCAATCAGTGTATCCTTTTCATTCACAAAATCAAACCTAGTAGAATCATACTTATTTTTCTCTTTTTGATAAGAAACACTTTCACAAGTCAACGATATAGTTTCTGCTTTAAAAAAATCACTTTTACCAATTCTCGAAATACTACGAATGCCTTTTTCATCTTTAAAATCCATTCTGAACTTTAAATTATCCTCTTCATTAACATATACACTGTAACTATCGTCTTGAGAATTAGTTAAAAGGTATAGTTTCTCAATTTTTGAGGTTTCATTTTTCTGGAAATTATATTCAATGATGTAATCAAAAGAATACGTTTTTTGAGCGTAGCTATTATAAAAACACAACAACAAAAGCAGTAGTATTATTTTGTATTTCATATTTGTCTTTTATACCAAAACAATTCTATGGTGATTTTTAAAAATACGCAATAGTTAAATGAAAGTATTCATTTGTAGTTTGCGTGAAGGATAATCGTGAAAATCCTCCCGTTTTTTTACGGAGATTACTTCCCTTAATCGTTATTCTTTTTCGCCTTCAGTAAATCCAGTTGTATTGGACAACCTAACCTACTTTTTCAGCGGGTCACGCCCAAATTTTACAAATCAAAATCTTTTTTAATTTCTTTGATAGCGTCGTTAATTTGATTTTTCACGCTTTTAAAAGTTTCTTTAATGTCTTTCTTTTTACCTTCGGCTTTGGTCCAAGCTTCGATTTGCAGAATCTCTTCAAAAGCTACATTTAAACCCATTAAATCAAGCGTCGGTTTTATCTTGTGCGCATAAGCATAAGCATGCTTATGATCTTTCTTTTTTATTCCTTCTTTGATTTGCAATAAATCATCCGGAACTTCAGTAACGAACAAAGTCAAAATTTCATTTACAAAATCCGCATCGTTATCTGAAAGTGCGTACACTTTTGAAAGGTTGTAGTTTATAGCCATTATTTCACTTGTATTCTAAATAGTTGTTGTCCTTCTAAAAACCCTTCTAAAATGTCATCTGACTTTACAGCAGCGACTCCTTCAGGAGTTCCCGTAAAAATAATATCTCCAATTTTTAAGGTAAAAAACTGAGAAACGTATGAAATTAGTTCGTCAATTTTCCACAACATGTGACTGGAATTACTCTTTTGTACCGTTTTATTGTTGTTAGTTAATTCAAAAGTAATATTTTCCAATGAACTAAATTGATTTTTCGACAAAAATTCCCCTATAACTGCCGAGCCGTCAAATGCTTTGGCTTTTTCCCAAGGCAGCCCTTTTGCTTTTAATTTTTCCTGTAAGTCACGTGCCGTAAAGTCAATCCCCACGCTGATTTCGTCGTAATATTTATGCGCAAATTTAGGCTCGATGTATTTTCCAACTTTATTTATTTTGACAATAATTTCAATTTCGTGGTGCACATCTTCCGAAAATTCCGGGATAACAAACGGGTGTTGCTTTAACAAAACGGCCGAATCGGGCTTCATAAAAACAACAGGCTCTGTTGGTCTTTCGTTTTGTAATTCTTCTATATGATTGGTATAATTTCTACCGATGCAGATTATTTTCATAAATTTAGTATTCAGTTTTCAGTCGCAGTTTTCAGTCGCAGCATACAAACTGAAAACTGAGACCGCGACTGAAAACTTATTTTGTATTCAGTTTTCTTAATTTTATTGCCGTTAAAACCTTCTTGGTATACAGTGGAAAATCCGCATTTTGTATCCAGCTAAAATAACCAGGTTCTGTTTCCAAAATTTTACCCACTTTCACTCCTTTGTGTTTTCCAAAAGTAAAAATCTCTTCATCATCTTTATCAAAAGCAATCATTCCTGCAAAATCAGCTATTTTCTTTCTTGTGGTAAACTCCGATAATGATTTCATATCGTTTTCCAATTCCGGATAACGATCCAGTTGCGCTTTCAAAATTTCGTATGTAGCCATAGTATCTGCTTCTGCAGAATGCGCATTTTCAAGTGTTTTTGCGCAATAGAACTTAAGTGCCGCACTCAAGGTACGTTCTTCCTTTTTGTGAAAAACGGTTTGTACATCAACGGAAACTCTGTTTTTCATATCAAAATCCACTCCGGCACGTAGCATTTCTTCTGCCAACAATGGAATATCAAATCGATCCGAATTAAATCCAGCCAAATCACTGTCTTTGATCATATTATAAACCTGTGCTGCCAGTTCGTTAAAAGTAGGCTCATTAGCCACTTTTTCATTGGTAATTCCATGAACAGCCGTGGTTTGTGGCGGAATTGGAATCGTAGGATTAACCAGCCAAGTTTTGCTTTCTTTGTTTCCGTTTGGGAAAACTTTGAATATTGAGATTTCTACAATTCTATCTTTTCCAATGTCAATTCCTGTGGTTTCAAGATCGAAAAAGCAAATTGGTTTATTGAGTTTGAGTTCCATTTTTAAATTTTGTGTGGATACAAATATAGAAATTTGGGTTTAATTTCATTTAAAGTTCAACACTTAAAGTTCCAGAAAACCTCAAAAAAAGAAAACCCGATTGATTTTTAAAAATCAATCGGGTTTTTAATAATTATATACGCTTATACATCTCTGTTTACATCAAAAGCTTCTAAGTATTCAGCGACTCTTTTTACAAAACTTCCTCCTAATGCGCCATCAACTACTCTGTGGTCATAGCTGTGGGATAAGAACATTTTTTGGCGAATACCAATAAAGTCCCCATCCGGAGTTTCAATTACCGCCGGCATTTTACGGATTGCTCCAAGAGCTAGAATCCCCACTTGCGGCTGATTCAAAATTGGAGTACCAAAAACACTTCCAAAAGTTCCCACATTCGTAACCGTATACGTTCCGCCTTGGGTGTCGTCCGGTTTTAGTTTACCTGCTTTTGCACGACCTCCTAAATCGTTTACCGCTTTGGCCATTCCCACTAAATTCAATTGATCTGCATTTTTAATTACAGGAACAATTAAATTGCCGTTTGGTAACGAAGCTGCCATTCCAAGGTTGATGTTTTTCTTTTTAATGATATAATCGCCATCAACTGAGATATTCATTCCAGGATAATCTTTCAGCGCTTTTGCAACGGCTTCCATAAAAATGGGAGTATAGGTCAATTTCTCCCCTTCTCTTTTTTCGAAAGCAACTTTATTTTTCTCTCTCCATTTTACAATATTCGTTACATCCACTTCAATAAATGATTGTACGTGCGCCGAAGTTTGTACAGAAGCCACCATATAACCCGCAATTAACTTGCGCATTCTGTCCATTTCTATAATTTCATCTCCACCACTTACAGATATTGGCGCTGCTTTTTGAGCCACTGGAACTGCTGGTTTTTGAACTGCTGCAACCGGAGCCGAAACTGCTGGTTGATTTGCTCTATTTTTTACGTAGTCTAAAATATCATTTTTAGTTACTCTGCCTTCTTTTCCTGTTCCGGAAATTGCTTCGAGTTCAGCAACCGAAACACCTTCTTCTTTGGCGATATTTTTAACTAAAGGCGATAAGAATTTTTCAGAATCAGAGAAATCTACTGGAGCTGCAACGCCTTCTTTAGCTGCCTCAACCATTTTTGTTACTTCGGCAACAGCCTCTGGGACAGCCTCTTCTTTAACAACAGGTACAAGTTCTCCGCCTTCGGTTTCAATAATTGCTATAGTCTGACCCACTTGAACCAGATCGTCTTTTCCAAACAATTGTTCCACCAAAATTCCCGAAACTTCGCTTGGCACTTCACTGTCTACCTTATCAGTAGCAATTTCAAGAACAGCTTCATCGGCTTCGATTTTGTCGCCAACTTGTTTTAACCAATTTGTAATGGTCGCTTCTGCAACGCTTTCTCCCATTTTTGGAAGCTTTAATTCAAATCTTGCCATATTGTTAACCTAAAAGGTGATTTTGATTTTCAATTTGCGAAATTACTAAATATATCATATATAAATTACATTAAATGTAATTTTTTATTCTATTTCTATAATCTCACCTCTCTCGTTGCTATTGTTACTTCCTATTAAAAAATTAGCTGTTTTAGGTATAATTTTAAAGGTAAACCCTTTATTCCTTGAAGATTCGAGAATTGCAATGCTATCTTTAAAAGAAATGAATTCGTTATCTAAAATAACTTCTGTGCCTATTTTACTTGTAACAGAATACGAAATTACCATTTTTTCTGTTTTCAAATTGTGAAACAGGACTTTTTTTTGCAAAACTAAACAGAGTTTATCCGCTAATTTTTTGTTAGCCGAATACAGTAGATATGATTTTGGCGTAATTTTCATCGCTACGTTTTGAGATGATTTTCCTTGAAACATCTTTAACACGGAGAAAAAAACAATTCCCATTTTTATAAAAAGCGAGAATAACACGGGTACACGAAAATGTTTTTTATAAAAGAAATTCATCGCTTCTTGAAACCGCTTCACATACGTTTCGTCCTTAACGGTGCTTTCTCCTTTGTAATGAAGTACTGTAGTTTCATGGAAATAATAGTTCGCCTTTCCTTTTTGCAAAATTCGATACGACAAATCAATATCGTCAGCATACATGAAACAGTCTTCATCAAATCCGCCCACTTCAAGATACAAATCTCTTTTCAGAAACATAAAAGCACCCACGAGAATGTCTACTTTTCCCGTTTCGTTTTCGTTTAAATGCTGTGCGTAATATTTCCCGAATGTTTTTGACTTTGTAAATAATTTGTATAAACTCGTAATTTTGGTAAAGGCGACCCAAGGTGTAGGAACGCCTCGTTTACTTTCGGGCAGGAATTTTCCGGCTCCATCAATGAGTTTACAACCCACAATTCCTAAATTATTCTTCTCGACTGCGCTCGAAGTGACAAAATTTAAAATTTTTATAAACGTATCTTCGGCGACAACAGTATCCGGATTGAGAATGCAAATGTATTCGCCTTTGGCATGGGCTACACCAATATTATTACCTTTTGGAAAACCTACATTTTCGTTATTTTGTATGAGTTTTACATTTGGAAAAAGCTGTTTCATCATCGCACGACTGTCATCTGAAGAATTATTATCCACTACAATGATTTCACCGTCAATGGTTTCTAAAGCACTTTGAACGCTTAAAACACATTGTTCGAGAAAATAACGGACGTTGTAATTGAGAATGATGACGGATAGTTGCAAAGCTTATTGTTTTAATTTTTTGGAATTTTGTTTTGTGTTGAAAATTCTCAAAATCACAATACTATCTTTCTCCACGGAATAGATAATTTTAAAACTCCAAATGGCTACAAATCTAACTTTTTCGACATTAATTATTGGCTCAACTGGAAATTTATAGGGGAAATTGGGTAGAGAATTTGCCAAATCATAAATTTCATTAAATACTAAAACGGCATTTTGAGGACTTTCATTTTTTATATATTTATAAATAGCTTCTAGTTCATTTGATGCTTTTTTACTCCAAAGCACTTTCATTAACCTAAAATTTTTTTTCTAACTTCTTCACTCGAATAGGTTTCTAATTTCCCTTCATTCAATTGATGCAAAGCCTCATGAATATCCTTTACGTATTCTTTTTCAGAAATTGGGTTTCCATATGCATCATAACCGACACTGTTTTCTTCATCAAGAAGTTTTGCTATTTTACTAAGGATCTTATTGTCGTTAATATTTAAGATTCTTTGCGTAATGTTGATTTTTAAAGTCTCCGTTTTCATGATACAAATTTTTAACTACTCAAATTTACGCTATTTTATTGAAAATCAAAAAACATGTTTCTTCTTAGCCCCGATAGAGCCGATATCTTTTGAGAGGAACGAACAAAGATAAAGGCGAAAGCGGGAACGATATCTCCAAATAAAACCAAATCTTTCGCTCCTAAAAAATAGGCAACCCTTTTTAGTTTTAACATTACTTAAACCACAAAAACTTGAAACTTGATGTAAATGAATTACTTTTGCAAAAAAGTTATGTTTCGCAACGCAGGCATAGCTTTCAATTTATAACTCATATCTTACAAAGTGAATTACCTTTCTGTAGAAAATATCTCGAAATCTTTTGGTGAACGTACGCTGTTTAAAGACATCTCGTTTGGAATTAGCAAAGATCAAAAAATTGCCTTCATAGCCAAAAACGGTTCTGGCAAAACGACCATCATGAGTATCATTAATGGTCTTGAAGAATCAGATACCGGACAAGTTGTTTTGAGAAAAGGTATAAAAATGGCCTTCCTTTCACAAAATAACAATTTGCAGGAAGAATTGACGATTGAAGAAAGTATTTTCGCTTCGGATAATGAGACTTTGAAAGTGATTGAAGCGTATGAAAAAGCATTAGAAAATCCGGAAGATGAAGAAGCCTACCAAAAAGCTTTTGACGGAATGGATCAGCATAATGCGTGGGATTTTGAAACGCAATACAAACAAATTTTGTTCAAATTGAAGTTGGAAGATTTCAAACTGAAAGTAAAAAATCTTTCCGGTGGACAGAAAAAAAGGTTGTCGCTGGCCATCATTTTGATCAACCGTCCTGATTTATTAATTCTGGATGAACCTACGAATCACTTGGATTTAGAGATGATTGAATGGTTAGAAAGTTATTTTACTAAAGAAAATATTACGTTGTTTATGGTAACGCACGACCGTTTCTTTCTGGAGCGTGTTTGTAATGAAATCATCGAATTAGATAACGGAAAATTATACCAATACAAAGGAAATTACTCCTATTATCTAGAGAAAAAAGAGGAACGCATCGCATCCGAAAACTCGAGTGTGGATAAAGCGCAGAATCTTTTTGTGAAAGAATTGGAATGGATGCGCCGCCAACCAAAAGCGAGAACAACCAAGTCGAAATCGCGTCAAGATGATTTTTATGACATCAAAGAAAAAGCACAAAGTCGCCGTCGTGAAAATAAGGTAGACCTGGAAAT
The DNA here is from genome assembly GCF_048286555.1 of Flavobacterium cryophilum. Lineage (NCBI taxonomy): Bacteria > Pseudomonadati > Bacteroidota > Flavobacteriia > Flavobacteriales > Flavobacteriaceae > Flavobacterium > Flavobacterium cryophilum. Next base: position 153,166 of record NZ_JBLVPZ010000002.1, on the reverse strand, counting down.
CAATATGGAACGCATGGGAAGCAAGATTATCGAGCTTCACAAAATTTCCAAAAAATTCAAGGATCATGTGATCATGGACAATTTCAGTTTTGATTTTCAACGTGGCGAACGCATTGGAATTATTGGGAAAAATGGAACCGGAAAATCGACTTTTTTAAATTTATTGACCGGAAACGTTCCCCTAGATAGTGGTAAAGTAGTGATTGGCGAAACCATAAAAGTAGGATACTATACCCAAAGCGGAATTAACCCAAAACCGGGTCAGCGCGTTATTGATGTGATTAAGGAATACGGAGAATTTATTCCGTTGATGAAAGGGAAATTGATTTCGGCTTCGCAGTTGTTAGAGCGTTTCTTATTTGATGCAAAAAAACAGTATGATTTTGTCGATAGATTGAGCGGTGGAGAATTGAAACGTTTGTACTTGTGTACGGTTTTAATTCAGAACCCAAACTTCTTGATTCTGGATGAGCCTACCAATGATCTGGATATTGTAACACTGAATGTTTTGGAAAGTTTCCTTTTGGATTATCCTGGATGTTTAGTTGTGGTTTCTCACGACCGGTATTTCATGGATAAAATTGTGGATCACTTATTCATTTTTAGAGGTGATGGTGTTGTGGAAGATTTCCCTGGAAACTATTCTGATTTTAGAGCCTATGAAGACAGTACTGATGTGGCTCAAAAAGAGGAAAACAAAGCCGACAAGAAAGACTGGAAACAAAACAATCCAACTGGAAATTTAACTTTTAACGAGCAAAAAGAATTTCAGAAAATCGAGCGAGAAATCAAGGATTTAGAAATTCAGAAAGTAGCCATTGAGCAATTATTCTCAGACGGGAAAATTGGGGAAAGCGATATTGAAAAGAAAGCTAACGAATTGAAAAACATCATCAATAAAATTGAAGAGAAAGAGGAACGCTGGTTTGAGCTGAGTGCGAAGATCGAGGGATAAAATTTTCCTTTACAAATATACGACCTCAATATTTTTAACGATAGCGTTAAGAATATTGAGGTTTTTTTTGTCTATAAACAAATTAGGACCAATAGCTTTTAACTCGGGAACACATCTAGTTCGTCTATTTGATCTTTATACTTGGAAGGAAGCAAGATGTTTTTAAGCAGCCAATCCATCTTCATCAGCCTGATAATTTTATACACCGGTATAACAGGTGTAAGCAAAGAAAAATTAGTAAAATGCAGCAGCTCTTTTACTCTATCGGGCACAATTAATTTTTGAGCTTCAATCAATACCTTAAACCGCATGGCGCCAAGGTGTATTTTATATTGTTTAAAAAGATCGGTAGTGTATTCACTCTTTTGCAGGTCTTCCATCAAATGTGCATGTCGCACAGGTAGCCATTCAATATACGTAAGTGGCAACACTACTAATCCCATCCTTGCTCCAACACGATAAAAAACATTGTATACTTCCTCCTTTTCTTCATCGCTTAATTTTTCCTCTAACAGCTCGTAGGCGGAAATGGAATAATGTATCAACATAAACAGCACATCACGGTAAGCCCAATCGGGTATTGCCGTACCACGGTTTTGTTCGACGGCAGTATGTATGTGTCGCAAGGAGTCAATGGCGCCATGAGCTTCATCCATTGACGAAAAAACAATCTTTCTTGCATAGGTAACTGTGGAGAACAGTCGACCTAAAGGATCGGAAGGCAGCTTGCCAGTAAAGTAAAGCCAATCGACAGCTTTATTAAGGGCAAATTCAGCAGCGGCACCCGAAAAAATAAAAAGTACGGTGTCGCTTTTACCCCATATTTTTCTAACAACCGAATTTTTTTCAACAAAGTTTTGCATAAGTTCAAATTGATTTTCACAAAGTTATGAATATTTTTCAAATAGAAAGTACTTTGTATTTCAAAGTTGCTTATATTTGTACAACAAAACGTTGAAAGTGAACCATATTGAATATTGGAAGCTACACTTTCGGGCTATGTACGACTAAATTAATTTATAAAACTGAAAATTATGATTATGAAAAACAAAAGACTTATTGGCATTGTCCTCACAGTAGTTTTTTTACTGTTCATCCCATTGATAGCGATGCAATTTACAAATGAAGTAAACTGGAACCTCGATGATTTTGTGGTCGCCGGTATCCTACTGCTCGGCACTGGTCTTATCTGTGAGCTCGTAATGAGGAAGGTGAACAATACTAATCATCGATTTTTTTTATGTACAGTTATTCTGGCGGTGCTTCTCCTCGTTTGGATAGAACTTGCAGTAGGTATTTTTGGGACACCTTTCGCCGGCTCCTAGATAGTAAACCTTGATTGTCAGAATTTATAACCAGATAGCGCGAATTTGCAATCCGTGCCCGTCAGTACAATTTTTAAAATTATAAGTAAAACCTAAACCCAATGAATCTCAAAACCACTTTATCAAAATATTCAGGAAAGCCAAACTCTTTATTTAAGAAAATTTTTGTGACGTTTTCATTTGCTTATTTACCCTTTTTAGTATTATTTGTAATCTTGGTGAGTTTTGGACTTATGCCCGTAAAATTTAACAATGAAGATATTTATGGTTTAAAAGGAGTTGTTGTTTTAGTTTGCTTTGCTCCTATCTTTGTTTTCGTGTTCAGCGTTTTTGCTTACTTCTGGTTTTTATTTGGGAATCTCGTTTTACAACGTTTTGTTATACTATTGCCTGACAACAAGCAATAGTCACTACAGTATCAAACTAATAAGATTTGACTATAAAAATAAAAAATACAACTATGAGATGGATAATTTTATTATCGGCGCTTCTACTATTGGCATGCAATAAAAACGAAACTCAGCGCACCACTGTTGTGAATGACACTTTAATAACCGCTCCTAAAAGCCCTAAAGTAATAAGGGCTGCAATGCCAGAAAATCTTTTGCCTAAGCAATATTCTAATGAACGTTTCAAAGATGTAACTGTAGAACGGATAGATGAAAATAAATTTCGAGTACGCGGAAAAGGACAAATCTTTGAGGCTAACTTTAACTGGACTATTGAAGACGGACACGATGTGTTAAAGAAAGGTTTTCAAATGACTGATGCGGGAGCTCCTGAATGGGGTAATTTTGACTTTACCATTACTGTTCAAAAAAAACAAGAGAATTCAAAATTAACGCTCGTTTTATTTGAATCAAGTGCTAAAGACGGTAGCAGTCAACATGAACTGCCAATTGTTCTTTTTTAAGTTGAGTTCGCTTTCCAAAGCTTATAATAGTTCTTGGTTGACCTGCGCAAATGTCTTTAACTTTTCGACCATAACAATGCGCTAAAAACAACGATAGCACAAAATTGCGAAACAAGAGAAACAAGTAAGATTTATCCTTTGTCGAAATGACAAAACAAATACAAATAATTTCCACAACTCCAACACTTTTAGTGTTTATGAAAATTTTCAAAGTTTTTATTTAAAATTATAATTTTAAGAAGTTTTTTATACATTAGCTAGCAAATAAGAAAAAAAATAGAAATGAAAAAATATCATCATCCTTTTGATTCATCATCAAGAAAACCTTTTAAAATAATGCCTCTATTGATACTTGTAGCCTTTATAGTTTTTGGTATATTCTATTTAGGAAAAGACTGTGCAAATTATGATAAACGTCATGCTGCATCTTTAAGTAAAACTCGATAGTCAGTTTTTAGTGCTTGCATAGTAAGGTGTCTAGTCCTAAAAAAATCCACAACAAAATTAGATTCTGTTGTGGGTTTTCATATTATAAAGTTATTTAATTTCACCCTCGGGGTTAGGGGGCTTCTACCAAGGAATCGGATTGTAATCTTTCAAAAACTTTCCGCACCAATGTTTTCCCGTATTGATTCCGTCAAACAACGGATCCATAACTCGTGCTGCTCCATCCACAATATCTAATGGCGGTTGAAAATCCTCTTCTTCTTGTTTTCTTTTGGCTAATGCTGCGGGATCTTCGTCGGTTACCCAACCGGTGTCAACCGCATTCATAAAAATTCCATCTTTTGCCAAAGTTCCTGAGGAAGTGTGCGTCAGCATATTCAATGCGGCTTTGGCCATATTAGTGTGCGGGTGACGGTCTTCCTTGAAAAAGCGGTGAAACTTCCCTTCCATTGCCGACACATTAATGATGTGTTTTTTTCCGGTGTTGTCTTTTTTCATGACTTCCGAAAGGCGGTTACACAACACAAAAGGCGCCACCGAATTTACCAACTGCACTTCGATCATTTCTGTGGTTTCTATTTGTCCCAATCGCAAACGCCAGCTGTTGGTTTTTCTTAAATCTACTTGCTGCAAATCGGCATCGAGTTCTCCTTCCGGAAAAACTTCATTTGCCACCAGCGCATTATCAAACGAATACGGAATTTGGGATAATTTGGCGGAAGCCCGCAACCCAATTCCAGGTTCCGGTCCGTGCCAAGTCACCGGCATGTTTTGATTTGGAGAAGCTCCTGACGTTAGTACTTTTAATTCATCCAGACAATTGGTATGATCCAGCAATAATTCTTGCGCTTGTGGCGGCAAAGAAGCAATGGAACGCTCCTCATTTTCCATTAGATGGGTATAGAATCCGGCGGGACGTCTCACCGTTTGCGCAGCATTATTAATTAAAATATCCAAACGCTCATATTTTTGCTCAATAAAGTTGCAAAAAATCTCCACACTGGGAATGTGTCGCAAATCCAGCCCATGAATTTTTAAGCGATGTCCCCAATCTAAAAAATCACGTTCATTAGAAAACCGCAAAGCGGAATCCACCGGAAAACGAGTTGTTGCAATAACCGTTGCGCCACCACGCAACAACATCAACGTAATGTGATAGCCAATTTTTAGTCGAGAACCGGTAATAACGGCGACTTGCCCTTTTACATCTGCGGTTTGAAAACGTTTGGCATAATTAAAATCACCACAGTCCGTACACATTGTGTCATAAAAATGGTGCATTTTAGTAAACTCGGTTTTACAAACGTAACAATTTCTGGGAGTTTCCAGTTCTAATTGTTCTTTATGAGAGAGATCATGTGAAGCCAATAATTTTGGCGCTACAAAAATACTCGCTTCCCGGGCATGCCGGATTCCGGTTTCCTTTCTGGCGGTGCGGTCCCGTTTTTCCATTTTGCGTTTGGCAGCCACTTTTCCGTCTTTTTTTCTACGAGAAAGCTCGTCACGGTCGGGTCTCGAAAACATTCCAGCCGCTTTGATTAAAGCTGTTCGTTGCTCTTTTGGAATATCAAATATTTGGTCGGTATCGGTATTCAATTGTGCCAAAATTGCGATGCATCGGTTAATTTCTTCCGAGCTTATGGCACTTTTATGTTTTATTCCTTCAATCATCATCGTAAAAAAAAGATATTGTTCTTGGTGTAATTTCAAGACCGCAAATATATGCTTTATAGTCTTAAAGTTTCAAAGTCATAAGGTCAAAAGTCCAAGCTTGAAGATGATGCCATCGCATCTTTTGACTTTCGACTATTATCTTAGTATCTTCGCACCTATTTTGTAAATGTCTTTATGTTATTTCAAATAAAATCCTACCTAAAATTTCTCTGGAACTCCAAAAATGAACATGGGGTACATTCCCCGTTTGTATTTAGTCTACTGACGAAATGTTTCTATGATAAAAAGTCAAAACCGGAATATGCTATTTTAAGGAATTACCGAAAATCACTTTTACAAAACAACAATACAATTGAAGTGACCGATTTTGGTGCAGGTTCGAAAGTGTTTAAATCCAACATAAGAGAAATTGCCACGATTGCCAAAACCGCCGGAATTTCTCGGAAGAGAGCAGAATTATTATTTAGAATTGTAAATTATTTTCAGCCAGAAAGTATTTTAGAAATTGGAACTTCGCTGGGATTAGCAACTGCTGCGCTTTCCTTCGGGTCCCGAAGCGCTGTAAGAAAAGCAACAATAATCACTTTAGAAGGTTGTCCAGAAACTGCAAAAATTGCTCAATTACAATTCCAAAAATTTAATTGCAACAATGTAGAATCTATTGTAACTACGTTTAATTCTTATTTAGAGAAACGGAATTCATTACTAGATACTACAACTGAACACTTCAAACTGAACACTGAACACTTTTCCTTAATTTACTTCGACGGAAATCACGCCAAGAAAGCAACTCTGGAATATTTCGATTTATTACTTCCTACGATCACTAACGAAACCATTTGGATATTCGATGACATTCATTGGTCACAAGAAATGGAAGAAACTTGGGAAATCATAAAAACCCATCCAAAAGTGACGGTAACCATTGACACGTTTCAATGGGGATTGGTATTTTTTAGAAGCGAACAACCAAAAGAACATTTCGTAATTCGCACCTAAAAAAAAATGACAATCATTGCTGACTGTCATTTTTCACTTTGAATTAATTATTCCTTATTCTTTGGCTTCTTTCATTTCTGAGGTTTTAGCTCCCATACGGTTCAAGGTATACATAGGACCAAATTTTGCTTTTAAACCCGCAATTTTTCTATTATCTTCAGAAGAAAGTCCTTCTTTCTCAACAGTATTTTTTCTGCTGTCAAGGGCTTCATACATTACTTTAATTTCATCCCAATCTTCACGCGAATATCTGTCTTTATTATCCTCAGCTGTATGTACAAATTGTTGGTAAACATTATGAATGTTCGCTGCGTTTACCCAATTAAAATTCATGTCCTCTCCCATTTTTCCTTCACCAAACAATGCATTTCGTAATTGTTGTTTTGGGTTAGCAGCTACAGCAGCCTGTTCAGTTTCCTGCATATCAGCTTCATATTTAGCTTTCAACGCTTCATATTTAGCAGTTGCAGTATTTAGACGTTCCTGCGCTGCTGCGTTGTCTTTCATATTTACTAAAGCTGCTTGAGCATCTCCGCTTCTTATTTGATAGGTAGCCTCAATTCCTTGCCAGTTTGCTTTAGCATCCTCTGAAGCAACATTCCCCAATGAGTCAACATACATTACATATGTATCAACCGATTTCTCTGCTTGTTCCGCTTTTTCATCTTTACATGAAGTAAATACTAAAGCAATTACCGCTATTCCAAACACCATTTTTGTAGTTTTCATAACTATTTGATTTGATTAATATTATTTAAGTAAATCTAAGAAAGATTATTCAATTCAGAATTATAATCCAAAAATATTATAAATATTACATATAATTATGAAATAAAAAGAAATAAAGAGTAAATTATATAAATAAACCGCGTAATAGTATAAATTATTTCAAATATATTTTATGTATTAAAATTCGCATTTTAAAAGAAAAACACAAAAACGTTAATCATTTGATTTTAAAAAAGTTAGTTCCTATTTAAAAAAGTAGCTTACAATGTAACAAATTTTAAAAAACAGCTACTTATTAATAATTCAAAAGTCTTTTGTACTTTTAAAATTTAATTTAATAGCACCCTGCGATCAGTAGGAGGTCAAAATCATATATTCTAATGGCAAACCCGTTAATCAAAATAACCAATATCAAACGCGATTTTGTACTTGGAAATGAAATCGTTTACGTTCTTAAAGGCATTGATTTAGAAATTAATAAAGGCGAATATGTAGCCTTAATGGGACCTTCTGGATCTGGAAAATCAACTTTAATGAATTTATTAGGGTGTTTAGACACACCTACTTCCGGGAATTACATACTCAACGGAAAAGATGTCAGCCAGATGAAAGATGATGAATTAGCCGAAATTCGAAATAAAGAAATAGGATTTGTTTTCCAGACTTTCAACCTTTTACCGCGTACCACCGCATTAGATAATGTTGCCTTGCCCATGATTTATGCCGGTTTCTCTAAATCAGAACGAAACAAACGCGCCACTGAAGTTTTGGATCAAGTAAATCTTGCCGACAGAATGGATCATCAACCCAACCAACTTTCGGGAGGACAACGCCAGCGTGTGGCAATTGCCCGTGCTTTGGTCAACAAACCCTCTATTATTCTTGCCGATGAACCTACCGGAAACCTGGACAGCAAAACATCATTAGAAATTATGAAACTTTTTGGAGACATCCACGCTAACGGAAACACCGTAATTTTGGTAACGCATGAAGAAGAAATTGCCGCTTATGCACATAGAATTATTCGTTTGCGTGACGGACTTATTGAAAGCGACACCACTAAATAGTTTTTTTTTCGGGAGCTTTTTCCGGCTATCCGCTCTATCTCTTTCTTGCCATTCTTCCTTCGTCTGAATGTCAAGAAAGAGGATGCCGCTTTTATCCGGGCTAGGAAATCCCCAACACAATACCAGCTAACATTCCAAATAATACCTACCCAAAAATGAAAATCGCTATACTAACCTGCGAAAAACTTCCCGATTTAAATCCCGAAGATCAAAAAATTATTCCGGCATTAGCCAAACATAATATAGATGCCAAACCAGTTATTTGGAGTGACAAAACCATCAATTGGACTGACTTTGATTATCTAATTTTTCGCAATACTTGGGATTATTTTGAAAAAGAAATCGAGTTTAAGATTTGGCTCGACCAAATAGAAAAACTAGGAATAAAAACGCTTAACCCTATTGAAATAATCAAGCAAAATATTCATAAGTTTTATTTGCGTGAAATGGAAAAGCAAGGAGTCACAATTCTACCAACCGTTTTTATTGACAAAACGAACCATCTCAATTTAGCAGAACTTATTCCACCACATTGGAAAAAAGCGGTTGTAAAACCGGCCTTTTCAGCAGGATCCTATCTCACCGAAGTTTTTGAAAAAGCAGATATTCAAGAAATAAGCGCTAAATATAAAAGTATAGCTGCAGAGAAAGAGTTGCTTTTACAGGAATTCATGCCCGAAATTCAAACATTGGGTGAAACTTCTTTTATTTTTTTTAATAAAAAATTCTCTCACGCAGTGAATAAAAAACCTGTTGATGGCGATTTTAGAGTACAGTCGTTATTTGGAGGAAAATACAATTTGGTTCAACCAAGTCTAGAAATGATTGAGAAAGCTCAAAAAGTAGTTGACACCTTTAAGGAAAACCTATTATATGCTCGTGTAGATGGAATTCTAATTGACAATGAACTCTGTTTAATGGAAATTGAATGCATTGAACCCGATTTATATTTCAATCTCAGTGAAAACTCACTGGAGCGATTTGTTACGGCAATAGTGGAATTAATACGCTAAATTTGTTTTTTAAATCAAATAAACGGTAGATGAAAGTATATACAAAGACTGGAGATAATGGAACAACAGCACTTTTTGGCGGAACCAGAGTCCCAAAAGACCATGCCCGAATTGAAAGTTACGGAACCGTTGACGAATTGAATTCTCATATAGGTCTGATTCGTGATCAGGAAATGAATGCGCATTACAAAGAAATTCTTATAGAAATCCAAGATCGTCTTTTCACTGTGGGCGCGATATTAGCAACACCACCTGAAAAAGAAGTGCTGAAAAACGGAGAACTTCGTTTGAAAAAGTTAGGAATTATCGAATCTGATATTGAATTATTAGAAAATGAAATTGACGCCATGGAAGAAGCATTACCGCCAATGACTCATTTTGTACTTCCCGGCGGACACTCAACAGTGTCATATTGTCACATTGCACGTTGCGTTTGTCGTAGAGCAGAGCGTTTAGCAGTTCATTTAAGCCACAATGAACCCGTTGCTGAAATAGCAATCAAGTACTTAAACCGACTTTCTGACTACCTTTTTGTGTTGGCACGAAAGTTGTCCCATGATTTGAAAGCCGCGGAAGTTCAGTGGATTCCGAGGAAATAAGATTTCAGATTGAAGATTAACGATTTTTAATTTCAGATTTACTGAAAAGTTAAATCTATATTTAATTCAAATGATTATCAGCGATTTAAAACCGTGAAACAGCATTTTTTAAAATCAAAAATCGTTAATCTGAAATCAAAAATCAGCAATCAACAAAACGTTCTTAACTTTAATAAAAAATAAATGATTTTTTACTTGTATTTTTCAGTAAAAAATTTATTTTTGCACAAAACTAAATAGACAACACATGTATTGGACATTAGAATTAGCATCATATTTAAGCGATGCACCATGGCCTGCTAACAAAGACGAACTTATTGACTACGCTATTAGAGCAGGGGCTCCATTAGAGGTAGTAGAAAACCTTCAATCTATCGAAGATGAAGGCGAGATATATGAATCAATGGAAGAAATTTGGCCAGATTATCCTACTGACGAAGATTATCTTTGGAACGAGGATGAATATTAAAAAGTAAATCAATAAAAAAGTCTCAAAAGAGGCTTTTTTTTGGTTTAAATTTACAGAATTACACAATTAGAAATAAAAATATATCATGAGTTTCATAAACAGTATCATTAAAGTCTTTGTTGGCGATAAGTCCCAAAAAGATGTCAAAGCTTTACAACCTTATCTCAACAAAGTAAAAACTTTTGAGGAACCATTACAAGTATTATCTAATGATGAACTTAGAGGTCGAACAAGCTTTTTCAAAGACAAAATAAAACAAGCTCGTTCCGAAAAAGACGCAAAAATTACTGCTTTGAAACTGGAAGTAGAAAGCATTGAAGATATTGACAAACGAGAAGATATTTACATCGCTATTGATGCCTTAGAGAAAGAAGCTTACGATATTTCGGAAAAAACCTTGATGGAAATTCTTCCGGAAGCTTTTGCCGTTGTAAAGGAAACAGCAAGACGTTTCAAAGACAACACTGAAGTAGTTGTAACTGCAAGTGAAAAGGACCGTGAACTTTCAGCGATAAAAAGCTACATCACTTTAGATGGCGACAAATCCGTTTGGGCAAATTCATGGAGTGCTGCCGGTAAAGAAATTACTTGGGACATGATTCACTATGACGTACAATTAATCGGCGGAATGGTATTGCATGAAGGAAAAGTAGCTGAAATGCAAACAGGAGAGGGAAAAACATTAGTGGCAACTTTACCGCTTTACCTAAATGCATTGACAGGAAATGGAGTTCATTTAGTAACTGTGAATGATTATTTGGCAAAAAGAGATAGTACTTGGAAAGCTCCATTGTTCGAATTTCACGGAATGACAGTAGAATGTATTGATAATTATCAGCCAAGTTCAGAAGGTAGAAAAAAAGCATACGATGCGGATATCACTTACGGAACCAATAATGAATTTGGTTTTGACTATTTGAGAGATAATATGGCTCATTCGCCAGAGGATTTAGTGCAAAGAAAACACAATTATGCTATCGTCGATGAGGTAGATTCTGTATTAATTGATGATGCAAGAACACCATTAATTATTTCAGGTCCAGTTCCGCAGGGAGATCGTCATGAGTTTAACGAACTGAAACCAAAAATTGAAAACTTAGTTAGTTTACAACGTCAACTGGCAAATGGATTTTTATCCGAAGCTAAAAAATTAATAAAAGAAGGAAATACCAAAGATGGTGGATTTCAATTATTAAGAGCGTACCGAGCGTTACCAAAAAATAAAGCACTGATCAAGTTTTTAAGTGAAGAAGGAATTAGACAATTGCTTCAAAAAACAGAAAATCAATACATGCAGGATAACAAAAGAGAAATGCACAAGATTGATGATGCATTGTATTTTGTCATTGAAGAAAAAAACAATCAGGTAGAATTATCTGATAACGGTATAAAATTTCTTTCTGGAGATGATGATTCGGACTTTTTTGTACTTCCGGATATTGGAACAGAAATTGCTGCGATCGAAAAAAGAAAACTCGACAAAGATGCAGAAGCGGAAGAAAAAGAAAAATTATTTCAAGATTTTGGTATAAAAAGCGAGCGTATTCACACATTGACACAACTTTTGAAAGCGTACGCTTTATTCGAAAAAGATGTGGAATATGTAATCATGGATAATAAAATCATGATTGTTGATGAGCAAACGGGCCGTATCATGGATGGTCGCCGTTATTCTGATGGTTTGCACCAAGCGATTGAAGCCAAAGAAAATGTAAAAATTGAAGCTGCTACACAAACATTTGCTACCGTAACATTACAGAATTACTTCAGAATGTACAACAAACTGGGAGGAATGACTGGAACAGCCTCTACTGAAGCAGGCGAGCTATGGCAAATATATAAATTGGACGTGGTAGAAATTCCTACTAACCGACCAATGGCAAGATTAGACAAAGAGGATTTTATTTATAAAACGACTCGCGAAAAATTCAATGCCGTAATTGAAGACGTTACCGAATTATCTAAAGCAGGAAGACCGGTTCTTATTGGTACAACTTCAGTAGAGATTTCGGAATTATTAAGCCGAATGTTGAAAATGAGAGGCGTTGCACACAATGTCTTGAATGCAAAAATGCACAAACAAGAAGCGCAAATTGTTGAAGAAGCCGGAAAACCCGGAGTTGTAACTATTGCAACCAACATGGCTGGTCGTGGTACCGATATTAAATTATCTGCCGAAGTGAAAGCCGCTGGTGGATTAGCAATTGTAGGAACTGAACGTCATGATTCGCGTCGTGTTGACCGTCAGTTACGTGGTCGTGCCGGACGTCAAGGTGATCCTGGAAGTTCTCAGTTTTATGTTTCTCTTGAGGACAACTTAATGCGTTTATTTGGTTCTGAAAGAGTGGCTAAAGTGATGGACAGAATGGGATTGCAGGAAGGTGAAGTGATTCAGCATTCTATGATGACTAAATCAATCGAACGGGCTCAGAAAAAAGTAGAAGAAAACAATTTTGGTGTTCGTAAGCGTTTATTGGAATATGATGATGTAATGAATGCACAACGTGAAGTGGTGTACAAACGCCGTCGTCATGCTTTGTTTGGAGAGCGATTGAAATTGGATATTGCGAATATGCTGTATGATACTTGTGAATTGATTGTTGAACAAAACAAAGCAACAAACAATTTCAAAAACTTTGAATTCGAATTAATTCGTTATTTCTCGATTACCTCACCTGTGACCGAAAGTGAGTTCAGTAAATTGAACGACATGGAATTAACCGGTAAAATATACAAAGCAACGCTGGAATATTATACGGAGAAAACAGAAAGAAGCGCCAGAGAAGCATTTCCTATCATAAAAAGCGTTTACGAAGATAAAAACAACCAATTTGAACGTATTGTAGTTCCTTTTACAGATGGAATCAAATCGTTGAATGTAGTTACTGATTTGAAACGCGCCTACGAAACTGAGGGCGCTCAGCTTGTTGCTGATTTTGAAAAAAATATTACGTTATCTATTGTTGACGAAGCTTGGAAGAAACACTTACGTAAAATGGATGAGTTGAAACAATCGGTTCAACTTGCGGTTCACGAACAAAAAGATCCATTACTTATTTACAAACTGGAAGCTTTCAATTTGTTTAGAGCAATGATAGACAATGTAAATAAAGAAGTGATTTCATTCTTATTTAAAGGCGACTTACCAGCTCAAGAAAATCAACAAATTCAAGAAGCAAAAGAAGTTCGTCAAAAAGAAGATTTTCAATTGAGTAAAGACGAGGTGCTGAATTCTGATGAATTAGCAACACAAAATCGTGAAGCGGGACAAACCCAACAACGACAAGTTACCGAAACTATCGTGAGAGATATGCCAAAAATCAATCGTAACGACAACGTAACGATTCAAAACGTGGCTAACGGACAAACACAAGAAATGAAATACAAAAAAGCCGAAAGCTTAATTGCTTCAGGACAATGGGTTATCGTGAATAAATAACCGTTTCAATACCTTAATTTAAATTCCCCAATTACGAAAGTAGTTGGGGAATTTTTTTTTATTCTGAATTTATTTCAGGATCTTTTTAAATGTTTATTTTAAATCTTTTTCAGGATTTATCCTGAATTTATTTCAGGAGCAATTTCCCGCCCTACACTGCAAGCTATTTGGTTTCAAACCCTTTTTCTAGCCGCTGTCAGGAGCTTCCTTTGGTCGCTCTGCCACCACCAGGCTTTCAACCGGCATAGGCTTTCCACTGCTGTCGGGGCTAGGAATTTTGTGGTAAATAAAATCGTTTACGGTTTACCGAAATGATCCTGCATGAAAAGAATATATGTTTGAAAACAAATGAATTGCTATTTTTTTATAAGTATTTTCAGCGATTTATTTATATATTTGAAAAAGTAATTAGTAGTTACTTTTGTGGCACAACCACCCACAAAAGGGGTTGATTACCGCCACTTTAAGGCACCTATTTACAAATTTCGTGCCTTAAAACCAACAATCACGTGAATACAACTGTACATTATCTCCTCAAATTTGGTGAAAAATCGCATATTCAAAATCTGTATGAAAACGGAGAAATTTATATGAATACTCTTCAAACATTTGCAGAACTAGACAAAAAAGAAGTCGGTGACAAATTTGAACGTACGGTTGAAATTAAAAATTTCGGTGAGAGCAATTTAAAGCTTACATCTGTGGCGACTGGTGAGACATATAATTTTCAATTACAAACCGCCCAGTATAGAAAAGATTTTCTTGGCGATTTAGGGAACATATATTCCACTTATTCACTTTCGGATCGATTATTAAATAGGAAAAAATTGCATCGAGTGGACAAAAGGATGATATCATTCGGCACGAATTGCTTACTAATCCACGATGTTCCTAAGTTTTTCGAATTAATTGAAACTGAACTAAAGAAACTTAATCTTACCTATTTTCACAATTTAGTTCAATATAAAAATTATAAAAAAAATAGTCATCAAATTACTTATTTCCAGAAATCTCATCTGTACAGTTATCAGCACGAACATCGTTTTGTGGTGCGCAATCAAACAAGTTTACCATTAATTCTTAATATCGGACCTCTAAAAGAAATTGCTGACATTTATAACACGAACGATGTCGTCCAAAAGATGACACTTGACATAGATTACGGTACATAACAATAGCTATAACTCATTGCTGGATTTGCATCGCGGATTTACTACCCGAAATAATGCTGTAAGCAAAGAATATATCTTAGAAAACAAATGAATTACTGTTTGTTTTTATAAGTATTTTCAGCGATTTATTTATATATTTGAAAATAACTAAAGTCTGAGGTTTATCAGGGATATCTTTCCAAATAATCGTGATAAGTCTAATAACATCAGATCTATATACTAGTTGGCGCGTAGCGAGGGAACGTTAGCCATAACACTAAACAAATAATAAATGAAAAAAATTTTTACATTTTTAACCCTAGGAATTTTACTTTTTTCTTGTTCTAGTAATGAAGAGGAAATTGTGAACGATCAAGATAATTTCCCTTTGATAACCAAAATGAGTCCTTACAATCTTACTTCAGAAAATCAATCTGGACTCTACACTTATTTTGAATATGACAATGCTAAACGATTAACCAAAAAATCGGGAGGATTTATTGAAATAGGTATCAAAACATTTTATTACAACGAAATATACACCTCTTTAATATATGACAATACTACAGTTACTGTCGAAAACTTCACAACATTCGTGGGAAAGTCTGTTCCTAAGGAATCTATTTACATTACTTTAAATAAATCAATGCAAATTGAGAAAAAAGAAATTCCACATGGTTACAATGACTCATGGCGTAGAAAACTTGTTTATTATTATTTAAACAATAAACTTGTGGAAATAAAAACAACTTTTCCAAATACACCATATACATTTCCCGATAATTATTTGTTGACTTATTCAGAAAAATTCAATTATAACTCTAATGGCAATTTAATTAAAGCTGAATATTTTGAGCAACGCAACGGAGTAAATAAAGGTGAAAAAATTGTTCGAATATTTGAGAATTATGATAATTCTATAAATCCTTTGAAAAGATTTTATTTATTAGATCAGTATTTCTACGGTTCAATCTCAAAAAACAATTACAGAAAATATACTGAAATACATTACGATGATGATGTGATAACTACAAAATATGAAAATAACTGGCAATATTTGTATGACAAAAACGGAAATATTTTGGTTAATTAATTATCGAAAAAATGCCCCGCTCCGCAAAGTATCCATTAAATCAATAAATTTTTCGTGAATGCTGCGCAAATGTCTCTGACTTTCCACAATTTTTAGAATTCGTGTTTACACCGATAAGCACTTAATCCATAGAAAATACAAGATATGTTTACATGAACCGCAACAATAATAAAGATACCAATGACACAGATATTCAAAATATAAAATAAAGAAATTTCCTTTGAACCACGATAGCACGGATTTGCAATCCGTGCCCACAACGACAAGCACTAATAAAAAGAAAATACAAGATATGTTTATTTCGTTCCTCGCAATAACCCCGTTTGCGAAGATTTGCAATTCGTGCCCACAACGATAAGCACTTAATCAAAAGAAAATACAGGATGTGATTGCTTCGTTCCTCGCAACGACTCAGCAAATCGTTAAAAAACAAAGTTGAGTAAACTAAACTTTGTCAAAATACGTACTACAATTCCTCCTTCGTTGGAAAGACAAAGCGATGGAAATATCTGTGACTATTTTTTTGTAACTTTGAATTTAAGAAATAAATGATATGGATATTCAATCTTCTAAAATAGAATTGGTAAAAATCATTCTCAACATTGAGAATGATAAATTTATCGAAAAAATTACGGAATTTATTCAAAAAGAAAAAGTAGATTTTTGGTGTGAATTGAGTGTTACTGAGCAGGAGGAAATCGAGAAAGGAATAAAAGAATTGAATAAAGGAAAAAGAGTTGAGTTCAACGACTTTCTTAAAAAAATCTCTTAGTGAAAGTCTTTTTATCCGAATTAGCTGAAAGTAAACTTTTAAAATTAAATGAGTTCCTTTTAAAGAATTGGAATTTGAAAGTTCGTAATGATTTTATTAAAAAGCTAACCTCTAAAATTGAACAAATTTTAAATCAACCTGAAAGTTGTCCAGAATCATACTTATTCAAAGGGCTTTTTAAATGTGTTGTAACAAAACAAACTACTTTTTACTATAGAGTAAACTTTGACAAAAAAGAGATTGAGATTATTACCGTTTTTGACACAAGACAAAATCCAGACAAGTTAGAAAAAGACATAAGATAAATTTGAAAACCGTTTCCCAACTTGGTTTTTATAACAATTGTTTGAATTTGCAATTCCTACCCGTGGCCAATCTACCTTGGATTCTCTTCAAAATACCTTTCCTCCATTCTTTTTGATATTTTTTATGAAATTTTTGGTTCAAGCCAATCTTTTTACCAAAATTTCATTTTCGGATAAATACCAATCAATGTTTGAATTGCGCAATCGGTTCGCTAATTTTTCAATGATTAGAACTGCTGAAACCGTGTTGAAATTAGCTTCTGAGCAACTGATAAAATATTCTCTTCATTAATTTCAGGTAGATTTGCAAGAGGAAACAATTGCTGTCCCGGACGGCTGACAAAAGCCGTTTGCCAACCTGCCCAATTTGCACCTGCAACATCCCAACCGTGGGCAGCGATCAACATACATTCATTCGGTTTTAATCCCATTTTTTTGGCAGCCCAATTATAAGTATCTGTATGTGGCTTGAATTTACTTACATCTTCAATACTTAACACATCGTCAAATAGATCATGAATCCCGGCATATTTAAGTTGCGTTGCTACCGCTTTATTGGATGAGTTGGTGAAGGCAACTAATTTAAAACCTTCTTTTTTTAACAGTAAGAGTGCTTCTTTCACTTCTGGATGTGCAGGCAATGATAAAATTGCGGCAACAGCATCTTTGGCTTGTTTATCCGTTATATCAATTCCATTTTTGTGGGCAACCATCACTAGTGCAGCCGCTCCAATTGTTCCAAAATCATGATATTGGTTTGCTACTGTTGTAACCAATGAATACTGAAGCATTGTAGTGAACCACAAGGACATCAATTCAGGATGACCTCCTAACGCCGCGCCAATACTTTCTTTCATCATATTAAGATCTAGCAACGTTTCATTTACATCAAAAAATAAAACCTTGGGTCTTTGTAAATAACCAACGCTATACTCCTCATTATTGTCCGTCTCCTCTTTTAATATTAAAATAGGCGCGCTAATTTCTTCGTCTCCAACTGGCAATGTAGTATTTATTAAGTCTTGGTTGCTATTGTTAAAGTCTTTCATTGTTTTTCTTTTTAAATCATGCGTTAAATAAAATATACGACAAAGTATCTTGTTTCGTGAAAACAGTACAAGTTACATGATATTTTTTAAAATAAAAAACATTAGCGTGCCATTATATGAAAGAACTATTTCACGTTTTCAGAAAAATAGCGTTCTTCAATTCGCTTGATGTCTTTTATAGAATTTTTGGCCCAAGCCAATCGTTTTTCTAAAATTTCATTTTCGGATAAATGCCAATCAATATTTGAACTGCGTAATCGAATGGTCAAGTTTTGAATAATAATAGCGGCTGAAACCGAGATATTCAAGCTTTCGGTAAAACCAACCATAGGAATTTTAAGAAAACCGTCGGCGCGCTGTAAAATTTCCTCGGATAGTCCATCCCTTTCTGTTCCAAAAAATAAAGCGCTCGGTTTCGAAATATCAAAATCTTCCATCAAACAATCATTCTCGTGAGGCGTGGTAGCGATAATCTGGTAGCCTTGACTTTTTAACGTGTCCAAACAATTCGTAATGTTGTCGAATGTGTTGATGTCAACCCATTTTTGGGCACCCATAGCAATTTCCTTATCTATACTTTTTCCATACCGTTGCTCGATAACGTTCAATTCCTGAATTCCAAAAATCTCACAACTGCGCATTACAGCACTAGTATTGTGCATTTGAAAAATATCCTCGACAACAATCGTAAAATGCTTGGTTCTGTTTTCCAATACTTTCAGAAATTTTTCTTTGCGGTTATCAGTCAGGATATTTTCGAGAAAATTAAGGTAATCAATGTCGATCATTAGAATATTTATTTTTGCAAAAATAGCAAAAAAGACTAGCTTTATACCTTCAAAAATAGATTCTGATTGCTGCTTTTGGGATTGTTCCATAAAAGCGGAATTATGAATGTTTGCGGAATTCGCGTGAGGGATAGAGGCGATATCCTTTTTTGGGCTTTTTAGCCAAAAAGATAAAGCCGAAAGCCCGACCCTTGCGGTCACGCCCAAATTGAAATAAAATGAAAAAGAAATTGGTGGTTTTGACAGGAGCAGGAATTAGTGCCGAAAGTGGCATCAAAACCTTTCGCGATAGTGACGGGCTTTGGGAAGGCCATAATGTTATGGATGTTGCAACTCCAGAAGGCTGGCATAAAAACCCCGCTTTGGTACTGAATTTTTACAATCAAAGGCGAAAACAACTTAAGGATGTACAACCCAATTTGGGCCATCTAATTTTGGCTGAATTAGAAGATTACTTTGATGTTTTCATTATCACACAAAATGTAGATGATTTACACGAACGTGCCGGAAGTTCCAATGTATTGCATTTGCACGGCGAATTATTGAAAGTAAGAAGTACTAAAAATCCAAATTATATTCGGGATTGGCAAGATGATTTGAATTTTGGTGATTTCGATGAGAACGAAAACCAATTGCGTCCACACATCGTTTGGTTTGGAGAGGAAGTTCCAGCGCTTGAAGAAGCGTTAACACTTACTCAAAGTGCGGATTATTTTGCCGTCATTGGAACATCGCTACAGGTATATCCTGCTGCGGGATTAATCGATTTCACAAGCAGAGAAACGCCCATTTTTTATATTGATCCAAAACCCATAAAAATTCCCAATCTTCGAAATCCGTTGGAAGTAATTCCTATGCGTGCCACGGAAGGAGTTGCTTTTATGAAAGAAAAATTACTCAATCAAATGCAATGACAACAACAATTGCAATGGCAAAAAATCAATTACAATTGCAATAAAAATCTAAACTTATAACCCATACCTTATAACTTATAACTATTTTTGTGCCTTTCGAACAAACAATTAAACAATGACTACTTTAAACGAATTGAATGCTATATCGCCAATTGACGGAAGATATAGAAACAAGACTATTTCGCTGGCTCCATTTTTCTCGGAAGAGGCCTTAATCAAATACCGCGTATTGGTTGAAATTGAATATTTCATTGCTTTGTGCGAAGTGCCTTTGCCTCAACTTAAAAACGTAAACCCAGATTTATTTGAAAGTTTGCGCAACATTTATAAAAATTTCTCTACTGAAGATGCGCTTTGGATCAAAGAAACAGAAAAAGTGACTAACCACGATGTAAAAGCGGTGGAATACTTCATTAAAGATGCTTTTGAAAAATTAGGCTTAACGGAATATAAAGAGTTCATTCACTTTGGATTGACTTCTCAGGATATTAACAACACGGCAATTCCGCTTTCAACAAAAGAGGCTTTCGAGAAAGTATACATGCCGTCTTTAATTACTTTGACATCAAAATTGAAAGATTTAAGTGTTGAATGGCGCGATATTCCAATGCTTGCCCGTACGCATGGACAACCAGCTTCACCCACTCGTTTGGGAAAAGAAATTGGTGTTTTTGTAGAACGTTTAGAAGAGCAAATGCGTTTGTTGTTCAACATCCCGTTTGCAGCTAAATTTGGCGGAGCAACTGGAAATTACAACGCGCATCACGTGGCGTATCCACAAATTGACTGGCGAAAATTTGGAGGAAAATTTGTGGAGGAAAATCTTGGTCTACACCACTCCTTCCCTACTACACAAATTGAACATTACGATCATTTCGCCGCATTTTTTGATGCGTTGAAAAGAATAAATACTATCATAATTGATTTAGACCGAGATATTTGGACGTACGTTTCAATGGAATATTTCAAACAAAAAATCAAAGCAGGAGAAATAGGATCATCGGCGATGCCCCATAAAGTTAATCCTATTGATTTTGAAAATTCAGAAGGAAATTTAGGAATTGCCAATGCGATTTTCGAACATTTATCAGCTAAATTACCTTTGTCAAGATTACAACGTGATTTAACCGACAGTACGGTTTTAAGAAATATTGGCGTACCAATTGGGCATACTTTAATCGCTTTTGAAGCCACGTTGAAAGGGCTGAATAAATTGCTATTAAACGAACCAAAATTTCATGAAGATTTAGAAAAAAACTGGGCTGTTGTTGCGGAAGCGATTCAAACGATTTTGCGCCGTGAAGGATATCCTAATCCGTATGAAGCGTTGAAAGGATTGACTAGAACCAATGAAGCGATTGATAAAAAGGCAATTCACGGCTTTATCACAACCTTAGAAGTTTCGGATGAAATTAAAGCCGAACTGATGCAAATCACTCCTAGCAATTTCTTAGGAATTTAAGCTTTACGAAAAAATTCGTTTTTATAAAATCCCGCTGAAAAGAGCTATTTTTTTTTCAACGGGATTTTTTTTGTTTAAAAAATCATACACCGTCGTATTTCGTTAGAATTATACTTTAAAAAAGTAATGTTTTTTATATCTTACCAAGATACACTCAAACCATGAAAATAAGTAAACGCCAATGAATACAGCAGAAACAGTAGCCAATGCATCACATCACTTACAACCTCTCATTAGTGATTTGGGATTAATTCTTATGACCGCTGCAGTGGCAGTTTTGTTATTTAAAAAAATAAAACAACCGTTAGTTCTAGGTTATTTAATTGCCGGGTTTTTGGCAGGAAATCATTTTGATTTTTTCCCATCCGTAAAAGATATTAAAAGCGTTGAAGTCTGGGCAGAAATTGGAGTAATCTTTTTATTATTTAGTTTGGGGTTGGAATTTAGTTTTAAGAAACTGATGAAGGTAGGTGGAACCGCATCGATTACGGCTGTAACACAAATAATTTCGATGGTTACCATCGGGTATTTAGTAGGCCAATGGATTGGTTGGAAACAGATGGATAGCATCTTTTTAGGAGTGATACTTTCGATTTCATCCACCACCATTATCCTGAAAACTTTTGATGAACTCGGCGTAAAAACCCAAAAATTTGCAGGAATAGTTATTGGTTCCCTTATCGTTCAAGATATACTTGCTATTTTGATGATGGTATTATTATCAACTATTGCGGTGAGTCAACAGTTTTCGGGAAGTGAATTATTATTATCCGTTTTTAAACTGCTCTTTTTCCTGACCATATGGTTTGTTGGTGGTATCTTTTTTATACCGACTTTACTTAAAAAAGCCAAAAACATATTGACAGATGAAATGCTGCTCATCATCTCACTCGCTTTGTGCTTAATGATGGTGGTTCTAGCGGCCAATGTGGGTTTTTCTCCTGCATTAGGTGCTTTTATCATGGGTTCCATAATTGCTGAAACTACTCAGGCAGAACACATCGAACATTTAGTTAAACCGGTAAAAGATCTTTTTGGAGCCGTCTTTTTCGTATCTGTGGGTATGTTAATTAATCCGGAAACGTTGTATGAATATGCTTTTCCTGTCGCCATTTTAACTTTTGTGGTGCTTATTGGACAATCCGTCAGTTCCACAATTGGTGCTTTACTTTCCGGGCAACCTCTGAAACAATCCGTGCAAACAGGAATGAGTTTATCGCAAATTGGGGAGTTCTCTTTTATTATTGCAACACTGGGAATGACACTTAATGTAACGAGTGATTTTCTATATCCTATTGTCGTGGCAGTATCAGCAGTGACCACTTTTACAACTCCTTTTATGGTGAAATTCTCTACTCCATTTTCTGAATATCTAGGAAAGAAATTACCTCGAAAATGGATCAAAAAAATCGAACGATACAGCGCCAATGCGCAATCTATAAAATTAGTAAGCAACTGGCAGATAGTCGTACGGGCTTTTCTGACACAAGTAGTTATCCATTCTGTAATCATCGTGGCTGTCATTTTACTTTCCTCTAAATTCATTTTACCTTTAGTGCAAGGATCACAATTTGGAAACATATTGGGTGCATTAATTACATTAGTGATACTATCTCCTTTTTTATGGGCACTTTCATTGCGACGTGTTGCGGTAAAAGAAGTAGCCATTTTAAGAGAGGAACGTAAATATCGCGCACCAATTGTAATGATGATTTTGTTACGAATGGTTTTAACTCTTTTTTACATCGGATTTTTATTAAATATCTTTTTCTCTCCCATAATTGCCTTTATTGCTTTAATAGCAGCTGTTGTCGTATATTTTGTTTTTCCGAAAAAATTAAATGCAAAATATTTTAAAATAGAAGATCATTTTTTGAAAAATTTAAATGCCCGAGAAATCAAAAAAGCGGTAAGAAGTCGCAGTGATTTAACGCCTTGGGATGGTCACATGACCATTTTTGAAATTGCCCCAACCTCGAATATTGCGGGGAAAACATTAGAAAAATTAGGTATCAGGGAGCTATTAGGAATAAATATTGCGTTCATCAAGCGGGGCGAAATCACTATAAATATTCCCAGCAGAAACGAAAGACTTTTTCCAGGTGATGAAATTTGCGTCATTGGCTCTGATATCCAAGTGGTCGCATTTAAAAAATATTTAGACCAAAATGAAATTGATGTTTCCCCGTTAGCAACTGAGTCTGATATTGTTTTACAACAGCTAGAGCTAATCGACCAAGCATTTATTGGGAAAAGTATACGTAGTTCTGAATTACGTGAAAAAACACGTGGTTTGATTGTTGGACTAGAACGAGGAGGAAAAAGAATTCTCAACCCAGAGTCAAAATTAATTTTAGAAAAAAATGATATTCTTTGGATTGTGGGCAGCAAAAAATTGTTAGCAAATCTTTCAAAGAATTAAATAAGGGGATTTGTTTTTCACAATCCCATTTTAATTGTAGTACTGCTGTCCAAAATGTAAATTCAAATTACATCCCTTCTCGACGAAAATTTAGATTTTGTTCAGAAGGGATTTTCTATTTAGTATTAAATATAGCATTAGAACCATAGTAAATCATTAAAATTAAGCAATATTTTATACCTTAGAGCAATTTTATTTCCATAAAACCATTGTAAATCAACATACTAATTATTTTAAGTAGTAAAAATAAATTTCATGCCGACTTATAAAATCTTAATCTTATTTTCACATCCGCTATTCGAAAAATCCCATGCGAATCAAGCTTTAGTGAAAAATATACCCGAATCAGAAAACATTACTTTTCATGATTTATATGAGGAATATCCGGATTTTGATATTGATGTAAAACGCGAACAAGATTTATTAAGTCAGCATGACATTATCATTTGGCATCATCCCATGTACTGGTACAGCTGCCCGCCATTGATGAAGCAATGGATTGATATGGTACTGGAGCACAACTGGGCGTACGGAAAAAGAGGAAATGCGTTGCAGGACAAAATTATTTTTCAGGTAATTACTACGGGTGGCGATAAAGAAAATTATTGTGAAACAGGTAGTGATCGATACACTATTCTTGAATTGCTGGAACCTTTTAATCAAACTGCAAAAGTGTGCAACATGATTTATTTGCCGCCTTTTGTGGTACATGGAACACATAATATGACCAAAGAAGATTATGAAAAAAATGGTTTGGTTTACGGTTATTTTTTGGACTATTTAGAGAATCACGAAATAGATACAGATGAAATTTTGCAACACCGTTATTTAAATGAATGGTTTGCCACAATATTGACATAACATGGATACAAATTTTTTACTCCAGGCAATCATTTATTTAACAGCTGCCGTAATTTGCGTGCCAATTGCTAAAAAATTAGGATTAAGTTCTATTTTAGGCTATTTATTAGCCGGAATAGTAATTGGTCCTCATGTGCTTGGTTTTATTGGGCAGGAAGGTCAGGACATAATGCATTTTGCCGAATTTGGTGTGGTAATGATGCTTTTTTTAATTGGACTTGAATTAGAGCCAAGCAAATTTTGGAAAATGCGGAAATTCATTCTTGGAATGGGTTCCATGCAATTAATTGGAACCACAATCATACTATTTCTAGGATGTCTTTTATTTATGGACTGGATATGGGAAACTGCATTAGCGATTTCGCTAGCGTTGGCTTTATCTTCTACCGCGATTGTATTGCAAACATTAAAAGAAAAAGGATTGTCAAACACTTCCGTAGGACGTTCCTCATTTGCAGTCCTACTTTTTCAAGACATTGCTGTAATTCCAATTTTAGCCTTTTTACCTCTTTTATCCACAGTAAATCTTGAGGCAATAAATGATGCGCCACAATCCCTAATTACAGGTTATGCGAGCTGGCTACAAACGGTAATCGTAATCGGAATTGTTTCTACAATCTATTTTGCAGGCCGCTTTTTGTTTGTTCCCTTATTGCATATAATCGCAAAAACCCGATTACAAGAATTGTTTACAGCGACATCATTACTATTGGTCGTTGGTGTTTCGTACATGATGCAATTAATTGGATTAAGTCCTGCGCTTGGTGCTTTTATGGCTGGTGTCGTACTGGCCAACTCTGAGTTTCGTCACGAATTAGAAGGAGATATTGCACCATTTAAAGGATTGCTTTTAGGCTTATTCTTTTTAGGTGTAGGTGCTTCAATAAACTTTCAATTAATTATTAATAATCCGTTCTTTATTTTTCTTTTTGGAGCAATTCTAACTTTAGTAAAATTCATAGTTCTGTATTTAACCAGTCGATTTTACAAAAAGAAATTGGATCAAAACTTACTGTTTGCATTTGGTTTAAGCCAAGCGGGAGAATTTGGTTTTGTGATCATGAGTTTTTGCATGCAATTAAATATTGTACCTACCGTTTTAGCCAATCAAATTATGGCCGTCATAGCCATGAGTATGGTTGCAACTCCTTTTTTACTTTTAATAAATGAGCGACTAATTTATCCAAATACTAGAAGTCAGGAAAAAGAAGTAAAAAAAGACAACGATTATATTGATGAGGACAATCCCGTGATCATAGCTGGTTTTGGGCATTTTGGAAGTACAGTCGGGCGATTATTAAGAGCTAACCAAATAAAATCAACTATTCTGGATTATGATTCAGACCGTATCGATTTACTGCGAAAGATGGGTTTTAAAGTCTATTATGGAGATGCAACCCGATTAGAACTATTAAAAGCCGCCGGTTGTGAAAATGCAAAAGTATTTATCGCCGCCATCGATAATCCAACCGTAAATCTACAAGTAATAGAAACCTTAAAGAAGCACTTTCCCAATTTAAAAATCTTAACGCGTGCCCGAAACCGAAATGACGCTTATGAATTAATTGATCATAAGGTGGAACATATTTATAGGGAAACATTATACAGCGCTGTAAATATGGGTGTTGATGCATTAGTCGAATTAGGACTTCGAAAATATACAGCAACAAGACAAGGCCAACAATTTATAAAATACGACGAAATTACCACGCGCAAATTAGCCGAAAAACGTCACGATAAAATGGCATACATGATTACCATAAGGGAAGAAATTGAATTACAGGAACAATTACTAAAAAGTGATATCTATTCACAAGTTGCAGCAACCAATCACAGTTGGGACAGCCAACATTTAAAAAACAATCTGGCAGACTTGTCGGACTCATCCGAATTACAAAGCTAAAGCTCTACTACTAAAAAAGCATAATTAACACCCTTTAAACGGAATTAATTATGCTGATTTTTTATAATTTTAAAAGGTATTATCTAGAATAATTGGGAGCTTCTTTTGTAATCGTTACGTTATGAGGATGACTTTCATTGATTCCGCTTGCTGTAATACGAACAAAACGTCCTGTTTCCTGTAATGTTGGAATATCTTTTGAACCGCAATAACCCATTCCAGCACGAAGACCACCAATAAATTGTTGCATACTTTCGTTCAACTCTCCTTTATAAGGAACACGCCCCACAATTCCTTCCGGAACCAGCTTTTTCACATCATCTTCCACATCTTGAAAATAACGGTCTTTTGAACCTTCTTGCATTGCTTCAACAGAACCCATACCACGGTATGACTTAAATTTTCTTCCTTCGAAAATAATAGTTTCACCAGGAGATTCCATCGTACCAGCAAGTAATGAACCCAACATTACACAATCAGCACCTGCAGCAATAGCTTTTGGAATATCTCCAGTGTAACGAATTCCACCATCAGCAATTACTGGAACTCCAGAACCTTTGATAGCCGCAGCTACTTCAAGAACAGCTGAAAACTGAGGAAAACCAACACCGGCAACAATACGAGTCGTACAAATAGACCCTGGACCAATACCTACTTTTACTCCATCTGCACCATTTTCAACAAGATATTTGGCTGCTTCAGCAGTGGCAATATTACCAACAATAACGTCTAATTCCGGAAATTTAGCTTTAACTAATTTTAATACATCGACAACTCCTTTTGTGTGTCCGTGAGCGGTATCGATTATAACCGCATCTACCCCGGCCTTAACCAAAGCAGTAGCTCTTTCAACTGCATCTGCAGTTACACCTAACGCAGCAGCTACACGTAAACGTCCGTATTTGTCTTTGTTTGCATTTGGTTTTTGAGTCAATTTAGTGATGTCCCTAAAGGTAATCAGACCCACTAATTTATAATCAGCATTTACTACTGGAAGTTTTTCAATTTTATGACCTTGTAAAACTACTTCTGCCTGTTCCAAAGACGTACCTTCAGCAACAGTTACTAAGTTTTCACTAGTCATCACCTCAACAATAGGTCTTGAACTATTTTTTTCGAAACGTAAATCTCTATTTGTAACAATTCCTTTTAATATTTGGTTTTCATCTACAATTGGAATACCACCAATACCAAATTCTTTCATTGCACTTTTAGCATCTGCAACGGTAGAAGTCAATGGCAAAGTAACCGGATCGATAATCATTCCTGACTCTGCACGTTTTACTTTTCTAACTTTCGCAGCTTGTTGCTCGATAGTCATATTTTTATGTAAAACACCAATTCCGCCTTCTTGCGCCATAGCAATTGCCATTGCACTTTCGGTAACTGTATCCATAGCAGCAGACACAATAGGAACATTAAGTGTAATATTTCTTGAAAATTTAGATTGAATACTCACTTCGCGAGGAAGCACATTTGAGTAATTGGGAACTAACAGAACATCATCGTAAGTTAATCCTTCACCGATAATCTTAGAGTTGTGTGCGATCATTGCAATTGTAGTTGGAGTTTAATTGCGTGCAAATATAGATAATTTTAAGCAAAAAATCGCTATCAAGTTCCAATAAATAATTAAATTGTAGTTCAAAGTCAATTATTTGGTCCTAAATTATTCTTTGGATTGCAATCAAGAAAATTTGATTCATTCGTTTTTCAAGGACAGAATGAATAGAAAATTACAGCAGATTTAATCGACAAAAATTCAAATACAAACCCAATATTATTTTTTATTATTCTTAAAAATAACATTAAGCCCTAGCTGAAAAGATAAACTATTGGCTTTACTGACATCGTTATATTCCAATAGATTATCAGCAAGAACGTAGAAATTAACCGGTCCAAACATACTGGATAATCCCAATCCTACATTTTTGTAGGAATAGGAATCTATGGTATACGTTGCCTTCATTTGGAACGAATTGAAAATTTTTCTTCTATAATAAGTCGTAAAAGCTACTAAAGGCGTTCTCGGTGTAGACAATACGAATAATTGTGCACCTACAGCACTTTTATAAATAGTTTCAGGATCATAATGAAGACAATTGCAGTCTTCAGATACTTCTTCTTCGAATGAAAATTGAACGGAAGTATTGAATTTTGTTGGTCTCCAAGTTGTGTAATCGGCGTATAAGGTATCCAAGGGAATCGCATCCTTAAATTCCTGAAAGTCATCTTCTCCTATTCCTCCAGAATTGAATTTGGGAAGCACACCTTCATATTTGTACGTCCCCTTTAAAGTCAAATTTTCAACTTCTTTGGTATGTTTTATAAAACCAAAATCAATTACACTTGCTGTTAATTGAATATTTTTCTTTGGATAATAAGTTAAACCAGCATCAAATCCCAAACCTAAATTACCTCCTAAAAAAGCTCTTTTAGTGATATCTTTCACCACATTGGAATCATCATCAGCATCATCATATTTAGCAATCCCTGATGTATTGAGTTGTAAATCCGAATAAATCATTTGTTCATAAACCCCCTGTGTGGAGGGAATTGTATAAATATATCCTGAATTATTAGTTGAATTGACATTATAAATACTAGAATAAATCTTTCCGCGCGCTCCCAAAATTAATTTTTCATTTATATTTTTATGAAATCCAAGATGAAAAACTGTAAGCATATCTGCATTTACATTTAAATCCCCTAAATTGAATACTTTGCCCAAATAATTTTGATTTCCATCCAAAGCTAAAATTGCAATATCTTTAGGAATATAACTCATAAAATCAAATTCTTGGTACACCCCAAAAGAAACAAAGGAATCTCCTTGATCTCCCGCTATTTTAAATCCTCCGTTAAATAATTCTATTTGTTCGTTTATGGCTACTCTATCTTTTCGTGTTGTGGAAAATACTACATTTCGCAGTTTTACATTAAAGTCTACGCCATTATCAGCAAATAAATCGTACGCGGAGAATCCACTAGAACCTACATTGGCAGAAATACCAGACAGCAGAGGAATTCCTAAATACCAATCGTATTTGACATCACCGCCCGGATTAGCCAGCAATGACTGGGGTACTGAAGTGAAATTATATAAAATCTGTTTGTTTTGTGAAAAGCAACCTACTGTTAGAAACAGAGCAAAAATCAAAATTATTTTTCTCATTCCAGTATAAAATAAGCGGTTATTCCTGAACGTAATTTTAAACTTCCCGTGCTGCTTTCGCTTAATTGGGGTCCCGAAAGCATGGTGAGCGTGAAGGCAATGTTAGTCGTTCTCTTTAATAAATCCAATGAAGCGTTTTCAAATATTTCAGTTTTTGTAACTAAATTTTCTGCACCGGAATAAGCTCGTAAGAAAAAGTTTGTGGAATGAACTGGCTGATTATTTCGGTCCATAAACACTAAATCTATTTTGTAATCTCTTCTTATAGTATTGTTAAATTCAAAAAAAATATCAACTCTCTTTAAATTATCCCTGAAAAATTTTTCATTGAATATCGCAACAGTTGGCGCAGCATAAATTACGTTTTGTTCAACACCTCCAGTTACAAATTGATTTGCCTGAATATCAAAATAAGCTAAATTTGATATAAACACAGGTTCTAATTTTATGTCATTTACTTGATTATAATCTAAATCACTTGCGCAAGAAGACAAAAATAAGATCAGCATTGGTATGCTTATCAGTCTACGGATGGCTCTTAGTTTCATCATATTAGTCTATTAAAAATAAATTGGGGAACTGAATAACTAACGTATTAATCATTAACATATTATTTGTAAGATCTAGAGCGCAACTACGAATATCACTTTTTAATTTTAATGAAATTCACCAAATAACTTTGAAGCCTCATTGTAAGCACTTTCAAAACTCATGGGACTCGTATCTGTCGTTACTTTTTGCGATGTGAAATAGGACAATAGCTTCTCTGTGGGCATATTACCCGTTAAATCATCGGTAGCCATGGGACATCCGCCAAAACCTTGAATAGCACCATCAAAACGGCGACAACCTGCTTTGTAAGCCGCATCAATTTTCTCCAACCACTTCTCCGGTGTAGTATGAAGATGGGCGCCAAATTCTATTTTAGGGTATTTTGGAATTAAATTCGAAAATAAATATGAAATCATATCTGGTGTTGAACTTCCTACCGTGTCTGAAAGAGATAAAATTTTGACTCCCATTTGAGCTAATTTTTCAGTCCACTCTCCTACAATTTCAACGCTCCAAGGATCACCGTAAGGATTACCAAATCCCATCGAAAGGTAGGCAACAACTTCCTTATTAGTGCGATCGGCAATTTCAAGGATTTCTTGTAACGTAATTAATGATTCGGCAATTGTCTTATGGGTATTTCGCATTTGGAAATTCTCGGAAATCGAAAAAGGAAATCCTAAATACTGTATTTCAGAATGATTTGAAGCTAAAGTTGCTCCTTGGGTATTTGCAATAATTGCCAATAATTTGCTTTTAGTCTGCGATAGATCAAGTTGTGCCAAAACTTCAGCGGTATCCTGCATTTGCGGAATCGCTTTAGGCGAAACAAAGCTGCCAAAATCTATAGTATCAAAACCTACACGCAATAAAGACTGGATGTAAGTCACTTTTTTTGCCGTAGGAATAAATGGCTTTATGCCTTGCATGGCATCACGTGGACATTCTATAATTTTTATTGGCTCCATAGAAAGCCAAAGATAGAAAAACAATTAAGATTTTAAAATTATGATTTTAAAATTTATAAAATTGATGGTATTACATATTTTGGTACTATTTTGATATTAAAATTTTAGAATTAAACTTGATTTTTAAATTATGAATGAATTATCATAAGTAATCCCTGAGACATTATCAACTCGAGAAAACTGCCGTCTTCAATATGGAGTATTACAATCTTTCTAAAATCTTTTTGTTTATGGCTTTCACCAAAGACGGACCTTCATAAATAAAACCGGTGTACAACTGAACTAAACTTGCTCCGGCATCTAATTTCTCTAGTGCATCGGCGGCGGAATGGATGCCTCCTACTCCAATAATTGGGAAGGCTTTATTACTTTTTTCAGATAAAAAACGGATTACTTCGGTAGAACGTTGTGTTAATGGTTTTCCTGATAACCCACCTATTTCCGTTTTATTATTTGATTGCAATCCTTCGCGAGAAATCGTCGTGTTAGTAGCAATTACGCCTGCAATATTAGTGTCCTGAATTATAGCTATGATGTCAAGCAACTGTTCATCTGTTAAATCAGGAGCAATTTTCAAGAGAATTGGTTTCTGTCTTGGCTTAGCCAAATTTTTATTTTGTAAGGTTTGCAACAAGTGTGTCAACGGTTCCTTGTCTTGCAATGCTCGAAGATTTGGCGTGTTTGGCGAACTCACATTCACCACAAAATAATCAACATAATCATATAATGCATCAAAACAAATTTCGTAATCTGAAGTGGCTTCTTCGTTTGGTGTCAACTTATTTTTACCAATGTTTCCACCTATTAACACCCCTTTATTTTGTTTCAAACGTTCCACCGCTTCTAAAACTCCGCCGTTATTGAAACCCATTCTGTTGATAATTGCACGATCTTCTTTTAAACGAAACAATCGTTTTTTAGGGTTTCCTTCCTGTCCCTTTGGAGTTAGCGTTCCTATTTCGATAAAACCAAAACCAAAATTGGACAATTCTGTATACAATTTGGCATCCTTATCAAACCCTGCTGCAAGTCCAACTGGATTTTTAAATTTCAATCCAAATACTTCCGTTTCTAGTCTTGGGTCATCAATGTCATACATTGATTTGAAAAAGAATGAAAATCCAGGTATTTTTGATAAAAATTGAATCACTGAAAAAGTAAAATAATGAACTTTTTCCGGATCAAACCAAAAAAGTATTGGGCGAATTATTAATTTATACATGTTTATTGTGTTGGTCGTGCAAAAATAGAATTATCTAGTCGATAAATAAATATTTGAAAAATAATTTTAGAAAATCATTTTATAGCTTCAAATATTCTTTTCAAATTAAATTTTTCTAAACTAATTTTTATTTATTTTTAACAGAATCAGTCGGAACAATTACTATTAAAGATTTGGCTGTAAGTACTATCTGTCGATTAAAAATAAAATTTTGATTTGCTTTTTAATATTTAAGTTTAAAAAGCACTTATAAAAATAGTTAAGTTTCAGTAGATCTTTGTCCCTTATCAGACTAAAATAGTGCGACTTGAAAAGACAATACAATAAATGATCAACAAAAATGAATAAAAAAAAATAAATCTGCAAACTGATAATAACGAATATGCTATATTTCAACTTAAAATATTTTACGTTTACAGTTTTATTTTTTCTCGTAGAAATTGCCATCGCTTGGTTTGTTCATGACAACTTTATAAGGCCTTATTTTGGAGATTTTTTAGTGGTCATGCTACTATATAGTTTTCTAAAAGCATTTGTAAACGTTTCGGTATGGCTGGCTGCGAGTCTTGTGTTAGTCTTTGCATTCGCTATTGAAATTGCACAATATTTTAAAACGGTTGAAATACTAGGTTTACAGCACTCTCAAATTGCTACCGCTGTTCTTGGAAGTTCATTTGCGTGGATGGATCTGCTTGCCTATATTCTTGGCATATCATCTATTATCTTTATTGAAAAATGCCGCTTTAAAACCAGATCATAAAATGCGATAATAACTATGAGCTACAGGTAAAATAAGCCTTTTCATACCGCACATTCTTGTAAATAAATCTTACGTTTGTAAGAACATTATATTAAAAAATTTTATTATGATTCAAAAACTATTATCTCCAATTTCCTGGTCCGCAAACGCAACTGCCTGGGCTTCCCTTATTTTACGATTAACACTTGGTTTATTGATGTTAAGTCATGGCATCCCAAAACTGATGAAGTTAGTGAACGGAACGATGGAATTTGGTGATCCAATAGGCATTGGTGTCCCCGCATCATTAGCTTTGACTGTTTTTGCCGAGGTATTATGCTCCTTATTAATCATAGTAGGATTGTGGACCAGGCTAGCGTTAATTCCGCTTATTATTACAATGGCAGTTGCCGTGTTTATTGTTCATATTAATGACGATCTGGGAACAATTGAACCTGCCTTACTGTATTTGCTTTCTTATATTGCGCTCTTTTTAATAGGAAGTGGTGCCTACTCAATGGATACCGTTTTGAAAAGAGAAGTCTGATCAAACTGTTGCAAATTATATATTTTACTTTGGTGCTACTTTAGGCATACTCTTCACACCGTACATTTAAGATTTTACTTATTGTGCAGTTTCATAAAAGCTATAATCTCATCAAATCGATTACTCCAAGGCGAAAAATACTGAAGCACCATTGGAACGTGTTTCTTATTCAAGAATATTGGCGTGACCTTCGGTTGGAAAGGTTTCAAAGCATTTACAAAACGGTTATTCGCAATTTTTATAGAATTATAGGTTTTATTTCCAATATAAATTAAAAAAGGAGGCGTGTTATTATTTAAAAAATAAATTGGCGAAGCATCTTTCCACTGCGCGGGATTTGAGCTCCAAGTAACCAGATAATCGTCTTTTGAAGTGGGTGGATTTTCATCTAAATAATTTTTCATATCCAATCCTGCCGCATCGTTGAGGATGATTCCAGAAATACTGCCGGAATCAATTCCATATTTGGGATTCATAACTGCTAAAGCGCCAAGATGTCCTCCTGCAGAATGACCAGTAACGTAAATGGTATTTGGATTCCCGTTATACTGGCTGATATTCTTTTTTGTCCACTGTATAACAGACACAATTTGACGTGCCATATCATCATAAATTGCGTCCGGACTCAGGGTATAATCCGGAATAACGGTAATTACGCCTTTACGTGCAAAATTCCTTCCTAATAAATCATACGTTCCTTTTCTGCCGCTGTTCCAGTTTCCTCCATGAACAAAGATCAATACCGGCAATTGCGTTGCGCTCGATTTTCTGGGAACAAAAACGTTCAGCTGAGGCATTTTTACCCCGTTTTTTTCCGAAGATTCTAAATAAGAAACATCAGTACTTTTTTTCGCACCACAGTTAACCAGTAGAACCCCAGCCGAAAAAATGATGATTACAAAAGAGAAGCGCATGTTCATTTTATTTTACGAATTCTAAGCTTGAGAAAAAATCGTGTCACAAACCATTTTTAAAAAACACAGTTAAAAATCAGCAAGTACTAAAAACGATTCTATATTTTAATTCTAATTTAAAAAACGGAAAAATAACTCAAAAAAAAGAGGCTGCCTTTCTTCCATTAAACAACCTCACTCCAATTTTTTACTATAGATTACATGAACTGTGACGTCACATATTCAATTAAACTATCATCACTCATTTTATTTGAAGTGCTTTCTTTAGCCTCAACATTTTTGTACTGTGGTGTCTCTTTCAAATATTTAATAAATTGTTCTTGAGTCGTGCCTGAACCAGTAACATGCAATTCGTCAACATTCTGCATGTGCGAGGTGATATTTTTGAATAATTTGTGAAGTAAATCTCTTTCCGCATTATTTGCTGCATTCTCACTTGAATTACTGCCTTGACCGTCTACTTTTTCGTGACCTAACACCACGAAATTACCTGAATCTACACTTTCTCGACCTACAATTGTTGCGTTATGGGAATCCATCCAAACTCCAAATTGTTTTTTACTTTTTACTGACATAATATTTATTTTTTTATTGATACTAATATTGTTGAATAGCTAAAATCTTGCCGTGAAGGATGAAATTTTTTTTCATTAAAAAACAAGCTGCAGTTTCCAATTAGTGGTAGTAAATACCAACATTACTTTTTCGAATAGCAAATGCTAATTTACACTAAATCAGAAAGAAAAGCTACCTAAACCTTTAAATAAATGGTTGTTGGCGTTATTACCGTACTTATTTTATTATCCTAAAATCAGGAAATTAGAATCTATAGTTTCTTAATTTAATCTCGCTTGTTTAGAATAGATCGCAACATTTTATTGCAAAATAATCAAACTACATTTTACAAAATATAACTTTATATCAGTTTAATCGTATATATTTACTTTTAAAATAGGGAAAAGGCTGCCCGTTTATTATTCGCCAAGAAATGGGAACAAGTTGCTGGTTTGTTCCGGTAATATCTCAGATGAATTGCATTCTCAGCAAACAATAAACGGGTGAAGCCAACGGACACAATCTTTAGCAATTAAGGTAATTGGAGAATTTACCGTTACTCTGTATTTATGCAATGACAAAAACAATTCAAATGCGTGCTGTTTTATGAAATATACAACCGTCAGTTGGTGTTTTTAGTGTCCTTAAATCTAAAAGGAATGTTACCCTAAATATTCGTGAAAACTTTTGCGGTAACCCTAAATAAAAATTATATTTGCAATAGTTTAACTTTTACACATAAAATGAAGCCTAACACACAACAATTAAATGACTTAACAATCCAAGTCAGAAGAGATATTCTTCGAATGGTACACGCTGTCAACTCAGGTCACCCAGGTGGTTCTCTAGGTTGTACTGAATTTCTGGTAACCTTATACCAAAATATAATGGAACGCAAAGAAGGTTTTGATATGGACGGTATTGGAGAAGATCTTTTCTTCCTTTCAAACGGACATATTTCTCCTGTGTTCTATAGCGTTTTAGCGAGAAGTGGTTATTTCCCGGTATCGGAATTAGCAACTTTCCGTTTGATCAATTCAAGATTACAAGGTCACCCAACTACTCACGATGGTTTACCTGGGGTGAGAATTGCGTCTGGTTCTCTCGGACAAGGATTATCAATAGGAATTGGTGCTGCCCAAGCTAAAAAATTAAATGGTGACAACCATATTATTTATACGCTTCACGGAGATGGTGAATTACAAGAAGGTCAAAACTGGGAAGCAATTATGTATGCTTCTGCAAAAAAAGTGGACAATCTTATCGCTACAATCGATTTGAACGGAAAACAAATTGACGGAACAACTGACGAAGTTTTACCAATGGGAAGTATCCGTGCTAAATTTGAAGCTTTTGATTGGGATGTTTTAGAAATTGAAAAAGGAAATGATATTGACGCCATTATTGCCGGAATGAACGATGCAAAATCAAGAACTGGAAAAGGAAAACCGGTTTGTGTGTTGTTGCATACTGAAATGGGTAACGGTGTAGATTTTATGATGTACAGTCATGCATGGCACGG
This sequence comes from Flavobacterium cryophilum, assembly GCF_048286555.1. Lineage (NCBI taxonomy): Bacteria > Pseudomonadati > Bacteroidota > Flavobacteriia > Flavobacteriales > Flavobacteriaceae > Flavobacterium > Flavobacterium cryophilum. The sequence goes on along the minus strand of NZ_JBLVPZ010000002.1, from coordinate 116,623 downwards.
TAAAGCGCCAAACGATACACAACTTGAAATTGCTTTAGGTCAAAACTACACGGAAGCCGCAAGCGATTACTAGAATTAAGATTGAAAATTAACGATTTCTGAATGCAGAATTTTTTAATCTTTCAACTTTTTAATCTTTCAATTAAAGCAGAATAATGAAAAAATATACAAATACAGGAAGTAAAGATACTCGTTCGGGTTTTGGAGCGGGAATGACTGAATTAGGTCAAAAGAATGAAAATGTGGTGGCACTTTGCGCGGATTTAATTGGTTCTTTAAAATTTGACGATTTCAAGAAAAATCACCCAGAACGTTTTTTCCAAATTGGAATTGCCGAGGCAAATATGATCGGAATAGCTGCTGGTTTAACTATCGGTGGGAAAATTCCTTTTACTGGAACTTTCGCTAATTTTTCTACAGGAAGAGTGTATGATCAAATCCGTCAATCGGTAGCGTATTCTGAAAAAAATGTGAAAATATGTGCTTCACACGCTGGATTAACATTAGGTGAAGACGGTGCAACGCATCAAATTCTTGAAGACATTGGATTAATGAAAATGTTACCTGGAATGACTGTAATCAATACTTGTGATTACAATCAAACTAAAGCAGCTACATTGGCAATTGCAGATCACCATGGCCCTGTTTATTTGCGTTTTGGTCGTCCAGTTGTACCTAACTTTATGCCAGCTGACGAACCTTTCGTCATCGGGAAAGCAATTGTTTTAAGCGAAGGTTCGGATGTAACAATTATTGCTACAGGACACTTAGTTTGGGAAGCTCTTATCGCTGCTGAAGCATTAGAAGCTAAAGGTATTTCTGCCGAAGTGATCAATATTCACACTATCAAACCATTGGATGAAGAAGCGATTTTGAAATCATTGGCAAAAACAAAATGTATCGTTACTGCTGAAGAACATAATATTATTGGTGGTCTTGGCGAAAGCGTTTCCAGAGTATTAGCATTAAACAGTCCTGCTCCACAAGAGTTTGTTGCTGTAAATGACAGTTTTGGAGAATCTGGAACACCTGAAAAATTAATGGAAAAATACAAATTGAACAATCAAGCAATTGTTGAAGCTGTAGAAAGAGTAATGAAAAGAAAATAAACATTTCATGTTACACCAAAAAAAATCCAGTTCAATTGAACTGGATTTTTTTTGACTTATATTTTTTTAATTGCACTTCACTAAATGTCTTTTTATCCTTGCTGGATCGGTGGTATTTCCATCACAACTAGGAATAGCTGCAAATGGAATCAAAACGCCATTAGCACCAGTAATTTCTGTTCTGGTACTTACACCGTCACCATCATCGTCAGTATCTAAAAAATTAGGAATTCCATCTCCATCTGAATCATCAGGATTCACAACACCTTTTGCTAAAACGCGCATGTAACCATCACCGTTTAGATCTTCTTGAAAATTCATAATTCCATCGCCATCAGAATCAATTCTGTTAACTGCAAATAATTTAAAACTAAAAACTAAAGGAGCATATGCTGGAATGCTAGCACTCCCTGAATTGTAATATCCAAGTCCTGATGGAAGAAACATAATTCCTGCTCCAAAATCTTTATAAGAAACGGTACCATCATCAACATTAGAGGAATAGGTGCCTGATTTAAACTCCGGAAAAGTTTCACCCCATCCTGTTATAGTACTAAATAAACTTAAGAATTGTTGTGGATTCCTAACTTGTTCGAATTGAGTTGCAGTTAAGGTTTCTACTTCAACTATTTTTTGACGAGATAAATAATCTCCTTTGTAGGCAGACAATACCCCGTCAATATTAGACGGTCTCTCTCCCACTCCTTCTCTTAGCACTAAATAATACAACTTATATGTTATATCATGAAGTTTCACCTCTTTGCTCAAAAGTTTAGGAAAAGTGGCGCTATTCAAGTAAGAATAGATAGACGGCTGTGTTCCACCAGTTGGAATTTTTGTAAAAGTAACATCTTGATCATCTGAAAAACCAGGATGACTCAGAACTGATATAGTAAAAGTTTTTAAATATTCTTCAATGTCCGTTAAATCAGTAGCATATTGTACTGCATAGTCCCTTGGTGGCGTGATTTCTGCGGCAGCATCATCTTTTGAACATGAAAATAAAGAGACAGTTGTAATTAATAGAAAAAAATAATACTTAAATTTGTTCATTATAGCTAAATTTTTAAGTGCGCAAGATACAATTTTGATTGATTTTTGTAAACTATTTAACTCCGATTTTAGAAAATTTATGAGAATAGATAAATATTTATGGTGCATGCGATACTATAAAACCCGAAATATGGTTACTGAAGCCTGTAAAAAGAATCATGTAACAGTAAACGGCCTTGTTGCCAAGCCATCAAAGGAAGTTTTTCCTACTGATAAAATCACGTTCCGGAAAGACCAAATTACCCAAATTATAACTGTTCTCGATATTCCAGAGAACCGTGTTGGAGCTAAATTGGTGGATATTTATAGACGAAACGACACTCCATCAGAAGCCTATCAACATTTAGAATTACTGAAATTATCCAAAGAGCATTATCGAAAAAATGGTACAGGAAGACCTACCAAAAAAGATCGAAGAGATATTGATGAATTTGGGAATGAGATTGAAGAGGAGAAAGATGTCGATTAAAAACACCTCTTTATCCCACCCTATTGCTAGAATGTTAACCTTTTAAATTAAAATAATGAGCAAAAACATCATCTTGACAAATCAAGAAATCGAACATAAAATTAAAAGAATCGCATACCAAATCTATGAGACTTTTGTAGATGAGGAAGAAATTGTCATTGCTGGAATTGCGACTAATGGCTTTACTTTTGCGAAAAAAATAGCCGTGGCCCTAGAAACCATTTCTTCTCTAAAAGTTTCGCTTTGTGAAGTGCGGATCAACAAACAAAATCCTGAATTACCTATTTACACTTCCTTATCAAAAGAACAATATGGCAATAAAGGCTTAGTTCTTGTTGATGATGTGTTAAATTCCGGCACTACATTAATCTATGCAGTACGGCATTTTATAGCGGTTCCTTTGAAAAAGTTTAAAACCGCCGTACTTGTGGACCGAAACCACAAAAAATATCCTGTAAAGGCCGACTTTAAAGGCATCTCTCTTTCAACATCATTATTGGAACATGTTCAAGTAGTTTTTGACGAAAATAACGATAATTATGCATATTTAAGCTAATATAGCAACGATGTCGCGTACCGTCTGGTCAATTGTCTTATCATCAACACTCACCTTATATTGCGCTTGATTGTAATAAAAACTTCTATCAAAAAGGTGCTTAGCGATAAACTCTTTCATCTCAGCGTCACTTTTATTTGCAATAAGAGGACGCTTACTGTTATTGAGACGTAACCTGTCAAACAAAGTATCTATTGAAGCTTTTAGATAAATAGACACCACATTATCGCCTTTTAGCAACTCATGATTATTGGCATAACAGGGCGTTCCTCCACCTAAACCTATGATTAGTTGTTCCGGCAAATGCAGCAATTCGATAAAAACTTCATGTTCTAACTTTCTAAAATAAATTTCTCCGTGCTTTTCAAAAATGGTATTTATAGATAAATTTACTTTCTCTTCAATCTTTTTATCTAAATCTACAAAAGGAATTTTGACAATTTTTGATAGCATATTTGCAATTGTGGACTTACCACACCCCATGTATCCTAATAATATAATTTTTTTCATCTGAATAAAACCTTACAAATTAAGGTGTTGAGTAATTTTGTTTAAAAAAGACAAATTTATAATAAAATTGCTTGGAAAACTCCAAAATAAGTCCTTATATTTGCACCCGCATTCAAGGAAAGAATATGACTCGATAGCTCAGTTGGTAGAGCACATCACTTTTAATGATGGGGTCCTGGGTTCGAGCCCCAGTCGGGTCACAAATTTGTGATCAACACATAGTTTTCTTGAAGCATTGACTCGATAGCTCAGTTGGTAGAGCACATCACTTTTAATGATGGGGTCCTGGGTTCGAGCCCCAGTCGGGTCACAAAAGGTCGAGTAATTTATTACTTGGCCTTTTTTTTTAAGGCCACGTGGAGAAACGGTAGACTTGCCAGCTTGAGGGGCTGGTGCTCGCAAGGGCGTGTGGGTTCAAATCCCACCGTGGTCACTTTTAGAACAAAAATAAAACCCTAAGCCTTTATTAATTAAGGTTTTAGGGTTTTGTAGTTTTACAATCTGTATTATTTCTGTATTTTAATATTTTTTACTGCCTGTTAAAGTAAGTTTTTAGCATTAATTTCTTTTTTTTATTTCCTTAAGAATTTCATTTTGAATATTACTCACTTCATCAATTCTAAGCATCCAAGCTCCAAGCCAGCGCATTAAAAAAACTACCCCAATTGTAATCGCTATTACAAATATTGCTCCTAATCCTTCCATAAATTTATTTTTTAGATTTATAAAAATCAAATTTAAAATATTAAAAATCAACAACATTGAGGTTTTCCGTAACGATACTGTTTTAAACTTTTTAACATAAAAAAACCTCCCATTTCTGAAAGGTTTCTACATTGCTGAGAATAAATAAAAATTCTATTTTTTAGTATTGCTCGGGAGTGGTTTTTTATTTTTCTTTTATTTGCTTCAAGGCCTGGAGCAATTCGCTTTTTTTATAAAGAACAGATCCTCCAATCATATAGCCTATGATGGTTTTCTTTTTCCTCCACCTTAAGACGGTATCGATACTTACTCCGAAAAATTCCGCCGTCTGCTCGTTGCTCAATAAAGACTCTTCGTCTTTTGGCTTGACCATAATCTCTAAAATCCCGTTGATAATTTCCTGCTTAAAATCTTTAGGATTCATCTGTATAAACTGAAGTGTTTCCATATTGGGTTTGTGTTTCCGTAAACGATTATATTCTTCAATTGAAATCGTAATTGTTTCCATTACGCAGTAAGTTGATAAGATGAATTATATTTTTTGATAGCCTTTACCCATTTTTGATAAATAAGGGCAGCGAGTTCACTTATTTGTTCGTCTTGCTCTTTGCTATACACTAAGTCACAATAAATGCCCCCTAATATATTATCAAGCTTGTCATCTTTGATTCTCATCACAGATATCGCGTTGTTCATACCGCTGTAATTAAATTCTAAATCAAATTCCTGACCTTGATTTTTAGGATCGAAAATATTTAGAATATCGTACATCTTGCAGCTTAGTCTGGAGAATATGATTGCATCAGTAAGAATTGACACTACTACTTTTGATTTGTCTTTTAAATTTTCCATGTGGTTAGTTTTTTAATGGTTTGTTTGATAATGGTTGGTTTTTTATTGTATGAACTTTATTAAATAAATCGGCAAATAACTTATCAAATGAAGCTTGCTGATCAAGTGTTAATTCAGATTTTCTAATGGTTACAGATGGATGATGAAAATGAGTGTGCGCAGGACCGCTTACTGCATTACCTTGAAATAAGGATTTGATTCTTTGTAGTAGACTACTGTTGTTTGTTTTGGTACCATTTAGTTTGTTTTGCATTTGTATTATGGTTTTAAAATTACACAATAAAAAAAGCCGTTAAACTTTCCCGTTGCAAACACTATATTAATAGGGTTAATAGCACCATTACGAATACTATTGCGGGGGTTTTAACGGCTCGATCTTCAATATTGTAAATCTCGCTGGAGCATAAAAAAACGCCTTAACCGATATGTTGGTTAGGCGGTGAAGCTTAACCCTATTATAATGTTTGCATTTCAAATATACAACAGTTTTATTGATACGAAATACCATTTAAAACAAATCAACTACAAATGAATAAAGATTATTCCAAACGAACATATTTTGTTACATTTTGTTTTAAATACTAACATTATACAACCTCAATACTTTATCTATTAGCCTTCAAAATCGCCCAAACTCCCTTATTATTTGGTTTTAAATTCATTAAAAATCCTTTTTCTATATCTTTATTTTCGTTTATGAATTCTACCAATCCATAAAAATTCATTATCTCTTTACCTAAAATAACCGTTTTGCCTTCAACCATTTGCATGACTTCAAAATCACAAATGTGTTCAAATTCTATCCACTCTGGAAAGAATCTCGCTTTCATAAGTTCAGAATTTACGATATTCCCGTTTTCGGCATATTCATTTTGGCCTGTCAATTTTGTTTTTAATTGGCTGCTGGCTACTGAACTTCCGTAACTGACATAATCAGTTGCATATTTCTTTAATCCTCCACCAAACCACCAAGAGTGACGTAATAAGCAATTGAATGGAGAAAAACGCAAGTTGGTAGCTGATTCAGGATTAAAAACACCTGTAGGTTCTTTCTTGAAATCATCTTTAGTCCGATCGTATTTATTAAACCATAATCTTTGCTCAAATATACCCACGGGGTTTTTAAATAAATCTAACATGAAATTATCAGTGTCATACGGCGTATCTTCGGTATCGTTAAGTGATTTTGGTTTGCGTCTGGCAAATTCCATTCCATAAGAATCAGTGCGATATTTTGAAACTCTCGAATATACTTCTTTCACCCTATTTATTATTGTTGTAAAAGTAGATTTGGTGTTATACTCATCCAATCCCATTGCTTCCTGATAATCACCGCCTTTTTCACTGCCAAATTCTAATCCGGAATAATAGTAGTTTGTTGCCACGGATCTCTTTACGTTTTTAACCTGGAACGGCAGCCTAATTGTCACGTTGTTGTTATAAAAATAAGATAACTCTTCCAGTCTAACACGCTCTTTATTTCCCACGGTTTCAATTCCGATGCCGACATTCCAAACAGCGTCCAATGCAGCCACAGCGTCTTTGAATGAAGTAGTCAATGGTTTGAATAAGTTATCCTCTTTTAACGCATCAGCAGGAGTTGCTGATTTACCAAATGCACGAATCCAAAAACCGTGCGTTATTCCGGTAAGAGATCCTAATCCATCAGCTGCATAACCTAAATCAGTTCTTCCTAAAAAATCAGAGTAAAAAGCTTTTTCTTTATTGGTGCCAATGGTCACTAACCTATCTAATAATTCATGTGCTAAAACTGCTTTAGTTTGTGATTTTTCAAAGAATGAATCTTCGTCAACAGATAATTTACCCGATATGTTCGATAACGTAATATTTAATCTCGCATTATTGCTGAAATTAAAATTTACATTCTGGAAAGCCTCAACCGACAAACTTTCTCCTATATCTAAATCAATATACGCACTGTAGTTTAAAGCAAAATTCCTGTCGTGATTTTCAATCATCTGGCTATAGTTAAAACTAAGTAACGGTATCCTTTCAGGCGTAGCGTAATCGAATCCGCTTTTAAATTTTGTCAGGCTTATTTTAAAATACGTATTTGAATCGTCTTTAATTGCCTGCCTATCTATTTTATAGTTAAATGTAAGTTGATCAATCACCACACGTAGCCTTCTTTTTCTGTCTGAAACCGCAAAAAACATCATACCAGTGTCGCCATTGTCTTTGTTTCCAACACCTCCGTCAAGCACTGTTTGAGCGCTTTCATGTGATTTATTGATAACAGCAAACGGAATTCCAGCGGTTTGACTCCTAATATTTCCAGCATTACTTTCGTTATGTAATTGTAATGAATTATCTGTTTCGGCAACTTCATATTTTGTTTTTAGAAAGATTCTTCGCCCATCCATTGCTACCGTAATTGGCGCTAATGCTGCAATTGATTTACCGTCAATAGTTGTATTACGGTCAATTTCGACTTGCTCCGATTCTCGGGCTTTTAAAAGTTGCTCTAGTCCTCCAGAATTAAATTTAATAGATATTTGATTGTTCTCCGTTTCCCAAGTCGAAAGATCAAGATAACCGGAATAGGACAATGTCCAATCATCCGTTTGAGGGTGTCGTTCCTCGCGCTTCATTTTAATTTCGGCATTGATTCCCTCGATATCATAAATCAATTGAATGTAGTCTTTACCGCTGCCAATAAATTTTGAAGAATTAGAAAATCTTGAAATAATGCCGTGATATTGTTCATGACGTGCCAGTTCTTTTTCGTCATTTGCGTAGCCAATAGGCTCAGTTATTACTAATGAGCCTTGTGATTTATTATACAATGTATATCGTATCCTGTCTGAATATGCTAAATTAAAATTGCTCATGGTTTTTTAATTATTATTAATTTTTAATGTTTTGATCTGGACTGTTTCATTTGTTGAGAAGTACTTCATTTTAAGAAGATCAAATAAATCTAAACTCATAATCACTTTACTGCTAAATACCCTATATCTCCCTGAATATTCTTTTACTAATAAATATTTCAGGTCCTCAAAAACAGCAATGATTTCGTCTGTCATTTCATTATAGAATATTTTATCAAATACATGATTTTGGTACTTGTCAATCAGTAATATTTCTAACTCCAATAGTTCTGCATCTGAAATCATATTTTTGAGCTGTTAAGTTTTGCTTTTAACGCTTCCATTCTAGCTATTCTTTGTTCTTCTGTCATTGGCGGTTTTTCCTCTAAAATAACTTCTTGCTTTTTTGGCAGTATGTAAGGCAATAGTTTTGCCAGAGCGTTCACCCTTTCCAATGGAGGCAAACCTGATAATAAAGTTCCAAGTTTGTCTAATTCCTTACCAACTATTTTTTGCAAAAGCTCTCTTGCTTCACTTGTAGTTTTATTTGGAGTGCCTTTGACTCTGCCACTTCCCGGCGTTTTTACCCTTTTGTTTTCCATACTTTTTAGATTTGAAATTCATACTTTGCTCGTACTTTTTACGTACTTTAGATAAAAAGGGAACTTTTTACGCTCCCCTTTTAACTTGATTTATAGATCTATTTTTTCGCTCTTTAAAGTAGTTAGTTCCTGAGACCTCAACGTCCTTTCATTTCCTTTTTGCATGAACGATCTCCGATTAATTGCCCATCTTATAGACTCAGGTTTAATTTCATACTTTCCATCTTTTGGTATCAAAAATATTTCGGCAATAGATCCTAATCTATTTGCTAGATGATTATTTATAATACCCAACTTAGCTATGTTTTTATCAAAATCATGAAAGGCATTTAGAAATTTTATTAAAGCCTCGTGAAGTTCATGTTCAGCATCCGTTTCAATATAAATACGGCATTCATCCTCCAATATGTTTTCTTTATCTTCTGAAGTTATTACAAACCCTTTATCATTAAAAGAAATGTATTTTAAATTCAGTCTCTTTTCTCTGGAGAAAGTATCCGGTTTAAATTTTTTTAATTCTGAAACACAGTTTATAAATTGATTTAATAGCGTTTCAGATCCTGATCTAATATTGTCTTTGATAATTGATTTTAATACACCAGTACTTTTTATATCAGATTCAATACTGGATCTAAATCTTTCGGATGTTCCTGCAGTTCCTGAATAAACTATTTCCTTATAAATTTGATCACTAAAAGGCCCTATTTCTAGTGATTCATAAATTGTTTTTAGATTTTCTAACAACGGTTTGAAATGTTGTAAATCTGAGCATATTTCATTAAGTAATGAATTGTTTTGACTGATTAAGATTCTTTCTTTTTTCATGGATTTTTTGTTTTTAAATGTGTTTTAAAATATCGTCTAGATCTTCCGAAGTTAAATCGCCTGAAGGATCAGCACTACCAGGATAAAATTCGTCCGGATCTTGCCTTTCTTCTGCTGCTTTTAACTCACTAAGAGTTGTCTGATCTTGGCTAATCCGATTTCGAAGATTAGTAATCTGTTGCTTTCTGTTCATGATTTCTGTTTTTGTTTGTTGGTTACTTTTTTTATAATTCTGCATTTGTTAACTGTCAATTTAGGAGGTAATTAAGGGGTTTTAGGTTTGCTAATGATTTTTTATTTACTGCCATATATCAAATTAATAAGTCAACTTTTATGTTTTTTAAAATTTCAATCCTTGATGTAAACTTGATGTTATTAAAAATAAATCCTAACCGTAATCTCACCGTTATCAAAAAATAAATCCTTATGGTTACCTTATGGTTATTAAAAATTAATCCTTGATGTAAACATGTACTTTTACCTGCTAAATTGGTTGAGTAAATTAATTTGTTCTGGCTTATAGATCCTTTTGTATTTTATCATTATTAATTTATGGATCCCAGTTTTTATTATTTGATTACAAATTCAAAAAATGCATATGGAATTGATTTTGAAAAAATCATATACACTCTTTCATTATCTTTTTTAGTAATCTTATTAAAGTCCTTTTTATAATACCTTATTATAGCTCGTGTGGTAATATGAAATTAGTATGACTGTAAAAAAACAAATGTCAAAAATCCTTTTTTATAGGTCGTGTCATGGTCGTTCTATGTTCGTGTTCCGGTTAATCTTTCCAACACATTTTTTAAAGCTTCTTTTTCCTGGAGTTTGTACTGCTTTTCTTTAGTTGCTTTTCTTCGTTTTTCAGCCTCATAAATAAGCTGCTCCAGTGTAAGGCTGTAACTAATGTAAAATCCTCTTGTATAGCGTGAATATGTAACCAAACCCCAGTTATCTCTTAATGCTGTTTTGATCTTCTTTGTTTGATATTCATTTGCATACATCCTAATTTCATTTGATAATTCGTTGCTACTATTAACAGATTTACGCCTACCATCCATTCTGCTTAACCAAAACTTGTTATCAATCTTACAATAGGTGTTTTTCTGTAATATGCTTTTAATAGCTAAAAAACCTAGCAAACATATTTTATCAAATTCGTGTTTATCATTTCTGTAAAAATCCCAAAATATTGAAAGATTTAAACCAACATAGGGTGTACCAACTGGAATACTTTCATAAACAATTTTACCATTTTTAAATGCAGTTGGTGCGTAATTTTCTTGAAAATTGAAATAACCTAAACTTGCTTTCACCTTTTCTAAATCTGTTCCAAACTCCAGATCTAAGGAATGTTTATAAACAGCATAATCGCAAATGTTATCCAACACTTTTTTTGAATCTATTACGAAACCGCTTAACAATTGAATAGGGAAATTTAAATACCGTTCATCATTCTTTGATTTTGCCATAAACTCATTTTTTTACAAAATCAATAAACCAATCATAAAATTGAGTGAAATTTCTAACTACGATATAAACACCTCCAGCACGTTCAATTTGTTTTTGATACTCTATTTGTTCTCTGGATTGTTTATTATCGCCTGTGGCCTCGCATTTAATCTCAATCTTAATACTTCTACCTTTTATAGTAGCTGAAATATCAGCAGTTCCGGTTTTGCCGCTGCCTTTTATCCACTGAACACTTCCAATAGTTCTTATGTTCCCTAATACATCTTTAGATGTTTTACGGCCGTCCTTGATTGCTCCAGTAGAATTGATCCTTTCAGCTTGGAAACCGTTGAGGTTTATAAATTCAACTACACACTTAGTCAGTCCGTTGGTTGTAGCATCGGTATAAGTGAATTTTGGATAATATGGATTGTTTGGATAGCGTTCTTTGAGCTTGTCAAGAGCTATAGTTTCCAGTATTTTTACGCTTTCAGGTTTGGTATAACGTAATTTTGTAATTTTGCCTTGTTCTAAACTTTTAAAATCAAGGCTTTGCGTGTCTCCTCCTCCATGCATAGCCTTATTTTTTTAAAGGTGCTATAGTTTGCATTAACTCACTACGCTTATAGTAACATTTGTTCGCAAATTTGTAGACAATAATTTTTCCTTTGTTTTGCCAATGCCATAAAGTTGATGGATCAATTTGTAGAAAGCTTAAGACTTGCTCTCGGCTCATTAAATCATCATTGGCGTTTTGAGTTGTAAACTCTTTCCTGAAGATTTCTAGGTGGGTTTTTACAACTTTACCCATAAGCTCCGAAAGTTGCTCTGAGTTTAGATTTTGAAGTATAATAGAATTTGCTTCCATATTTACAATGTTTTAAGATTATTAACATTGCAAATGTTGGTAAGAAATTGACCTATGAAGAAGTACTTTTTGACCTATTTCAAGGTTATTTTAAGGTTGTACTTTTGTATTCTTTGTAATCGTTTGCCTTTTGAATATTTGGCTTTGATTCTATGTTTATCTTTTTTAATTCCGTTAAATCATAGCCATAAGTTCTGTTCAGCCATTTTATATAATGCTTCAATTCAATAGTTTCTAAGAAAAGGCCATCATTAGTAAATAACTGAAAAAGCAGACTTAATTCTGTTTTACTATTTTCTGCTAAATTTTTGGAACTGTGATATTTTTCAAATACTTCAAATGCATTGCTTTTAAAAATAGTTTTATGAAGTTCTTTTATAACTGCATCAAGTTTAACAGCTCCGGATTGTTGAGATGAATTTGTTACAGTAAAATATCCAGAATCTAAATGTTTTTTTAATTCTTTAAGTTTTTTAATTTCAGAATCGCATCTTATATCAAAAGGAATGTCGTTTTCATTAATTATAAAATAGTCAACACATTCTAAATACTTGTGCTTTGCCTTATGAACAAATTCTATACGTTCATCAATATCCTCAATATCTTCAACGATTTCTATTAAACTTTCGAAACTATCAACCATATCGATATTATGGAAAATATCAAATATTCTATCTTGACAAAACGTATAACTTTCTATTAATTTGCCAATTAAACCAATTGACTGTTTTAAAACTCCATTCCTTTTTTCAACATCGTATTCATTGTTTACCAGCAATAATAATGATTCATAAAACCCTAATTGATACCTAATAAAAAGTAACTCTTTTTCAAAGTTGTCGGGTGATAAGTGCTCATGATTACTTATATCAAATCGTAACCTAGAATTGTTAACTATATTATTTACCTTAAAATAAGAATAAAGGTTTGAGTAGTTATTTGAGTTTGTTTTAAAAAAAGTAAAATCATTGAATAAATTGTTAAAAAAAACCAGATCTTCTTTGAATACATGATCTTCTTTTTTTATTTTATTAAAAATCTCAATATTGATCTCATTAATTAAATATTGATTAATCTCTGTTTTTTTTGATACGCTATCGCTCATTTTTTAAATTTCTATAAATTATTCTTAGTATTGTTCCAGAACATCCTTATCATTTCTTTTTCAAGTATTCCGGTTTTTTTGCTCGTTGCCCGCTTTCAATTAACTTTGTAAACCTGTCAATTGCTTCCTGTTTCGTTTCTTTCGGTTTAGTTTTAGGCTTGGGCTTGGCAGCAACACTTTGTTTTGTGTCGCTCCCAAGCTCTTCACCAAGGCTTTTGAATAATTCATTAGCCTTTTCTAATGTCCCCCGCAGAACATTGTATTTTTCGTCTATTTCTAACAAACTATTATATTCTTCAATTGGAATAGTGATTGTTTTCATTATCATTAGTTTTAGTTCTGGACAAATGCAGTTTACAAACTTTTCACCCGCCTGGGTTCCACTGGAACTGTTTCACCTATTCCAGTTTTAAAAATATTTATGGGTTTCTTTTGCTAAATCCTTATTGCTTTTTCCTAAATAATTCAAAAGCATTGCTTCTGTTGTGTGTCCTGTAATATTCTTTAGCAGCGTGGTTGGTATTTTGGTATAGAAATTTGTTGCAAAACTTCTTCGGCCAATATGACTGCTGACCAAATCGCACTTTCTGAACATTTTAGTTTCTTTTCTAAATATTCCGCTTTCTGGGGCTGTTTCGGTTAATTTGCTCCCGTAAACTTCTTGTGTAAGTTCTGCAATCTCGCAAACTAATTTAATGTAGTCATTATACTTTTGACTCGATATTGCTTTTGGAAAATCTCCGTTTCTTTTACTTAGTATTTCAATTACTTTCGGGTGTAATGGCACCGTCATTATTTTATCTGTTTTTACTTGGGTAAATTCAATAAAATAATGACCGTCTTCAATGCGTATCATATCGGCAGTAAATCGCATAAAATCAGAAATTCTTTGCGCAGTGAAACAAGATATTAAAAGCCAATCTCGTGCATTTTCCAAATAGTCAGCTAATTTGCTTTTTTCAATATTTTCAATCTTTTGAAGTTCGTCAATGGTCAAATAAATATTGGTTGCTTTTTCACGCTTAAAACTCAATTTGTCGAGTTCCAAACTCGTTGCAATTCCTTTACTTCTGGCATCTAAACAAATTGTTTTTATTTCGGCAAAATCTCTTTGAGTAGTTAATCGACTGTACTTTTCATTATCACAATAATTTTGAAATTCATTTTTGAATTGCTTATTGATATCCTTTACAAGTATTTGTTTTTTTCTAAATTTTTCCAGTCTTTCTAATTTTCGTCTTACAACTGTTATTTTTCTTATCAATACATCAGAAGGGCGGTTTTCCTTGTGTTTAATGTAATAGTCAAAATAATCAATTAGATTAACCGGAATTATTTCTAGCGGCTTTTCAATTGGTGGACTGTAATAATGATTAATTTGAGTTTGAAGCCAGTCTCTTGTGATCGCTTCAGGTGTTGTTGTATTGAAACACTTTAAAATAAAATTATCAAGAGCATTACACAAATTATTTACTCGTGTCTGCTCATTGCTTATATCAATATTACCCTTACTTTTTACTTTTCGTTGCTTTGTCCAAAAGTTTTCTGTAACTTCAATTTTAGTTTTGGCTGTCCAAATATAGTTTGTAGTATTTTCAGATGTTTTATGCGTGTGTTGAAGCCTAACTTCAAGCTTTGCTTTGCTTCTGACTGAACGGTATAAAAAATGCACGGTTGCCATTTAGATCGAATTAATTTCTATAATACAAAAATACGTAAATCTGTATTATAAAATACAACTTAATGAAATTTAATACATTTTACTGCAATTTAAAAAATTTATTTAAATTTTATAACACATTGATTTTATTAATACTTTAGCAATAAATCAAGACTTTTTAGAAAGTAGCTACATTGTATATAAGTATTCCCACCGTGGTCACAAGAAAATTGAAAAGCCTGCAAAGTTTTAATTTTGCAGGCTTTTTTTTGTTCGACAAAATCGTCAGTAGTTTTAATTGATTAATAATTTCTTGTGTTTGCTGATTTTACCAGTTCGAATCCTTTAAAGCATTATAAATTATTATGTTAAATTTTTAAAAGCTCATGAGTCTTATCTTATTGCGGATATAGAAAAAAGTTCTTAGCTTAGGTTTCAATTTTTCTTAACTTGCTGTTCTATTTTTGTTAGTATATCCAGATTTAATTGTAACTCTATTTTAGACACTAATTGGTATTATACCATTTTTTCGGCAACTTCGCTCCGTACTTTGCTATCAATTACAGGTTCATCCGGGGAAAGCAATTTCCCTTCGGCTATAATTTTTTTACTTATAAAAATAGAACACAGTTGTAATAAGGCAATTATCCCGATGGCATAGCGTAAAGCAAAATCTTCAGAAACAGCATAATATAATGCTAAAAAAGTACCCGCACCCAAAAGCCTTCCGATGTATAACCCCGCTTCATGGTTTAAGATATAAGTAAACTCGCCTCTTTTTTCTATATGAGATACAATATCAATTACTTTCAACTGAATTGGAAAATAGGCTAAATCCATTAAAGGCTTTGCAATAAGCAATAATAACAAAAACACTATTACTCCGGTTTTATCGAACAAAAGCCCATTTAAAAAGGCTCCTAAAGCAAATAAAATAAGTCCTACGGAAAATATTTTGATTCTGTCGGATGGTTTAGAAAAACGTCCGATGAAATAAATTATGACAGCTGCTAAAATTGCTCCAATAGATTGCGCTTTTCCTAATACTCCTTCTTCCCCTAATATTTTAAAAATAAGCATTGCAGGAGCAGTAACCAAAAAGCCTTGTGCCAAACCTTTGAACGTGGCCAAAGACAATAGTTTATACCATAACGGATGAAATTTAAAAAAGATATATTGTTTTTGGGCAGGATTTTCAAATTTACCTTTAAAACAAACGATTGATGCCACAATCGTAATAAGAAAAACAATTCCTGTAATGGTCAAATAGGCTCCATGTTTTTGATCTTCCCCTATTTTAGATTGAATAAACCAGCCAATAGTTGCAGGTATTACGATAGCAATAATGGTATAAATAAAAGTCTCCAATCCGTAATAATAGTTTCGATTGGCATCATTTGTTATAGCTAAAGCTAAATAATCTCTATTCGACCAGTATAATCCGAAAGAAAGCCCCATAGTGATGCCTGCTATTCCAATTCCTGTTAAATCTAATGTCTTCAACGACATCATAATAATCATCGAAACGCCACTAAACATCATTCCGGCCGAATATAATTTCCGAATATTAAAATGTTTCAAAAGAAAACCATTTAATATGAAAGTAAGTGGAATTCCTGTATAAATTGCCAATTGATAAATAACAACTTTTGAAGTATCGCTGGAATTTCTCATAATGTAGGCAGCCACAAAAATATCAATTACAGGCAATACCAGAGCATAAACTAAATTGGTAAAAATTAGGATACGAAAATTATGGGTTTGGCTTTTAAAATGGTCAATTTCTGTTTTTAGTTTCTTGAACATTAGTTATATTTTAGAAGTGAATAAATGTCTTTGATGGAAAACTCCGCACCACAAACAAACTCATCCGAAGCACCATAATAAATAGTAACGGTATCACCATCAGGATGTACAACATGCCCGTTAGTAAACACTACATTTCCAAAAAAACCACTCAATTCATAGGTTGCGGTAGGTACCATAATAGGTTCTTCTGTTCGTGCAATTACTTTTGTAGGATCTTCTAAATCCATTAAAAAGGCGCCTAAACAATATTGATGTGCTGCATTAGCACCGTGATAAATGGCTAACCAGCCTTTTTCTGTTTTTATGGGAGCCGCTCCGGCACCCACCCTTTTACTATCCCATAAACCGGTTCTGGTTATAATAATACAATGATGATTTCCCCAGTGCAGCCCATCAGGAGATGAAGTTATCCAAATATAATTCCCACCAATATCAACACTGCTTGGACGGTGCAAAGCGTAATACATACCATTTATTTTTTCATCAAAAATGGCGCAATCCTTATTGTGTGGTGCCAATATCATTCCGTGCGATTCAAAATTTTTCCAATCGGTGGTCGTACGCAAACCTACTCCTACTCCATTATCAGATACCGCTGTATAGGTAAGGTAATATTTATTTTCGAGTAAAGCCACTCGGCAATCTTCTACTCCAAACGTTTCCAGCATTCCCTCACCAACTAAAAACGGATAATTTTCAGGCTCATAAAATTTGATACCATCATCGCTGCATAGTAATCGAAGGTGGGATAAGGTAGTTAAGTAATCCACTCCTTTATAATTAATTACCCTTGCATCACTTGCGTCTAAATCCGGATCATCTGTAGGAATTTCGATAATTTTAATAGCTCCAGTTTCCGTTAGAATAGGGAAAGAAATAATGTTCTCTTTTTGTTCCGGTCTTTCGGCTACGCGAACAATCAACCATGTTTTTCCTTCAAATTGAAATACACCTGGATTAAGAAGACAGGTAATTTGTAAACCTTCTCTACTTGCAGGTAGGTCTGCCGGGGATAATAATGGATTTTCTGTGAAACGTTTTGCGATATCTTTCATGCGAATCTCTTTTTATTTTATAATTTATTTTTAAAGTCCGGATCCCTTTGGGAGATACTCAATTGTTATTTTAAAAGGAATAGTTTATTAGTAAATTTATTTATTTTATTGATACAATTTCCATTGCTGTCCTTTAGAATGCCAATTTGGATGATTATTTCAAAATATAAATAGAGAAGCAGCAATTTTTTTAAATGCAACTGCTACTTCTCAAATAATATTAATTAAACCAAACCACTATATTAAAACATTAATACCCTGGATTTTGTGTCAAAGTCCTAGCGAATGCATCAATTTCTAATTGAGGGATTGGATACAATAAGTGTTTGTCTTGGAAACTTCTCCCGTGAGTTATCATAACTGCTTTTGCAATTCCCCATCTTTTTAAATCGAGCATTCTTTGATTTTCAAAACCAAGTTCTGTTCTTCTTTCTGAAATTAAACAGCCTTTTACAGCCGTTTTATCTAAAGATGCTCCTCTGTCAGGTAAAGTTCCGGCAGGCGGAATTGTTCCTAATGCTGTTACGGTAGTTCTCGCTCTGGTTCTAATTTGATTGATGATAGCAATGGCTCCGGAATAATCCCCTGTTTGTTTTCTGTTCCTCTAAAAAGTTCCGATTTTAATAATATATCAATAGTATAACCCGTATTTCTTCGGTGAATTTCCGGTTTTGGGAATTGCTTGATAATCTCTTTTTGGTTTTCTGAATTCGAAAGTTCCTCATGAATGGTCCTATAAATTGAACTCTCAAGCGTGTTTCCCTTTGTTTTTTCAAGGAATTCCGCCGAACTCATTTCTAAATACCACTGAACTTCCATCACTCAAAACTGCTTTAATGTCCACTATTTTATCTCGGGTAACTTCATAACGTATTGATGTGGTTCCAGATGAATTATTGCTTACCATTCCTCCTATCATAGCGATTTGAGGTTGAAGTATTGGATTCAAAAAACAATCCGTACGGTTTTAAAAATAAATTCAGTTCGTCCCGAATTACTCCCGGTTGTACTGTAACCGTTTTTTTTTACCGAATCAAAAGCGACAATTTTCGTAAAATGTTTTGAAACATCTACGATTATTCCATTACCTACCGTTTGTCCTGCTAAGAAAGTTCTGGCAGTTCGGGGCCTAATTGAAATTTTATTTTTTGCAGTAAAGCGAATAATTTTTATAATATCGACCTCTGATTTTGGAACGCGACAACAAGTGGTACAATTCGGTAAGCAGAGGCATCCGTGGCATTCAGTATTTTACGGAGATCACCATATAAAAGTGTTCTTTCTAATGATTGAGATAATTGTTCTAGTTGAGGCGTGATTGACATTTAATGGAGTAAATTGCTATTATTTCTAAAAAATAAAATATTTCACATTCTGATGAATACTTTTCGCAAGAAACTCAGTCAACTAATAATTTCAATCAGCTGCCGACTCTTGCGAAAAGCAACATCTACAGTTAAATTCATCCTTTAAACATTTAGAACTTTTAATTTTTCTAATAATCAAAACGTTTAAAAGCCTCAATCGCCTCATATTCTGCAAGACCCAAATCATCATAGAGTTTTGCTGTATTTTTATTACGCTCCTCAGCTCTTACCCAAAATTCTCTGGAATCGTTTCCTTGAAACATCACTCTGTCTTTTTGAGATTGATAGTACAAAATGGCATGTCTTTTAATAATTACTTCGTCTGGACTCAAAGGCACAGCCATATCTATCTCGTGAATATCCCATTCATGCCACGCACCTCTATACAACCACAACCAACAATTATTCATATAAGATTCTGATTTTAACTGCTTCATTGCCTGAAATATAACATTCAAACATACTTCATGAGTACCGTGCGGATCTGCCAAATCTCCAGCAGCAAAAACTTGATGAGGCTTTATTTTGGCAATAATGTCTTTCACGATAGCAATATCATCCAGACCTAAAGGATTTTTCATTATTTGCCCGGTTTCGTAAAAAGGTAGGTCTAAAAAATGCGTTTTTTCATCTTTTAAACCTATGTATCTGGTAGCAGCATACGATTCACGTCGTCTTATTAGACCTTTTAATTTTCGAACTTCCAAAGAATCAACTTGGTTTTCGGTTTTATTATTTAGAAAATTAATAACTGATGAGAAATTAATTTCACTCTTCTCTTTTTCGATAAAATCACGACCTACTTCAGCAAACTTTAATGCTTCGTCATCCGTAACTGCTATGTTTCCGGAAGTTTGATACACAACATGCACGTCATGTCCTTGTTTTATTAATTTAGAAAATGTCCCACCCATAGAAATTACATCATCATCTGGATGTGGACTAAAAAGAATAACTCTTTTGTTTGCAGGATTAGCTCTTTCGGGTCTGTGAGAATCATCAGTATTGGGTTTTCCTCCCGGCCAACCCGTTATGGTATGTTGTAAAACGTTAAACATATTAATATTCAAATCATAAGCAGAACCTTCTTGTGCTAAAAGATCTGACATCCCATTATTATTGTAATCCCTATCGGTAAGTTTTAATATCGATTGTTTGGTTTCTTTGCACAGCCAAATAATTGCTTTACTTTTTAATTCCTGTGTCCAAATACATTCACCAACGAGCCATGGTGTTTTAAATCTTGTTAATTCGGAAGCCGCAAATTGGTCTAAAACAAAAGTAGCATTCGAATGATTCTGTAAAAAAGAAGCAGGAACTTCTGACGTGATTTCGCCTTGAATTGTCTTTTTAATAACAACCGCTTTATTTTGCCCCCAAGCCATCAAAACAATTCTTTTAGATCTAAGAATTGTTGAAACTCCCATGGTAATCGCTCTTTTAGGAACGTTACCAATACCATTAAAATCCGAAGAAGCATCGACTCTGGTAATGTGGTCTAATGTTATAATTCTGGTTCCGGAGTTAATGTGAGAACCCGGCTCATTGAAACCTACGTGTCCGGTACGACCAATTCCTAAAAGCTGAAAATCAATTCCTCCTGCATTTTTTATTTTTGTTTCATAATCCATGCAATATTGATTCAGTTCCTCTAATACAACTGTTCCATCTGGAATATTTATATTTTCAGGTTTAATATCGATATGATTAAACAAATGCTGATGCATAAAATAATGGTAGCTTTGGCGGTTTTCTTTAGTCATCGGATAATATTCATCCAGATTGAAAGCGATAACATTATGAAAACTAAGTTCACCCTCTTGGTGCATTCGAACTAATTCTTCATACACTTTTATAGGCGAAGACCCTGTAGCCAAGCCAAGGACACAAGATTTATTTTCGGCCTGTTTAGATTTGATTAATGTTGCTACTTCCTGAGCAACAACCTTTGAAGCTTCTACAGAACTTTTAAAAATTACATTATGATTTTTTTCAAATCGAGTTTCTTCAAATTTTCCAGGTATGTTGTAAGCCAAAGAAGTTTTCGTTTTCATAATATATCTTTTAATTAAAAAATTAGTTTAACAAATATATACAAAAAACAAAATAAATATTTTATTTTGCGTTATTTTATAGAAATAAACTAAAATAACGCAAAATAACGCAAATTTTTAATTACAATTTAAGTTACAATATAAGAACCCCTAGCTTTCGATATTCTTCCAACCTTAAATCTTCCGGATCTAAATCCGTTACAATGGTATCTAACTGATTGAGATCACAAACAATATGCGGCATTTTAGTATTCAATTTAATAGAAGCAAACATAGAAACTACTTTGTCAGATGACTCTATCATTGCTTTTTTGACGATAGAAACCTCATACCCGACTTCTGTCAACCCCTGTTTTACATTAATACTGCTGGCTCCTATAAAGCAAATATCCGCTTTAATCTTTGATAAAACTTGAATCACATCCATTCCTATGGTAACCATTGCATTTTTCTGCATTTTTCCGCCTATAAATATTAAATCTATATTGGGATGCTGAGACAACTGCATCGCTATAGGTAAGCTATAAGTATAGATAGTAGCCTTTAAATCAGAAGGGATTAACTTAGCAAAAACCAAATTAGTACTCCCTCCACTCATTATAATAACCTGTCCATCATGCAACAAAGACAATGCTTTAGTAACAATTTTTTTCTTTTCCTCCTCAGCCATTATGACGATATCGAAAACGTCAACTGACTTTTCGACGCTTTGTATGGCTCCACCGTAAACTTTTTCAAGAAGATTCTTGTTATCTAACTCATTTAAATCCCTCCTTATTGTATCTTCTGACAAAGCTAAAGCCAAAGCCAAGTTAGCTGTAACAACCTTTTGATCTTCAATAAGTTTAGTCATTATGTATTTATGTCTTTCGGCTTTTAGCATTTTTTAAAATTAAAAATTCAGGACAAATATATCAAATATTTCAATTCGAAAGTCGAGATATAACACTAACCGCAACAGACCACCTCATCAAAATCATTAATCTACAGATATAAAGCCTGTTTTTAAGCGAAAAATGCATTTTATTGCGTTATTTAGTTTGTTTTAAAAAAAATTAATACCAAATTTTGCATTTATATGCAATAAATAAATATATATTTGTTTAATAACCCTAAACCACAATAATTATGAAGAAAATATTTCTAATTTCATTATTGTTTTTTTTCGTTCAAGTTACATTTGGACAAACGAAAACAATTACTGGAACTGTCAAAAACAAAACGGACGGAATTCCTATACCGGGGGTTTCTGTGCTTATTCAAGGAAGTAATAATGGAAGCACTACTGACTTAGATGGTAATTACAGAATCGCTGCATCATCAGGGCAAATACTTAGTTTCAGTTATATTGGTTTCGAAACTAAAGAAATAAAAGTTACGGGCGCTTCAATGGATGTAGTTTTAACCGAAAGTGTTGAAAGCTTAAAAGAAGTAGTAATTATAGGATCTATGGGCAGGACTTTAGATAAATCTTCTTTAGGATATTCCGTACAGGCGGTTAAAGGTCAAGAAATCGCCGATACACAACGTGCAAATTTTGCCAACGCTCTGCAAGGACGTGTTGCCGGTTTAACAGTGACAAGTAGTACTGGAGCGCCAGGAGCTTCTGCTGCAATACAATTAAGAGGCGTGAACTCTTTAAGCGGTAACAATTCTCCTTTATATATTGTAGACGGTTTACCGGTAAGCAACGAAACATTGGATCAAGGCTTGATGATTTCCAATGCGCCAAACAGAAACCAAGATTACACTAATAGAGGTGCAGACATCAACCCGGAAGACATCGAGTCTGTTACGATTCTTAAAGGTCCAGAGGCTGCTGCGCTTTATGGTATGCAAGCAGGTAATGGTGCCATTGTTATTACTACAAAAAAAGGTAGAAAAGGAGTAGGAAGAATTAATTATTCTACCAATACCAGACTGGATCAAATCTATCGTTTTCCAGAAACTCAATCAGTGTATCAACGAGGTGCAGACGGAGTAACAAATACAGATTACAGAAGACAATTAGGAGACGCATTTGCTCCTGACACAAAATTTTATGACAATGTTGGTAATTTCTTTAAAGTAGGAACTTCTACAACACACAACTTATCTTTTGAAGCAGGGACAGAAACTACTTCATACAGATTATCTTTGAGTAATTTAGATCAAGAAGGGGTTACACCTAATACATCATACAACCGTTTAAATGCCAGCTTAAATGCCACTGCAAAAATTTCTCCGAAATTTAGATCAGAAGGGACCTTTAGTTTTACTAAATCGGACAATCAAAAAGCATCTAAAGGTGGATCTGGAGGATTAACTGGTAGCAATGGATATTTGCTCACATTATTAGGTTGGCCTCAAGATGATGATGTTCGTAATTATTTAAATACAGATGGATCAAGAAGAAAAATCACTTCTGGAGCATTGGACACTGAAACTGACAACCCTTTTTGGGATGTAAACAAAAACTTGTCTGAAGATTTCAACAACCGTTTTGTTACAAATGTTGGGTTAATTTATGATCCAACAGCATGGTTAAATTTTACTGCCCGTGCAGGTTGGGATGTTAATTCGGGTCAAGGATACAGAGCAATTCACCCAGAATCAGCTGGTGGTATATCAACAGGAGGCTTCATAGAAACTTACTATAATAGTACAAGTAACTTGAATACAACTTTCTTGGCAACTGCCAACAAATCTTTCGGAAAATTCAATACCAAAATTTTACTTGGTAATGCTATTAATGATAACTATTTTAGAATTTTATCCACATCCGGAAACAAGTATTTTGATCCAAATTTTAATTCTATTAATAATACCGAGGCTACAACACAAAGATCTCAAGAAAGAATTATTCAAAGTCGAATCATAGGTTTCTTTACAGAATTGAATTTTGATTATGACAAGATTGTTTATTTATCGTTGACAGGCCGTAAAGACTGGGTTTCAGTATTGCCTGAGCCTTTCTTTTATCCTTCTGCCTCAACCAGTTTTATGTTCTCTAATTTACCTGGCTTAAAAGACAATGGAATATTGTCTTATGGAAAAATAAGAGCCTCATACGCGGAGGCGGCAAACATACCTTCTCCTTATTCTGCAGTACCCATTTATCAACCACAGTTAACAACAAATGGCGGATATGCTTATGGAGTAACAGGCGCTAATCCAAATTTAGTTCCTGAATTCCGTAAGTCTGTTGAATTTGGTACAGAATTGAAATTTTTTAAGGACCGTATAGGGTTAGATGTTACAGTGTATAGCACCAAAACAGTGGATCCAATCTTGAAAAATATGCGTTTAAGTTACGGTACAGGGTTCGTTTTAACATCTGCTAATTTTGGAGACTTAAGAAATGAAGGTTTAGAAATCACTTTGAATGCCACTCCTGTGAAAACAACCCATTTTTCTTGGGATTTGAGCGCTAATTTCAATAAAACACGTTCCGAATTATTGAATCTTCCTGCTGCGGTATCAGAATATTATCTTTCTGATACATGGCTTTATGGAAATGTTAGAGGTGGTGTAAAAGTAGGTGGTCCCTTAACTACAATAACAGCTGTAGATTATTTAAGAAATAATGCAGGACAAATATTAGTTGATCCAAGCACTGGTTATCCTCTTAAAAATCCAAACTTTGTTATCGCTGGTGACAGAAATCCAGATTTTGTACTTGGTTTTCAAAACACTTTTAGATATAAAAATGTAAGTTTGTCGATGTTGTTAGACCTACGAAAAGGGGGAGATATATTCAATGGAACCGAATTTTGGATGTACCAAAATGGAATCTCGACTAGAACTTTAGACCGAGAACAACCCCGTGTTGTACAAGGTGTATTGAGAGATGGATTAGAAAATACAGCTACTCCTACACAGAATAACGTTAACGTAACCCCTTATTATCAAAATGAATATTATAGATCTGGTGCAGTTGATGCTGACTTTATTGAAAAAGATATTAATTGGTTGCGTATGAGAGATATTACGTTCAGCTATAGAATGTCGCCAGAAAAATTGGATAAAACTGCTATTAAATCGCTTTCACTTAACGTAACATTGACCGATGCGTTTATGATAACCAATTACACCGGCGCAGATCCTGCGGTTAATGGTTTAAATGCCTCTTCTGGAGGAGCAGGGGGAGCAGGTTTTGACTTTGGGACAGTTTCTACACCAAGGGGTTTGAACATTGGAGTAAAATTAGGATTTTAATACTTAAAGAAAATGAAAAACATAAAAAAATATATAGCTGCAATAGGTCTGTTGACCGCTGTTGTTTCGTGTGACAACTTGCAAGATTTAAATGAAAACCCAAGTTTTCCAGTAGATGTTTCTGCCCAAGCTTTAATGCCACCAATTGAGCAACAAATGGCCGTGGGTTTGCAGTTTGATAATCGGTATTTAGGAAGGTACGTTCAATATTTCAGTAATGCGACAACTGGAAACGATTGGGACAGATACGGATACGTTGCAAATAATGACCAAGGAGGTGAAATTTGGAAAATGGCTTATTTTTCCATCGGGTTAAATTTGACCAGAATGCAAGAGAAAGCAGTTACCGAAGAACGTCATGACATTACTGGTATTTCAAAAGTAATTAGAGCTTGGTCTTGGCAAGTTTCCACAGATTATCATTCAGAATTGATTGATTTTGATCAGGCATTTACACAACGAATGTCCTTTGATTATGTGGGACAAGAAAAAGTGTATGCCGAAGTGTTGCGTCTGATAAACGAAGGTGTTGTTGACTTGGCGCGTACAGATGGTAAAGTTTCTAGTACTTACACTGCTGTTGGAGACAAAATGTATAACGGCGATAGAGCCAAATGGACCAAATTTGCTTGGGGTATTGTAGCACGTAATTTGAATAACCAAATAAACAAAGCTAGTTACAACCCGACAGCTGTAATTGAAGCCTGCGATAAATCTTTGGCGTCAAATGCAGACAATGCATTGATTAATTACAATGGATCGGTGGGAGCTGATAGCAATTTCAACGGACCAGGTAGAAATAACTACTCTACATTCCGTCAAACTGATTTTATGGTTAGAGTTATGAATGGATCTGTTTTCACAGGAGCAATCGACCCTCGTATGTCAAGAATTTTAGCACCATCCATTGGAACATCTCAAACAGCTCCGGCATCGGCAGCAAATCCAGACCCAACTAAATATACTTTTATAGGTAATCCATTAAACACTTCGGCTTCATCAACTGTTGGACCAATTAGAATTCCTAATCTTTGGGGTACTTTTTTAGCAGGAAGTATTACAACACCTGGCAGATATATTTTTAGAGACAAAGCACCGTTTCCAATCATGACTTATGCCGAAATTCAATTCATTAAAGCAGAAGCTGCTTTCATAAAAGGAGATAAAGTTATGGCTTTGACAGCATACAAAAAAGGAATTGAAGCCAGTATCGATTTCGTAAATGCAAATACCATTACCAGTACGTCTTATCCAATCACAACAGCTATATCGGCTACAGAAAAAATAACTTTTCTTGCTAACGTAAATGTGGTTCCGGCTGAAGCTGACTTGACAATGAGTCATATCATCCTTCAAAAATACATTTCTCTTTTTGGTTTTGGAAACTTAGAAGCTTGGACAGATATGCGTAAATACCACTACGATAATGTAAATATTTACAAGACGATGGCTTTCCCAATCAGCTTATTTGTTGATAATAATGAAAAATTACCATACCGAGTTCGTCCAAGATTTAACTCAGAGTATGTATGGAATTTTGCAGCTTTACAAGCAATTGGTGCAGACAAAGTGGATTACCATACTGTAGAAATGTGGTTCTCTAAACTGTAATTTATCAAACCTATAAAACTTATTACATGAAAAATATATTTAACACAATTAAAAAGTCCATCATACCACTTCTGGGAGTGGTAATGATTGCCTCTTGTGGAGAGGAACACGATTTCACTCCTTATGCAACAACTGCATTTGAAAACACTTCAAACGTGAAATTTATTCACGCCGCAGTTGGTGCGAACGGAACAAATTTTCAAGTGAATTATTTTATGGGAGCGGAGAAAATCTCTTCTGTTGGGGTTAATGTTGGTCTTCCTGTTGGAACTTCTTATGGATTGCAATATCCAGCGTCTACCAGTTATAGTATGGTAAAATCAGGTGAACAGACCTTAAGCGCTATATCTCCTGTAATTGCCGCTACTGCGACAGTTCCTCAAATTCCGACGGTAGAACGTTATGTTGGTAAACTAGTAACCGAGAAAGGCAAATTCTACACCAATTTCCTTATTGGATCATTACCAACAGTTGCACCTTTTACTTATTCAATGTTTCAAATCAATGATGATTTATCAGTAGCCAATTTGGACAAAACAAAAGCTTACATTCGCTTTATCAATGTGATTACTAACTCTCCTGTAGTTGGTTATGACTTAGGAATTATAAAAACAACTTCAATCAGTGGAGTTACACCTGTAATTACAAAAGAGATTCAAACCTATAAGAATATAACTTTCAAAGGCGGTGACGAAAAATTCATTGCTGTAGAGCCACAAGATCCTACTGATACAAGAGGCTACCAATTACAATTGCGTTTAGCAGGATCCGCAGCAAACAATTCAACTCTTACTGCTCCAGCACTTGTAGCAAATCAAGCTAATATAGGAACTGGTATTTTTGTTCCTAGAGCAGGTAGAATTTACACTATTTATTGCAGGGGTTATGCTGGTGGATTATCCGCAGGAGCGCCTAGCACAACCGTAAACATTCCTGTAATAACTTTTTATACCAATAAATAAGATTTAGAAAAACCACTTCAGAAAATTCTTAAGTGGTTTTTTGTTAACTAATCTCATTCAACCCATCGTACAAGTAGTTTTTTCCCTGTAAAAAAATAGATTTTTTTTTTAAAACTATAAGTCTATTTCTTTTATGGAATGGTTCGCTATGAACTTAAATCAATGGCATATCTATAATTGAACATAGTAATTTTATTAATCACTTTTAAAAAACACTACAATGTATTTTATTTTAAAAAAAAATATTTATTTATTGATCGTAATGATTACTATCAGTTGCTATTCTTATTCAAAAGATAACATTGCAAAAAAAAGAATCTCAATTGATTCTGTAAAAATTAAAACAGGCGCTGATAATTACGATAAATACCTGCCTTTATTACAAAATAAAAAGGTTGGAATCGTTACCAATCAGACTGGCATTCTTTCTAATAAAATACATCTAGTAGATTTTTTATTAGAAAAAAAAATAGCCATCCAAACCATTTTTGCTCCTGAACATGGGTTTAGAGGAACTGCTGATGCCGGAGAACATGTCGTTGACGGAAAAGATGCCAAAACCAGACTCTCAATTATTTCTCTTTACGGTGATAATAAAAAACCAAAAGCAACACAATTAGTTGGAATTGACATTATGTTATTTGATTTACAAGATGTTGGCGTACGTTTTTATACCTACATTTCGACTTTGCATTATGTCATGGAAGCCTGTGCAGAAAACGGAATTCCTCTTTTAATTCTTGACAGACCAAACCCTAATGGCAGTATCATTGATGGTCCACTTTTAGAAAAAGAATTTACCAGTTTTGTAGGCATGCACCATATCCCGTTACTTCACGGAATGACTATCGGGGAATATGCACAAATGATAAATGGAGAAAAATGGCTTAAAAATGCGGCACAATGTAAATTGACCGTTATTTCTTGTGTTGATTATAATCGAAAAATGGAATATAGCTTACCTCTAAAACCATCTCCAAATTTACCAAATGACCAATCCATAAATCTATACGCGAGTTTGTGCTTGTTTGAAGGGACCAATGTGAGTGTGGGCAGAGGAACCGAAAAACAATTTCAAATTTATGGTTCTCCTTTTTTAACGAAAAGCACTTTTACTTTTATTCCAAAACCAAATTTCGGAGCCAAAGACCCTATTTATAATGGAAAAAAGTGTTTTGGAGAAGATTTAACAACTTACCCAAAGCTAACTCGATTGGAATTAAAATGGTTGATTAAAGCCTATCAAAATACCAGTGACAAAACTAAATTCTTCAATCCTTTTTTCACAAAACTTTCTGGAACAAAAAAATTACAGCAGCAAATTGAAAGTAGAATTTCAGAAAATAAAATAAGAAAAAGTTGGAAAAATGGATTGACAGCATTTAAAAAAATGCGTATGAAGTATATAATCTACTAAATAAATGCTTGTTTATTGCCAAATAAAACAGAACACTATTTTAATAAAATACAAACATTGAATCTGGCCGACAAAAAATAAAAAAATCTCCAATCCGTAAAAAAATAAGAAATGGCAAAAATTAATCCTGATACTGAACAAGAATCTCTCTATTCAAACTTAGATAAAATGAGTACTAATGAACTACTCTCTAATATAAATAATGAAGATAAAAAAGTAGCGGATATAATAGAAAAACAAATCCCAAATATTGAAAAATTGGTTGATATTATTGTGTCTAAAATGAAACTTGGTGGAAGACTATTTTATATCGGTGCGGGTACATCAGGACGAATCGGTATTCTTGATGCTTCAGAATGTCCGCCTACTTTTGGCGTTCCGGACAATTGGATTATTGGCATCATTGCAGGTGGCGACTCAGCCATTAGAAAAGCAGTAGAAAATGCCGAGGATGACATTGATCAAGCTTGGAGAGATTTATCAGCCTACGACATTTCTAGTTTAGATGTGGTTATAGGAATTGCAGCTTCGGGAAATACTCCTTATGTTATTGGCGGATTAAAAAAAGTGAAAGAAAACAATATCGCAACTGGAAGTATTTCCTGTAATAGTGAAAGTCTGGTTTCAAAACAAGCTGATTATCCTATCGAATTGATTGTAGGTCCAGAATTTCTTACCGGAAGCACGAGAATGAAAGCTGGAACATCACAAAAATTAGTTTTAAACATGATTTCAACATCTGTTATGATTAAACTAGGGCGCATATATGGCAACAAAATGATCGACATGCAATTGTCTAATAAAAAACTAGTACAAAGAGGTGTTGAAATGATTGTAGAAGAACTACACATTGACGAAAAATTAGCTTTTGAATTACTAAAAGAACACAAAAGCGTCAGAGCCGTTTTATTGGCTGAAAATAAAAATCTAGAAATTTAATCAGCAAACCATTTTAAATCTGTTACAGATTCATAAAAAACAATAAACCTATAAAGATACAAAATGACTCCAAGTGCAATCCTAATCCTTATCATCGTTTATTTCGCAACATTATTCTACATCTCACATAGAGTCAGCAAAAAAGATGATGGGAATGATGCTTTTTTCACCGCCAATAAAAATTCAAAATGGTATTTAGTTGCTTTTGGGATGATAGGAACCGCTCTTTCGGGAGTAACTTTTATATCTGTTCCGGGAGAAGTAGGCGCCGCGAGTGGCGAACAATTCAAATATTTTCAGTTTGTATTGGGTAATGCTATCGGATTTATAGTAATTACAAAGTTATTATTACCACTGTATTACAGAATGAATCTAACTTCTATTTATGGATACATAGAACAGAGAATGGGGCTTTACAGCTATAAAACCGCAGCTACTATTTTCTTGATTAGCAGAACGATAAGTTCTGCATTCAGACTCTATTTAGTGGTAATAGTATTACAGCGTTTTGTATTTGATTATTATAATATTCCGTTTGCATTAACTGTATTAATCTCCTTGCTGCTCATTTTTTCTTACACCTACAGAGGTGGATTGAAAACAATCATTATCACGGATACCTTGCAGACTTTTTTCCTTGTAACATCAGTTTTCCTTACAATTTATTTTATTTGCGACAGTATGAATTTAAGTGCCGTTAGCGCTTTCAATGAAGTTAAAAACAGTAATTATTCACAAATATTTTTCTTTGATGATTTCCTTGGAAGTAAATTTCATTTTGTAAAACAAATAGTAGGAGGAATGTTTGTAACTATAGCCATGACTGGGCTGGATCAAGATTTAATGCAAAAAAATCTGAGTTGCAAAAATATTGGTGATGCACAAAAAAACATGTTTACCTTTACGGGAATCTTCGTTATAATCAATATTTTCTTTTTAAGTGTTGGTGCTTTACTATATATTTATGCTGATAAAAACGGAATTGAAATCCCTGTTGATTTAATTACAAATAAACCCAGAACCGATTTGCTTTTTCCTGAAATCGCATTAAATCATTTATCAACAATTCCGGCAATTATATTTTTATTAGGGATTATTGCAGCCACTTTTGCCACTACCGATTCTGCGCTGACGGCTTTAACTACCTCTTTTTGTGTCGATTTTTTAGGAATGGGCAAAACCGAAAATAGCAGTAAACAAAATACCGTCCGTAAAAGACATATTGTTCACATAAGTTTTTCATTATTAATCTTCTTAGTAATACTCATTTTCAATTCAATCAATGATAGTTCTGTTGTTGGGATGATATTCAAGGTTGCTTCTTATACTTATGGCCCATTATTAGGATTATATGCTTTTGGTCTGTTTCAAAAATCAAGAAACGTAAATGATAAATTAGTCCCATTTATATGCCTATCAGCTCCTTTCTTAACCTATATAATAAATGAAAACTCTAAAATATTGTTTTCGGGTTACGTATTTGATAACGAATTAATAGTTCTAAACGGACTCTTAACTTACTTAGGATTGTTCCTGACAAGTTCCCATAGCATTAAAAAAATTAGTTTTTAGATCACATTAAAAACACCAATGATTTACCAATCACATGCACTAAAAATAATTCGATGAAAAATTACTTTATAAAGATTAGCCTCTACGCCGCATTTATATTTTTGATTACCAATTGTGCTACTTCAAAAAAAACCAATACAATTACCGCTTTAAAAAAAGCTTCCTTTTCAAAAGAAATAGATATTTATATACCTAAAAGTAAATCAGAAAGAAAGACTTTTTTTAAAAATTCTGAAAATGAAACGATTTGGGCCGACAGTATCTACAACAAAATGTCGCTTCAAGAAAAAATAGGACAACTATTTATGATTTCGGTATATTCTAATAAAGATTCCGTTCATGAAAATAGAACCAAGGCATTAATTCAAGACTACAAAATAGGTAGTGTGATTTTTTTTCAAGGTGGACCAGTTCGTCAGGCTAAATTAACTAATCAATATCAGTCTAAAGCCAAAGTTCCTTTGTTCATTGGCCTTGATGCAGAATGGGGTTTGAGTATGCGATTAGATTCTACGTATCGCTATCCTTGGAATATGACTTTGGGAGCAATTCAAGACTTAAATTTAATTGAAAGTGTAGGAAAGAATATGGCTAGTGAAAGCAAGCGAATGGGAATTCATTTCAATTTTGCTCCTGTCCTTGACATCAACACCAATCCTAAAAATCCTATTATTGGAAACCGTTCTTTTGGTGAAAACAAAATTAATGTGAGTAATAAAGCCATTGCATTAATGAAAGGAGTACAAAGCCAAGGCGTTTTTAGCACCGGAAAACATTTTCCCGGTCATGGAGATACATCAACCGATTCGCACCTAACATTACCTCTGGTTGATTTCTCAAAAGAACGAATTGATTTGATTGAATTGTATCCATACAAACGAATGTTTGATGAAGGATTAGTATCTGTAATGGTTGCACATCTAAACATTCCTAGCTTAGAATCGAAAGAAAATTATCCTTCTTCAACTTCTTATAATGTAGTAACCAATCTACTTCAGAAGCAATTAGGTTTTGATGGTTTAATTTTTACCGATGGTTTAGCGATGAAAGCGGCAAGCAATTTCAAAGCTCCTGGTGATCTGGAATTAGCTGCACTTCTTGCTGGTAATGATATTTTACTTTGTCCGGAAGATATACCAATAGCAGTTCAAAAACTTGAAACGGCCTATAATGATGGTATTATTACGGAACAACGTTTGTCCCATTCTGTAAAAAAAATATTGCATTATAAATTTAAAGCAGGATTAAATAAATATAAGCCAATCGACATAGCAAACTTATACAATGATATCAATCCTTCACAAAATGATGCTTTGCACTATCAATTGTATGAAAATGCTGTTACCGTTTTGAAGAATAAAAAAGAAATACTTCCTATCAAAAATTTAGATCAAAAAATTGCATACGTAAAACTGGGAGATGATGTCAACAGCACTTTTGTAACAACATTAAAAAAATATACCGAAGTGACCGAAATATCAAACACCGATATTGATAGTCTAAACACCGAATTAAAAAAATACAATACTGTTATCATTGGTTTCCACAAATTAAACAAAACTTGGGAAAAACAGAATTTTACGGAAACTGAATTGCTTTGGTTACAAAAAATTGCAAAGCAGAACAAAGTAATTTTAGATATTTTCACAAAACCTTATTCCCTATTGCCAATCACTACTTTTGATGATATTGAAGGATTAATAGTTTCCTACCAAAACTCTGATGTAAGTCAGGTGGTTTCAGCAGAGTTACTATTTGGAGCTATCGAAGCCAAAGGAAAATTACCCGTATCCATTAATTCATCCTTCCATATAAATGAGGGCTTATCAACCAAAAAATTAAACCGTTTGGGTTTTACAACCCCAGAAAATGAAGGAATGAATCCAGAGATTTTATCTAAAATCGATGCTGTAGCCCAAAAAGCAATTGATGGTAAAATGACACCCGGAATGCAGGTGCTTGTCGCTCGAAAAGGAAATGTCATTTTCCAGAAGTCCTATGGTTACCATACCTATGATAATACCACGAAAGTTTCAAATTCGGACTTATATGATGTAGCCTCGATTTCAAAAATGATTTCGACGCTGCCTAACGTGATGCAATTATACGATCAAAATAAAGTGAATCTGGATACCAAATTAAAAAAAATGGTTCCCCTTTTTGCAAAAACAAATAAAGAAAACATCAACTTCAAGGATTTACTGACGCATTATGCGGGACTTCAGGCCTGGATTCCATTTTACAAAGCAACCTTGGACACTGAAAACAAGCCTTTGGAAAAATACTATCATAAAATAGCTGACTCCCAATTTTCCACAAAAGTAGCCGACGGTCTTTTTATAAGAAATGATTATCACTATACAATTATGAAAATCATTGCCAATAGCCCATTATCAATTAAAAGAGAATACAAATACAGCGATTTCACTTTCATTATCCTGAAAGAATACCTCGAAAGAAAAACTAAAAAGAAATTAGAAGTTTTAAGCCAGAAAAATTTTTACAGCTCACTTGGAATGAATAATACCCTTTACAATCCCTTAGAAAAATTTGATAAAAATCGAATTGCACCGACTGAAGTTGATAATTATTTTAGACACCAAGTTGTTCAGGGATACGTTCATGATATGGCAGCGGCAATGGAAGGTGGAATAGCCGGTCATGCCGGAATTTTTTCTAACGCTATGGATGTCGCCAAAATGATGCAGCTGTTTTTACAAAAAGGAAATTACGGCAATAAGCAATATTTTTCCGAAAAAACATTCGATGCCTTCAACACTTCCTATTACAGTTCTGAAGGAGTTCATAGAGGTTTAGGTTTTGATAAAAGAATAGGAAAAGACGGATCTACTTGTACCTGTGTTTCTGAATCCAGTTTTGGTCATACCGGATTCACCGGAAACATAGCCTGGGTCGATCCCGAAACAGAGATTGTTTATGTTTTCCTATCCAATAGAACCTATCCGGAAGTTTCTGGTGAAGGAAATAAATTATCTAAAGAAAAAATTCGCGAAGACATTCAGCAAATAATTCAGGAAGCAATCATCAAATAAAATTGTTGACACCATTTTAGTAAACCTGAATGAAGTATGTTTCAAATGATTCCATTATTCTAATAATTTAAACAAAAAAATGACAAAAAAGCGTTTAATTTCACTAGATGTATTTCGAGGATTTACCATTTTATTAATGACTATTGTCAACAACCCGGGAAGTTGGGCCGCTATTTATCCGCCTTTGGCACACGCAAAATGGCACGGCTGTACTCCGACCGATTTAGTTTTTCCTTTTTTTATTTTTATAATGGGTAGCGCAATTCCTTTTGCAATGCCAACGAAACAATTTGACTATGTAGTTTTTAATAAAATTATAGTTCGATCCTTACGAATTTTCTGTTTAGGATTATTTTTAAATTATTTCAGTAGAATTGAATTATTGGCCTTAGAGGGGATTTCCTTGTTACTACTCAGGTTGATGATAACCTTTGCAGTCGCTTATGCACTTTTAGGAAACTTCAGTTTAAAAATTAAAACCTACTTCGTTTTTGGAATTTTTTCAATATTATTAATCTTAGCATACGGTCAAATTGAAGCATTTCAGGATGTACGAATCCCAGGAGTTTTACAGCGAATAGGAATTGTATATTTTTTTGTCTCTCTTTTATATTTAAAAACAAATCTGAAAACACAACTTCTCGTTGCTGCATCAATTTTATTGGGTTACTGGATTGTAATGGCTTTTGTTCCAGTTCCGGGATTTGGTGCCGCAAATTTTGAAAAAGGCACCAACTTAGCTGCGTGGTTGGATAATTTAGTATTAAAAGGACATCTATGGAGTTACGCCAAAACTTGGGATCCAGAAGGAATTTTGAGTACTCTCCCGGCTGTAGCTACAGGAATTCTTGGAATGTTCATAGGCCAAATTTTAAATTTGAAAATCCAACAAACTGAAATTCTAAAAAAAATAGCAGTCGTCGGATTTGCATTACTAATTGCAGGCTTGCTTTGGAGTCTCCTGTTTCCTATCAACAAATCACTTTGGACAAGTTCCTATGTACTATATTCTGCAGGCATCGCCACCTTAAGCCTAACATTATTATACTTCCTAATAGATGTTGCAAACTATAAAAAATGGACAAAGTTATTTTTAATTTGGGGTGTAAATCCTATGATTGTGTTTTTCTTTTCGGGAATAATTCCAAGAGTTTTGAGTGCCATTAAGATCGAAAATCCTGAAATAGCTTCGGAACAGATCAATCTTCAAAGTTATTTTTATAAATTTTGTATTGTTCCCATTTTCAGCAATCCTATGAATGCTTCATTAACTTTTGCATTGGTGTATGCTGTTTTTTGGTCACTAATATTATGGGGGTTTTATAAAAATAAGTTAATTTTTAAAGTATAACCTTTCCAAATTATCTTAATAAGTTTTTTTCCATTTGGCGGTTAAAAACAATAGTCTGCTATTCATGACCAATACATTCCTTTTATTTACATTTTCTTATTCAGTAATCCATTCTATTCATTTTCTTTAAGTCATCTAAAAGAAGGTCCGAAAATTGTCCCACCGTGGTCATTTTAAAAGCCTATTTACAGGGCTTAACAAAGGTTTTACTTAATCACTTTCAAAACAGTCTTTTTCAGGGTGTTTTTTTAGTTTAAATTCGTTAAAACAATTTAATGTTGGCAACCTCTAAAGCGACAAATCCTGATACAAAGCAATTTAATTGGTTTTTTAGAATGTAATTTCAGTTTCAAAAATCATGTTTTTTTGTTTTTATTTTTGTAATTAAATAAAATACAGCTGTTTTTAAAATCAGTTTGACTTATCTGAATCATTTCAACAGAATTTTTAAAAAACAAACTGGAAAGACACCGACAGTTTACCAAAATGATTTATCAAAAAGCAAAGCCGATAAAAAAGATTAGTGTTATCCTGTTCCATTTCATCAGACTTCCATATCTTTGAAATAACTTACCAATCAAATAGTGAATAGGTCAAAAGAGCTGGATGCAATTCCTTGCAAAATCGGGGGTAACTTAAGTAATATCGGGGGTAACTTCTTACACTTACATAAATGATTTTGAAGGTTGTAAATTGGAATTCAAATTTATGATACAATTTACAGTTGGGTAGAATATATTTCGGATCAACGGTATACATGGCATCCCTATTTAAATATAAGCTATTGCACCAACCTAAAATAAATTGTACGCGATCTTAAATCAGGTAGATGGTTTATATTGGCAATAGAAAGGAACGGAATTAAAATTTCCTGTTCTCGCGGTGGCCATAAATTAATTGAACGCAATCAAATTTTGATAATTTAAAAAAATATCTTACAATGAACAGAAAAGAGTTTTTAAAATCGGGCACTTTATTAGGTGCAGCTTCGTTAATACTTCCAACAAATGAGACATTTGCCAAAAATTTAGCTAACAATTCAATTGATAAGT
Source organism: Flavobacterium cryophilum (assembly GCF_048286555.1). NCBI lineage: Bacteria > Pseudomonadati > Bacteroidota > Flavobacteriia > Flavobacteriales > Flavobacteriaceae > Flavobacterium > Flavobacterium cryophilum. Next base: position 79,584 of record NZ_JBLVPZ010000002.1, on the reverse strand, counting down.
TGGTGGATGCAAACGGAAATTATATTCAACAAACGCTTCCGTATAGTGAAAGTTTTTTAGAACCCTATATGGATGCCGAGACCTTGCATTTGCATTATACGTTTCATCATGGTGGCGCGGTCAAAGGGGCAAACAAAGATTTGCAAATGATAAAAAAAGCATTGGACGAAAACAATTTGGAAACTGTAGATTTTTGGACCAAAAAATTATCCCATCATTTTTCATCACATATATTGCATTCCATATTTTGGACAAATCTGACGAACAGGAATACCCTGCCACAAGGCGAGTTACTAAAGCGAATCGAGAAAAATTTTGGCAGTTTCGATAAACTTAAAATCTTAATTGCTGCCACTTCTAAAAACGTAGATGGTAACGGTTGGGGAATTTTGGCCTATCAACCATACAGCGACAGTTTAGTCATCTTGCAATGCGAAAACCACGAGAAGCTAACGCAGTGGGGCGCCATTCCGCTACTGGTTATTGATGTTTGGGAACATGCCTATTATTTAAAATACAAAAACAAACGTACGGATTTTGTAGATGCATTATTCAATATTATCAATTGGGATAATGTTGCACTGCGACTCAATGATGCATTAAAATTGATGCAATAAACATATCAAAAAAAACAATGAATATTAGTTTTGTAAATTAATTTAAATAAACTAATCTAACTTCATGAACGCATTAAATTCCACAAAACACTCAGTAGTGGCGAAAGAAGTTGTAAAAAGTTTTAAATCAACTAAAATGGTTTGAGAATTGTCTCAAAAAGGTTACAGTTAAAACATAAAGAGTAAAAGGCAAATAATAGACTTATTTCAATTATTTGCCTTTTACTCTTTATCATACTTTTACATTATTTGTAGATCTAAAAAGTGATCTTTTAACTAAAACGGTCAAACCAAATATCAAAAAATAATGTTTTGTAATTGATACTCATCTAACTTTGGTCGAAAATCATACCTCAAAAAAAAGCGCCTTGACATATTATCGAGACGCTTTTTTTTACTATCCAAAAATACGCTTATTTCAATAGCTGCTGCAAAGGCTTCAACTGCTCTACATCAATATTAGATTCCTGCAAAACGCTTATCATTGTCATAATATCTGTGGGATTCATATCCTTGCCCAAAATTCGAACAACAGCAAAACCGTTTTCCTTTCTATTAGCAAAGAGCACAAACTCTTCAATATGCTCATCTGTTCCTACAAAACTCACCGATGCTCCTTCCTTACCTGAATTAAACTTCATCAGCTGTTGGTACTTTTTGTCTTTTAAAATCAGATTAACCTTCGCACGTTCAATTTCAAATTGAGCCTTGTTTTTATCATTCAACTTGAAAGCCAAAATATTCATCTTATCAAACGACTTTAAAGCATCGCTCTGCGCAATTGATAATTTTGTTTTATCAACATTCAGAATATTAGGTGACACATCCAAAGCAATAAAATTTTTGTTTTCGGTATTTTCCACAAAATATTTTTGCAAGGTCGGTTCAGAGTTACAGCTTACAAGAAGCAAACTGAATAGTAGCGCTAATACATAAACTGTTTTCATTACTTATTTCCTTTAGTTGCGTTCTTCAAATCTTCGCCACCAGGAATTTTCATCTTATTGGTAAGAACAGACAGTTCGTCTAAATCGAAATTACCTTTTAAAGACATTAAAACGGTATCATCATTTTTAGCGCCTTCAATAAACATAAATAATTCTTTTATTTGAGAATCACTTGCTCCTGATTTCACTGAAATTTTAATGCTTCTACCATTCTCATTCACACGCATCAGTTCTTCTAATCCTGCCGTTTTTATGTATTTATCAGCTATAACTTTCATTTCGCCTTCTATTCTGGCGCTTTTGGTCGTAAAGACTTTTAAATCATCCAGTTTCTTTATCAAGCTCAGGTATTGTTGCATTTCTTTATCAGAAGCATCCATTTTTACTTTGCTCATCAAATCAAACATTTTTTTATTGACAATGATTGAGGTAACGCCTTCTTGCCCGTCGAATTTATCAAAAATCGCTTGCGCAAAAAATGTGCTTGAAACTAATGTGAACACTAAAGTGAGTATAATTTTTTTACTCCAGTTGAGATTATTGTTCATTTTGTTACTATTGATTGTTGTTTTCATCTTTTTTAAATTGTTTTGGTTTAAAATTATTATTGTTTTTACTATTTACTCAAGTCAATTACGACCCACCAGATTGCTTTTTAGTATTAATGAATATTTTATCTTTTGTGGATTGATATTCTTGAATATATTGTACACTTTCTATGCCAACATTTACATTATCTGACAATACCGATAATGCTTTTTGAGTTGCTCTGAAAGCCTCTTGGGGATCGTCGTACGTCCCTAAATCCTGGCTTTTATTTACAACCACATCACTATGATAAGCATAGGTTCCTATTCCCAGCAAAACAACAACCGCGGCCGCAATTGATATCCACGCAATAGTACGTTTTTTAGCATGCAGTGGAATTTCCGACGTAAACTGATGGGCTGCCGCAAGAGAGAAATACCCAAATATAGGCTTGTATTGTTCTAAATGCTGCGCAACATTCGATGAAGAAAAATAATTACGTAATTCATTTTCTTCTGCAATACTGGTTTCTCCCTGAAAGTATTTTTCTACTAAATTTTCTATTTTAACTAATTCCATATTTGTGTGTTTCTGTCATATAATCCCGTATCGTCTTCCTTGCTCTTGAAAGTGCCACCCGAATTGCACTCTCATTCATATCGAGTATTTTTGCAATTTCCTCAAATTCGTATTGTTCAATATCTCGCATTTGAATAATCAATCTTTGTTGAACGGGTAATTTATCCATTATTTTCTCCACCCAATTCAAACTATCCAAATCTTCTATTTTCTTCTCCAGAGCCGGTTCCCTATCGATATAATTTGTATGAACGATTTTAAGATTTCCTGTTCTTTTGGATTTTAGCTGGTCCAAACAATAATTTTTTGTCATTGTCATTGCAAATGCTTCTACACTGCCGTACTGGGCTAAATTTCCATTTTTATTCCATAATTTAACCAAAACTTCCTGAGTAGCGTCTTCTGCTTCTTCAGTACTTACAAGCAATCGCTTGGCCAGCCTAAAGACTTTATCTTTAAAAGGAGTGACGAGTAGTACAAACTCATTTTGGTTCATATAAAAGCAGGTTTTAAACTTAGTATATAATGTAGACGACTCATTTTTATTTTTGTAACAAAAAAAACTTAAAATAAAACTAAAGTTAGTATTTTTACGTTTATTATATTAAAATCCAAACATGAGAACAAGTTTCAAATTTACGCTTTTATTATTTATAGCAGTTTTCACTTTCCAAAGCTGTCAAGATAATGATGATGTTGCACCGCCAGCAAGCTTAGATATTCAAGATTTTATTTGGAAAGGGCTTAACCAGTATTACTTATGGCAGGCAGATGTTCCAAATTTGGCTGATGACAGATTTGCTGACCAGACTGAATTAAACACGTTTCTAAAAGGGTATCCCGTACCCGAAGAGCTTTTTAATGCGCTTAGAGTCGACAAATCCATAGATCGATTCAGTTGGATTGTGGATGATTATTTAGAATTGGAAGGAGCACTTCAAGGAACAACTAAAAATAACGGAGTTGATTTTGGTTTAAGCAGAAAACCCGGAAGTACCACTGAAATATTTGGTTATGTACGTTATATCATTGCAAATTCAGATGCCTCAAACAAGAATATTAAACGTGGTGATTATTTTACTGCCGTTAATGGAACGCAACTTACTTTGAGTAATTATGAGGCACTATTGTTTGGTTCCAATGAAACTTACACCTTAAATCTAGCCGATTATAATGGAACTACCATTACGGGCAACGGAAAATCAGTGGAGTTAACAAAAACCGTTTTATCCGAGAATCCAATTTTAATCAACAAAGTAATTACTTCGGGTTCACATAAGATTGGATATTTGATGTACAATGGTTTTTATGCTAATTATGACACGCAATTGAATGATGCTTTTGGTTCACTAAAATCACAAGGAGTTACTGACTTAGTTTTAGATTTACGATACAACGGAGGTGGTTCAGTACAAACGGCTACACGATTAGCAAGTATGATTACAGGACAATTTACAGGAAAGGTATTTGCAAAACAACAATGGAACGCTAAAATTAATGCTTATTTTGAAGCTGAAAATCCAGCAGCTTTAATAAATAATTTTACAGATAAAATAGGAACCACCGCAATAAACAGTTTAAACTTGACTAAAGTCTATATATTGACTACTCAAAGTACAGCATCAGCAAGTGAATTAGTAATCAACGGATTAGAGCCTCACATCAATGTCATACAAATTGGCGATGTAACCGTGGGTAAAAATGTTGGGTCTGTTACTCTATATGACTCCCCTACTTTTGGTTCGGAAAACAGAAACCCAAACCACAGATACGCCATGCAGCCGATTGTATTGAAAATTGTGAATTCGACCGGTTTTGGAGATTATTTCAATGGGTTACAACCCGATTTTTTAGTAAAAGAAACAGTTAGTACATTTGGCGTTCTTGGAGACTCTTCAGAACGTTTATTGAGTACCGCTATTGGAAAAATAACCGGAACATCCAGAATGTTGAAACAAAACACAGGAGTAGATTTTGAGTTTTTCAAAGATTCGAAATCAGTCAAAGGAATCCAAAATCAAATGTATGTTGAGAAAGCTCCTGAAGGACTTTTGAAAGCATTGGAATAAGATAAAGACAACACAATAAAATTATTTTTTGTAAGTTATTATTGAATAACCTATTAAATCAAAACCACATGAAAAAATCAATTCCGGTATTTTTGGCCTGTGCAACCATTGTATCTTTCGCATTTGTAAAACCAGATATTAAAGAGCCTAAACAAATTAATGTCGTTATTGATGCTGGGCATGGCGGATCCGATTTTGGAGCTACTTCGAGCAGCAGTACTGAAAAACAAATTGTAGAACAAATCACTAACAAAATCAAATTTTTAAATAAAAACGAAAATATTAGTGTTCATCTTACCAGAATTGGAGATGAATTTCTGTCTTTGAATGATCGTTCAGTAATCATTAACAAAATCAAACCTGATTTAGTTTTATCATTGCATGTCAATAAAAGTTCAAATGTAGCAAAATCAGGAATGGAATTTTACATTGCCAATGAATCGATTACGAATGAAAAATCAAATAAAATTGCGAATGAACTACGTACTAAATTCATTCAAAATAATAATTTAAAAGCATCTGAAATAAAGAATGCTCCTTTTTTTATTTTAAAAAAATCGGAAGTGCCAGCAGTGCTTGTAGAATTGGGTTACATGTCCAACCTTGCTGATAGAGAGTATTTAACCAATGATTTGGAACAAAATAAAATTGCAGCAACTATAATAGAATTCATTTCAGAATTGAAATAAAAATAACTTTAAACTAAAAAGAGGCTTTCATCACTGAAAGTCTCTTTTTTTTATAATTCAAAATTAAAGAATCTGATTTTTTCCCAACAAAAAACCCGTTCCAAATTAGGGAACGGGAATTAAGAACTAAAACTAAAATATATTCTTTTAGAATACCAAATTCAAACCTAATTTAAAATTTCTTCCTCTAGTACTGTATCCACGACTTTCAACAAAATCTTTATCTAAAATGTTATCTACTGTACCAAAAACATTCAATCTGTTTTTGATTAAATCATAACGAATATTGGCATTAACTATTTGATAATCTTTTAAAATTTCTGCATTTAAAACGGGATCGTAAGTTGGTGCAGGATATGTTGTGTATTCTAAATATCGGTCTGACACAAACTGATATGCCAGATTAAAGGCTAGACGCGCTGTTGCTTGCACATCCACAGCAGCATTTACTTTGTGTTTTGGATTTAGAATACGGGATTGTCTTTCTAATTCTGTAAAAGTATAATTGGCATTGAATTTTACTTTATCATTAAAAGCATAAGAAATCATTGTTTCAAGACCTTTGGCTTTGTTTTTCCCATCTACATTAAAGTATTTGTAGGTCGTCAAATCAAATCCTATTGCATCTTCCTCTTCTCTTTGAAAAGCGACAGCATTCAAAACTAATTTCTTGTTCAATGCGCTTACTTCAAAACCAACTTCCGCAGTTGCATCTTTCTCTGGAGACAAATTCAAATCACCATAAGGTGAGTACAATTGGTACAAACTTGGAGTGATGAAAGCAGTACTATAGGACGCTAATACTTTTAAATTTTCAGAAAAAGTGAAAGAAGGATTAATATTGTACACAAAATTATTTCCATATTTACTATGCATATTATAACGAGCTCCTGCATTTAAGTTTAATCCAAAGTTTGAATTATAGACCACCGTTGCATAAGGATCAATCATATTGAATTTTGCTACATCAGTTGCAATTGCATCATACTCGCTACTGTTTGACATTTCGTGGAACTGAAATTGTGCACCTGTAACCACAAATAACTGAGATGAAATTTCATATTTATTAAAGGCATCTACATTAACACTTCTTGACTTCGCTAAGAATAAAGAGCCAAAACTAAAGATATCACGGGTGATTACATTTGCGCCCGTATTAATCACAAATTCTCCTTTGTTGTATTTATATTTTGGAGTAAAACCAACTCTAAATTGCTCTGATAAACTAAAATTTTCAAGATCATCTGAAAAGGAACCTGCATCAAAATCGCTTTTCATTCGGTCATAATTAGCAAAGAAATCAAATGATAATTTCTTATTTGGCGTAAAGCCAATTTTTACAAGAGAATTAACTCTTGAAAAAGCATCATTTTCAAATTTAGTATTTGAATTTAAAGGTTTCGCTTCAGAAATTCCTGTGGTCTCCGTACTATTCAACGAGGCAAAATAATTCACTTTTTCAAAACCTCCGTTTACCGCAAATCCCTGATTGTAATCTTGCACACTATAATTTGCGTTTTTGGCAACTGTTTGTGTACCAATATTCAGATATGCATTTCCAGCGATTGCTTTTTTACCTGCTTTTTTTAGTGTAATATTAATTACACCAGTCGCAGCTCCCGAGCCGTATAAAGTACTCGAAGCGCCTTTCATAATCTCAATACTTTCAATTTGTTCCACTGGAAGTAATCTCAAATCATAGGATAAGCTAATACCGGAAGCATCCGTTACCGGAACGCCATCAATCAAAATTAAAACCTGATGATTTCTTCCTCCACGAATGTAAAGTCCTAAATCTTTACCATTACGGCTTTGGTTTCCGTTGATTTCAACACCGGCTACCGTACTTAAAATCGAAGCTACTGATTGTCCTGCTTTTTTCTTCAAATCTTCAGCAGTAATTTTCACAATAACTTTTCCTGATTTTTCTTTTGGCAAAGCAAATTTCGAATCGGAAACAACAACCTCATCTAGTTGTTTTGGCTCTTGATCTTGGGCATACGTGTTCATTGCAAATAACAATGCAATCGCACTAAAGCGAATGAATTTTTTGTTCATTTTAAAAATGTAAAATTTAATAAATGGGAGAAAAGCATAGAATGACCCATACCCAAACCTTTTTTCCCGAAAGTTTGATATTTGATGTAATAGGCAGGTCTCCTGGCTTGCGTCTTGTTGTTTACCTTCCCAAGAAACTGAAATAAATTCAGCTAGCTCAGTGGTTTTGTAGATAACAACAAGCTTTATAGCTTACAGTTGCGGGTACAGCTCAGGATTTTTGATTTAAGATTTAGGATTCTTGATTTAGGATTTAAGCCCTGAAATCTGATATCTAAAACTTGAAATCTATCACCTGATTCCCTTTTAATGTGGTTTGAAAAAACAAACCTCAACCTCAATACGGCGGCAAAGATAAAATTATATTAAGTTAATAACCTAAATAATTGCGGATTTTATAATTCAATTTTAATTACAGCTCCAAAATCTACTTTATTCTGAAAAGCGTCTTTGAGAGGTAAATCCGAAATTTTACATAAAAAACTGCGTATCACTCCCGCATGCGCCACAATAATTACTGGTTTTGAATGGGTTGCTTGAAGTTCATTAGTTATAAAATTAATTACTCGATCATGCAAATCCGTAAATGATTCTCCATTGGGTACCCGAACATTTACAAAATCAGTCATCCAAGGTGTAAAATCATCAGCAGGAATTACATCCCAATTTTTCATTTCCCAATCGCCAAAATTCATTTCCATTAGACGGGAATCCTCGTTAATACAAGTGATTTTTGAATTGTCTTTGATATAATTTGCCAAAAGCACACAGCGAAGCAAAGGACTAGAGTACAGCCTTGCATCCTGAGGCAATTGATTTAAAACAGACTGAAAAACATCATGATAAGGCTCCATGATTTCCACATCGGATTGTCCATAACAAATTCCTTTTTCGCAAACCGTTTCCGTATGCCGTACTAAATAAACTTCCATATTGCAATCACTGATATATAAAAAACCACTTCACAAACCTGTTGGGTCGCTCCCAAACAATCCCCGGTATAGCCGTCAATCCATTTCTGAAAATATCGTGCTAAGAAAAATCGGGTCAGAAAAACAGGGATTAAAACCAACAGTATCGGCCACTGATAACAGGACAAAATAACGAATGGAAGTAACCCAAAAAAGAAAGCTCCCAACACTTCTCTCCAAGAATAACTTTGTGCGATAGGTTTGCTTTTGCTGGAAGCATCTTCACGCGAATATTGATGGGTAAAAACAATTGAAATCGCCGCTAATCGACTGATAGAATGCGCTGAAACAAACAACAATAAAATTGTGAATTGTGAATTATAAATTAAAAATTTAGTTTCCGAGACACTAATTAATTGAATCAAGGCCTGAAATTTAAGCATTAGCAGCAGTACTAGACCAATCGCTCCATAGGCACCAATTGCGCTGTCTTTCATAATCATCAGGATTTTTTCTTTGGTCCAACCGCCACCAAAACCATCGCAAACATCAGCAAAACCATCTTCATGAAAAGCTCCCGTCACTAAAACGGAAGCAATCATAGAGAAGATTACCGCAATTTCAGGAGCAACTAAATAATTAAAAATACAGTATATTCCAAACGCCACACTCCCTACAATCCAACCAATAAACGGAAAATAACGGGACGCTTTATTTAAATAATCTGGATTGTGATCGATGTTTTTAGGACATGGAATCCTAGTGTAAAACATTAATGCAGTAAAAAATATATAGAGTTCTTTTTTCATTTTTGGAATTAAATCTTATTATTTTATTTTGATCTTGTAGTAGAAAGGCAAAATATTGCGGCCCTACAATAGTGTGTATCTACCGTTTATCGACCACTAACCCCTGCTGATTCAAAACTGGCCATCTCATTCAAGAACGCTACAGCCGACTCAATTATAGGAAAAGCAATGGCGCAACCCGTGCCTTCGCCCAATCGCAAATCAAGTTGCAACAGAGAGCGAACTCCTAGGTAGTCTAATATTTTTTGGTGTCCTTGCTCCGCAGATGAATGGCAAAAAATAGCATTTTTAATAATCGACGGATTCTTTTTAAAGGCAATTAAAAAAGCGACACTACAGATAAAGCCATCCACAAGAATCAACATATTGGCTTTTTTTGCCTGAAGCATTCCACCTACCATTTGCATGATTTCGAATCCCCCGAAATAAGCTAACTTACTGTCTAAATCATCTGAACCATCGTAATTAGCAATGCATTTTTTAAGAATATTTATTTTTTGAATTAACTGCGCATCATTTACACCCGTTCCTTTTCCTACGCAATCTTGAATTGGTAATTCTAAAATAATACTCATTAAAACCGAAGCTGTGGCCGTGTTGCCAATGCCCATTTCGCCAAAACCAATGCAATTGCTGCCCGTCTTTGCAATAGTGGCAACAATCTCGCTTCCTTTTATAAAACACAATTCAATTTCTGTTTTACTCATTGCTGGTCCTTGTAAAAAAGAGTGCGTTCCCTTCCCTATTTTAGCTGAAATCAAATCCGTATTCATAGGGAAATCATAATTTACTCCCGCATCCACTATAGCTAACTGAATCTCATTCTGTTTACAAAACACATTAATTGCTGCGCCACCTATCAAAAAGTTACTCACCATTTGTCTGGTTACGTCTTGCGGATAGGCACTTACTCCGTGATTTGCAATTCCGTGATCGGCAGCAAAAACAACCAGATTGGGTTTTGTAATTTTAGGTTCTAAAGTTTGAAACACCATCCCTATTTGTTTGGCAAGCACTTCTAAAATTCCTAATGAACCCGTTGGTTTGGTTTTTTGGTCGATTTTATGTTGCAACGCATTTGCAAAAGCAGCAGCATCCATTTCCTTTTTAGCATCAAAAAATACTTTCGTCACCTTACTTTCATGCAAAATAGTGATTTCCTCCACTAATGGCGTTTCTTGCTTTTGTTTCCAATTCAATTGTTGCAACATGGGTTGATTATCATAATCAGTAGCTGGTTTTCCCACGCAGAAATACCCCAATGGCTCCATGTTTTCAGGTAAACCTAATAATAGCTTAAACTGATAATAATTCAATATAGAAACCCAACCCATGGAATAGCCTTGTTCCGTTAAGGATAGCCAAATATTTTGCGCCGCACAAACCGAACTGAACTTTACCGCTTCGTTACTTCCAACGGTTCCAATCGTAAAATTATTCAAAACGGAACGATCATAACAAATCACTAATCCCAGTGGAGCTTCTTCAATTGCTTCCAGCTTAAGAGCTCTATATGCTAATTTTTGTTGTTCGTTATCAGTGAGCGCAACTGCTTTTTCATCATAATCTGAAAACAAATTTTTAATGGCTTTCTTTATTTCAGCCGACCTAATCAGATAGTATTTTGTAGCATCAGTTAAACCCACTGAAGGAGCCCAATGCCCCGCTTGCAGTGCTTTTTCAAGAACAGCATCCGGTACTTGATCCTCCGTAAAATGACGGGTGTCGCGACGGGATTTTAAAATTTCATCTAAATAAGTCATCTTTTTAAATTCAATATTTTTTAATTTCAATGTCAAAAGTCAATGGCAATGTCAAATCAAAACAATAAGAGAGCGTATTATTCTTTCCAAACGATGAAACAATAATCCTCATAGGTAATTTTAGTAAATTCAGGCAGTTCAATCGCTCCAGAAAACAACGGACAATTAATTACCAAAGTATGAAATTCTCCATTTTCACCACAAGGATCAATTCCTTTTTCATGTAATTCTTGTGCTAGTTCTTTAGTCAATATTTCACCTAAATAACGCTCACCCATTATGGTATTACAAGAAACAATCATTGTTACAATTCCGTTTTCAAGCATTTGATTTACCAAAACGATTCTGTCTTGTTGCCACAAAGGCAAAATTGCTTTTAGCGAAGCTGCGTCACATACTTTATCTTCCCAATCTTTATGCGGTTGCAGATCAATATCACCAAAAACGGCTGCTTCCAAATCATATTTGGCTTTTAGTATTTTCAAAACTGCAATAAACTTGGCTTCATAATCACCCCAAGTTGCAGGAATTCCTTCCAGAGGTAATCCCATTTTTTGGGCTTGCTGATTCAATATAGACAAAGGTAATCCGTGAGAACGAGAAACTTTTCCGTTTTCATTCATCATATTGAGTAACACTTTTGGAATAAATCCTTGCTGAATTGCTTGCATCACAGCATAACAACTGTCTTTTCCACCACTCCAAGAAGTTACAAAATTCATTTATTTTCTTTTATAGTTACAGGAATTCCAGAAACCATTAGCACAACGGTATCGGCATTTTTAGCAATGTATTGATTCATCCAACCTTGAAGTTCGGTGAATTTCCGACCAATATGCGTTTCGGCATGAACGCCCATTCCTATTTCATTGGTTACAATAATAATTGTGGCATTTTCTTGATTGGCAATGGCATCAAATTCGGTTTTAGCTTGTTCTAAACACAAGGAAACATCATTTTTAGTATCTACAAAAAAGTTCGTTAACCAAAGCGTAACGCAATCGACGACCGCTACTTTTCCTGAAAAATCAATCTCGCTTAAGTGTTTTTCTTTTTCGATATTCATCCATCGTTCGTCCCGATCTTTTTGATGGCGATCGATTCTCTCTTGGAAATCATTATCCCATTTTCGGGCTGTAGCCACATACATTGGTTTATCCGACAATCCTTTTGCTAAGTTTTCGGCATAACCGCTTTTACCGGAGCGTTCACCGCCAGTTATTAAATAAATCATGCTAATTGTAAATTATTAATTGTAAATTGTAATAACATTTTAATATTGATATTGCATCGCTATTTATATTTTCACATTCTTTTTCAAATCAAAACTCTTGGTTTTAACAATATTATCTTTAATGATTCATAATTTATAATTATTTATACGGACAATGTCGACATCCGTTGGTACAACAGTGACCTCTTTTTAGATGAAACCAAGCCTTAAAAACATAATTCCCATTTTCTAAATAATAGTCAATTCCTTCTATAAGATCAGTAGTTTTGGGTAAATCTTTGGCTTTATTATCCGTTGCCTTTTCAGAAACTATCGTTCCAACATATTCATCGATTTTGATGGAACAAGCAGTTGTAAAACAACTGGAACACAAACAATCTACCAGTTCTGACGGAGTAAAAATGGGCGGAAAATTGTTGCACCAGCATTTACTTCCTTCAGTTGTGTCCCCACAATTAAAAGGAGTTCCGCAAGTAGAACAGTTTTTGACTTTAATGCTATTCATTTCGTAAAGATAGTATTTGTTCAATTTTTTACTGCTAAAAATAAACAAGAAATTTTATAAATTTGGTATACCTTTGTCGCTATTGAAAAATTAAATCATGAAATTCACCTTTAAATTAATCCTTTTTGTTTTCTCTTTTTCAGCTTTCGTTGGATGTAAAAAAAGCGAAAACGGGAACGTAAAAGAAAGTACAACTTCAAAAAACACAATCGAATATGCCTCGGGACTTTCTATTAATACCTATGAAGGATATTCAGTAGTGACGGTTTCAAATCCTTGGCCTGAAGCCAATAAAAACTTCACGTATATTTTAAAAGAAAAAAACGGCAGCATTCCTGATAGCCTACAAAAATACACCACAATTTCAGTGCCTTTAGAATCGATCGTCGTTACTTCAACGACCAATATCCCTTTTTTGGAAATGCTGGGAGTTGAAAAATCACTAGTGGGTTTCCCTCACACCGATTATGTTTCTTCTGAAAAAACCAGAAAACTAATTGATGCCGGCGGTGTTAAAAACATAGGACAAAACGAAAAATTAAACGTGGAGCAGCTCATTGAATTGGAGCCTAATTTAATCGTAACCTTTGGAGTTGACAACAACAATCCAATGATTGATAATTTACAAAAAAGTGGTCTTAAAGTACTCATTCAAGCGGACTGGATGGAACAAACACCACTGGGAAAAGCAGAATGGATTAAGCTTTACGGTGCTTTGTTTAAAAAAGAAAAAGAAGCCAAAACGCTTTTTGATGAAATCGTAAAAAATTATAATGATGCCATACAATTGGTTGCAACCAAAAAACCAACAGCTACAGTTCTTTACGGATCTATGTACCAAGACACATGGTATGTAGCGCGAGGAAATAGCTGGGTAGCTCAATTTATGAAAGATGCCAAAGCCAGTTATTTATGGGCAAATGTTGAAGGAACAGGAAGTCTTAGTTTACCTTTTGAAAAAATATTAGAGAAAGCGAAAACGGCGCACTATTGGATTGCAACAGGTTCGTTTAAAAGTAGTGCTGAATTCGAAAATAGCAATCCACATTACAGTCAGTTTGACGCTTCAAAATCTAAAAATGTCTATACTTTTGAAAGTAAATTAGGTGCAACGGGAGGAACCATTTATTATGAATTAGCACCAGGCCGACCGGATTTAGTCTTGAAAGATTTTATCAAAATCTTTCATCCTGAATTGCTTCCAAATTACACGTTTACTTTTGCTCAAAAACTAAATTAAATCCTCACCCCAACCCTCTCCAAAGGAGAGGGAGCCAAAACTGGATTTCAATTCATTTTAAAAATTAAATATAGTATCATAATACATCTATAACCGTACTACAATTGAACAATCAAAAACGAAATACTATTCTATTTTTCTTGCTTACTTTTGGGCTTGTGCTATTGTTTTTTACAAATATTAGTTTTGGCTCTATAACGATACCTTTTAGAGAAATTTTTACTAGTTTGACTGGTGGTCAAGCGAGCAAGTCTACTTGGGAATACATCATTATTAATTATAGGTTACCCAAAGCCATAACAGCAATTCTTGTCGGAATGGGGCTATCCATAAGTGGTTTGCTTATGCAAACTTTGTTTCGAAATCCATTGGCAGGGCCTTACGTTTTAGGACTGAGTTCCGGTGCCAGTTTAGGTGTTGCTTTTGTAATATTAGGAGCTGGCTTACTTCCTCCTTTTTTGAGTACTATTTTGTTATCTTCTTATGGCGTGGTTTTAGCCTCAACTATTGGAAGCTCCGTTGTATTACTTGCCGTTTTGGTGGTTTCCCAAAGACTTCGAGACACAATGTCCATTTTAATTGTAGGGCTAATGTTTGGTAGTTTTACCAGTGCCATAGTAGGCGTTCTTACGTATTTTAGTTCGGCTGAACAATTGCAGAAATTCACGTTTTGGTCCATGGGAAACTTAGGCAACTTGTCTTGGTCTTCTATAGTAATTCTAACCGTTTGTGTGGGGATTGGCTTAATACTAAGTCTGTTTAGCATCAAGCCACTCAATGCATTGTTATTGGGTGAAAATTACGCTCGCAGTTTAGGTTTGAATTTCAAAAAAACACGATTAATTATTATTTTTGCAACAAGCATTTTAGCTGGAAGCATCACGGCATATGCAGGTCCAATTGCCTTTATAGGACTGGCAGTACCACATATAGCAAAATTAGTATTTCAAACCAGTAACCATTCTGTTTTGTATTGGAGTACGTTACTTTTAGGAGCTTCGATCATGCTTATTTGTGATGTAATTTCAGAATTGCCAGGATTGGAGATCACTTTGCCCATCAATGCGGTGACTTCAATAATTGGTGCTCCGGTGGTCATTTGGTTATTGGTTAGTAAACGAAAAATGATCGCCTAATGGAAAACGAAATCATCTTACAAGCATCTCAAATTAGCATTGGTTATTCTCATAAAAAAGAGAAAATCGAAGTGGCTTCGAATATCTCGATTTCTTTAAAAAAAGGAAAACTGATTGCCTTAATTGGCGCCAATGGGATCGGGAAATCAACGCTTTTAAAAACGATAACGGGAATCCAGAAACCGCTTTCCGGCGCTGTTTTTTTAAATGAAAGGAAAATTACTTCTTATGAACCTTTAGCCTTAGCCCAAAACTTAAGCATCGTTTTAACCGAAAAATTACCGCCCAGTAATCTAACCGTTTTTGAACTTATTGCTTTAGGCAGACAACCGTACACCAATTGGATGGGGACTTTATCTGATGTTGACGTCGCCAAAGTTCTTGAAGCAATGGAACTCACACAAATCAGTCACTTAGCTGCTAAAAAACATTACGAAATCAGTGATGGACAGTTGCAAAAAGTTTTAGTAGCCCGCGCTTTAGCACAGGATACTCCTTTAATAATCTTAGACGAACCCACGACCCATCTGGATTTATTGCACAAGGTGGCCTTATTCAAACTTTTGAAAAAGCTGACTCATGAAACTGGAAAATGCATTTTATTTTCTACTCATGATATTGATATGGCGATACAATTGAGTGATGAAATGATTATTATGACACCAGAAACTGTGTTGCAAGACGAACCCTGTAATTTTATTGCAAAAGGAAGTTTCAACACCTTATTCAAAGATGAACACATTGTTTTTGACGCTGAAAAAGGGAAGTTTATGATTGTTTAAATCATTTCCCTTTCAATAAATTAATACTTACTGTAGCGATATCAGCATCAGGAAATCTCCTGAAAAAATTAGTATCTGGATACAATCCTGCTTCAGCAGCGATTTTGTGCAAAACGGGAATTTCCACTATGTATTGATCTGAAAAACCATGGGTGGCATCATAAGCCGTAGCAGCTGTTTTTCCTAAATTAGCAGCAGTCAAATTTGGAGCAATCGTATGCAATTCAATCATTAACAATCCAAATTTCCGAACATAAGGCGCCCATTTTATCAAATGTTCCAATAGATTATCTTCGACTAGACTATTACTGATACGCTCTCCTCTATGTGCAAATGCTCCTGTTGAATGGCTTACTCTGTCATTGGTAATGTGTTTTGGCACTTCCCAAATTCGGTTATGATCCAAGAAGGTTCTTACATTTAGCAAATCTTTCAAATCAATGTTATAATTATCCAATAAATCAGTAGCTAACAAATCGGGTTGTCCAATATCGCCCCAAATTACTTTGGCCCAAATATCGGCTTTGATTAAATTGGCTCGGGTTACTTTCAATGCCGCCTGATTGTAATCGGCACCAACAAGGAATAAAGGATACTCATCCAGCATTTTTCCGCGCCGCGTTTGTCTTTCGATTACAGTATAAATATGTTCGATAAATGCTCCATTGCCGCAACCCATATCGAGAATTCCTTTGGGTTGGTCTTCTATTGGTAAATTGAATAATTTAATGATAATCTCATCTACGACTTTAAAATAAGTGTCGTGTGCGCCTCCGCTTCCCCAAACATTCATTTCTCTATCGACATGAATTTCATCTTCCCCTTCGGACACCGTTCGCAGTACATTTGGATTCCCAAAAAGCAAATGCTCTATTTTACTAAAAGTGGGTAAATAAGATACCGTCACTCCATAAGCAGAAGCCCTTTTAGCAAAAAACAAACCCTTTTCAGTAAATTGATAATTGCCTTTGTTTTGGGTAAACCAGCCTAATTCAAGGAAAAAATCCAATACGATTTTGAATTTTTCAGGAGATTTATGAAATTCTTCGGGACGAAAGGAAATTTCCATAAAATACTTGTGGAACATGCCACTCATACCCAATTGCACTAATATTGGCCCAACCAAACAACCTTCAATATGCGTTAGAATCTGATGCTGAATTTCGTTGGTCAGTGTATCATTCGAAAATGAAATTCCGTAATTAGTTGCGTACAAATCAAAAATTAAACCCAATCTGACAAATGGAATGTGATCTGATAATCGCGTGCGAAATTGCATCGTGAAATGCAGTAAATCAACCACATCTTCGTACAAATAGAACATCGAAAATGCAATAGCACTTTTATCGTTTATGCTGAATTTAATTTGATCTGCAGTGTGATCAATATGATAATTCAAGAATCCTTGCGAACACAAAACACGTAAGCCCACATTGAGATAACCTTCGTTGGCTTTAAAATGTTCCGTAAGTTCCGTAAGTGTGACTTCTTTTTTGTCAAGAATATGGGATAGTACTCCTTTTTCATGCAAAACATAAGCTACAGGTGCCGTAACCAAACCATCTAAATGTTTGAAAATAGTGTTTCTGAGCGTAATTTTGTCGATCATAAAAGGTACATTTTAAAGAAGGCGAGAAACACGATTAGATTTGGAATGAACTACTCAAATATATGAAATTTCAAGCACAAAATTGCCTTACTTTTTACAATTTACAACTTACAGTTTATTATTTATTTGCCGCTTTGCTTCGCCTATGACAAATGCAACTGAATTCGCAATATTAAAACTTCTAATTAGCGGTGACATAGGAATTGTCAAATGATTGGGGAATTCGTTTAAAAAAGCGGCACTCAAACCTGTACTTTCTTTTCCAAAAACCAACCAGTCTCCATCTTGAAAATCATTCTCTAAATACGATTTTTCAGCATGGGAACTCATCAAAAAAACTCGGGACAAATCAGGAATCTGTGCTTTCCATTCGGCTACGATTTGATATTCAGTAACATCAAGATGCACCCAATAATCCAACCCGGAACGTTTTAGGTTTTTATCATTAATAACAAATCCAAAAGGATGAATTAAGTGCAAACGGCTTTCAGTACCTACGCACAATCGGCCAATATTGCCTGTATTATTTGGAATTTCTGGTTCTACTAAAACGATGTTTAACATTTTATATGAGTTAATCGGTTATTTGTTTATTCAGTTATTTGAAAATCATCAACTTCTATAACTTCGCCTGCCTGTAAATTATTGAGATGGACGTTTCCTATTCGAACACGAACTAATCGTAACGTTGGAAAACCAACAGCGGCCGTCATTTTACGAACTTGGCGAAACTTTCCTTCGTTGACTGTTATCGAAGCCCAAGAAGTAGGACCATGACGCTCATCCCGTATTTTTTTTCCTCTGGTTCCAAAAGCGGGAATTTCATTAATTAAAAAAGCTTTACACTGTTTCGTGATGTATTTAGTCCCATTGAAACCTATTTCGACCCCGTTTTCGAGTTGCTCGATGGCTTCCTGAGTGATAATGCCATCAACTTGCACATAATATTCTTTGTCGACTTTTTTACTTCTAATGATTTCGCTGACCATCCCGTCTGTAGTCAACAGCAACAATCCTTCAGAATCTTCGTCAAGACGTCCTATTGCCATCGTTCCTTTGGGGAAATCGTGCAATTCTCCAAGGAGTTTCTTTTTTCGTTTTAGTTCGTAAATAAATTGACTCAGATACCCGTAAGGTTTATGAATAATGAAATGAGAATGAGACATTTTATTGTGTTAATTGTGCAAGCAAAGATAGTTTTGTTTTAGCAGGATTTAAAATAGTCATTGTTGCGTTTCCTCACCAAACTAAAAGCTATGTTAAATGATTAAAATCCTACGAATAAAAGCCGTAATATTATAGAAGTTAACCGCATTAACTTTAAACTAACCATTATGGAAAGCAACGATTTAGGTTCAAAAAAAACAAATAACAAACAAAATATAAACGAAGGATTTAGCGGTCAGAATCTAGCCGAAAACACGAATCCTGAAGTATCACATTTAAAATCAGAGGTAGAAACGGACGATCATGGAGATAAAAAAATTGTGAAAAGAGCTCGCAATATAGACGGAACCTTGCAACAGAATGAGGATTGCTCACCAAAAAACTTAAGTACTGACACTCCAATTGTTTCCGAAGAGCAAGCTAAAAAAATGGTTGAAAATAAAGACCATAATTCGGATATTATTCCAAACCGATATCCTAATGAGCATCCGGACAATAAGGAAGACAGAGGAAATATAAAACTGGATCAATAACAATAGATTTCGGTTTAAAAAAGACCAGTACGAAGTAACTTCCTATTGGTCTTTTTTATTTTTTACTTTAAATTACTGCATTTTATTTTCCCAATCCCAATTAGTAAGGTTCCAATAAAAAGAAAACCCAATACCATAAAAAAGCTGTTAAGCAACACTTTGTTGTAGCCCAAAAGAATCACATTGATAAATGGATATGGGTAAAAACCAAAAAAAGCGCCCCGAATTAAAGAGTACATCAAATACACCGAAGGAAAAATCAGTCAAGGAAAGATGTTTTTGAATTCCAATGCTTTTTTAGGAACAAATAATGTCCAATATACTAAAACCAAAATTGGAATTACCAAATGCAGTAACTCATCCGCTATTTTTTGAAAACCTGTTGGAGCCCATAAAAATCTAAGAATTGCATTGTAAACAATTCCAACAATAATAATGTATAACGTAATTGCAGTTACAATTTTAGAATTCGAAAAAAATAAACCCCATTTAGATTTTGACTTGAGCCAAAGAAAAGTAAAACATAGTGCTACTAAAATATTCGTTTGAATAGTAAAAAAACTAAAAAAGCGAACAATTGTTTCTGCAAGCGAAGCCACACGATTCAAAATTATAAGGAACAATGCAATAGCAAAGCAAACCAACCTACAATACCAATAATCGCGCAAAAACGAGAATTTAATTTTAAAAATTTCTCCTGCATATTTTTTAAAATGTAAAAATTAAATACCAACAAAATTTACAAATCCATGAATGCTAGAACTTGAGATACTATTTTGATTTCCGAAAGGAAAAAAGGAAACTTTTGTTTATTTTTACAAACTTACAAAAAGAAATTTTATGTCAAATATGCTTCCCTTTTTATTAATTTTCTGCGTTGCTCTCGCTATCGGTATTTTTATTGGAAAACTCATTTTCTCTGCCCGTTTTCTTTCGGAAAAAATTAGTTTGGAAGAAAAATTAATTGCTTTTACTTCCCAATTCAACCAATTGAAAGAGCAGACTCTTGTTGACAAGATAACTTTTGAAAAGCAATTAGAAAACGCTACTGCCGAAAAAGAAAGCATTCGAAGCGAAAAAGACAGTTTAGCCATTCAGCTTTCAAAAAAAGAAGTTGATTTTGAGAATCTTTGGGAACGCAACAAAGAACAAAAAGAAGAAGTCGAGAAGCTACAAGAAAAATTTACCAAAGAATTTGAGAATCTCGCCAATAAAATATTAGAAGAAAAGTCCAATAGATTCACGGAGCAGAATAAAGAAAATATGAAAAACATCTTGACGCCTTTGCAAGATAAAATTCAATTGTTCGAAAAGAAAGTCGAAGACACTCATAAAGAAAGCATTGATTACCATGCGGCTTTGCGCCAACAAATTATAGGCTTACGCGAAATGAATATCCAGATGAGCAAGGAAACCATTAACCTGACGAAAGCTTTGAAAGGCGACAGTAAAATGCAGGGGAATTGGGGTGAATTAGTTCTAGAACGCGTTCTTGAAAAATCCGGATTAGAGAAAGGCCGTGAATATGAAGTTCAACAAGCTTTTACGACCGAAGATGGTAATCGCGTTTTTCCGGACGTTGTCATTAATCTGCCGGATGGCAAAAAGATGATTGTCGATTCCAAAGTCTCTTTGACAGCATACGAAAAATACATCAATGAGGAAGACGATGTTTTGAAAGTTAGTTATTTGAAAGAACATGTAAACTCCATAAAACGTCATGTAGAGCAATTAGGAAATAAAAATTACCACGATTTATATCAAATAGAAAGCCCTGATTTTGTATTGCTATTTATCCCAATTGAACCCGCTTTTGCCATGGCTCTTAATGAGGATACGACACTTTATAACAAGGCCTTTGAGAAAAACATAGTCATCGTTACGCCGGCTACTTTATTAGCCACTTTGCGAACTATTGACAGCATGTGGACCAACCAAAAACAACAGGAAAATGCACTTGAAATTGCAAGACAAGCTGGTGCTTTATATGACAAATTTGAAGGTTTTGTGGGTGATTTAATCAAAATTGGAAAGAAGATCGATGAAAGCAAAATTGAATACAGCGGCGCTATGAATAAATTGGTGGAAGGAAAAGGAAACTTAATAATAAGTGTTGAAAAATTGAAAAAAATGGGCGCCAAAGCAAAAAAAGCACTTCCGGAAAGCATCTTGAACCGAGCAGAAAAAGACGAAAATATAATATTAAACTAAACAAAAAATGAGAAAATTTTTAATGGTTATTACCGCAATACTTGTAGTATCTGTTGCGGGTTATTTCGCTTTTTTATACAGTGCCACTTACAGTGAAGGTGTGCGTTCAGGCGAGTTAATTAAGGTGAGTCGCAAAGGAGTTGCATTCAAAACTTGGGAAGGTGAAATCAGTCAAGGAATTTCCGGAGCACAAATTTTCTCTTTTTCAGTGCTGGACAGCGAGGAACAAGTGATTGCAGATTTGAAAGTTATGGAAGGTAAATATGTTCAGGTAACTTATGTGGAACGCTATAGAACATTTCCTTGGTGGGGTGACACCCGCTACTTTATCAAAGACGTAAAAATGGTCAATTCTCCTTTTAAAGTTAAGTAAATGAACCGTACTTTTAAAACCGTTGCATCCTCAAATATCAGTATTTCAGAATTGATGCTGCCATCACATTCTAATTTTAGCGGTAAGATTCATGGTGGTCATATTCTATCTTTATTAGATCAGATTGCTTTTGCCTGCGCATCAAAATTTTCAGGAAATTATTGTGTAACCGCATCTGTAGATACCGTAAATTTCCTAAAACCAATCGAAGTAGGCGAACTGGTGACAATGAAAGCTTGCGTGAATTACGTAGGTAAAAGTTCCATGGTTATTGGTATTCGTGTGGAAGCCGAAAATATTCAGACGGGAAAAATCAAACATTGTACTTCTTCTTATTTCACGATGGTTGCTAAAGACAAAGATGGCGTCAGCAAGCTTGTTCCCGGATTAATTATATCTACTATGAACGAAGTGCGTCGCTTTGGAAATTGCGTCAAACAAATAGCTTTAAAAAAGGAAAAAGACTTGCACGAAGAACAGTTTGATTATAATTCAATCGAATCATTAGAAAGTTTAAAAAAATACAATATTAAATTAGAACTGTAATTATCTCAATAGCTACTATTGCAACAAAAAGTTGTTCTCCAATACAATTGCATTTAGAAGTAGACGACAATTTCTGATTAAAAAAATCGAAAAAAATTAACTGATTTGGTGATTTTTTGGACGGTTCAATACTTCTGTTTCATGAGTTAATTTTGTAACTTTAAGTAATTTAATTCATAAACTACTATGAAAAAAATTACTCTAATATTATTACTCATTATTGCGATTAAATCTGCTGCTCAAGATAAAATGGTGACTAACGAAGGTATCATACATTTTGAGGCCTCAATTCCTTTATTTGAAGAGGTGAAAGCAAGCAATGAAAAAACGACCTGTATTTTAATACTTAAAACAGGACAGATTGCTTGTTGGATGAATATTAAAGATTTCAAATTTCAGAGAAGCCTAATGGAAGCGCATTTTAATCAAAACTATATGGAAAGCGACAGGTTTCCGAGAGCTATTTTCAAAGGTAGAATTGAAAAATTTGATTTAAAAAATATCAATTCAGTCGCTAAAGAATTTCAAATCAATGGACAAATCACCATTCATGGCAGAACTAAAAAAATAGAAATTAATGGCTTCGTAAAAAAAGTCGATAAACGAATTGAACTTACCTCTGAATTCCCTTTAAACACGGACGATTTTAAGATTGAAATTCCTTTTATAGTACGCAGCAAAATATCAAAAAGTGTTAACACGCAACTTATTTGTGTCTTACAATAAATCTATTTTATTAAACAATCTCTTAAGGCTTCTTCAAGGTTTTTAAATTTAAACTGAAAACCCGTCTGTTCAATTTTATCAGCTGACACTCTTCTTCCAGTTAAGGCAATCACGGCCATTTCGCCCATTACCATTTTTAATACAAAAGCGGGAACATTAGGCAACCAAATTGCATATCCAAAAATACGCGCCAACGCTTTAGAAAAAATAGTGTTGGTGGTATTGTCAGCGACAGCAGCGTTATAAGCCCCTTCCATATTTGGATTTACCATCGCCTGAAAATAGATGTTACACAAATCATCAATATGAATCCACGGCATGTATTGCCTTCCGGAACCCAATGCTGAACCCAATCGAATCTTAAACAACGGAATAAGTTTTTTCAAAAAACCATCATTTTTCCCTAACACTAATCCAGTTCTAATTTTTACGGTGCGAATGTTTAAGTTTTCAATAAAACGGATAGAATCTTCCCATTTCTGACAGGTATTTCCCAGAAAATCATTTGCATATGGCGAACTTTCTGAACAAATCTCCTCCCCGTTTATGGCACCATAAATACCCACTGCTGAAGCTGAAATAAAAGCTTCCAACTTTTTATTATTCTTTTTTAAAACAGAATACAACAATTGGGTAGATTTTTCCCGGCTATCAATAATTTCCGTTTTGCGTTTAAGTGTCCATCTTTTCTCAGCAATATTTTCACCGGCTAGGTGTATGATATAATCCGCGTTTAAAACTGCATTAGGATCAATTGTTTGATTTGCAACATCCCATTTGTAATAGAACATGTCCTCTTTGTTTTGTTTTTCACTCCTACTCAAGATCGATACTGAATATCCTTTTGCGATTAATAAATCTGTCAAATGGCTCCCGATAAATCCCGAACCTCCACTTATTAAAACATTTTTTTTCATGATAGTGTAAAGCTAATGATTTATAATCATATAAAATTATATTAAATTTTGTTTAACTTTATTAAAATATGGTTAAACATTTCATACCTTTATACTTTAATTTGAAATACACTAAAAATGGCACCTAAAAAAACAATTTTAACAAAGGACACAATAGTTTCCATGTACATGAACTATGTACTGGATCATAGTGAAAAACCTAAATCAGTATATCATTTTGCAAAAATAAATGATTTTACTGAAGCCGAATTCTATACATTTTTTGGAACTATAGAAAGCATCGAAAAAGAGATTTTTAAAATGTTTTTAGAAAAAACTGTAGCACTACTGCATAAAAACAAGGAATACGAGCTGTATGATATGAAAAGTAAAATGTTAAGTTTTTATTTTACTTTCTTCGAAATTTTGACAGCAAATAGAAGTTATGTCGTGCTAGTTTTAAAAGAGCACAACGATCAATTAAAAAAACTGATGCAACTTTCTAAACTTAGAACCAGTTTTAAAAATTATCTCCTCGAAATAATTACAGATGAATTTAGAACACAACAAGAAAAAATTCAAAATTTCCAAGAGAAAGCTTTTCAGGAAACTTCTTGGATTCAACTTTTATTGACGCTGAAATTCTGGCTCGATGATTCTTCGCCAGCCTTTGAAAAAACAGACATCTACATTGAGAAGTCTGTAAAAGTGACTTTTGAATTAATGAATATTGCACCGCTGGACAGCTTAATAGACTTTGGAAAATTTATTTTCAAAGAAAAAATATACAACAAGAAATGAAAACGATAGACTACATTCCAACCTCAAAAATTGAACGAGCTACAAAACTAGTGCAGACCGGTGCTAAAGTTGGCGTAAACTACCTAAAATATTACGGCGAAAAAATGGTCAATTCTGATTTGACTCGTGATAAACTCAATGAAGATAATGCAGAAGATATTTATGACGGATTAAAAAGTTTGAAAGGAAGCGCACTTAAAGTAGCGCAAATGTTAAGCATGGACAAAAGCTTTTTGCCTCAGGCTTATGTAGAAAAATTTTCGCTCTCTCAATTTTCTGTTCCACCGCTTTCGGCGCCATTAGTACTGAAAACGTTTAAGAATAATTTTGGACAAACACCTTATGAAATTTTTGATGAATTTAATGCAAACTCAGTGAATGCGGCAAGTATCGGACAAGTTCATATTGCAGTAAAAGATGGTAAAAAACTGGCTGTAAAAATTCAATATCCAGGCGTTGCCAATAGCATTTCATCTGATCTGGCTTTGGTAAAACCAATAGCTATCAGAATGTTTAATCTTCAAGGAAAGGATTCTGATAAATATTTTAAAGAAGTTGAAGACAAGCTTATTGAGGAAACCAACTATTTATTGGAACTGAAACAAAGCCAAGAGGTTGTTAAAGCGTGCAAAAGAATTGAAAATCTGGTGTTTCCAAATTACTATCCAAAATTATCATCGGAGAAAATTATCACAATGGATTGGATGTCAGGAATCCATCTTTCAGAATTTACTAAAAAAAATGACAATCAGGAAATTGCCAATGAAATTGGGCAGGCATTGTGGGATTTCTACATGTATCAAATTCATATTCTGAAAAAAGTACATGCTGATCCACATCCGGGAAATTTCTTGGTAAACGATAAAAACCAATTAGTGGCACTGGATTTTGGTTGTATGAAACAAATTCCAAATGACTTTTATATTCCATATTTCGAATTAATAAACAAAGAAGTGATTGACAACAAGAAACTTTTTAGCAAAAAATTATTCGAACTGGAAATCCTCAGAGTTGATGATTCCAAAGCGGAAGTCGAATATTTTACTCAAATGTTCTACGATTTGTTGTCATTATTTACTAAACCATTTCAAACCGAAACTTTTGATTTCTCTGATGCAGCATTTTTTGAAAGCATTGCACAATTGGGTGAACGATTCTCAAAAGACACTAACCTTAGAAAAATGAATGGCAATAGAGGTTCCAAACATTTTATTTATATGAACCGAACCTTTTTTGGATTGTATAATTTGATGTTCGATTTGAAAGCAACAATTGTTGTCAATCAATATCAAAAATACAACTTGTGAAAAAGGGAATTCTGCCTTCAAAAATGTGTTTGGTTTGTAACCGACCTTTTAATTGGCGGAAAAAATGGGAAAAAGTTTGGGACGAAGTCAAATACTGTAGCGAAAAATGCAAAAGAAACAAAAAGGATTAGTTTGGTTTAGAAATGATTTAAGAGTGAATGATAATGAATCTTTGACGAACGCTATCGATGAAAATGAGACCGTAATTGCGGTGTATTGTTTTGATCCGAGACATTTTGAAGAAACAAAATTTGGTTTCAAGAAAACAGAGAAATTTCGCGCCCAATTTCTAATTGAATCGGTTACTTCGTTGAAACAAAATCTGGAAAAATTGAATATCTCGCTTCTGGTTTATCATCAAAAACCAGAAGATTCTATTCCGGAAATTGTTGCTCAATATCAAATCAATTCAGTGTACTTCCAAGGAGAATGGACGAGTGAGGAAATGGAAGTTTCAGACAATGTAAGATCGAAAGTTCCCAATACAGTGTCTTTTAAAGCAACCTACAACCAGTTCTTATTTCATCCTGCAACTATTCCGTTTGAGATTTCATCGATTCCAAATGTTTTTACCCAATTCAGAAACCAGTGTGAAAAATCAACAACCGTAAGACCTGAATTTTCAGTTCAACCGCTGTCTAAAGAAAATTGGACCACAAACGCAACTGTTATCCCTAACTTGAAAACTTTGGGATTTAATGATTTTGAAATGGATTCCAGAACAGCGTTTCCTTTTTGTGGTGGTGAAAACGAAGCGGTTAAGCGATTGCAAAATTATTTTTGGGAAACCAAAAAACTAAGTGTTTATAAATTGACCCGCAACGGATTAATTGGAGCCGATTTTAGTTCGAAATTCTCTCCTTGGCTGGCAAACGGATCCATTTCGGCAAAAACTATTTATTGGGAGATTGTAAAATATGAGCAACAAATCGAGAAAAATGATTCGACATACTGGTTAATTTTCGAATTAATTTGGAGGGATTATTTTAAATACGTTTCGATGAAAAACGGGAATTCTATTTTTAAAATTTCAGGAATATTAAACAAAAATTACGATTGGAAAACTAATAAGTCAGCTATTAATAAGTGGATCAACGGCATTACTGAAGAGCCTTTTGTGAATGCTAATATGATTGAACTGCAACAAACGGGATGGATGAGCAATCGCGGTCGACAAAATGTTGCATCTTATTTTGCAAAGAATCTTTTGTTAGACTGGCGCATAGGAGCCGCTTATTTTGAGGCAATGCTTATTGATTATGATGTACACAGCAATTATGGGAATTGGATGTATGTTGCAGGAGTTGGTAACGACCCAAGAGATCGAAAATTCAATATTAAGTTACAAGCAGCCAATTACGACGGACAATCCAAATTCCAGAAATTATGGTTGCAGCAACAATTATTTTAAAATTAAATGAAGACAAATAAGAAACATATTAATGTGGTTTGGTTAAAAAGAGACCTTCGTTTAGAGGATAACGAAGCCATTTTTAATGCCACACAAACAAACATACCTACTTTGTTGCTGTATGTATTCGAAAAATCTTTAGAAAACGATTCTCATTACAGTCTAAGACACTGGAATTTTATTAAGCAATCAATTGTAGATATTAATATTCAACTCGAGAAATCCAACACTCAAGTATTAGCGGTGTCATCAGAAGTGATGCAGGTTTTCAATATTCTTGAGGAAACATACAAAATCGAATCAGTGTATTCGCATCAGGAAACCGGTTTAAAAATCACTTACGAACGAGATAAAACCTTCAAACGTTTTTGTAAAAACAATCAAATCAATTGGGTTGAAAATATTAATAACGGTATTTTCAGGGCGTTAAAAAACAGAACAAACTGGGTTTCAAAATGGGAAATATACATGAACGAACCGCAATTTATTTTTGATTCGAAAGTAGAAAATTTTCTTAATTCAGAAGCAATAGTCGAACTTGAAAAAGCATTGGAAAAAACAAATTTAGAAACTGTTCCAGATACTATTTTTCAAAAAGGGGGCAGTACAATGGCTGGGAAATATTTACAGTCTTTCTTTGATGAGCGCTATCACAATTACAATTCCCATATTTCAAAACCATTATTGGCACGAAGAAGTTGCAGCAGATTATCCCCTTACATTTCTTGGGGAAACCTATCTTCCAGACAAGTTTTACAAAAAGCGGCCACGTTTCGATTGACATGCAGCCATAAAAATCAAATTGATTCCTTTATCTCCAGACTTACCTGGCAGGCGCATTTCATCCAAAAATTTGAAATGGAAGAAATCATGGAGTTTGAAAGTGTCAATAGAGGTTTTCATTCTTTGCAAAAAAAAGTTAATGAAAATTATATTGAAGCTTGGAAAACAGGACAAACGGGATTCCCATTAATTGATGCTTGCATGCGCTGTTTAAACGAAACGGGCTATTTAAACTTTAGAATGCGGGCTATGTTAGTTTCGTTTTTTACACATAATTTATGGCAACCTTGGCAGGAAGCGACGCAACATTTATCACAAATGTTCCTGGATTTTGAACCTGGAATTCATTTTCCGCAGTTGCAAATGCAGGCTGGAGAAACCGGAATCAATATGTTGCGAATTTATAATCCAATAAAAAACAGTTACGAACATGATCCTGATGGCGAATTTATAAAAAAATGGGTGCCTGAACTGCGCAATTTGCCAAGGGCATTTGTACATGAACCTTATAAAATGACGTACTTAGAACAAAAGTTTAATGATTTCGAAATAGGCATCAATTATCCGAAACCAATTGTAAATATGGAACGGACACGGAAATTTGCGAGTGATTTATTATGGAAAATGAAGAATAATCCATTGGTAAAAGAGGAAAGTTCCCGCATCCTAAAGTTACACACCATGTCTGATATAGGCGACAGCGAATAATTTAACAAAATCAATAGCAATCATAAATTATTAAAATACAGTGACTACAAAAAAAGAATTAACTGATTTAGACAAAGACCGAATCATAGAAATGGCTTGGGAAGACCGCACCACTTTTGATGCCATTTTATTGCAATTTGGATTAAAAGAACAAGAAGTAATCGATCTGATGCGTACCGAAATGAAAGCATCCAGTTTTAGAATGTGGCGCAAAAGAGTGCAGGGCCGCAAAACAAAACATGAAAAACTTAGGGATTTTAAAGAAGGTCGATTTAAATGTACGATGCAAAGACAAATTAACAACAACAAGATTTCCAAGCGATAATTAGTTGTTTTCAGCGAACAGTAATTAGTTATAATCAAAACATACAAAAGATGAAAAATATAGTAATAATTGGCGGTAGCAAAGGGATTGGAAATGCAATTTTGTTACAACAATTAGAAACAAACACGGTTTACAATATTAGCCGAAATGCGCCAGACATCTCGCATCCCAATTTGAAACACTTTTCTGTCGATGTATTGCAGGATTCGCTTCCGGAAATAGAAACTATTGATACCTTGATTTATTGTCCGGGCTCGATCAATTTGAAACCTATAGGCAGTTTGAGCATCGATGATTTCAGGAATGATTTTGAAATTAATGTTATTGGCGCTGTAAAAGCCATTCAAAAATATTTACCTGTTTTAAAAAAGGGAACTAATCCATCCATAGTTTTGTTTAGCACCGTAGCTGCAAAATTAGGAATGCCATTTCATGCTAGTATTGCTACCGCAAAAGCAGGAATCGAAGGACTCGTGAAATCCTTGGGAGCAGAACTGGCTTCGGTAGTGCGGATCAATGCCATCGCTCCCACCATTACCGAAACGACACTTTCGGCAGGTATTTTGAGAAACGATCGAATGAAAGAAAATATGGTCGAACGCCACCCAATGAAAGGCTATCTAAAACCGGAAGAAGTGGCCAGTATGGCAAACTTCCTCATTTCGGAAAATGCGAAATCAATTTCGGGTCAGATTTTCGAAATGGATTACGGAATCGTGACCTTTAAAATTTAAAAAAATAATTCGGTTAACAAAAGTAGAAAACACAGAATACCATGATAAAAGAAATGAAAAGCTACGAAAAAATTGAACAATACGACATTGAAATAACAGAATTGTTAGCTGATAATTACAGAGTAATAATTGAAAATTTAGGCGAAGATGTAACTCGCGAAGGACTTGAGAAAACCCCAGAAAGAGTAGCGAAAGCGATGCAATATTTAACACACGGTTACGGTCTGGATCCTTTAGAAATACTTAAATCGGCTATGTTTACCGAAGACCATAAACAGATGATTGTGGTAAAAGACATCGAAGTATATTCAATGTGTGAACACCACATGTTGCCCTTTTTTGGCAAAGCACACGTGGCTTACATTCCGAATGGTAAAATTGTTGGCTTAAGTAAAATCCCAAGAGTTGTTGATGCTTTTGCTAGAAGAATGCAAGTGCAAGAAAGATTGACAGACCAGATTAAAAATTGCATCCAAGAAGCATTGAATCCTTTGGGTGTGGCTGTTGTGATTGAAGCGCAACACATGTGCATGCAAATGCGAGGGATTCAAAAACAAAACTCGGTTACCACAACATCATCATTTACCGGAGCTTTCGAAAAAGACAAAACCAGAAAAGAATTCATCAGTTTAGTTTCTAATAAATTGAGTTAATTTTAATTTTTTTCAAGTCAAAAAATGAATTAAAAAATGGCAACAAAGGCAAAGACTTAAAGAAAAAAATGATCACTTAAAGCACTAGAATTTAGTGCCTTGAATGCAAAAAAAATAAAACCATGAAAATTCTCTTGACAGGCGCAACAGGTTATATAGGAAAACGACTTTTGCCTTTGTTGGTGGCACAAGGACATGAAATAATCTGTTGTGTGAGAGATAAAAACAGGTTTTATTGTCCTATCGAATTTCAAAAAAGTGTTACCGTAATTGAAGTCGATTTTCTAAAACAAGAAACAGTAGCAACGATTCCATTTGATATCGATGCGGCTTATTATCTCATTCATTCCATGTCAGGATCCGCTGCTAATTTTGATGAATTAGAAAGGGTATCGGCACTCCATTTTGTACAACGCTTGAATGAAACCAAAGCCAAACAAGTCATTTATTTGAGTGGGATTGTCAATGATAAATCACTATCAAAACATTTGTCTTCGAGGAAAAAAGTGGAGGATATTTTAAATACGGGAACTTTTGCCACAACAACTTTAAGAGCAGGAATTATTGTGGGTTCCGGTAGCGCTTCGTTCGAAATTATTCGGGATTTAGTAAATAAACTTCCCATTATGATTACTCCTAAGTGGCTTAATACTAAATGTCAGCCGATTGCAATTCCGGATGTTCTTGATTTTTTATCCAAATCATTATTAAATCCCGTTACCTATAACCAGAGTTTTGACATTGGAGGACCTGATATTTTAACGTATAAAGAAATGCTTTTAGGTTTTGCAGAAGCTAAAAAATTAAAGCGATGGATATTTACTATACCTATAATGACGCCAAAACTCTCTTCCTATTGGTTGTATTTTGTAACCTCAACATCGTATAGACTTGCCTCAGCATTGGTTAGTAGCATGAAAGTTGAAGTAGTTTGCAGGGATAACAGGATCAATTCCTTGTTGGATGTTACGCCTATGTCGTACAAACAAGCGCTCTCTCGTGCTTTAATAAAAGTAGACGAAGATAAAGTGGCTTCGAGCTGGAAAGATTCTTTAATCAGCGGGCGTTTTAACAGCAATATGTCGGAATATTTGAAAGTTCCAAAAAAAAATTGCTTTATTGACCGTCGTAAAATGGAAATCATCGACCGGGATTTTACTATAAACCGAATTTGGTCAATCGGCGGCGATTCCGGTTGGTATTATGGAGATTGGCTTTGGGATTTACGTGGCTTTATAGACAAATTATATGGTGGTGTAGGTTCTAGAAGAGGAAGAACAAACCGACATGATATTCATTCTGGTGATGCCTTAGATTTTTGGCGGGTTTTATATGCCAATAAAGAAGAGGGAAAATTAATTTTATTTGCCGAAATGAAACTGCCAGGTGAAGCTTGGCTAGAATTTAAAATTATAAATAACACTTTATATCAATCGGCAACTTTTAGACCGAGAGGAATTTGGGGGAAATTATATTGGTACTCCGTTTTACCGTTTCATGGATTTATTTTCAATGGGATGCTGAATAAATTGATCCAGTAATTCTACTTCCTTAGGGACAAGTTTAAGACATATAGTGACAGTACATTTGACCCGCCGATTGCAATTAATTGAAGTTCAGAATATCAATTAATACATTTAAAATAAGCATTTTACGCTAAAAAAAATGACTTTTATTTCAAATATAATAAAAAATTGCTTAATGGTTTTAGAAGTAGTTGAATTAAATTACTAATCAGCAGAGCCGCTTCAGTGCAATAAAAGAAGAAAAATTGTTTCTATTTTCAGAAGTAATTCACATAGAGGTAACTTCTGATTTTCTTCAGTCTGAAAATTATTTTGTAATGACGTGTACACCGTTAGAAATTTGTTAATTCGAACTTCACAATCGAATAAAATCTGCACAACAAATCTGTAGCTGTAAGAATCTTTTTTTACAAGGTCGGAATCTTAAAAACCAGAACCATTAAACTGCAAGACCCGACATTTTTCCGCAATAGGATTTGCCTCTAGGATGGCATTGGCATCCTTTTATCAGTTACCGATCCGATGCCGAAGCATCGTTAAAGGAAGGCAGTGTATAAGAGATACAACAAAAATCCCGACCCCAAAGTTTTTATGTAGGGAAACGCCCTAAAAATAATTTCTCTTAAAAAACAGCATAATCTCCTCTATTTCAGTAGCTTTTTTTTATATTTAATGCTTTTTAACAAAAAAATAATTAAATATATTATGCATGCATAGTAATTTTTATTATATTTGAAAACGATATAGTTACTTATGAAAGATAAAACGATAGATTATATATTACGTGCCACTTGGCAAGCAGTGGCCAGAATGTATAATGAAGAAGCATCGAAATACGATGCGAGCATGGCTACAGGATTCGCTTTATTGAGTATTGATAAGGAAGGTGGTACGCCATCGACCTCTTTGGGACCAAAGATGGGAATGGAAGCCACCAGCCTGACCAGAACCCTAAAGTCTATGGAGGAAAAAGGCTTAATCATCCGAAAGAAAAACCCCGAAGACGGCCGCGGCGTATTGATTTACTTGACGGATTTTGGTAAAGAAAAAAGAGAATTGTCAAAAAATACGGTTTTGAAATTCAATGAAACTGTAAAACAAACTATTTCCGAAGAAAAGCTGCAACATTTTATAGAAGTAGCGGAAACCATCAACGAATTAATTCAAGATAAAAATATATTTAATCACACGAACGTCAGCGAAATGGCGGAGCAAATTGAAAAAACAAATATAAACGACATATGAAATGCGCATAAACAACAATTAGTCACAAAAACCGATTGCTGAAATGCGAATTACATAGGCCCGATGAAAAAATAAATATTATTTTATATGAAACGCACAATTAAAAAAATTGCAGTAATTGGATCCGGAATTATGGGTTCAGGAATTGCTTGTCATTTTGCTAACATTGGAGTTGAAGTGTTACTGTTGGACATTGTTCCTCGCGAACTTACTGAAGCCGAAGCTAAAAAAGGACTCACTTTAGAAAGCAAAATAGTAAGAAACCGATTGGTGAATGAGCATTTGGCCAATTCCCTGAAATCGAAACCCTCTCCTATTTACAACGTCAAGTTTGCCAGCAGAATCACAACTGGAAATACGACCGATGACATGGCTAAAATCGCCACTGCCGATTGGATTATTGAGGTTGTAGTGGAACGTTTGGACATCAAAAAAATGGTTTTCGAACAGATTGAAAAATTCAGAAAACCAGGAACTTTGGTGACTTCAAATACTTCTGGAATTCCAATTCACTTTATGAGTGAAGGAAGAAGCGAGGACTTTCAAAAGCATTTTTGTGGGACACACTTTTTTAACCCTGCGCGTTATTTAAAATTATTCGAAATTATTCCGGGTCCACAAACTTCAACAGAAGTTTTGGATTTCCTTACGGATTATGGTTCTAAATTTTTGGGGAAAACGTCGGTTGTTGCCAAAGATACTCCAGCATTTATTGGGAACAGAGTTGGAATTTACGGAATTCAGAGTTTGTTTCATTTGGTTAAAGAACTGGGACTTACGATTGAAGAAGTGGATAAATTGACCGGTCCGGTTATTGGAAGACCAAAATCAGCGACTTTTAGAACCGTTGACGTAGTTGGTTTGGATACTTTGGTACATGTTGCCAACGGAATCTACGAAAACTGCCCGAATGACGAACAACACGAATTGTTCAAATTACCTGATTTCGTCAGTAAAATGATGGAGAACAAATGGTTGGGAAGCAAAACTGGACAAGGTTTTTATAAAAAAGTAGACAAGGATATTCTTTCGTTAGATTTAGATACATTAGAATATCGAGCTGCAAAAAAAGCTTCTTTTGCAACTTTGGAACTGACAAAAACGATCGACAAACCGATTGACCGTTTTAAAGTTTTGGTAAAAGGCAAAGATAAAGCGGGTGAATTCTATAGAAAAAGTTTTGCAGGCATGTTTGCTTACGTTTCGAACCGAATTCCTGAAATCTCAGATGAATTATATAAGATTGACGATGCGATGAAAGCGGGTTTTGGATGGGAAAATGGTCCTTTCGAAATTTGGGATGCCATAGGTGTCGAAAAAGGAATCGAAATTATGAAAGCCGAAGGTTTAGCGCCAGCTGCTTGGGTGAATGATATGTTGGCTTCCGGAAGTTCTAGCTTCTACACTATTAAAGAAGGTGCTACTTTTTTCTACAATATACCGACCAAATCGCAAACTAAAGTTCCGGGTCAGGATGCCTTTATTATCCTGAACAACATTCGCGAAAGCAAAAAAGTATGGAGCAATAGTGGTGCAATCATTCAGGATTTGGGAGACGGAATTTTAAATTTAGAATTCCAATCTAAAATGAATACGATTGGTGGCGATGTTTTAGCTGCGATCAATAAAGCAATAGATTTATCCGAAAAAGAATATCAAGGTTTGGTTATTGGAAATCAAGCAGCGAATTTCTCTGTGGGCGCTAATATTGGTATGATATTCATGATGGCCGTAGAGCAAGAATACGACGAATTAAATATGGCTATCAAAATGTTCCAGGACACGATGATGCGCGTGCGCTATTCTGGAATTCCAGTAGTAGTTGCGCCACACGGAATGACTTTTGGAGGTGGTTGCGAAATGAGTTTGCATGCGGATAAAGTAGTTGCCGCGGCAGAAACGTATATGGGATTAGTTGAATTTGGAGTTGGAGTAATTCCTGGCGGTGGCGGATCGAAAGAAATGGCATTGCGTGCAGCTGATTTATTCCATAAAAACGATGTTGAATTGAATGTACTGCAAGAATATTTCCTGACGATCGCCATGGCAAAGGTTTCGACTTCAGGATACGAAGCTTTTGATACCGGACTTTTACAACAAGGAAAAGATATCATTGTAGTCAACAAAGACCGTCAGATTGCAGAAGCGAAGAAACACGCTTTGTTAATGGCAGAAGCCGGTTACACACAACCAATTCGCAGAAGCGATGTAAAAGTTTTAGGAAAACAAGCTTTGGGAATGTTCTTAGTAGGAACGGACCAAATGGAAGCCGGAAAATACATCTCGGAACACGATAAGAAAATTGCAAATAAATTGGCTTATGTAATGGCTGGTGGTGATTTATCAGAACCAACATTAGTAACGGAACAATATTTATTAGATCTGGAACGGGAAGCTTTCTTGTCATTGTGTACCGAAAGAAAAACATTGGAGAGAATTCAGTTTATGTTAACCAAAGGGAAACCGTTGAGAAATTAATTTTAAAATATAAATTAGGAATAATAAATTAGGAATGAACTTCATTTAAAATTTATTACTCAAAATTCAAAACAATAGTTATGAAAACAGCCTATATAGTAAAAGCATACAGAACAGCCGTGGGTAAAGCTCCAAAAGGAGTGTTTCGATTTAAACGCCCTGATGAATTGGCAGCCGAAACGATTCAGTTTATGATGAATGAGTTGCCTGATTTTGACAAAACTCGTATTGATGACGTAATGGTAGGAAATGCCATGCCGGAAGCAGAACAAGGACTAAACGTGGGACGATTAATCTCCTTAATGGGATTGAAAATCGAAGACGTTCCCGGTGTAACCGTAAATCGGTATTGCGCGTCTGGATTAGAAACGATTGGGATGGC
The DNA here is from genome assembly GCF_048286555.1 of Flavobacterium cryophilum. Lineage (NCBI taxonomy): Bacteria > Pseudomonadati > Bacteroidota > Flavobacteriia > Flavobacteriales > Flavobacteriaceae > Flavobacterium > Flavobacterium cryophilum. The sequence goes on along the minus strand of NZ_JBLVPZ010000002.1, from coordinate 43,303 downwards.
TACGGCCAAAATCCAATCTGGAATGGCCGATTGTATCATTGCGGGCGGTGCCGAAAGCATGAGTTTTATTCCAATGGGAGGCTACAAACCGACTCCGGATTATGCTGTCGCAAAAGCGGGAAACGAAGATTATTATTGGGGAATGGGACTGACTGCGGAAGCAGTTGCCAAACAATTTAATGTCTCTCGTGCCGACCAAGATGAGTTTGCCTACCAATCACATATGAAAGCGCTAAAAGCGCAAGCCGAAGGTAGATTTGACAAGCAAATTGTCCCTATTACAGTAGAACAAACCTTTGTTAATGAAAATGGGGAAAAAGAAACCAAATCCTATGTCGTAAATAAAGATGAAGGTCCGAGAGCAGGAACTTCTGTAGAAGCATTAGCCGGTTTAAGACCTGTTTTTGAAGCTGGCGGAAGCGTAACGGCTGGAAACTCTTCTCAAATGAGTGATGGAGCAGCATTCGTATTAATTATGAGCGAAGAAATGGTCAAAGAATTGAACCTTACTCCTATCGCCCGTTTGGTAAACTTCGCTTCGGCTGGAGTAGAACCGCGAATCATGGGTATTGGCCCTGTTAAAGCGATTCCAAAAGCGTTGAAACAAGCCGGCTTAACGTTGAATGATATTGATTTAATTGAATTGAATGAAGCTTTTGCATCACAAGCATTAGCAGTTACCAGAGAACTAAATTTAAATCCTGATATTATCAATGTCAATGGTGGAGCAATTGCATTAGGGCACCCATTGGGTTGTACAGGAGCTAAACTTTCGGTACAATTATTCGATGAGATGAAACGACGTGGAAGCAAATACGGAATCGTGAGCATGTGCGTGGGAACGGGACAAGGAAGTGCGGGGATTTATGAGCTGCTTTAATTAATTTTAAATGATGAATTTTAAATTTTAAATGGTTTTGAAAGATAACATTATTGCAATTCTTTTGATTTTGCATTGTCGATTATAAATCTTTTTATTCAGCTTAAAAAAGAAAATGAATTCATCATTTCTAAACAAATACTAAGGTCAGCAACGAGTATTGGCGCCAATGTTGAAGAGGCAATTGCTGCACAATCTAAAAGAGATTTTATAAATAAAATGGCTATTGCATCTAAAGAAGCTAGAGAAACGAAATACTGGTTGCGATTATTAGACAAATCGGAACTAACTTCAATATCTGTGTCCAATTATTTAATTGAAATTGAGCATATAATAAACATAATAACAAAAATAATAAAGACTTCTCAGGAAGTCAGCATAACGAAATAATTTAAAATTTAAAATTCATCATTAAAATAACAAGAAATGGCAGATACAATTGAAAAAAACGTAACCCGTGGCGGTCAATTCCTCGTAAAAGAAACGAAGTGCGAAGATATCTTTACTCCAGAGGATTTCTCAGAAGAGCAGTTAATGATGCGTGACTCTGTAAAAGAGTTTGTAGATAAAGAATTGTGGGCACACAAAGATCGTTTTGAGAAAAAAGATTATGCTTACACACAAGAAACCATGAAAAAAGCAGGTGACTTGGGGCTTTTAGGAGTTGCAGTTCCAGAAGCGTATGGTGGATTAGGAATGGGTTTCGTATCGACGATGTTGGTTTGCGATTATATTTCAGGAGCAACGGGATCCTTCTCTACCGCTTTCGGTGCTCATACCGGAATTGGGACCATGCCGATCACTTTGTACGGTACAGAAGAGCAAAAACAAAAATACGTACCTAAATTAGCTTCTGGCGAATGGTTTGGAGCCTATTGCTTGACAGAACCAGGCGCAGGATCTGATGCTAATTCCGGTAAAACGAAAGCAGTTTTATCTGAAGATGGGACACATTACAAAATCACAGGTCAAAAGATGTGGATTTCGAATGCGGGATTTTGTTCTTTGTTTATCGTTTTTGCCCGTATTGGTGATGATAAAAACATTACCGGTTTTATCCTTGAAAATACTGCAGACAACGGAATTTCAATGGGCGAAGAAGAGCATAAATTAGGGATTCGTGCCTCTTCTACACGTCAAGTTTTCTTTAATGAGACAAAAGTTCCAGTGGAAAACATGCTTTCTGAAAGAGGAAACGGTTTTAAAATTGCAATGAACGCTTTAAATGTGGGACGAATAAAATTAGCAGCAGCTTGTTTAGACGCCCAACGAAGAGTGATTGCAAGTTCGGTACAGTATGCTAATGAAAGAATTCAGTTCAATACTCCAATAGCACAATTTGGCGCTATCCGTGCTAAATTAGCGGAGATGGCGACAAGTTGCTACGCTGGAGAAAGCGCTTCCTATAGAGCAGCTAAAGATATTGAAGATAGAATCTCTGCTCGTGAGGCCGAAGGTTCTACACATCAAGAAGCAGAATTAAAAGGTGTTGAAGAATATGCCATTGAATGTTCCATATTAAAAGTGGCGGTTTCTGAAGACATTCAAAATTGCGCCGATGAAGGAATTCAAATCTTTGGTGGAATGGGATTCTCTGAAGACACTCCGATGGAAAGTGCGTGGAGAGATGCGCGTATTGCACGTATTTACGAAGGAACTAACGAAATTAATAGAATGTTGTCTGTAGGGATGTTGATTAAGAAAGCGATGAAAGGACATGTTGATTTATTGGGACCTGCATCAAAAGTGCAAGAAGAATTAATGGGTATTCCGTCATTTGAAACTCCTGATTATGCAGAATTATTTGCCGAAGAAAAAGAAATGATTGGAAAATTGAAAAAAGCATTTTTAATGGTTGCAGGCGGAGCGGTTCAAAAATACGGTCCGGACTTAGATGCACACCAACAATTATTAATGGCCGCTTCTGATATCTTGATTGAAATCTATATGGCAGAGAGTACGATTCTGAGAACGGAGAAATTAGCAAAAAAAGAAGGGGAAGCCAAAGTACAGGAACAAATTGCCATGGCAAAACTATACTTATATAAAGCGGTAGATATTGTTACCCAAAAAGGAAAAGAAAGTGTAATCTCATTTGCTGAAGGCGATGAACAACGCATGATGCTTATGGGATTACGTCGTTTTACTAAATATACAAACATGCCAAACATTGTAGGATTGAGAGAAATCATCACAACTAAATTAGTGACTGAAAATGAATATTGTTTTAATATAATCTAGTTTTTGGAAATTTATTTGTTTAAAAAACCGTTCTGTTTCTGAAAACAAGACGGTTTTTTTTATTATTTCAATCGCTAAATTACTTCTTTTCTTTATTTTTAATTTTATATATATCTCCATTATAAGAAATCGTACTTCGGTTATTGGAACTAATAGAAAGTGTTGCACTACCCTCGAAGAAAACGGAAAGCAAAAGTCTGTATGTATCTCTATCACCTTTAACAATTGCTTTTATCTGATAGGACTTTTTACTTTTTTCAACAGTAAATTCTTGAGGAATTCCTTCAAAATGTAATCCTACATCATTACCATACCCAACGCCACTAAATGCTCGTCCAAAGAATGGCATTTCACTCTTGATCGTATCTGGATAAAATTGTACATAATTTGGATTTGTGCTTAAATCCATGCTCCTAAACCCTTGAGGCAAAGCTGTTCTTCCAATAAAAATAAATTTTTTAGCATCAACTAAAGCCGCTGTCTGTTTTAGCTTCTCTATTTTACGTTCTTTTCTTAATTGTTTTTTACTTTTTTCTTGCCCATAGCCAGTAGCCAGAATTAATGACAAAAAAATTACTGAAATTGATAGTTTTATTTTCATAATATCCATTTGTAATATTTTGATTGTCGTATTTAAAAATTTAAAAAACCTTTATTAAAGACATGCTCAAAGGTTCTGAAAGCAAATTGTTTTAACACATTACATTTATTTTTTTTCAAAACGCATCACTGCGATATCGCCCATAATAAAATTCAAAATTTTTCCATCTTCAGAAACAGAATAGGAATCTATTTTTTCTAACAATGATACGTACACACTTTCACCATTACCATCCAAACACATCTTTTTGGTTATCGTAATTGGTCCTTTGAAACTAATTGTATTTCCTTTTACACTTAATTTTCCAGTGTAATTATTACAACTAGTATCTCCTGAAAAACGATTTTCTTTTAAGTCAAAATTAATCGTTGGTTTTTTATTTGGATACAATCCATCAAAAGCAATACTTGGTACTGTAACATAATTCAACTCCCATGTTCCTTCAAGTGACGCTGTTTTGCCTGTGATTGTTTTAAGGGAATTGCAAGAAATAAATACAAAAAGCAGAACAGTAAGCGACAGAATTATTTTTTTCATGAGATCAGTTTTTCATTATTATACTCTTTTAAATGGTGCAAAAACATTGCCAATGTACTATTTTTCGAAATAAAAAGCACAGAAAATTGTCTTACAAAAATTAGATTTTAAAGACATCAAACTTTTTAAATCAAGCATGTGCATCTAATGTCTTTTTGCCTCATTTCACTCCTCCCTAAGCATTTGCGAAAAACTTACTGCATCCAGAGACAAACCCATTTTTTTCAATAACTGGTGTTTGCTTAGGTCAAGTTTGAATGTGCTACTTTACGATCCACAAAGGTATTTCCAGATCTTGATTGAAAATCTCCTCGGTAACGCTTCCTACAAGTAAAGAGGAGAAGGTATTCCGGCCTTTATCTCCAACCATAATGAGATCTGCCCCAGATGCTTCGGCTTTGCTCCGCAGTTTTTCTGCAACCCCGCTATCCCTTCCTTGGATGATTTCTGACGTTAAGTCACCTTTAAATCTAATCTTTTTTATAAATTTATCATATTTTTCTTGTAAATGAATTTCTATTTTTGAATTTAGATGCTCTTTTGGAATGTACGGCGAGAATTGAAGCGGCACATTATAAACATGTACAGCTTTTACTTTAGCTGCCACGACGCTCTGTAAATTTTCGGCTACTTCAAAAACCTTATGAGAAGCAGTTGAAAAATCCGTTCCCACCCAAATATTTGTAATAATCGGTTTTGCATTTTTAGGTATCGATAAAATACTGCATTTAAGCATCCGCAATAATTTTCCACTTACGACTCCCGTACCTTTTGATTTGTTTTTATTTCCAATTAAAGCCAACTGAATCTCATATTTGTTTACAATATAACTAATAAGGGATTCAGAATAAGGATCTTCGGAAATAAGTACTTCCCAATCTACTAAAGATGTAAATTCTCGCTCTACCTTTTCATTTAACTCACTACCAATTATTTCGTCAAGATTAATATCCTTCAACTGTTCTTCAAATAATTCCGAGATCTCAAACTTTTTAATATTATGTACAAAGTACACTTTTTTAACATGAAGTGTTTCTGCAACAAATGATGCATATTCAATTAAGGTGCTATCAATATCTGAAAGGTCTAAAGCGACCAATATGTTTTTTATTTCAGTCATAGTTAGTGTTATTTTATGTTATTATGCTGTTTCGTATTCTGTTTTTTAATGATATCCGAAACTATCTCCTCATAGTTTTCAAGTTCTTTCTGAGAAGCCCGCTTATTTAGTTTCTTAAGATCTTCGCTTAAACCTTTGTAAAGGGAAAAGCACATGACTATCAAAATCAAGGCAAAGGGAAGCCCAGTTACTATAGTGGCGGTTTGAAGAGCCTTTAATCCGCCGCCTATTAAAAGAACCGCCGCAATGCTACCCTCAGCAACGGACCAAAAGATCCTTTGACTTACTGGCGCGTCTATTTTACCGCCGGAAGTTAAATTATCTACTACTAAAGAACCGGAATCTGAAGAGGTAATAAAGAATCCTGCAATTAAAATTATAGCAATAATGTTAAGAATAAATGCAAAAGGGTAGTCTTCTAAAAACACAAACAGGGCGGTGGCAACATTATCATTCACGGCATTTGCGATAGTATCATCTCCCAGAAGCGTTTGATGTAAAGCTGTACTTCCAAAAGCTGAAATCCAGAAAAAAGTTACAATGGAGGGAACTAATAAAACTCCCAAAATAAACTCACGTACCGTGCGCCCTTTAGAAATACGGGCTATAAACATTCCCACAAAAGGAGACCAGGCAATCCACCATCCCCAGTAAAAAATGGTCCAGGCATTTTGCCAATTTCCACCTGTGTAACTTTCAGTCCAAGTGGCAACTTCCAGAAAACTGGATAAATAACTTCCTGTATTTTGTATGAAGGACTTAAAAATAAAGATGGTTGGTCCTAATATCACTACTATAAAAAGAAATAGCACTGCTACTCTCATATTCCATTCACTCAAAACTCGCACTCCTTTATCTACTCCCAAAACTACTGAAATAGTAGCAATCAAGGTTATTCCGGCAATTAAGTAAATTTGGGTTTCTACACCGTTATCTACCGCAAAAAGGTGATTTAATCCTGCTGCAATTTGTTGAACGCCCATTCCTAATGATGTGGCAAGTCCAAATAATGTAGCTAGGACTGCAAAAATATCTATTGCATCGCCAATTTTTCCGTAAATTCTATCTCCTAAATAAGGATAAAAAATTGATCTGATCGTGAGTGGAAGACCTCGGGAATACGTGAAATATGCCAGAGACAATCCCACCAGTGCATAAACTGCCCAAGCATGAAAACCCCAATGTAAAAAGGTAAATTTCATAGCATCCTTCGCTGCTTCAGCAGTTCCGCCTTCTGCCATTGGTGGGCTGAGAAAATGATAAATTGGTTCTGAAATACTCCAGAACAACAGTCCAATTCCCATTCCGGCACTGAATAACATTGCAAACCAAGAAAGAGTTTTAAATTCGGGTTTTGCACTTTGTCCACCAATCCTCAAGTGGCCAAATTTACTGAATGCCAGATAAATCATAAATATTAAAAATACATTTACGCTTAATATAAAGAACCAGCCCGCCTTATCAGCAACAAAATTCTGAATTGTAGTAAAAAATTGTTCTGCTCCTTCCTTAAACATTAGGGTTAATGTTATGATGATCATAACGGTAATTGCGGATGTAAAGAACACAGGCCCATTCACTTCTAATCCAAAAAAGGATTTTCTCTCATCGCTTCTTATAATTTTCTTAGCCATAAAGCATTTTGGTTTTTATTATTATTTAATTTTTTCAAGAGTTTCCCTCTTACTATTTTTAATAAACGCTAAAAATAATAGCCAATATTAATGTTAAACCTTGCTTCCCATTTAGCTTCGGGATTCCCTTTGGCAAAATCGTCCACAAAATTTCCGCCTAACCAAGAATGATTGTATCCCACTGCATAATCAATATAAGTATATACACTTCCTGCAGTGATTAGTGCGCCGGTTACATTCATGTAAGAATCCGTAAATCCGGTCGTTTTTTTCTGCATAAAAGCAAAATCATTATAAAACTGCATATTCGTAACTGGCCCCCATTCGACAGGAACATTTCTAGAAACCCCCAGGGAGTATATGTTAAAATCTGATGCAATTTCATACGGAGCTCCATAAGCGGCCATTGTAATTACGGCTGTAGATTCTCCTTCAACATTCTCTGGATCATGGAAAGCAGTAAGGACTTGAGCTTTTGCGTTCCATTTCCCTTTTGTTATTTCGTAATGAGCAGCAAATGCACCTCGTTCGCCCATTTCCTCAGTGTCAAGATTATATAGACCTCCATATTGCACGGAGAATCCCAATCTATTTGTTGATTCACTTCCAAATTTATAAATAATCTTTCCGTTGAATTGATTTACTTCTTTGTTTCTGCCTGCAATATCATAAGAATATCGGTCTGGAGAGGTTTCGGTGTTGCTGCCAAATCTTAGTTCTTCGGCATTTTTAAAGAATGCCAGTTGATATTCAAAGTTTTCTCCTGTGTGCATGTATTTAATACCCATATCATGATCATCTTCCAGCCCTACATAGTAAGTCAGATTAAAAAACCAATTGTGAGAGTTGTATTGTTGTATACCGAAAGGGACTTGAGTTAAACCGATATGAATTTGATCTCTTTTATTGAAATTGTAACCAAGCCAACCTTGTTTTAAAAATCCGCCACCAAAATCTTCTGAATATAATCTGTATTCGGCATCGAAAAATATTCCCTTGTAAGCACCTTTGGCATTTATCCGAAACATATCATACCCAAAATCTCCTCCGCGTTTTTTCTGACCTTCTTTCCATGAAGACAAATTATAATTAAAACGTAGTGCCCCGCCAAGTTTGAGTTCTGGTTTATCCTGAGCCATTACAGGAAATGCAAGTAGCAAGCCAAATAAGGCAAGGTAAAAGGTTTTTGATAATCGTAAATGGGTAGTTTTTTTTAACATGTTTTATTGAAAAATTAATAAATTGTGATTGCAGTGAAAATTTTCGAAATTAATATATAGTCGTCCTCCATCGGTATCGGCTAAATTTGATTAACCTTTGTCCATGCCAACTTTATAAAAATTGTAAACAAAATTAGTTTCTGCTAATGGTAAACGATATGTATTTTAAAAGCACTTAAATGCCTACGAATCTTTAACCAATATCAAAATTTTCCATTAAAATGCGTCTTGAAAAGGTAAAATAATGAGGTTCAAAGGTAGCTAAAAAAAGCTAAACTATTGTTAATCAATAATTAAGCGTGTTTCAGAGGATTGTATTTTAAATCGACAAAACCTTGAGTTATTTGTATTTTAATTGCTAAAAAGAAAGCTTTTACAAAAGACAAAACTTTTCATTTGGATCAATTTTTCAAATTATTTGTAAAAAATTATTACGACAATTGAGCCCAAATCAGGCGTATTAATTTAATCTTAGAAAATTATTTGGGTAAAATTAAAATATTTAATTCTTTTTAACTTCTACAACTTCCACCTTAATTGCTACGGCATAGGCATTTGGGATGATTTTATTGCCATGAGCATTGGCGTACACTTTAGTAAATTCAGCTCCAAAATATAAGATTATAGCCGAATAATACACCCAAATTAAAATAATTATGATTGATCCTGCAGCACCATAAACGGTTGCAACAGTTGAACTTCCTAAATAAAATCCAATAGCAAATTTACCAAACATAAAGAAAAAAGAAGTAAAACTTGAACCTATCAAAGCATCTTTCCAAGCAATATCGCCATCTGGTAAGGTTTTGAAAATAATTGCAAATAGCATTGTCGTTGTTGCAAACAAGATTATTAAATTGAAAATATAAAATATATAAACCGTCGTATCAGGGAAATAAACCAGTAACCGAGTGTTTATAACATCCATTACTGTATTGACCATTAAACTCACCATTAATAAAAAACCAACAGAAGCAATCATCGAAAATGACATTAATCTATTTTTTATAAATTTTATAATTCCTTTGTTGGGTTTTGCTTTCAAGCCCCAAATAAAATTGATGGAACTCTGAATTTCAGCAAACACACCAGAAGCACCTATTAGCAGCATTATTCCTCCGAAAATAGCAGCAAATGTATTACTGTCCGAGAGTTCTATGTTCTTAATTGTCTCTTGAATTTGCATTGCTGCTTCATTGCCAACCATACCATTAATTTGTCCAAAAAAACGTCCTGTTACCGCTTCTCTTCCAAAGAAAAAACTAAAAATTGACAGAATAATAATTAACAGTGGAGGCAATGAAAAAATAGTATAATAAGATAATGAAGCACTTAATTTTATGGCATTATCATCGTCAAATTCATGATAAGTACGCTTGAGTAAACTCCAGCTCGTTAGGGCTATTTCTTTATGTTTCATTTTTATATTTTTATTTCCTTTCAAAAGATAAGGAATCTGATTGTCATTTATTTACGATAAAAGGAGCTCTTTCGATGAGAATCCATTTATTTTTATTTTCAAAATTACAAAGATATTTGATACAAATAAGAAATGAATTTCAGATAATTCAGATACAATTTTAAACTGAACAACCTATTGGTAACAAAACAGGAACTAAATTTTAAGTCTTTCTTAACCCGTCCCTATTTTTTAATGATTAAATTTATAACTTATTTAATAACCTTTTTAGGATAAATTTTCAACTTATGGAAAATAATAATACACGAAGAAATTTTTTAAAACAAACAGCAATACTTTCGACTGGGACGCTTATTGGTTCTAGCGTATTCAATAGTGCTTTTGCGTCTGAAAACTCTTTAAAAATAGAAAATCAACTGCCTGATGTTGAAACGATGGACTTCCAGGGAAACTATAGCCTTCCAAAATTACCTTATGCGTATGATGCTTTAGAGCCACATATTGATAAAATGACAATGGAAATTCATTACAGCAAACACCATCAAGGTTACGTGACAAATTTGAACAAAGCAATCGAAACATTGGATAATAACTTAGTTGACCATTCTAAATCACTGGAAAGTATCTTCGGAAAAATATCAAAATTTCCAGAAGCTATTCGTAATAATGGGGGCGGACACTACAATCACAGCTTATTTTGGAGTTTAATGAAGCCAAATGGCGGCGGTACTCCAAAAGGAAAATTAGGGGACGCAATAACAACTACTTTTGGTTCTTTAGATGAATTTAAAAAACAATTTAGTGATGCTTCGATGAAACGTTTTGGTTCCGGCTGGGCTTGGTTAGTAGTTCAGGATGGTAAATTAGTTATCGGTTCTACAGCAAATCAGGATAATCCATTGATGAGTTTGCGTGGTAAAGGATTAAAAGGAAAACCTGTTTTAGCTTTAGACGTTTGGGAACATGCTTATTATCTAAAAAATCAAAACCGCAGAGCCGATTATATTGCTTCTTTTTGGAATGTTGTAAATTGGGACGCAGCCGAAGCGCTTTACAATTCTTAAATACTTTTAAAAGCCCTGTTTTCATTGTAATTCAGGGCTTTAATTGCTATAGATACAATATACCAAGTATCAATCACCAATCTACCAACACTTAATTTTTAAATTAATGCAGTGAAACTATTGCGTGATTCTGGGTCTTTTTCAGTAATAATTGTACCAATTAAATTTATCCTGTTTAAAAGTAAAAAAACAGTAGTAATTAACCGCAATATCTGTGTTAAACTAAAAAACACCAGTTAAAACTATCACAAAAAAGTATAGCTTTGTACCTTTAAATTAAAGCAATGATTAACCCTTCGGCATCAGGTTGGATAGATAAATTTTTTATTGAACAAAAAACTTCAGAGAAAACAGTTTCTAAAACTACAGATACATTTTATCAAAAAGTTAGAGAAACAGGATTTATCTATGGACATATCATCACATTTGATACTGACAATGCAATTGAAACTAAAGGATGGTTTAAAGAAGAGATATCAAAAGTTGCACTCTTAAATACTTTATATAGTGTTTTTTGCATGGATAGTGACGAAAAGAGTTCTGAAAATTTCATTAAACAAACGGTTTCTTTTTACAATCAAATGAATCCTCAAGGTTTCAGTTTGTTTAAAAAGATACTTCCTAAAAATTCTCTCTCCTTGACACTGGAAAAAATAATTGATGAGCGTGTTCAGACGAATGAGAGTATCATCAGTAAAAATTTCTCCCATCTGGTAACTAATGCGTTACTTTTTATCGATGTACTGGCCTTTCGTCAATACCTAAAACAGGGTGAAATTCCGGAAAAATACCTGAAGAAAATTGAAGAGACCATTGTAAATATTGTGACACTCGCTTTAAAAATTAAATCTAAAAAATCCCAATATGATGATTTATTGATAAAACTTTTTGAAGCCTCAATTCGGTACAGCAAATTTTCCCGAATTTCTGTACAAAGTCTCGAAACACTGCAATTGGATTATTTTACAAGTGAATTAGAAAAATTTTATTTGATAGATATTGCTGGAATGGCCTTATGGAGTGATGGCAAAATTGAAAATGATGAAGCCTATTTTTTACATTCATTGGCTGAAACAGTATCGGTTTCTGATGATTTTGTAAAACAAAGCATCGATAGTACCAATTCATTTATAACGAAACATAAAAAAGAAATACCGTATTTCAATTATTCAAACCCTGTCAAGCATTTTTACGATCAAACGACTCAAAGTGTCGTTACACTAATAAGTCGCAATAAAAATAGATTGATAAAGGAAATTGTGCAAAGCAAAGAATTAATGGTATTGTTGGCCTACTCAACTCGAAGAGATTTAGACGAAAAAGAAAAGAAAAAAGTCAAAAAACAATTGTTGGAAATTTGTAAAACCATTCCTTCGCTGACTATATTTTTACTTCCTGGTGGTAGTTTGTTGTTGCCAATCTTAATTAAATTCATCCCTACTCTATTGCCTTCTGCCTTTAATGAAAATCTTGATAACGAATAAAAAAGCCGCATGAGCGGCTTTTTTTATATTAAAATTTCAGTTGGTATACTTCGTCCAAATCTTTTTCGGAACTGATGTTTACATTTAAATCTGTTACAAAACCAGAATTAAGTCCGTAAACCCATCCGTGCAAGGTTAAATCTTGACCATTTTTCCACGCAGCCTGTACTATTGATGTTTTGGCTAAATCAAACACTTGTTCTTTTACATTTAATTCGACAAAAGTATTAAATCGTTCTGTTTCATCTTTGATAGAATCTAAATAGCTGTTGTGCAAACGGTATACATCTTTAATGTGTCGAATCCAGTTGTCAATAATACCAATTGAATCATTCCCCATTGCTGCTTTGATTCCTCCGCAACCGTAATGTCCGCATACCAGTACATGCTTTACTTTCAATACATTCACCGCATAATCCAACACGCTCAACATATTCATATCACTATGCACAACCATATTGGCTATGTTTCTATGTACAAAAACTTCTCCAGACTTTGCCCCTATAATTTCATTGGCAGGAACTCTACTATCTGAACAACCGATCCACAATAATGGCGGTGTTTGACCTTTGGCAAGATCTTCAAAACAATTTGGATCACTCGCTAAACAACTTTCAACCCATTTTTTGTTATTCTCTAACATTTTTTCATAAAAATCGCTCATAATCTTTGTGTAATTATTTTATTTATACATCATTTCGTCACTTATCAGTACAATGTAAAGAAACTCCTTTTTTTAAATTAAATCCTATATTAATATAATTTTATTCTTTGATGGAGACCTCATCGACTATTACCTTATTGACCATAACTCTTTTTGCGGCATCATAATAATGCTCTATACTCACGTGATTTTGAGTTCCTTCAGTATTTTCCAACTGATAGGCTTTTTTAAATCCGCGCAGCTTCACCTTTATATTAGTATCGACAGCTCTGGTGGTTTTAAATTCATGGATTAAATCCAAAATATCATGCGCAATATACACCGTATCTTTAGCATCAATTATAACCTTAGAATTTTCCGGAATTTGATTTAATGTTTGTTTAATTGCCGCTTTATTCAAGAAAGAAACTTCCTGAGCCAAATCAATATGAATTACATCTCCATCTGCATATTCCTCTTTTCTAAAATTATAAGCTCTTTTAAGATTCCCTTTTAAAACAAAAATAATACTGATAAGAATACCCAGAGCGACTCCTTTTAATAAATCCAAAAATACAACTGCTAATAATGTGGCAATAAAAGGCACAAATTGATATTTACCTTTTTTCCAAAAATGTTTGAATGTAGCTGGTTTAGCCAGTTTGTATCCAATTAAGATTAAGATAGCGGCAAGAGTAGCCAAGGGAATTTTATTCAGAACCACGGGAATGGCCAAGACACTTGTCAATAACAAAAATCCATGAATAACGGTTGACATTTTAGATTTGGCTCCTGCATTATTGTTGGCAGAGGAACGTACAATTACAGATGTCAATGGTAAGCCGCCTAAAAGTGAACTCACCATATTACCTACTCCTTGCGCTTTTAATTCCTTATCAGTGTCAGTGTAGCGTTTTTGGACATCCATTCGATCCGACGCTTCTATACTTAAAAGCGTCTCAATCGAAGCAACAATAGCGATTGTAAATGCTACGACCCAAACTTTAGGATTCGTAAGGCCTGAAAAGTTAGGAGTTATAATAATAGATTTAAATTCTTCGAAAGATGATGGAACTGGTAAAGATACCAAATGTTCTTTTCCAATAGCTAATGCACTTCCGGCGCTAACGAAAATTTCATTTAAAATAACACCGAGAGCCACTGCAATTAAGGCTGACGGAACTAATTTTAATTTTTTCAAAAAAGGAACTTTTTCCCAAGAAATCAAAATAACAACAGAAACCAATGTAATAACTATCGCGCCTATTTGGATATAATCAAAAATACGAAACAACGTCGAAAATGTATTACTGCCATCCATTTGTGAAAACGCTTGATCTCCTTCAAAATCATTGTCGTAACCAAACGCGTGCGGCAACTGTTTCAGAATAATAATTATTCCAATCCCTGCTAACATTCCTTCAATGACATTCGTGGGAAAATAATTAGAAATACTCCCAGCTTTGACAAATCCAAATATTAATTGTATGAAACCGGCGATGAAAACTGCAGTTAAAAAAATATCATAAGCGCCTAAATCCGTAATTGCTGTAAGAACAATTGCAGTCAAACCCGCGGCAGGACCAGAGACACTTATATTTGATGTGCTTAAATAGCCCACAACAATTCCTCCTACGATTCCTGAAATAATTCCCGAAAATAAAGGAGCACCAGAAGCCATTGCAATACCTAAACACAAAGGCAGCGCCACCAAAAAAACCACTAAACCAGATGCGAAATCGGATTTAAGGCTAGCAAAAAGATTGATTTTTTTTGTCATAATACCAAACTAAAGATTGAACACAAAAATTTCTTCACATGTAGATGTGAAAATTGATTTTAAAAAATTAAAATCAAAAATTGTATTAAACTTCGTTGGGTGGGGGAATAAATATCGAGGAGGTAATATTATCGTGTTTTGATAAATTCTCAGATAGAATAGCAATAGACGATGATTTTAATGAAATAACAACCTCAGTAGGAGTTTCCAAATAAAAAAAGGTTTTAATTTCTTTATGCGGCTGTTCTTCTTCGGAAATGCTATAGAAAATAGAAATATCTGCGCTTTTCTCAATCACCGTAACTACAGTTGGAGTGATGAGAAAAGCGATAAATACAATTAAAAATATTTTAGATATTATTTTCATTTGTACAAAAATAGAATTAACTTAATTAAATTAACAACTATTTTTATAAAATTAAAAAAAATTAACAATTAATCAAAGTACAAAACGTGAACTTATTTCATTCCGTTTTTTACTAAACTACAAACTTTCTTCTAACCAAGCTTGCATCATCCAGATTGTCTTTTCTTGTTCTGATATAAAATCACTCATCATCGAATTTGTTCCTTCATCATTTATTTCCCCCGATTTGTCCAGAATCGCTCTTTCTATTTTTAACAAATGGGACAATGAAGTAACAATTAAATGTACTGCTTTTTCATCGTTTGAAATATTTTCACCTACAGCTAGCTGATTGTTTTTTATATAATCCTCAAAAGTGTGCAGTGGCGTTCCTCCAACAGTTAAAACTCTTTCAGCAATTAAATCAATTTTAATTTGGGCATCAGTGTACAATTCTTCAAATTTAACATGTAAATCAAAAAAACGTTTCCCTCTAATATTCCAATGAATCCCTCTTAAATTTTGATAATACACTTGGAAATTAGACAACAAAATATTCAATTCACTAACGATCAATTCTGATTCTTTAACGGGTAATCCTAAAATATTTGTTTTCATCTTTTTTTATTTTATACAAAAATACACAAGAAAATACTTCTTTACACTATAAGTCAAATTGATTGTTTTTATATTTGCATTAGATATTACTATAAAAGATGACAATCACTCAATTAAAATATGTTCTTGCTGTGGCAGAGCACAAAAATTTTACTTTAGCAGCCGAAAAATGTTTTGTAACTCAACCTACACTGAGTATGCAGATTCAAAAAATAGAAGAAGAATTAAGTATTCAGATATTTGACAGAACCAAAAAACCAATTCAACTTACTGATATTGGTTTAAAAATTGTAAACCAAGCAAAAAACATCGTCAATGAAGCTGACAGGATTCATGATATAGTAGAACAACAAAAAGGATTTATTGGCGGAGAATTCAGATTGGGAATAATTCCGACTATTATGCCCACTTTATTGCCCATGTTCTTGAATAATTTTATTAAAAAATACCCAAAAGTAAAACTCATAATCGAAGAGTTAAATACCGAAGAAATTATAATAAAATTAAACAATGGCCATCTTGATGCCGCCATTGCCGCGACACCTTTGTTAGAGGAAAAAATAAAAGAAATTGTATTATATTACGAGCCTTTTGTAGCGTACATTCCAGAAAGTCACCATCATTTTCAAAAAGAAGAAATAGAAGTTTCAGATCTAAATATAGATGAAATCTTGCTTTTACAAGACGGGCACTGTTTTCGCGACGGAATTTTAAATTTATGCAAAAATGTAAGTAGAAATGAAATGAGTCGTTTTCAAATTGAAAGCGGAAGTTTCGAAACCCTTATAAAATTAGCCGATGAAGGTTTAGGAACAACATTACTTCCCTATTTACATACCTTAGATTTAAAAGAATCTGACAAAGTAAAACTACGTCATTTTAAGGAACCTAAACCTGCCCGAGAAGTCAGTCTCATCTTCCCTAAAAGCGAATTAAAAATACAGATAATTGATGCGCTTCGAAATACGATTGCAGGAGTTATAAAAGGTGCTATCGTATTTCAGAATGTTCAAATTATAAGCTCACTTCCTAAAAAATAAAAAAAAAGAACCGTTTTACGGTTCCTTTTTTTTATGAATTTACGATTAGTAAACATTGTTTTAATTCTGGTTTTCCAATTGTAAAATTTAATAACCATTCTCGCAATTGCTCCATTTCGTAGGGTAACAATGTTTTGATGGCTTTCTCTAATTCCTTGCAAAAGAGCAATGGATCAAAACTAACTCTTTCTAAAATTGATTTTGTATAATCATACATGATTTTTGACATAATAAACGCTGATTTTAATTATATATCATATTCTAAAGTGATGTAAAAATACATCTTTTTTTTTTACATCAAAACTATTTAACTTAGTTTTATTTTTTTAATTATTAATTCTTTTGATATCACAATAAAACCCTGATAACAAACGACTTAAATGACAAAAATTAGTTCTTTGTAGCGCGAAACATCTCTCTTTTTCCCGGTGGTCCTGCTAGTTTTTCGACAGTAAAGCCCACTTCAATCATACTCCTTTTTACAACACCTCTAGCAGCATAAGTAACCAGAACACCAGTACTTTTAAGCGCCTTATACATCTGCTCAAAAATAGCCGTACTCCATAATTCAGGTTGCACTCTATACCCAAAAGCATCAAAATAAATCAAATCAAATTGATTGATATCATCAATTTCTTCAAAAAATTGCTTCCTTTTTGTGAGTGAAAAATCCGATCTTAAATGAATTTTTTCTCCCCAATTACTTTTGTGCATTTTATCAAAAATTGCGCTTTCTTGAGTTGCGTTTAATTCCGTGACATAATTCATTAATCCAACTTCATCTTCTGAAATTGGATAGGCTTCAACACCGACATAATCAATCGATTGCTGCATTTTTTTTGACTCCAGCAACGTTATAAAGGCATTTAAACCTGTGCCAAATCCTATTTCCAAAATAGAGACATTCCTGTTTTGAAATAATGAAAGGCCATTTTTTATAAATACATGCTGTGCTTCTTGAATGGCACCATGTTTAGAATGATAACATTCATCCCATTCTGCTATTTGAATGGTAGTTGAACCATCAAGTGTTTGGATTATTTCTCTTTTCAAAATTGAATTTTGAGGTTATACTAAATTAAAAGCTTTAATTTTTGTCCAAAATTAATCAAAATCTAAGACGTTTGCTTCTGAAAAACCGATATTTAATGTATAATTAATAGAAATGGGGCTGATTTTTTTACTTTTTTTAAAATGCAAACAAATCTTAGATAAAACCTATAATTAATAGGTTTTTGACAAGTATTTTGTTGATTTTTATTTAATTTTGCAAAGATTAAACTTCAACTTATAAAAATTAAGTTTTTTTAAGCTTCAGTTCGTCATTTAAAACAAATCAAAAAAATAATACTTTACTATGAGTACTACTCAAACTAACAAAATTGAAACAATAAAAGCTCCCTCTTCAAAAATAAATGAAGTTGATTTTTCCAACTTAAGCTTTGGTTCTGTTTTTACAGATCATTTATTTGAATGTGATTTTACAAATGGGGAATGGCAGAAACCAGTCATTAAGCCTTATGCACCATTTTTGTTAGACCCGTCTACAAGGGTTTTTCATTATGGTCAAGCAATTTTTGAAGGTATGAAAGCTTACAAAGACGAAAATGATGACGTTTGGCTCTTTAGACCTGATGAAAACTACAAGCGTTTTAATACCTCTGCAGTAAGAATGGCTATGCCGGAAGTTCCTGAAGAGATATTTATGAGCGGTCTAAATCAATTGTTGCAGTTAGACGAAGCATGGATTAAGAAAGGAAAAGGAAATGCCATGTACATCAGACCATTTATGATTGCAACTGGAACCGGGGTAATTGCTAATCCTTCCGATAACTATAAATTCATGATTCTTTTATCACCCGTCAGTTCGTATTATTCTGGCGACGTAAAAGTACTAATTGCGGAACATTTCAGTCGCGCTGCAAATGGAGGAATAGGTGCTGCAAAAGCTGCTGGAAATTATGCTGCTCAATTTTACCCAACAAATTTAGCGAACAAAGAAGGTTTTCAACAGGTAATTTGGACTGATGATGCAACCCATACTAAACTGGAAGAAGCGGGTACGATGAATGTGTTTTTTAGAATAAACGATACATTATTAACGGCTCCTACTAGTGAAAGAATTCTGGATGGTGTGACTAGAAAAACGCTTATTGATTTAGCAAAAAGTGAAGGAATTAATGTAGATATTCGTTCGGTTTTAGTACATGAGCTTGTAGAGGCTGCTAAGAACGGAACTTTAAAAGAAATTTTTGGAGCAGGAACGGCCGCTGTTGTAAGTCCAATTTCTGGTTTCTCCTACCAAGATGTTTATTATGAATTGCCAAAAACTGAAAACACAATGGCTTTACAACTAAAAAGCAAATTGGAAAATATACAAAACAAACTGGAAGAAGACACTTTTGGATGGACTGTTAAAGTCTAATTCTTCTCTTTCATGATTTAAAAAAAGCGGTTTTCAATATGAAAATCGCTTTTTTTTATCTTATCTGTGTATCAAGTATGAAATAAAACAGGAGATACTATTCACTAATTATTTTAGAGAAATCAGGTTTAAAATAATTGGGACCTTTCATCACTTTGCCATCTTCACGGTAAATAGGGTTGCCGTCTTTACCCAACTTACTCATATTACTGCGTTGAATTTCGTCAAAAACTGCTTCTATTTTATGCTGCAGACCATGTTCAATTATAGTTCCACATAGTATATACATCATATCACCCAACGCATCAGCAATTTCAATCAAATCATTGTTCTGAACAGCCTCAAGATATTCTTCGTTTTCCTCTTTCATTAAGTTATAACGAAGCGTGTGTTTGCTTTCCCCTAGATCAGCTGTAGGAATTTCGCTGTGTCCTATTTTAAAAGCCGTATGAAATTCTTTAACTGAGTTTATCTGTTTTTGCATTTTTTATTTTAATAAATGAAAAGGCAAATTAGCAACTATTTCTAAACTATTACCTAAATTTGCTAGAAATAATTTAAACTATGTTTAGCCAAGGTCAATTAGTGTTTGCAGGCTTGTTTTTTGTAGCATTTATTATCGCTGCATTTTACGCCTATCGAAAAGATATTAGAATTCATAAACAGTTTTATCAAGGAAATTACAAGATTCTGATAGGATTTGGAATTTTTATTGGAATTTTATTTTTGATAAAAGTATTTTTTAAACGTTAGTTTTTTTTTAAAATAAACAAATAATTCTGGCCACATAATGCGTTCTGCATTTAATGCAAATGATTCAATACTAATGAATAACAATTGTACTTGTTTAGTTTTTTATTCGAAAACAACTAAAAATACAGCTGTTGATTGTCGTATAAACGTCCTTAAATTCAAACCAAAACTTGCAGCTGCACCTCCTTTATCTAGAAGACACTCTATATTTATTTAGCGCTTTCTATGACTTGTAAATAAAATCTTTAACTTTACAAAAATTAACAAACCTGTATATTATGAGGATTTTAAAATACTTATTTCTTTTATTATTGCTAAGTTTTGTGGCTTTATCCATTTTTGTGGCAACACAAAAAGGAGATTTTACCGTTGAAAGAAGTCAAATTATAAATTCTCCAAGAGCTACAGTATATAATTTTATTAATGATTATAGAAACTGGGAAGATTTTAGTTCATGGATTCTTGAAGATCCTGAAATGCAGATTACGTATCCTAAAAAAACAATTGGTCCAGGAGCTACCTTTTCATGGCAAGGAAAAGATGGAACCGGTGACATGTTAACTGTTTTTGTAAAAGAGAATGACAGTATTTCTCAAAAAATGAATTATAACGGAACATCATCATCCGTTTTTTGGAGTTTTAAAGATACAATTGGTGGAACCAAGGTGACATGGAAAACAACTGGGAAAATGAGTTTCACCATGAAAGTTTATACAACCTTTAAAGGAGGAATAAATAAAATTATAGGAAAAACGTATGAAAAGAGTTTAGCAAACTTAGACAAAACTCTTGATTTTGAAATAAATACTTTTGCTGTAAAAGTAAATGGATTGGCACAAAAACTCGGAACATTTTATTTGAGACAAACCTTTACCAGTGAAATTTCAAAGGTCAATAAAAATGCTCAGATCGTATTCCCAAAAATAATTGCTTTTTGCGATAAAAATAGTATTGAACTAAATGGAAAACCATTCATAATTTATCACACTTATGATGCCGTAAGCGGATTGACTAAATTATCTTTTTGTGTACCCATAAAAAACCAAATTTTAACGAGCTCGGGAAGTGATATTTTAACTGGAAAACTAGAAGCATTCGACGCCGTTAAAACAACTTTAACGGGCGATTATTCGCATAAAAAAGAAGCTTTAGATAAAACAATAAAATACATTAACACTAATAAAATAGAGATTAACCCTGCATTCTCTCACCTAGAGAATTTAATTATCAGTAAAACAGAAATTAAAAACCCTTCAAAATGGGTTACGGAAATTTACTATCCATTAAAACCCAAAGTAATTCCTGTAGCTGCGATCCCTCGCGCTGTTGTCAAAAAAGAAGAAGCCGTAAAAACACCGGCACCAGTAATAAATAAGGAAGAAGAAGAGTCTGAATTTTAATGTTTTTTTTTACTGTTTAAACCTTTTTAATAAATTCTATTCTAACTCTTAAATAATCGTTTTGCAAGAAGAACAGGAATTTATAAATCATTTGTTGAACCCTAAAACGCAAAATCAAGCGTTTCAGCGGTTATTACAGGATTATCAGAGACCGTTATACAATCACATTCGTAACATTGTTTTGAATCACGATGATGCGGATGATGTATTGCAAAATACTTTTATAAAAATATTTCAAAATCTGAAAAATTTCAAAGGAGAAAGTAAACTTTTTTCATGGATGTACCGTATTGCAACTAATGAATCCTTGACGTTTTTAAAACAAAAATCAAAAACAAGCGGTATCTCATCTGAAACGTTACAAAACAAAACGATTGATAATCTGGAAGCCGATGTGTTTTTTGACGGAAATGAAATCCAAATAAAATTACAAAAAGCGATTGCATTATTGCCTGAAAAACAACAATTGATTTTTAAAATGAAATATTTTCAAGAATTGAAGTATGAAGAAATTTCGGAAATTCTGGGAACCACCGTTGGTGGATTAAAAGCATCTTATCATCTCGCTGTAAAAAAAATTGAAGCTTTTGTTTCGACAAATTAAACCTTTTAGCTTTAACACTGTCTAAAATATATTATGAAAACATTTAAATTAGAGAACAAACCTAAAATTGAAGCTGGATTTAAAATTCCAGACCACTATTTTGAAAATTTTTCAGTCAAAATGATGGCGCAATTGCCTAAAAACGAGCCAAAAGTAATTTCTATATTTCAAAAAAGAAAAAGTTTAGTACTGATGGTTGCAGCTGTTTTAGTATTTGCTTTAATGATTCCATTTTTTGGTTCTTCTTCGACAAACACAAAAGAAATAGATGCTGCGGAGTTAGAAAATTATATTACATATCAATCTAATGTTAATCAATATGATTTAATAAGTGTATTAGAATCCGAAGATATTAATAACATTCATACCAGTATTGTTTTAGAAGATGAAGCGATAGAGGAACAATTATCAGTAAATTCAAACTTAGAAAATCTTATTTTAGAATAAACAATATTATAAAGCTTCCATTTAAAGCCATATTTAAATAAATAAAAAATGAATATAAAAAAATTAATACCGGTATTATTGCTATTGGTTTCTTTCAACTTTTACGCTCAAGGCGAAAGCATGAAAGAGAAAAAAGAGCAAATAAAAGCCTTAAAAGCTGCTTTTTTCACGACCGAATTAGACTTAACAACTAATGAATCCGAAAGATTCTGGCCGATCTACAATACATTCGATGACAAACAATTTGAACTGAGGCATCAGAAAATGAGAACCTACATGAGACGCATGAGTGATGGATCTCTAGATAAAATAACTGAAAAAGAAGCCAATACCTTTTTGGCTCAAATAGAAGATACGGAAGAAGAGTTGTTTTTATTGCGAAAAAAATTCATGCAAAATGTAAAAACAATTTTACCTGCTGTAAAAATAGTTAAACTTAAAAAAGCGGAAGAAGATTTCAACAGAAAATTGCTACAACAATATCGTAACAAAGGTCATAAAAAGTAATATTATTTATTTTTATTAATTCAAAAATACCTTAAGCCTTGATTTATTTGGACTTAAGGTATTTTTCGTTATTTAAATCTGATGCGAATCATTTTATTTTGTCCCGCTGCAATTGCCGTCTGCTTATCTATAAATCTAATCGTATTAAGAGTGGAATCCGTTGATATTTGTTTCCATGAAATACCACCGTCCAAGGAATAATACACTCCTGAAAAACCTACAGTCACCAACCCTTTACCATTACTCTCAGGGATATATTGAACACAAGAAGCGTATCCGAAAGCTTGATTTTCTGCTGTTAGCCTCCATGTTTTTCCACCATCTAGGGTGATCGCTTTATTAGAAAAATTTTGATTTCGCACTTCATAATCTCCTCCGGCAATAAATCCGGTTTGAGCATCATAAAAATCTGCAGTAAAAATTCCGGTCATTGATTTCCCTTGCACTATTGGCGTATCGTACACGGTCCATGAATTTCCAGTATCAGGAGAATAAAAAACTCTTGATTTTTTTCCACCGGAGACAATCCAGGTATTATTCCCTTTGATTATAATATTAGTGTTACTAGCGGCAAAAGCAGCTTCTCCAACAATCACCTTTGGTAATTTATTAGCCGGCACCTTATGCCATGAATTTCCACCGTCTCGTGTAATAATTATGTTCAGACAATCTGCAATTGGGTCTCCCATCGCAATACCTTCCCTATCATTCCAAAATTGCATGCTATCATAAAACACTTTCTCATGATTTTCCTGATATACTAATTTTGTTTCTTTTCCGTTTTTTGAAATTTGATAAAGTAGCGCTGGATTTCCAACATTTAGAATAAAAATATGCTTTTTTGTTTTCGCGTTACTTCTAAACTCAAGGTCCAAAGAATCTTTGATAATTTTGCTTTCAAATTTTTGATTATTATCCAAATCAAAAAAACCAAATCTTCCTTTATCAGCAGCAAACCAAATTTTATGTGCATCAATTAAAATAGCCCGAATGCTTATTTTATCCTGAAATAACGTATCTACTATAACAGATTGAAATTCAACCTTAGCATCATTTTTGACCGCAAAATTAGCTGTTTTACAGGATAACACGACACTTGAAATGAATAGAATCAAAAAAAAAGTTCTCATTTTATATAAATTTTATGGCTAATTTACAATTATTAATATGAACAGTAAATAACGATCCAATTTATTGGCACAGTAATTGGATAATCAAAAAAAGAATAAACCTAATCCAATTAATTATGAAAACTAAACTTTTACTACTGAGCCTATTGACCTCTGTTTTCGCAACACAAATACAGGCACAGGATCGAACATCAGTATATGCAATGAATAATGAAATTAGTGACAATCTTGATTTGAGAGCTGTTGCTTCTATTTTTGGTGACTCAAGAAATCTACAGGATTTTGAACGACGCCTGAATGATCCTGAATTACAAATATCAAATTTAGATTTGAATAATGACAATGAGGTGGATTATTTAAGAGTTATTGAAACTGTCGAAAATAGGACTCACCTAATTATCATTCAATCTGTTATCGATCGAGACGTTTATCAGGATGTTGCTACAATTGATGTCGAAAAAGACAGAAACAACCAAATTCACGTTCAAGTAGTAGGAGATGTGTACATGTACGGTCAAAATTATATTTACGAACCCGTTTACTACAGCACACCACTAATTTATGCTTCATTCTGGTCTGCTAATTATAGTCCTTATTATTCCGCGTGGAATTGGGGTTATTATCCTTCGTATTACTACGCATGGAATCCATTCCCAATTTTCAGATATAGAAATAATATTAACATTAGTTTGAACATCAATAACAATTATAATTATGTTAATTATCGAAGAAGCGAACGTGCAATCGTGCTTCACAATTCTAGACGTTCAAACGGTTATGAAAGACAACATCCAAATTATTCTTTTTCCAGAAGAAATGCTAATGTATCCAACCGCTATGAATTAGAACAAACAAGGGGCTCCAGAAATGAATTGGGTTCTTCAAACAGAAGAACAGGGTCTCAAAACAGAACTAGTTCATCAAGAGAAGTAACACCGCAAAGGTCTGGATCTTCTCGAGATTACTCTCAAAACAGAACTAATCGTGCAAGTGAGGCAACGCCACAAAGAGGAAACGCTACAAGAGATTATTCTCAAAACAGAACTAGTCCTTCAAGTCAGGCAACGCCACAAAGAGGAAACTCTACAAGAGATTATTCTCAAAACAGAACTAGTCCTTCTAGTCAGGGAGCGCAACAAAGAGGAAATGCGACGAAAGATTATTCGCAAAACAGAACGAATCCTTCTAGTCAGGCAGCGCCACAAAGAGGTAACTCTACAAGAGATTATTCTCAAAACAGAACTAGTCCTTCAAGTCAGGGAGCGCAACAAAGAGGAAATGCGACGAAAGATTATTCGCAAAATAGAACGAATCCTGGTAGTCAAGCAGCGCCACAAAGATCAGAATCTCAAAGCAGAGGCAACTCTTCTCGACAAGCTGCTCCACAAAGAGCAGAAGCACAAAACAATGGCAATTCTTCTAGACAAGCTGCGCCGCAAAGAGTAGAATCTCAAAGCAGAGGTAATTCTTCAAGAGAATCAGCTCCACAAAGAAATGAATCTCAAAGAGGCAATTCATCAAGAAATGACAACAGAAGATCGTAAAAAACTGCATTAAAAAACGTAAAAAACACGGCTAATAGGGCCGTGTTTTTTTTTATTGGATAAAAAGCGCTATTTTATTTTAAAAGTGTAAATTTGACAAGTTTTTTAAAAATAATACATGAACGCATCGCAGAAAGACCTTCACAGTAAATGGACATTAGGTGGATTATTAATTTCATTAGGAATAATTTACGGTGATATTGGAACTTCGCCTTTATACGTAATGAAAGCTATACTTGGGGATCATGTCATTAATGCCGATATTGTTTTAGGTGGAATCTCTTGTGTTTTCTGGACACTTACTTTACAAACTACAATAAAATACGTCATTATTACACTAAGTGCTGATAATCATGGTGAAGGTGGGATTTTTGCTTTATACGCGTTAGTCAAAAAGACGAAAATCCAGTGGTTAATAGTTCCCGCAATCATTGGGGGAAGTGCATTACTAGCTGATGGAATTATCACTCCTCCTATCTCAGTATCTTCTGCTGTTGAAGGAATAAGAACCTATTACCCTGATATAAATACAATACCAATTGTTATAGGGATCTTATTTATACTTTTTACCATTCAACAATTTGGAACCAAATTAGTCGGTAAATTTTTCGCACCCATGATGCTAATTTGGTTTGGAATGCTTGCAGTTCTTGGAATCACGCAAATTTCGCAACACACTGAGGTATTAAAAGCCATTAATCCGTACTACGCTTATCATTTATTGACCATTCACCCAGAAGGTTTTTTTGTTTTAGGATTTGTATTCCTTTGTACAACTGGTGCTGAAGCATTGTATTCCGACATGGGTCATTGCGGACGAAAAAATATTAGAATCAGCTGGATCTTTGTAAAAATTGCTTTAGTGCTTAATTATTTTGGCCAAGCCGCTTATTTAATACATCACGAAGGGGAAACATTACAAACTTTAGGTGGAAAAAACGGAAATCCATTTTACTTAATAATGCCAGACTGGTTTCAACCTATAGGAATCATTATAGCTACACTTGCAGCCGTAATTGCTTCCCAAGCATTAATTAGTGGCTCATTTACTCTGATAAATGAGGCGATGCGATTGAATTTTTGGCCCAAAGTAAAAATAAAATATCCTACTGAATTAAAAGGGCAATTGTATATTCCGTCTATTAACTGGTTATTATTTTTTGGATGTGTTGGAATCGTATTGCACTTTGAAGAATCCAGCAATATGGAACATGCATACGGTCTCGCAATTATATTATGTATGATAATGACCACTATTTTACTGAATTTTTATTTGATAATGAAACGAGTGAAATTATATTTTATAGTGCCGCTAATTACCATTTATTTAATAATTGAATTTAGTTTTCTGGCGGCCAACATTACTAAGTTCGCTGATGGTGGTTACGTAACTCTTTTTATCGCGATTACCTTAATAAGTATAATGACGATTTGGTATTTAGCTAAAAAAATCAACAAGAGCTACACCAAAATTGTCAAAATTGAAGATTACAAAAAAGTACTCGTTGAATTAAGTACTGATTTAACAATACCGAAATATGCAACACATTTAGTTTATATGACTAATGCGGGCAGAGTAGATGAAATTGAAGAAAAAGTAATGTATTCGATTTTACAAAAAAGACCTAAAAGAGCTGATATTTATTGGTTTGTACACGTCAATATATTAACGGAACCGTATAAAACCGAATATAAAGTAACCGAAATTGTCAAAGATGACTTGTATCGTGTTGACTTCAATTTAGGTTTTAGAGAGCCTACAAAAATAAACCTGATGTTTAAAGAAGTAATTAAAGATATGGTACAAAAAGGAGAAGTAGATATCACCAGCAGGTACGAATCTTTGAATAAAAATAACATCATTGGTGATTTCAAATTTGTATTATCTGAAAAATTCCTTTCAAATGATAGTGATTTGCTTTGGCATGAAAAAATAATTATGAACTCCTATTTCTTTATTAAAAAACTAAGTTTATCCGAAGAAAGAGCTTTTGGTTTAGACAGTAGTTCGGTAAAAGTGGAGAAATTTCCAATGGTACTGCATGCTCCTGAAAAAATAGCGTTGACAAGAGTAAAGTAATCTTCCTGTTTTTTAAAAATATATAAAAACATTGTATTTAATACGATGTTTTTTTATACCAAAAAATTAAAAAACAACATTCATTATTAAAAATATAACATTCAATCAATTAATAGTACCTTTGCACCTCAATTATTTAAAATGAGATTACACAGAAATTTAGTTTACACCACAATAGACGCATTAAACGCCATTTTTAACGAAGGTGAATATGCTGATAAAGTGGTAGCCAGATCCTTAAAAAAAGACAAACGTTGGGGAAGTTCTGATCGAAAGTTTGTCGCCGAAACCATCTACGAAATTGTACGTTGGAAAAGATTATACGCAGAAATAGCCGAGGTTAAAGAACCTTTTGACAGAGATAACCTTTGGAGAATGTTTTCTGTTTGGGCCGTTTTAAGAGGCTATCCCATTCCAGATTGGAGACAACTGGAAGGAACTCCAGAACGAAAAATAAAAGGACGCTTTGACGAACTATCCAAAGTGAGGGCTTTAAAAGAATCTATTCCAGACTGGATGGATGAATTGGGAGTTAAAGAATTAGGTGAAAAAGTCTGGGCAACAGAAATTACAGCTCAAAACCAACCTGCTAAAGTGATCCTAAGAGTCAATACACTTAAAACTACCAGAGAAGCGCTACGTGCTATTTTGATGGATTTAAACATTGAAACAGAAACGTTGAAAAATCAACCAGATGCTTTGGTACTCAAAGAAAGAGCCAATGTTTTCTTGACCGATGCTTTTAAACAAGGTTTCTTTGAAGTTCAGGATGCTAATTCACAATTAGTAGCCGCTTTTCTTGATGTTAAACCAGGAATGCGTGTTGTTGATACATGCGCCGGTGCAGGTGGAAAAACACTTCATATCGCGTCGTTGATGGAAAACAAAGGACAGCTAATCGCTATGGATTTGTATGAAAGCAAATTGAAACAATTAAAAATAAGAGCTAAAAGAGACGGTGCTTTCAATATTGAATACCGAATTATTGACTCGACAAAAATAATCAAAAAATTACACGAAAAAGCAGACCGTGTTTTAATTGATGCACCTTGCAGCGGTTTAGGAGTTCTAAAAAGAAATCCAGACGCGAAATGGAAATTAAAGCCTGAATTTATTGATAACATTCGTAAAGTACAATCGGAAGTTTTAGAAAGTTATTCTAAAATTGTGAAACCGGGCGGAAAATTAGTATACGCCACTTGTTCTATATTGCCATCAGAAAATCAAGAACAAATTGCTCGTTTCTTGACAACTGACATTGGAAAACAATTCGATTTTATTAAAGACCAAAAAATCCTGGCTTCAGAGTCTGGTTTTGACGGATTTTACATGGCTTTGTTAGAAAGAAAAGAAAGTGTAGATCAGAAAGAAAAAAGAGTACAGAAAGAAATCGAATAGAATATAGAATTTTCAGATTACAGATTATAAAAAATTCCTCGAACAAATCGAGGAATTTTTTTATGTGTTTTATCTAAGTTCTTTATGCTATTCTGTTTTCTTCTTAATCATTCATTGAAATTAAAAACTCCTCATTATTTTTCGTTTTCTTAAAACGATCGTTGATGAAATCCATCGCTTCCACTGGGTTCATATCCGAAAGGTATTTTCTCATAATCCACATTCTTTGCAAGGTTTTTTGATCCAATAACATATCGTCACGTCGTGTACTAGAAGAAGTCAAATCGATAGCTGGGAAAATACGTTTGTTAGCAATTTTTCTATCCAATTGCAATTCCATATTACCAGTACCTTTAAATTCTTCAAAGATAACTTCGTCCATTTTCGAACCGGTTTCAGTCAATGCAGTAGCAATAATACTTAATGAACCTCCATTTTCAACATTTCGGGCGGCTCCAAAGAAACGTTTTGGTTTTTGCAATGCATTCGCATCCACACCACCACTTAACACCTTACCTGAAGCAGGCTGAACCGTATTATAGGCTCTGGCCAAACGTGTAATAGAATCCAATAAAATCACTACATCGTGACCACATTCTACCAATCGTTTCGCTTTTTCAAGAACGATATTCGCAATTTTAACATGCTCTTGTGGTTCTCTGTCAAATGTGGATGCAATTACTTCCCCACGTACACTACGTTGCATGTCTGTAACTTCTTCCGGGCGTTCGTCTATCAATAAAACAATCAAATATACTTCTGGATGATTTGCCGCAATTGCATTGGCAATTTCCTTAAGCAACATCGTTTTACCAGTTTTAGGCTGTGCCACGATCATTCCGCGCTGTCCTTTTCCTATTGGCGAAAACAAATCGATAATTCGTGTTGAAATAGTGCTTTGTTTCTCTGCTAATTTGAATTTTTCTGATGGAAAGACAGGCGTTAAATGTTCGAATGATACTCGGTCACGAACCACTTGAGGATCGTGTCCGTTTATTTTTAAAACGCGTACTAATGGGAAAAATTTCTCCCCTTCTTTAGGTGGACGAACCACTCCTTTTACAGTATCTCCGGTTTTAAGACCGAACAATCTAATTTGTGAAGTCGATAAATAAATATCATCTGGTGAGGCCAAATAGTTGTAATCCGAAGAACGCAAGAAACCATATCCATCAGGCATCATTTCAAGAACACCTTCGCTTTCTATAATTCCGTCAAATTCAAAATCAGAAGCAGCAAAATTATTTTTCTTGTTTTTAAAATTTGGATTTGAATTTCCACTACCATTTCCGTTTTGGTTTGGGTTGGGATTTGGATTCTGCTTGTGTAATTGGTTTGGATTTATTTTTTTTACAGTAGTAACAGCAACATCTGTTTTTTCTTCAACTGCATCATCAGCAATTGTTTCATTCTCTGCACTTGCTTCTTTTAACTCTTCTTTATCCTTTTTTAAAGCAATTTTTTTTTCGTAAGCTGATTTATTAAATTTAATAATTTTACTGGATTTTTTCTCATCGCCTTCAAATTCTGTTTTGGAAGCCGGTTCATCATCTGAAATAACCTCAATTGGAAGAATATTTTCACTGGGAGCATTTGCTTCAGTTATTACTTCTTCCGTTTCAAAAAGAGAATTTTTTACTGATTTTTGAATAGCCACTTTTATTACCGGAGTAATTCGAGCTCTTTTAGGCTTATCGTCTTCAAAATTACTTTCCACTATTGTATCTAATGTTGCCTCAACATTAGCTCCTTGATGCTCTAAAATTTGATTGATTAAAATCTCTTTTTTTACACCGTTAAATTTTATGGTTTTAGCTGATTTAGCTATTTCTTGAAGCTCAGAAAGCTTCATTTCTTTTAATGCAGAAATATCAAACATGAATGTTCTATGAGTTTAATTAATTTTTGGAAAATAATGTAAAAGATAGGCAGTGAACTTTATTTTGAATCAACCGCAGTATGAAGTGCTTACGGTATTATGATGCAATAATACGAATAAAATTTAATCAGACAATAGTATTTATTAAAAAGAAAATATATTTTTGCAAAAGATATTTAACAAATGATACAAAGAATTCAAACTATATATTTACTACTTGCTTTTGTAGTGACGGGCATCTTACTCTTTTTTATTCCATTATGGACAATGAACGATGGTAAAGAATTTTATTTCATGCAAAGCCAAGTGTATACTATATTGCTCGGATTGAGTACCACATTGACTTTATTAAGTATTGTTTCCTATAAAAAAAGACAAAATCAATTTGTTATTGGCAGATTGAATATCATATTAAATTTGATTTTATTAGGATTGTTTGTATATCGTTCACTAAATCTATCTGGAGAAACACCTGCTGTTTCAGAGAAAGGTATTGGGATGTTTCTACCTGTAATTGCTGTCGTGTTATTGGTCTTGGCCAATAAAGCGATCAAAAAGGATGAAGATCTTGTAAAATCTGTGGACAGATTGAGGTAAACCTATAAACTTTAGTTTATTAGTGCGAAGAGAACCCGAATGTAACAATTCGGGTTTTTTTGTGTCTAATGTTTTTATTTGAGATAAAAAAAAGAATAAAAATCTTATAAAATGATATTATCCGATTTTTTTTATAAATTTGAAAATAGTAATTAAAATATGGTACAAAAAATTAGAATCCATCTTGCTGATGACCATCAAATACTTATTGATGGCATTCGTACTTTGCTACATACTCTTCCTGATTTTGAAGTCGTTGGATTCTCGCTCAGTGGAGACACTATTTTTAATGAAGTTACCGAAAACCATGCCGATATTCTTATTTTAGATATTAATATGCCCAAAAAAGATGGAATCGAAGTTATTAAGGAATTTGCCGAAAAAGGATTTCCTTGTAAAATCATTGTTTTATCCAGTTACGATGATTTAAGATTAATAAAGGAAGTCATGAAATTGGGCAGCAGTGGTTATTTGACAAAAAAATGTGCCGGCGAAAATATCGTTGAAGCAATTCAGGCGGTGTTTAGAGGCGAAGAATATTTTTGTAAATCGGTACGAGAAAAAATATTTCATACAGTCACAAAAGACAATCTGAAATTAATCAAAAATGAGCCTGCAATTCATTCTATTTTAACCGATCGAGAATTAGAAATCATCACATTAATATCTCTTGAATATAGCGGAAAAGAAATTAGTGAACAATTGTTCATCAGTATGAATACGGTCGAAACCCACCGTAAAAATATAATGAAAAAACTGGATGCAAAAAACTCTATCAGTCTGGTAAAATACGCCATTAAAAACAAATTAATTAAATCTTAAGTTGTCAATCCGAACTACGATTTGTTTTTAACCAAAAACAGCAATAAACAGAAAAAATTAAATTATCTATGCGGTACGAACAACTTGTTATAGTATTGATTTTGCTACTTAGCTTCTGTGGAATTACTGTCTCAGCTCAAAAAAAATTACCCCTAAAGAAAGAAATTACCCAACTCACAAAAGAAGCCAGTGAGCTAATGAAAGTCGGTGATTTTGAAAAATCATTAATAAAATCAAGACATGCCCTGACCCATGCGATTGCTTTGAAAGATGACAATCTGATTGCGGCAACGTATAACTTAATTGCTGCAAATTTTGACCAATTATCTGAATACGACAAAGCCTTTTTTTATTACAATAAAGGACTATCCTACGCAAATAAAACCAATAATGATGTTTTGAAAAATTGGATAAGTAATAATTTGGGGAACATTTATTGCTTTAACAAAAAACAATATGAAAAAGGAATTTATTACTACAAAAAATCGCTGCAATACAGCACAAAAATTAATGATTCTGCTCAAATAGTTTTTACTAAACTCAATATAACTTGGGCCTATTTCGACATTGGTCGCTATGAAGAAGGGTTTCCCTATTTAAAATACATCAACAAATACCACGAAAAGTTTGGCGACGAATCGACCATCGTTGCCTTGAATATGCTAAATGGAATGTATTATAGTCATAAAAATGACACACAAAAAGCGTCGTTTTTTTTTCAAAATGCCATCAAACTAGGTAATAAAGGAATGGAAAAATCAGATTTATCCTATTCACATCATGAATATTCTAAATTTTTATTAAAAAATGGAGATTATGAAAATGCTTATAAAAATCTTGCGCTTTACAATGCTCTAACGATTCAGTTAAACAATGAGGAAAAGCTCAACAAAGCAAATGTTGCCGGAATAAATCTCGAGATTGACGAATACAAAAGAGAAATTGATAAGATAGGAAACGAGTACAAAACCAAAGAATATGTACTTCTACAAGAGCAATCCAAAAACAAAAAAATTGTGATTGCCATAATTATTGTTTTGTTGTTTTTCTTTTTCCTTTTTTACATTTTCTCACAAAACTCAAAACTAAAACAAAAAAATAAATTTAAAGACATACAAAGCCAACTGCAACAAAATACAATCAACGCATCTATCAACGGACAAGAATTAGAACGAAAAAAAATCGCTTCATTTTTACATGATAACATTAGTGCATTGCTATCCTCGGCAGGATTGCACCTCAATGCATTTACCTCTCAAAACCAAACTAATGCAGCAGAAATCTTAAAAACTAAAGCAATATTAGAGGAAGCACACGATCAAATAAGGGATTTATCCCATGAATTAATGCCAACGCTATTAGCCCGATTTGGTTTATTTTACGCATTACAAGATTTATGCGATAAAAACTCAAACTCAGTGATTCAATTTAACTATTCTGTTGTGGTACCTACAAGAACACGGTACAACGAAGATTTTGAAATGAAAATGTATTTTATCATAATGGAACTACTAAACAATATCACAAAACATAGCTGCGCCACCCTGGCTAATCTAACCATTCAAGAAAACAACAAATCACTCCAAATCACAGTCGAAGATAACGGTAAAGGGTTTGATACCGAAAAATTCTATATTCTGGAAGGTTTTGGAATCAACCAAATTAAAGCCCGAATAAATAGTTTAAAAGGAACTATTCTAATAAATTCAAAGCTTAATTCCGGAACAACTATTGCTACTGAGGTGCCTATTACCTATCAAAAAAAATTAATTACACCCGTTTTTCCATCTCAATAATTTCCATATCCTTGATTTTTTCGCCCTCAATCACAAAACGCAACATCGTACGTACTTGATGAAAACCACTTTTACCAGCCGCTCCGGGATTCAAGTGCAATAAATTGTATTGCTTATCAAAGATGACTTTCAGTATGTGCGAATGCCCGCAAACAAATAATTTTGGCGGGTTAGTTTTCATCTCTGTTTTAATATTGGGACTGTATTTGCCAGGATAACCACCAATATGCGTAATCCAGACATCGACCCCTTCACACATAAAACGGTTGTGCAATGGGAATTCCAGTCGCGCCTTCGCATCATCAATATTACCATATACACAACGCAACGGTTTCAACTTTTTTATGGCATCCGTTACCGCTAAATCCCCAATATCACCCGCATGCCAAACTTCGTCAGCTTGTGCAACATATTTCAAAATCGTATCATCAATGTGACTGTGCGTATCGGAAAGCAGAAGTATTTTTTTCAAAGTATTTTTTTTTGGAGCAATTTCCAGCTATCCGTTTCAATCTTTATTATTTTAAAGAAAAAATAATAAAGGATTTCCACTGCAAATGTTTACATTCACTGAACTCCTATGAAAATAAAAGTTTAGTGAAGTAATCTGGGCTAGGATTTTGGGGTAAAAATAAACATTCGGATTCCAAATAAAAAATCAAATCGAAACTTACCAAACTTTGCCTCTTAGTGATTTCGTGGCAAAAAAATTAATAAGTATCTTTGTAGCTTCAAAAAAATTCACTTGAGATATTTCATCAAATTAGCATACAACGGAACTCATTATCACGGCTGGCAATACCAACCGAATGCTGCTTCTGTTCAAGAAACGATGAACAAAGCGTTTTCGGTGCTATTGAATACAACCATCAATCTTATGGGAGCCGGAAGAACAGATACCGGCGTTCATGCCAAAGAGATGTATGCTCATTTTGATTTTGAAACACCATTTGATGTTCCCAGTTTAATGCACAAACTCAACTCCTATTTGCCCAAAGACATTGTCGTTTATGACATTCTTCCGGTTCATGATGAAGCGCATAGTCGTTTTGACGCTACAAAAAGAACCTATGAATACCATATTAACACTTTTAAAGCAGTTTTTTTGCAAGAGCAAAGTTGGTATTTCCATCAAAAGCTAGATCTTGATTTGATGAATCAAGCGGCAAAATTACTGTTTAATCACTCTGATTTTCAATGTTTTTCGAAAGTCAATACAGATGTAAATACTTTTGACTGCACAATTTTTGAAGCCAATTGGAAATTAGAAAACGGCAATTTGGTTTTCACCATTTCGGCAAATCGTTTTCTACGAAATATGGTTCGTGCCATTGTGGGCACATTAGTAAACATAGGTTTACACAAGATTACACTGGCTGATTTTACGGCCATCATAGAAAGTAAAAACCGTGATAAAGCTGGTTTTTCGGTTCCGGCGCATGGTTTGTATTTAACCAAAATAGAATACGATTACATTACGCAATAGCCCTGATAGCAGTGAAAATCCTGTCATTGAGAGGAACGAACCAATGACAGATTGCAACGAATAGCAGGAACAGCTCCAAAAAATATGAAAGCAAAAGCATTTGATACCCGATTATTTAAACGAATTTTAAAATTCACGAAACCCTATCAATGGCGTTTTAACGGCGTGATTATTTTTGCCGTTTCACTGTCTATTTTTGCGGCATTACGTCCTTATTTATTGAAACAAACCGTGGACGGTTACATCGCAACTCAAGACCAACAGGGATTATTACTGTATGTTGTCCTAATGGGAATTGTACTTTTACTCGAAGTATTCTCGCAGTTTTACTTTGTATATTGGGCCAACTGGCTCGGGCAAGACATCGTAAAAGACATTCGAACAAAATTATTTCGTCATATTTTAAGTTTCCGAATGAAATATTTTGATCACGTTCCCGTAGGACAATTGGTTACACGTTCGGTTTCGGATATTGAATCTATTGCCAGAATTTTCAGCCAGGGATTATTTATGATAATTAGTGACTTGATGAAAATGGTGGTAGTACTGGCTTTTATGTTTTACATGAACTGGAAACTGACTTGGATTGTGATTATCGCAATGCCAATTCTGGTTTATTTTACCCGAATTTTTCAACGCAAAATGCAAGTGGCTTTTGAGGAAGTGCGTACCCAAATTGCCAACATGAATTCCTTTGTGCAGGAACGCGTAACGGGAATGAAGATTGTTCAACTTTTTAACAGAGAAAATATTGAGTATGAAAAATTTAAAAGTATCAACGACAAACACAAAAAAGCTTGGATAAAAACCATTCTTTACAACTCCATCTTTTTCCCTATTGCCGATATTATTTCATCTTTAACCCTTGGTTTTATTGTATTATATGGAGGTATCAAGATTTTAAACGGGGATAATTTTACTACGTTTGGAGATTTATTTTCGTACACGATGTTCATCGGAATGTTATTCAATCCGTTGCGTCAAATTGCCGATAAATTTAACGAGATGCAACTGGGTATGATTGCGGCAAATCGTGTTTTTGACATTTTGGATACCGAAGATCAAATTCAGGATACCGGGATTATCGAAGCGCCAATCTTTAAAGGCGATATCCAATTTAAAAAAGTTCGTTTTGGGTACATTCCTGATGAAGAAGTGATAAAAGGAATTGATTTAGAAGTTAATGCGGGTCAAACGATTGCTATTGTAGGGTCTACAGGTGCTGGAAAATCTACAATTATTAATTTACTGAATCGTTTTTATGAAATTAACAGTGGTTCGATTTACATCGACAGTCATAATATTGAGAATTACACATTGAGTTCCTTGCGAAAACAAATTGCAGTAGTATTGCAGGACGTCTTTCTTTTTGCCGATACCATTTTCAATAACATTACCTTGAATAATCCTGAAATTAGCCGAGAACAGGTTTTGACAGCAGCCAAAAAAATTGGCGTTCATGAATTCATCATGACTTTACCAGATAATTATGATTTTGATGTAAAGGAACGTGGAGTTATGCTCTCATCAGGTCAGCGCCAATTAATTGCTTTCTTAAGAGCGTATGTTAGTAATCCAAGTATTTTAATTCTCGACGAAGCCACATCATCAATCGATACCTATTCCGAAGAATTAATCCAACGTGCTACGGAAACTATTACTAAAGGCAGAACTTCCATTGTAATTGCACATCGCTTGGCAACAATTGTGAATGCAGATAAAATTGTGGTCATGGACAAAGGGCTTATTGTAGAACAAGGTACGCACCAGGAATTAATCAATCAAGAAAGTGGGTATTACAAGAACTTGTATGATTCCCAATTTTCAGTGGCGAATTAAATGTCTTAATCGCAAAGGGATAAAGAGCTAAGCGCTAACAAATAAAGATGTTTTTCTGAAAATTTTATAGTTTACCACTTTATTAGTTTGAAACTTTCTCAAAACAGAATAAATCCTTAAATTCGCACAATCGATTAAACAAGAAACACACACAAAATGGAAGGCACTTTTGCTTCGATCATTTTACAATTAAAAAAATAAATACTTAGAAAATGAAATACGATATTATAGTTTTAGGAAGTGGTCCAGGTGGTTATGTTACAGCTATTAGAGCATCACAATTAGGCTTTAAAGTAGCTGTAATAGAAAAAGAAAACTTAGGCGGAGTGTGCTTGAACTGGGGTTGTATACCAACTAAAGCGTTGCTAAAATCAGCTCAGGTGTTTGATTATTTAAAACACGCCTCTGATTATGGATTGACTGTTTCATCATTTGACAAAGACTTCCCTGCTGTTGTGCAACGCAGCCGTACTGTCGCTGACGGTATGAGCAAAGGAGTTCAATTCTTAATGAAAAAAAATAAAATCGACGTGATTGAAGGTTTTGGAAAACTAAAACCAGGAAAGAAAGTTGATGTAACTGACGCTGCCAATAAAGTTACTGAATACAGTGCGGATCATATCATCATTGCAACAGGAGCGCGTTCTCGCGAACTGCCAAACTTGCCTCAGGATGGTGTAAAGGTAATTGGTTATAGACAAGCAATGACATTGCCAACACAACCAAAATCGATGATTATTGTTGGCTCTGGAGCGATTGGAGTTGAGTTTGCACATTTCTACAACTCGATGGGAACCGAAGTAACTATTGTAGAATTTATGCCAAATGTAGTTCCCGTTGAAGACGAAGACATTTCGAAACAAATGGAGCGTTCGTTGAAAAAAGCAGGTATCAAAATCATGACTAACTCAACAGTTGAGAAAATTGATACAGTTGGAGCAGGTGTCAAAGCCTTTGTAAAAACAGCAAAAGGAGAAGAAGTGCTAGAAGCTGAAATTTTACTTTCGGCTGTGGGAATCAAAACCAACATTGAAAACATAGGATTGGAAGAAGTAGGAATCGCTACTGACAAAGATAAAATTTTGGTAAATGCATACAATCAAACCAACATTCCCGGATATTACGCCATTGGTGATGTTACGCCAGGACAAGCATTAGCGCACGTAGCTTCTGCCGAAGGAATTAATTGTGTGGAGAAAATTGCAGGATTACATGTAGAACCGATTGATTACGGAAACGTACCGGGTTGCACGTATGCAACTCCAGAAATTGCATCGGTAGGATTGACTGAAAAACAAGCAAAAGAAAAAGGATACGAATTGAAAATTGGTAAATTTCCATTCTCAGCTTCAGGGAAAGCAAAAGCTGCCGGAACACCGGATGGTTTTGTAAAAGTAATTTTTGATGCTAAATACGGTGAATGGTTAGGATGTCACATGATTGGTGCCGGCGTTACCGATATGATTGCTGAGGCCGTTGTGGCACGTAAACTGGAAACAACAGGTCACGAAATATTAAAATCAATTCACCCACACCCAACAATGAGCGAAGCTGTAATGGAAGCTGTGGCGGATGCTTATGGTGAGGTAATACACTTATAGAATTCAGATTGTAAAGTAACGTTTTTTGATTTCAGATTTATTTATCCGATTTGTGAAAGCAAATCGGATTTTTTTATGTAACCAAATCCAACGCAAAGCCTACATTTTGTGGGAATTTAACATATTAACATTTATTTACAAATCAGGGTTATGAACCTATTCAATTCTGCTCTATATTTGTATTTCGAGCCATTTCACTAACTCCATTGCGATTATATTGTACCCTAAATGAATACTGAAACCAACCGTTTTTCAAATACACTACACGAAAACCAAAATAAAAATTGGGTAAGAGCCATCGACTCTTCCAAGATTATCAATTGGATTGATGATCTGTTCAAAATATTATTTCCGGAGAAAGCAATGGAAACCATTCAAATCGAATTGCTTTTGGACCAAAATAAAGCCAACTTTATTGCCATTCTTTCGGAGATTGTAAAAGACAAAACTGCCAATGAAATTCTGGATGACACCGAATCTTTTTATACCGCGCTTCCGGAATTGTACCAGTCGATGCAAAAAGATGCGCAAGCCATATTAGATACAGATCCTGCTGCTGATTGTATTCAGGAAATCATCAATTCCTATCCCGGTTTTTTTGCTATTGAAGTCTATCGTATTGCAAATGCAATTGCTTCCCGAACCTCGTGTATGCTTCCGCGAATTCTTACCGAATATGCCCATAGCAAAACCGGAATCGACATTCACCCAAATGCCACCATCGACGTTCCATTTATGATCGATCATGGCACCGGAATTGTCATTGGCGAGACCACAATAATAGGAAAACATGTAAGTATTTATCAGGGAGTAACTTTGGGAGCGTTGCAAGTCGAGAAAAACATGCAGGAAAAAAAACGCCATCCGACCGTAGAAGACCATGTAATTATTTATGCCAATGCCACTATTTTAGGCGGAAGCACCATCATAGGAAATCATAGTATTGTGGGTGGAAATACGTTTATTACAAAGAGTGTGAATCCGTATTCATTTGTCATGCAATCCAATAAAAACACTGTTTTGAACCAGCAGGAAATAAAAGACATTAATTTTTTCTCCATATAATCACTGTGAAATACAACAACATACTCGAAACAATAGGCAACACGCCACATGTGAAAATCAATCGTTTGTTTGGTCCCAGTCATAATGTCTGGATCAAACTGGAACGTGCTAATCCAGGAGCCAGCATCAAGGATCGAATCGCTCTTGCGATGATTGAAGATGCCGAATCAAGAGGATTATTAACAGCAGGAGGCACTATTATTGAAGCCACTTCCGGAAATACAGGAATTGGACTCGCAATGGTTGCTGCCGTAAAAGGCTATAAATTAGTGCTGGTAATGCCTGATTCCATGTCTATAGAAAGACGCCGACTCATGAGCCTTTATGGTGCCGAATTTGTATTGACCCCCCGAGAAAAAGGGATGAAAGGCGCACTGGAAAAAGCACAGGAGTTAGTAAAAGAACTACCAAATTCTTGGTCACCGCTTCAGTTTGATAATCCTGCCAATATTGAAATTCATAAAACAACGACCGCCCAGGAAATCATTAAAGCATTCCCTGACGGACTGGATTACTTGATTACCGGCGTAGGAACCGGCGGACACATCACGGGTTGTGCCGAAATATTGAAACAACACTTCCCCAACCTAAAAGTATACGCTGTAGAACCCGAAGCTTCGCCAGTTATCAGCGGGGGCGCACCGGGTCCCCACCCTATTCAAGGCATTGGAGCAGGATTTATCCCCTCCAACTTGCATACGAATTTACTGGACGGAACCATCCAAGTGAGCAAAGATGAAGCATTTACCTATACCCAAAGAGCCGCAAAAGAAGAAGGCATGTTCATAGGAATATCTTCTGGAGCATCACTGGCAGCAGTGGCCAAAAAACTTCTCGAAATTCCCGAAAACGCGAAAGTCCTGACTTTTTGTTACGACACCGGCGAACACTATTTAAGCATCGAAGGCTTATTTGTATAAATAAAATCACCTTTACAATACGAACCGCTTTGTGAATACAAATCGGTTTTTTTATGCCATTTGTTTTTTTTGGGCGTATCCTTGTTCCACCACTATTTTATAAATAACTTTACTTAGTACCGGAACAAGGTCAGGCTGTACGCTACAATCTTTTATTGCGCTTCACTTCATAAAAGGATTTTCTCTACCATCCTTCACGCAAAATAGACTTAATAGAAACTTCAATTTCTAATTAAAGTACCAAAACAAATAAAAAGCTATTCTTAATGTTTGAAAAAAAATATTAACGTCTTTTGAGAGCCATTTAGTGAAACAAACCTTTGACAATCTATTTCAAAAGGCTGCACTTACAAAAATTCTTTCCGCTAATATATAGGTTGTTTCCAGTCTTTTCATAAAACCTCTTCTGTATGTCCGAAGTTTGTATTAATTTGAATTGCAATATAATGCACAAACCGGTCACTGTCGTACTTATATGGTACTTGTTCTTTTAAAAAATAGATCTTCTATAATAGATCGGTCTAGCCAAATTTTAACTTGCACTTTTTTTGGTAATTATTTGGAAAATTTAAGTAATTATCTTACGAATTATTTTAATAATTTACAAAGAGTGGGTACGTGATCTGAATAAATTAATTCCACGTAAATTCAAATATTCTGAATTTAATTATTTAAGAAGTTTTTATGGATGATCATTTTGAGGAATTGCTAGATAACTGTAATTGAAAAATATCTTTGCAATTTAAAATTATAAATAAATGATAGTTTCATGGGATCAGTCCTAAAAGTTGTGGGGAAATGTTAAAATAAGGATATTTGTATTTCCAAATCAGATACAAATGCAAGATTCTTATAGCGAACTTATCAAATTATTATTACCAGAAATTATTGTTGAATACTTTGAACTTACTTCTTATCAAAAAGGAGAAGAAATACTTCATCTTTACTTAAAGGAGATCAATTCAATCCCTAAAGAATACCGACAATATAAATTAAGTTCCAAAGGATTCTTTGACGAGATAACCGTTCAGGATTTCCCAATTCGTGGACACCAAGTATACCTTCATATCACTCGCAGAAGATGGCTTAATGAAAATACTGGGCAAGTCGTTTTCAGAGATTGGAATTTAGTAGCAGACGGAACTCGGGTAACACAAGAGTTTGCGTCTTTTTTAAAAGGGATCAATAGATTCCAGACCTAATGACTGTAATGCTATTGCTTCTTTTTACGGAGTTACGGGTAAAAAACTGCAACATCAATACAAAGACTTCTTAAGTGATTTCAAAACTTGGAATCAACTATCACACGCAAACAATGGCTTATTTTTCCAGAAAATTTAGGCAAACGTTTATCGATAGACGGAACTTCACTCTCCAATGGTGAACTCTATACTATTTTGACCAATAAAGCAGCAAAAGGAAAGAAAGGAACTATAGTTGCCATGATTGCTATAACTAAAGCCGACACTGTAATTTCTATTATTGAAAAAATTCCTCTCAAAGCACGCAATCAAGTCACAGAGATTACGCTGGATATGGCAGCTAATATGGGATTAATTGCTAAGAAATGTTTTCCAAATGCAACAAGGGTAACCGACCGCTTCCATGTTCAAAAACTGGCTACAGAAGCTTTACAAGAAATAAGGATCAAATACAGATGGCAAGCCATAGACCAGGAAAATGAGGGAATAGAAAAGGCCAAGAAAAACAAGAAAAGGTTCGAGTCTGAAGTCTTGGCTAATGGAGATACTCTTAAACAATTACTGGCCAGAAGTCGCTATTTCTTGTACAAAAACAAATCAAAATGGTCGGCAAACCAAATAGAACGTGCGGCATTATTATTTGAATTGTATCCTGAAATTCAAAAAGCATACAATCTAACGCAAGACTTGCGCAACATCTTTGAAAAGACAACAGATAAAATAATCGGATTTGCAAAATTATCCAAATGGCACGAAAAAGTAAACCAATCCGGGTTCAAATCCTTTAATACAATCTCTCGATCTATAGTGAATCACTATCAAACTATTTTGAACTATTTTGATAACAGAAGCACAAATGCTTCGGCAGAATCTTTCAATGCTAAAATAAAGGCATTTAGAGCTCAATTCAGAGGAGTTAGAAATATAGAATTCTTCCTTTTTTAGACTAACTAATATTTATGCTTAATTTTTATCGCTCCACAGGTTTTGGGATTGATCCATTGATCCTTAAAATGCAGCAGTATAGATATAAAAAGCAATTTATCTCATACTTATTAAACACAAAAAACCCCATTTCGTAAGAAACGGGGTTTTTCAAAAGAAAGGCGACGACATACTCTCCCACATAACTGCAGTACCATCTGCGCAGGCGGGCTTAACTACTCTGTTCGGGATGGGA